>NZ_JAIULG010000100.1 GCF_020169415.1 Tsukamurella sp. M9C
AGCGAGCGGTCGCGCATCTCCTCGAACTTGACGGCGGCGGCTTCGAGCTCGTCGAGGAAGGCGGCGAGTTCCTCGCGGGTGCGCTCGCCTTCGGCGGTGAAGTCTTCGCGCTCGAAGATCTTCCACTTGCGCAGGACGGGCATGACGACCTCGTCCTTGTGCTGGCGGAGGTCGTAGATGCCGTGCTTGGCCATGAGGACGCCGTTGCGGCGGAAGTCGGGCATGCCGGCGCCGGGCATCTCGAAGTGCTTGATGGTGTCGGTGATGGAGCGGATGGCCTGGTCGGGGACCAGGTCGAGGCCGGCGGCGGAGATGTTGCGGTAGAAGATCATGTGCAGGTTCTCGTCGGCGGCGATGCGCTGGAGCATCTTGTCGGCGATGGGGTCCTGGCAGACTTTGCCGGTGTTGCGGTGGCTGACGCGGGTGGCGAGCTCCTGGAAGGTCACGTACGCCACCGAGTGCAGCATCGTCATCTTCTGCTCGGTGTGCTGCGCGACCTTGCCCTGGGGGTCCCAGCCGTTGGTCATGTGGATCATGCGGGCCTGCTCGAGCTTGACCGGGTCGACGCCGCGGGTGACGACGAGGTAGTCGCGCATGGCGATGCCGTGGCGGTTCTCCTCGGAGGTCCAGCGGCCGACCCAGTGGCCCCAGGCGTCGTCCATGGAGAAGTTGGCGGCGATCTCCCGGTGGTAGGTGGGGAGGTTGTCCTCGGTGAGGAGGTTGGTGATCATGGCGGCCTTGGCGACCTCGTCGAGGCGGCTCTCCTCGGGGTCGTAGTCCGATCCGCCGAGGGCGGCGAAGTTCTTGCCGTCCGACCACGGGATGTAGTCGTGGGGGCTCCAGTCCTTCGTCATCGAGAGATGGCGGTTGACGTTGTCCTCGGCGACACCGGAGAGCTCCT
>NZ_JAIULG010000101.1 GCF_020169415.1 Tsukamurella sp. M9C
GCGGAGTGCAGGTCGTTGCACGCCTCGACGACCCGCTCGGCCATCGACGTCTCCGCCTTCTTCAGGTAGGAGCGGGGGTCGTAGACCTTCTTGTTACCGACCTCACCGTCGATCTTGAGCACCCCGTCGTAGTTCGACAGCATGTGCCCGGCCACCGGCCGGGTGAACGCGTACTGCGTATCGGTGTCGACGTTCATCTTCACCACGCCATAGCTCAGGGAGTCCTCGATCTCCGACTTCAGCGACCCCGAACCGCCGTGGAAAACGAAATCGAAGGGCTTGCTCCCCGCCGGCAGGCCCAGCTTCGCCGACGCCACCGCCTGACCGTCCCGCAGCACCTCCGGCCGCAGCTTCACATTCCCCGGCTTGTACACGCCGTGGACGTTGCCGAACGTCGCCGCCAGCAGATACCCCTCCGCGCCGAGCGCGTCGACGGTCTTCGCGAAATCCTCATCCGAGGTGAACAGCTTGTCGTTGATCTCGTTCTCGACGCCGTCCTCCTCGCCGCCGACCACGCCGATCTCGATCTCGAGGATGATCTTCGCCGCCTTCGCCTT
>NZ_JAIULG010000102.1 GCF_020169415.1 Tsukamurella sp. M9C
ATTGTAAAGTGTGGCACAAAAACATGTTCAGCTTCTCCATAGAAATCTTCTCCATTAAAGCGATTAAACAATTCTTCTAAGTCGTCCGTCTTCGCAACTTTAAAGTAAATCACATTGTTCGTTGGTTTGAAGCTAGAAGCTTTTGTAGCATGAACTTCTACTGCTGGTATACCATTAATACGAGCTCTAACCTGTTCAATGACAGAATCTAAATCACCATCTTCAATTTCAAATGGCGCATTAATTGTCACATGTGGTTTAATTCGTGAATACTGTTTATCATATCTTTTACGGTAAGAATCCACCGCTTCTTGAAATGACTTTGATGGAATTAATGCTAATCCTAAAATCATCTGAATTCCTCCTTTGTTTAACCTATTGCTATTATATCAAATTTCTTTGAAAACCGTTACATTAAAAATAATTCATTATACATCTTTTGCAATTTCGACAAATTTAAATTAAATCAAACAGTAAAATCTTTTATAAATTATATTATAGACCAGACTATATGAAGACAATTCATACTAAATC
>NZ_JAIULG010000103.1 GCF_020169415.1 Tsukamurella sp. M9C
AGCAAGCACCGTATCGCGCGTGACTTGGCGGCTGTACATGCCGATTGGAGCGACCCACCGAATGGCTTCATCAAATGTGGCGCCCCATAAGGAGGGATCCTGTTCGACTGCGGCACGTTGTTCCGGATTATCCAGCAATGCCCACGCCGCGACGCCCAGTGCGTCACGAGGCTCATTAACGCCGCCCCCAATGGTCATTTTCAGGTTAGCACGGATCCGATCTAACGGCATTTTATATTCATCAATGCGCAACAGATGCGCAATCAGAGACGGGTTATCATCCAGATTCGCTCCATGCCACGCTAACATTTCATCTAATGCCGCATCCACCTCATTGAAACTGCGTTCTCCTTCGGCCCATACGTCTGGATCGTCCGCGTAATTTCCGGTCGCATCAATCATGGTCTGGCTCCACCGCTGTAAATCCTGCTGCGTCGCATTGTGCAGGCCAATAATTTCACGCAGGTTCTCCGCAGCATAGGGTGCCGCAAAGTCCCACACCAGGTCGGCCCCCGGGCCTTTCTCCACC
>NZ_JAIULG010000104.1 GCF_020169415.1 Tsukamurella sp. M9C
GCTTTTAATAGATGATGATGCACTATTAGTCTTGAAAATATCACTTTGAACTGTACTCATCAATTACACAGTCAGCAACAAGAAGAAGGCAAATTTGGCTTCTCATTACCTTATGAAGGTGGCGATATTTCTTTTGATAATCATTGGCAAGACGATTGGTGTACCATTTTTGTCGACAAGCGCATGGACCATTTGAAAGATGAGTTGCTAAATAGAGGGCTATGGGATGCCAACGATATCAAAGTATATGACAAAGTGCGACGTCAAATTGTGGCGGAATTAGAAAAGCATCAAAGTAAACCGTCTTTATTACATGGTGACCTATGGGGTGGTAATTATATGTTCTTACAAGATGGTCGTCCGGCGTTATTTGATCCAGCGCCATTATATGGTGACAGAGAATTCGATATCGGTATTACAACGGTATTTGGTGGTTTTACGAGTGAATTTTATGATGCGTATAATAAACATTATCCACTCGCAAAAGGTGCATCCTATAGACTTGAATTTTATCGTTTATATTT
>NZ_JAIULG010000105.1 GCF_020169415.1 Tsukamurella sp. M9C
ATATAGGATGTATACCTTCGAAGACACTTGTACATGATGGATTAGAAGGCAAATCCTTTGAAGCAAGTTATAATCGTAAAAACGATGTTGTCAATGCGCTAAACAATAAAAATTACCACTTATTAGCAGACGATAACAACATTGATGTACTGGATTTTAAAGCGCAGTTTAAATCTAATACTGAAGTGAATTTATTAAATCAGCATGGCGATATCGTCGATAGTATTACTGCACCTCATATCATTATTAATACCGGTGCTACCTCTGTCATTCCTAACATTAAAGGCCTTGATCAAGCTAAACACGTCTTCGATTCGACAGGTTTATTAAACATTAGCTATCAACCTAAGCACCTCGTTATTGTAGGTGGCGGTTATATCGCCTTAGAATTTGCTTCAATGTTTGCGAATTTAGGTAGTAAGGTAACAGTATTAGAACGTAGCGAATCATTTATGCCACGCGAAGATCAAGATGTCGTTGCACATGCTATTACTGACTTAGAAAATAAAGGCATTGCATTGC
>NZ_JAIULG010000106.1 GCF_020169415.1 Tsukamurella sp. M9C
GGTAAGGGCGTTCACGCTTGCCTTGGCACCTGGGTCGCGAAAGCCGAAGTAGCCGAGATCGGTCTGCCGGCACTGTTCAGCCGTCTCCGTGGCATGCGCTTGATTGATGATAATCCGCCAGCCACAGCCGGCTGGGTTTTCCGCGGAATGACTAAGCTTCCGATCGCATGGGAGAGCACCCGGGATGCGCATGATGCTGATGCTCCTAGCGAAACGGAAGCGCGGATCGCGATCGTTGGAAGCGGGCCTGCGGGCTGCTTTACCGGACAGGCTCTGCGGCGGGCCCTGCCGAAAAGTCGCATCGATGTTCTCGACGAGAGTGCGACGCCGTTCGGATTGGTCCGCTATGGTGTGGCGGCCGATCACCAGGGAACCAAATCGGTCGCGCAACAATTCGAACGCTTTTTCGATGAATCCGGCGTGGAATTCCGTGGCAATGTTCGTGTAGGTGCCCAAGGTGACGT
>NZ_JAIULG010000107.1 GCF_020169415.1 Tsukamurella sp. M9C
ACTATCCATCTACTTTTTCGTAGCCGTTTTTGAAATGTATGTTGATGGTTTATCTTTTTCCAAAATTGTTAATCCCGTTATATCTTTTTTATGTTTTGAAGGGACAATGAAGCTAAGTATATAAGCAAAGACAAAAGCAACTGTAAATGAAATGGTAGATACATAGAAAGGTGAGTTACCTTTGCCAACACCATTATAGACGTAAGCAAAGATGATACCCAATATTAATCCACAAATAACACCGAATGTATTCGTACGTTTAGTGAAAATACCAACTGCAAATACACCAGCCAATGGAACGCCGAATAATCCAGTCACAAACAAGAATAAATCCCATAAGTCATTTGAATTAGAAGCAATTAAGTATAGTGACATTCCAAAACCGAAAATACCTGCAATGATGATAATGAAACGTGCAAAGTTAACTTCGTGTCGCTCGCTACCTTTTCCGAAGAAGCGT
>NZ_JAIULG010000010.1 GCF_020169415.1 Tsukamurella sp. M9C
CAGTGCGATCGAGGCGCAGGACCGGGCGCGCGGCACCGAGGCGGCGGCCCACCTCGACCGCGAGCGCGCCGACGCCGGTGCCGAGCGCCCCGGCGATCGCCGCCAGCATCTCGCTCGACGGGTCCTTGAGGCCGCGCTCGATCTCGGAGAGGTACTGCGGCGAGATCCCCGCCCGCGCCGCGGTGTCGGCCAGCCGCTCGCCCCGCTCCTGGCGACGACGCCGCAGCACACCGCCCAGTTCGTGCCGGAACAGTGCCTCGCCGCCGATCGTCATACCGGCAACGCTACGACGCCGGGGGCGTGCGGCACCGTCGGATCCGCTCTGAGCAGCGCGGTCACTGCGCGGCGATCGCGGCCTCCAGCCGGGACCGGGCCTCGTCCCCGGCCTCGCCGGGCAGCATGTCGAGGGCCTTCCCGATCGGCATGGATCCGGCGAGCTCCAGGAGCTGGTCGACGGGCATGCCGCCCGCCGCCCCCGCCAGCGTCGCGCGGAAGCCCTCGCCCGCGACGGGGTGCGCGGCCCACTCGGAGATCGTCGAGTCCATGTCCAGCCGCTGGGTGAGCACGTCC
Source organism: Tsukamurella sp. M9C (assembly GCF_020169415.1). Classification (GTDB taxonomy): domain Bacteria; phylum Actinomycetota; class Actinomycetes; order Mycobacteriales; family Mycobacteriaceae; genus Tsukamurella. The sequence goes on from NZ_JAIULG010000010.1 coordinate 571, forward strand.
CCGTGGAGCGCGAGGACGGCGTCCGCGTCGATGTCCGCGCTGCTGCGACCCACCTCGATCAGGTAGTCGCCGGGCGAGACGACCCAGTCGCCGCGCGGCCCGTCCCAGTGAGCGAAGGCGCGCCGCGGCAGGTCGAGGGTCACCGTGGTCGAGGCGCCGGGCTCGAGCGCGACCTTGTCGAAGGCGGCCAGCGATCGGCGCGGGTGGCAGACCGCACCGGGCCCGCCGCCCACGTACAGCTGCACCACGTGGCTGCCCGCCCGGTCGCCGGCGTTCGTGACGCGGACCGTGGCCGTCGCGGAGTCGCGCCCGGTGGCCAGCACGGCGAGGCCGTCGACCGCGAACGTGGTGTAGCCGAGGCCGTGCCCGAACGGATACCGCGGCGCGATGCCCCGGGAGGTGTACCAGCGGTAGCCGACGAGGAGGCCCTCGCCGTAGCGCACGGTGCCCAGCTCGCCGGGGAAGTTCCCGAACGCAGGCGTCTGCTCCAGGCGGTGCGGGACCGTCTCCGCGAGCCGGCCCGACGGTGCCGCGAGGCCGAACAGCAGGTCCGCGATCGCCGCGCCGCCGCCCTGCCCGAGGAGGAAGGCCTCGAGGATCGCATCCACCTCGTCGTGCCAGGGCTCCAGCTCGATCACGCCGCCGCCGACCAGCACGACGACGGTGCGCGGCGCCGCGGCGGCGACGGCGCGGAGCAGTTCCACCTGCCGCGGGTCGATCGCGAGATCCGGCCGGTCGAAGCCCTCGGACTCCTCGGCCTCGGTGAGTCCGGCGAAGACCACCGCGGTCCCGGACCGCGCGGCCGCCGCGACGGCCTCAGTGAGGAGAGCGGCGTGGTCCTCGTCGCCGAGGCCGTAGCCCGCCGCGAACTCCACCGCGACGCCCAGATCGGCGCCGCGCGCGGCGATCTCGTCGAGCGGGACGTCGACGCGGGTGGCATTGATATGGCTCGAGCCGCCGCCCTGGTAGCGCGGCGTGCGGGCCAGCTCGCCGATCACGGCGACCGACCCCGATGCGGGACCGAGGGGGAGCGCGGCGTCCTCGTTGCGCAGCAGGACGGCGCACTCGGTCGCGGCCTCCCGCGCGAGGGCGTGGTGCACGTCCAGGTCCGGCGCCGGCTCGTCGTCCGACGGCGCCCAGCGCGTCAGGTCGATCACGCGCTGCGCCGCGCGCGTGACGACGGCCTCGTCGAGCTCGCCGGACCCGACCGCCTCGACGATCCGCGCGGCGCTGTTCGGGCCGTGCGGCATCTCCAGGTCGAGGCCGGCGTTGACCGCGGCGACCGGGTCGTGCACCGCGCCCCAATCGGAGACGACGAGCCCGTCGTAGCCCCACTCGTCCCGCAGCACCGTCGTGAGCAGCCAGGGGTTCTCCGAGGCGTACACGCCGTCGATGCGGTTGTACGAGCACATCACGGTCGCGGGCGCCGCGTCCGTGACGATCCGCTCGAACGCTGGCAGGTAGATCTCGCGGACGGTGCGCGGGTCGGCGTCGACGCTGACCCGCATGCGCTCCGTCTCCTGGTTGTTCAGCGCGAAGTGCTTGACCGATGCGCCCGCGCCGCCGTCCTGCAGGCCCTGCACCTGGGCGGCGCCCAGCGCGCCGGCGAGCAGCGGATCCTCGGAGTAGTACTCGAAGTTCCGGCCGCACAGCGGATGCCGCTTGATGTTGACGCCGGGGCCGAGCACCACGGCGACGCCCAGCGCCCGCGCCTCCGCCGCGACCGCCCCGCCGATCCGCCGCGCCAGGTCCGGATTCCAGCTCGACCCCACGGCGACCGCCGGCGGGAAGCAGGTCGCGGGGGCGGCGGCGTTGAGCCCCAGGTGATCCGACGCGCCCACCTGGCGGCGCACGCCGTGTGGGCCGTCGGTCAGCACGATCGACGGGACGCCCGGGGCCGCGGCGGTGGTCCAGAAGTCGGCGCCGGTCAGCAGGCGGGCGCGGTCCTCGAGCGGCAGGTCGGCGGCGGTGCTCACGGGATGTCCTCTCGGTCGGGGCGGGGTTCAGTGGGTTCAGGGAGCGACGAGGCGGCGCAGCGCCGTCGCGACGTCCACGTCGACGGTGACGTCGGCCAGCCCGTCGCCCCGCGTGCGCCCGCGGTTGACGATGACGACGGGCTTGCCCTGCTTGTGCGCGTGCCGCACGAACCGGAGCCCCGACATCACGGTGAGCGAGCTGCCCAGCACGAGGAGGGCGTCGGCACCGTCGACCATGGTGAAGGCGCGCTCGACGCGCGGCTTGGGCACGGACTCCCCGAAGTAGACGATGTCGGGCTTGAGGATGCCGCCGCAGGTGCCGCAGTCGACCATGGTGAAGTCCGTCGTGTCCTCGACCACGACGTCGGCGTCGGGCGCCACTTCGACCGCGCCGCGATCGGCGATGCGCGCGGCGAAGTCCGCGTTGAGCGGCTCGAGCCGTGCGTGCAGGTGGTGCCGGCTGATCCGGTTCTCACAGCTCAGGCACCGCACCTGGGCGTAGTTGCCGTGTAGGTCGATGACGCCGCGCGAGCCCGCCTTGAGGTGCAACAGGTCCACGTTCTGCGTGATGACCCCGCTGATCCCGGGGAGCTCCGTCAGCGCCCGGTGCGCGGGGTTGGGCAGCGCGGCGTCCATGTGCCGCCAGCCGAGGTGGTTGCGGGCCCAGTACCGCCGGCGGAACTCGGGCGAGCCGAGGAACTGCTGGATCGTCATCGGGTTCCGACGGGGCGCCCCCGGGCTGCGGTAGTCGGGGATGCCTGACGCGGTGGAGATCCCCGCGCCGGTCAGGGCGACGATGCGCCGGCCGCGGAGAAGGGCGCGGGCCCGGTCGAGCCGGTCGGCATAGTCCGGGTCCGGCGCGGTCGCCTCCGCGGGCTCCCAGGCTGGCATCGCAGTGCGCACCCGTCCAGGCTACGTCGCGCGGGGTCAGTCGGTGCTGCCCAGCGGATTGTCGGGCATCGACTCCTTGCGGCGCAGCCACAGGCGCAGCGCGATGAGCGGCACGAACAGGCCGCAGACGCCGAAGACCAGGAACTGCCAGGGGCCGCCGATGTGGTCGACGAGCCAGCCGAAATTCTGGCCGAAGAAGCCGGTGACGAAGGTCAGCGGCAGGAAGATGGTGGAGAGCACGGTGAGCCGCTCGATCGTCGAGCTCTGCCGCGCCGCGGAGTGCGCCTGCTGCACCGAGACCACGGCGATGTTGGCCTGCAGGATCGTGCCGAGCAGGTCGCGCTGCGCCGAGACCTCCTCGTTGACGAGTTGCAGCCGGTCGTAGACGTCGCGGAGGTAGGGGGAGAGGCGTTCCTCGCCGAGGCCCTTGCCCACCGAGTTGACCACGGCGAGCAGGGGGTGGGCGGCGCGGTAGAAGTTCGTCACCTCACGCCGCAGGAGGTAGATCCGCTCGGTGGGCGCGACCGCGCCGGAGAAGACCGTCGCCTCGATCTGCTCGATGTCGTGCTCCAGGCCGGCGACGACCGGTTCGTAACCGTCGACGACCTGGTCGAGGATCGCCCACAGCACCGCGTCGGTGCCGAGTGCGAGGAGCTCCGGCTTCTGCTCGAGCCGGGCCCGGGCCTGATGCAGCTCGCTCGCGACGCCCTGCCGCACGGTGATGACGAAGTTCTTCGCGACGAAGACGCTGATCTCGCCGAAGTCGACCTCCTCGCGGGCGTCGTCGTAGCGCGCCGTCCGCAGGATCACCAGCTTCACCGAGGCCTCGAAGTCCTCGACCTTGGGCCGCAGGTGGTAGTCCTGCGCGTCCTCGACGGCGAGCTCGTGCAGGTCGAAGGCCTCGCGCACCGATTCCATTTCCGCGGGGGTCGGCTCGAACAGGCCGAGCCAGACGAAGCCGTCCTCGGTGCACAGGCGCGCGGCGTCCAGCGGGGCGAGGGTCTCCTCGGCCTGCCGGGCGCCGCCCAGGTAGTGGGCGCAATCGACGATCACTCGGGAGATTCAACTCCTCCGCGGGCGCTCGCGTGCGGTATCGCACCGTTGTTTCGCCTGGCGGTCACCGCCCCGACACCGGTGTATTCGTTTACCGAAGTATATTTCGACGATGACCACCGAGACTTCGCAGGCACCGTCGATCGCGGCGCGCCTGGACCGGCTGCCGATGACCAGGCTGCACTTCGCCGCCGTCGGTGTCATCGGGCTGGGCCTGTTCTTCGACCAGTACGAGAACTTCCTCGCCGCGACCATCGCGACGGTGCTCAAGAAGGACTTCGCGCTGGGGCCGGACGAACTCAAACTGCTCCTGGCGTCCGCCTTCATCGGACAGTTCATCGGCGCCCTGTTCATGGGCCGCCTCGCGGACCGCTACGGCCGGCGGACCGCGTTCATGATCAACCTCGCGCTCTACTCGGCGATGTCGCTCGCGGGCGCGTTCAGCCCCAACGCCGCGTTCCTCGTGGTGACGCGGTTCGTCGCCGGCATCGGTATCGGCGGCGAGTTCGCGCTCGCCGACTCCTACCTCTCGGACATCCTGCCGAAGAACGTGCGCGGCAAGTACATCTCGCTCGCCTACGTGGTGTCCTTCCTCGGCGTCCCCGTCGTCGGCTTCGCCGCGCGCTGGCTCACCCCGCAGGTCTTCGATCTCGGCGGGGTGGAGGTGCAGGGCTGGCGGCTGCTGTTCGTCTTCGGCGCGCTCGGCTCGCTGCTGGTCTGGCTGGTCCGACGGGGCCTGCCCGAGTCGCCCCGGTGGTTGGAGGCGCAGGGCCGCTACGACGAGGCCGACGCCATCGTCCGGCGGATGGAGGCGCAGGCGGTCGCCGAGGGGAAGGTGCTCGCGGAGCCCGACGCGGCGCTCCGCCCGGTGAAGTCCCACGCGATCACCATCCGCGCCCTGTTCCGCCCGCCGTACCGCCGGCGCACCGTCATGCTGTGGATCGTCTCCGCGCTGGAGGTCTTCGGCTACTACGGGTTCGGCACCATCGCGCCGCTGGTCCTGCTCGCCAAGGGCTACTCGATCCAGACCTCGCTGCTGTTCGTGGCGCTGTCCTACATCGGCTACCCGCTCGGCGCCGCGCTCGCGGTGCCGATCGTCGAGCGGATCGAACGCCGGTACCTGGTGATCGGCTCGGCGGGCCTGATGGCCGTCTTCGGCCTGTGGTTCGGCTTCGCGGCGAGTCCGGTGCAGATCGTGCTCGCCGGGTTCCTCTACACGCTCTCGTCGAACCTGTTCTCCAACGCGTACCACGTGTATCTCGCGGACTCCTACCCCACGGCGATCCGGGGGACGGCCGCCGGCGCCGCGTACTCGCTGTCGAAGCTGGTGACCGCGTTTCTTCCGTTCGTTCTGCTTCCGATTCTCGACGAGCGTGGCAGCGTGTGGGTGTTCGCGGTGGTGGCGGCGGCGATGCTCGCCCTGATGATCACGGTGGCCGCCCTCGGTCATCGGAGCACGGGCCGCTCCGCCGACGAGGTCTAGGACGGAAGGCATCATGACGGAATCGATTGCGACGAAGCCCGTCTCGTCGCGGGCGGAGACCCGCCGGGCGATCTGGAACACGCTGCGCGGCAGCTCCGGGAACCTGGTCGAGTGGTACGACGTCTACGTCTACACGGTGTTCGCGACGTACTTCGAGAGCCAGTTCTTCGACAAGGCCGACAAGAACTCGACCGTCTACGTCTACGCGATCTTCGCCGTCACCTTCCTGATGCGACCCGTCGGCTCGTGGTTCTTCGGCCGGTACGCCGACCGCAAGGGCAGGCGGGCTGCGCTCACGATGAGCGTCTCGCTGATGGCCGCGTGCTCGTTCGTCATCGCGATCGTCCCCGGCCGCGAGACGATCGGCATGGCGGCCGCGGTGATCCTCATCCTCTGCCGCCTGGTGCAGGGCTTCGCGACGGGCGGCGAGTACGGCACCTCGGCGACGTACATGTCGGAGGCGGCCACCCGCGAGCGGCGCGGCTTCTTCTCCTCCTTCCAGTACGTCACGCTGGTCGGCGGGCACGTTCTCGCGCAGTTCATGCTGCTCGTGCTCCTGGGGATCTTCTCCAAGGCGCAGGTGTCCGACTTCGGCTGGCGCATCGCCTTCTTCGTCGGCGGTATCGCGGCGATCGTCGTCTTCTGGCTGCGGCGCACGATGGACGAGTCCCTGTCGGAGGAGCAGCTCGCCGCGATCCGCGACGGCGAGGACACCAGTTCCGGCACCATGCGCGAGCTGCTCACCGGCTACTGGCGACAGCTGGTGCTGTGCTTCCTCGTCACGATGGGCGGCACGCTGGCGTTCTACGTCTACAGCGTCAACGCCCCGGCGATCGTCAAGACGGCCTACACCGATCGCGCGCTGACGGCGACGTGGGTGAACCTGATCGGCCTGATCTTCCTCATGCTCATCCAGCCGATCGGCGGCATGATCAGCGACCGGATCGGCCGCAAGCCGATGCTGATCTTCTTCGGCGTGGGCGGCGTCTTCTACACGTACTTCCTCATCACGTTCCTGCCGAACATCCACGTCGCGATCGGATCGCTCGCGATGGTGTGCGCCGGCTACATCATCATCACGGGCTACACGTCGATCAACGCGCTGGTGAAGGCGGAGCTGTTCCCCTCGCACGTGCGGGCGCTCGGCGTGGGCATCGGCTACGCCCTGGCCAACTCGATCTTCGGCGGCACCGCGCCGCTGATCTACGAGGCCGCGAAGAAGTCCGGTCACGTGCCCTGGTTCATCGCCTACGTCACGATCACCATCGCGATCTCGCTCTTCGTGTACATCTTCTTCCTGCACAACAAGTCCGAGACGTACCTCGATCGGGAGCGGGGCTCGGCCTGGGTGCCCGACGGTGCGCGGTAGCGCCCGTCGGCGCTGACGGGGCCGCGGTCCCGATCAGCCGATCTCGCGGGCAGCGGCGGAGATCCAGTTGCCGAACTCGACGGCGAGGTGCCACTGGTGCTGCCGAAGGAAGTGCGCCGGCACCGCCGCCGGGAACTCGACGGTGAGCAGCGCGTCGAGGGCACCGTCGCGGTCGCGCAGCTGGTGCCGGACGCCGCCGATGCACGTCCCGTCGTCGAGTAGCGCGAGGCCGGCGATCTGGATCGGGTACGCGGGGTCGGCGGCGATGGTCAGCCGGTCGCTGCGCGTGCAATCGACGAGGAACCGCGACGCGGTGGGCGTGCCGCCCGTGGTCTCGACGACCTCCTGGCGGCCGTCGGGCAGGCCGCGGAGCAGGTAGTGATCCGGGCACGCGGCGAGCATCGCGCCCTCGCGGTTCGACGCGGTGAGGTCGTCGAACCACGCCCCGAAGCGCTCCGCGGACACGCCCGGTGCTTCCAGGCGCGTGACCGAGGTCGCGGTCCGGCCGCGACTCACCGCGACGGTCGCGCGCGTGGTGGCCTCCGAGAATGCGAGCTCGCGCCGGAGGAGGGCGTAGATCCCGGCGTGGCCCAGACGCGTCTTCATCGCGGTGAGTGTGTCCCGCTGCACCTGGATCGGTGCGCGCAGTACGTCCGCGATCGACTCGTCGGGCAGCAGCTCGGCGGTCGCGCGGGCTCCGAGCCCGGAGGCGAGCCTGCGGAACACGGCGCGGAGCCGGCGCTCCTCCCACGCGCGCACCGCCTCGGGTGCGACCGCGCGGTCGTCGATGAATGTCCTGATGCCGGTGTGGTCGGTCATGGGTGTCGCCCGTTCCTCGAGTCTTGACAAGTGATCGCTGTCACCCCATAGTATCCACTAACGCTACAAATTCAAGCGTTAAGAGGGAGGTCACGATGGCGGTGTCGAGGCCGACGAGGCGGGGGTTCCTCGCCGGGGCAGTGGGAGCGCCGCCGCGTGCCGATCGCCGCCGCGCGCCTCCTGCGGGACTACCCGGGTGTCGCCGCGGGGGAGTTGCGCGCGCTGGTGGACCGCGGCGTCGCGGCCCCGTCGGATCTGCCGGCCGCGCGTGCTGCGCTCGCCCGCACGCGCGAGCGGCTCGGGGTGGACCGCATCCGCGAACTGCTCGCGCCCGAGACCGCGCTCGCTGGCGCCGCGACGCTCGCCGCCAAGGCCGCGTCGGGAGGCCGCTGGGCGATCGCGGACACCGAGATCACGGCGCCGCGGGGCACCGCCGCGGGCATGGTGGAGTGGTTCACCCGCGAGCGCACCACGGACGACCGCCCGACGTGGACCGGTGCGTGCCCCGACCACTACGTCATCGTCACCGGCGCCGACGGGAGACAGGAGGTGATCGAGGTGACCGGCGGTGCGGTGCTGCCCCTGCGCTTCTTCGTCGACTACACCGACGTGCGTGGCGTCCCGATCCCGCGCGACCCCTCGTATCCGCTCGAGATCGCCGGTACGGCGTCGCTCGCGACGGGGGAGATGATCGGCGGCGTGCGCCACCAGTTCCGCGATCTCCCGGGCGGCGGGTTCCGGAGCCGGCTCCGCGTCGCCTTCCCCGCGGCGGTGCCGGGCCTGTACATCACCGAGCACCAGTGGCATCTCGCCGCCGAGTTCGGCAACTGGGTCGACGGCTACCTCGCCTCGGTGTGACGGCGTCGGTCGCGTAGAACTGGGGTATGGACCAGGAGGCAGGGCCCCGTCGGCGGACGGGAGGTCGATCGGCGCGTGTTCGCGAGGCGGTGCTGGCAGCGGCGCTCGCGCAGGTGGCCGAGCACGGCTTCGAGGGCCTGCGCATCGCGGAGGTCGCGGCCCGGGCGGGCGTCGCGGAGACCACCGTCTATCGACGGTGGCCCACACCGACGGCCCTCGTCGCCGACGCGGTCAGTGAGCTCGCGGCGCAGGGCAATCCCGCCCCGGACACCGGTGATCTGCGCGAGGACCTTCTCCAGGTCGCGCGGCAGATCACCGCGCTCCTCGAACAGCCCGGACTGGCGCGGCTCCTCGGAACCACCCTCGCGATGTCGCAGGACCCCGAGGTCGACGCCGCGCGGATCAGCTTCTGGGACGCGCGATTCGCGAGCACTGCGCCGGTGATCGAGCGCGCGATCACCCGCGGCGAGATCCCCGACCGGGTGCTCTCGCGCGACCTGCTCGAGTCCGTGGCCGCGCCCGTCTACTTCCGCGTGCTGGTGGGCAGGGAACCACCGGACGACGCGTTCGTGACCCGGTGCGTCGACGACGCCCTGGCGCTCCTCACGTCCAGGGCGTCGCGCGAGACATGAGGATCAGCGCCAGCGCGCGAGCAGCTCGTTCGACCGCTCGGTGAGCGCCATCTGCCAGATCGGACCGAAGCTGATCCGGCCCGCGCCGGCGGCGGCGAGCGCGGCCAGATCGTCGGTCGCCGGATTCGCGATCGCATTCACGGGGAGCGGCAGGGCGTCCGCGAGGTGCCGGAGCGTGGCCGCGTCGTGGAACGCGACCGGGTAGAGCGAATCGGCGCCCGCGTCGGCGCACAGCTGCATCCGCGCGATGGCGCGCTCCACGCGGTCCTCCGCCTCACCCACCTGGCTCTTGAAGATGTCGGTGCGGGCGTTGATCACCACGTGCACGCCCGCGGCGTCGGAGGCGGCGCGCAGCGCGGCGACCAGGTCGGCGTGCTCCTGCGCGTCGCGGAACCGGCCGCCCTCGGAGTGCACCGTGTCCTCGATGTTCAGGCCCACCGCGCCGGCGCTGAGGAGGCCCTCGACGATCCGCTCCGCGGACCGCCCGTACCCCGACTCGATGTCGACGGACACGGGAACGTCGACGGCCGAGGTGATCTGCGCGACGCGGGTCATCGCCTCGTCGAAGCTCATGCCCTCGCCGTCGGGGCGACCGATCGAATCGGCCATCGGGTGCGAGCCCACGGTGAGCGCGGCGAAGCCCGCCGCGACCGCGGTGTTGGCGGACCAGGCGTCCCACGTGGTGGGCAGGACGACGGGATCTCCCTTGCGGTGCAGGGACTTGAGAGTGACGGCCAGATCGGCGAGCGAGGTCATGTCCCCAGTCTGGTCCATGCGCCCGCCCGGCGCACTGATTCGGACGGGCCCGTCGCCCCACCGAGATGTGCGGTCGCGGATAGGGTGATTCGATGTCGGAAACCGAGTCGGGCCCACTGCGGCCCGTCGAGCTCGCGCACGCCGCGGTCACGGCCGCCCTCATGTCGGCGATCGCGGTGCTGTCGATGGTCGTCCCGGGCGCCGTCGTCTTCGCCTGGGCCGGCGCCGTTCCCATGGGTGTTCTGGCCTTCCACCACCGCGCGCGGGTCGCGGTCGCCACGACGATGGCCTCCGGGACGGTGGCCTTCCTGCTCGCGGGCTTCGGCGGCCTGGTCTCCGCATGGACGTGCGTGTACATGGGGGTCATCTGCGGGCAGGTGCGCCGGCGGGGCCGCGGGCGCGGCGTCATGCTCGGCGTCGCCGCCCTCTGGGGCGTCGTCGTCGCGACCGCGGTGTTCGCTTTCCTCGCGGCGCTCGCCGAGATCCGCACGGTGGTGCTCGGCGCCTTCGCGGCGAACGTCCGCGGCCTGGGCGCGCTCCTGCGGCCGCTCCCGGGCGGAGCCGGACCGGGGGCGGCGCTGCAGCGTCTCGCGGCCTTCGGGCTGCAGCACTGGCAGGTCTTCGTGTGGGTGTCGGTCTGGCTCATCGTGGTGATCGGCTGCTCCTTCGCCTGGCGCATCCTCACCCCGGTGCTCCGCCGGGTCCGGGCCACCAGCGCTGCGCCGCGCGACCTCTTCCCCCGCGAGTCCGAGGACGGTGCGCCCCTCCCGCTGCCGATGCGGCTGCAGGACGTCGCCTTCCGCTACCCGGAGGCCCGGCACGACACGCTCTCCGGCGTCTCCTTCGGCGTGGAACCCGGCGATCACGTCGCGGTGACCGGCGCCAACGGCACCGGCAAGTCGACGCTCATGCGCGTGCTGGCCGGGCTCCCGCCGACGGCCGGCATCGTCGATCGCCCCGGCGCCGTGGCGCTCGGCCGGGTCGGCGGCACGGCCCTGGTCCTGCAGCACGCCGACAGCCAGGTGCTCGGGATCCGCGTCGCGGACGACGTCGTCTGGGGCCTGCCGGACGGGGTGGAGGTCGACGTCGACGGCCTGCTCGCGGAAGTCGGGCTCGGCGGCATGGGGGACCGCGACACCTCCGGCCTCTCGGGCGGGGAGGCGCAGCGTCTCGCCGTCGCGGCGGCACTGGCCCGGCGGCCCGCGCTCGTCGTCGCCGACGAGGTCACCACCATGGTGGACCGGGACGGCCGCGAGGATCTGATGGCACTGCTGGGCGGCCTGACCCGGCAGCACGACCTGGGCCTGGTGAACATCACCCACTACCCGGAGGAGGCGGCCGGAGCGGACCGCACCGTCGACCTCGGGAGCGCGCAGCGTGCCGACCCTCCCGCGTCCACCGAGGGCAGGAGCGTCCGACCCTCCCTCGGCGCGCCGCTGCTCGTGCTGCGCGGCGTGCACTACGAGTACGACGCCGGGACGCCCTGGCGGCGCACCGCGCTCCGCGGCGTCGACCTCGCCGTGCGCGAGGGCGAGGCGGTGCTGCTCTGCGGCGGCAACGGGTCGGGCAAGTCGACGCTCGCCTGGGTGATGGCCGGGCTCCTCGAGCCGACCGCCGGCACCTGCGAGCTCGACGGTGCGCCCGTCGCCGAGCACGTCGGGGCGGTGGCGCTCGCGCTGCAGGCGGCGCGCCTGCAGCTGGTGCGCGGGACCGCCGGCGACGCTCTCGCCGCGCTGGCCGGCCTCCGCGGCGACGACGCCACCGCGATCGCCCGGGCGCTCGCCTCCGTCGGCCTCCCCGCAGCGACGGCGGAGCTTCTCGTCGACCGGCTCAGCGGCGGCCAGCTCCGCCGGGTGGCGCTCGCGGGCCTGCTCGCGAGGGCACCGCGGCTGCTCATCCTCGACGAGCCGCTCGCCGGGCTGGACCTGCCATCGCAGCGCGAACTGGTCGAGCTGTTGGTCGGGATCCGCGACGGCGGCCAGGCGATGGTGATCATCTCGCACGACGTCGACCACCTCGACCGGCTGTGCGACCGGACCGTCCATCTCGCCGGCGGCGCGATCGATGCGGAGGAGGTGGCATGAGCCGGTCGACGTCGTTGGTGCTGCGGCCGCTGCCGCGCCGCTCCTACCTGCACGACCTCTGGGCCGGCACGAAACTGCTGGCGGTGGCGGCGATCTCCGTCGTGCTCACGGTCGACCCGAGTTGGCCGGTGATCGGGCTGCTCGCCGCGCTGCTCGTCCTGGCCGCGGCGGCGGCGAGGATCCCGCTCTCGGTCCTGCCGTCCGTGCCGCGGTGGGTGCTCGTGGTGGTGCTGATCGGCGGCTGCCTGATGGCGGCGAGCGGCGGTGCGCCCCACGTGGACGTCGCCGGCGCCACGGTGGGCCTGGGCGGCCTGCTCAACCTGCTGCGCGTGATCCTGCTGGGGTTGGTGCTGCTCGGGGCCGGCGCGCTCATCGCGTGGACCACTGACCCTGCCGACGTGGCGCCCGCCGTCGCGCGGCTGTGCGGGCCGTTGCGCCGGTTGCGGATTCCGGTGGACGAGTGGGCCGTCACGCTCGCGTTGGCGCTGCGCACGTTCCCGCTGATGATCGACGAGTTCCGGACGCTGTCGGCGGCGCGCCGCCTCCAGCCGCCGCCCGCGGTGAAGCGTTCGCGCCGTGCGGATCTGGTCGACCTCTGCGTCGCCGCGATGGTCGTCTCCCTGCGCCGCGCGACCGAGATGGGGGAGGCCATCGCCGCCCGCGGCGGCACCGGCCGCCTCGTCGTGCGCGCCGACGGCCCCGGCCGCATCGACGCCCTCGCCGCGCTGGTGGTCGTCGCCGTCTGCGCCCTCGCCCTCACCCTCTAACGCAATTGAACGACGTTATGGAGAACCCGACCTGGGGTTTTACTCTCCATAACGTCGTTCAATTGCTGAGGGGGTCAGTCGACGGCGACCAGGGGGTAGACGCCGTTCTCGTCGTGCACCTCGGTGCCGACGACGGGCGGGTTGAAGACGCACAGCATGCGCATGCGGGTCCTCGTGGTGACGGTGTGCCGCTCGTTGCCGTCCAGCAGGTACATGGTGCCGGGGGCGAGCGGGTACTCGACGCCGGTCTCCCGGTCCAGGAGCGTGCCCTCGCCCTCCACGAGCCATACGGCCTCGACGTGGTTGGCGTAGTGGAACTCGTTGACGGTGCCGGGCTCGATCACGGTCTCGTGGAAGGAGAAGCCGACCCGGTCGCCGCCGAGCACGATGCGCTTGCTGCGCCAGTTCCCGGCGGCGACGTCGCGCTCGGTGCCGGTGATCTCATCGGTGGTGCGGACGATCATGCGGACAGTGCCTTTCGGGTCGCGGTGGCGAGGATGTCGAGGCCGAGATCGAGCTCGGAGTCGGTGATGGTGAGCGCGGGCAGCAGCTTGACCACCTCGTCCGACGGGCCGGACGTCTCCGCGAGCAGGCCCTGCTGGTAGGCGGCGGCGCAGACCGCGCCCGCCTTGTCGGCGTCGGCGAAGACCAGGCCCTGCACCAGGCCGCGGCCGCGGTGGCTGAGATGCTCGGGGAACTCGGCGCACAACTCGTCGAAGCGCTTCTCGATGTGGGCGCCCTTGCGGAGGGTCTCCTTCTCGAGCACGTCGTCCGACCAGAACTCGTCGATCGCGTGCTTGGCGGTGACGAACGCGGGGTTGTTGCCGCGGAAGGTGCCGTTGTGCTCGCCGGGGCCCCAGACGTCGAGCTCGGGCTTCATCAGCGTGAGCGCCATCGGCAGGCCGTAGCCGCCGATCGACTTGGAGAGTGTCACGATGTCCGGCGTGATCCCGGCCTCCTCGAAGGAGAAGAACGGACCCGTACGGCCGCAACCCATCTGGACGTCGTCGACGATGAGCAGCATGTCGTGCCGCTCGCACAGGTCGGCCAGCGCGCGCAACCACTCGGGGCGCGCGACGTTGACGCCGCCCTCGCCCTGGACGGTCTCGACGATCACGCCGGCCGGCTTGTTCAGGCCCGAGCCGGAGTCGGCGAGCACGGCCTCGAACCACTGGAAGTCCGGTGCGACGCCGTCGAAGTAGTTGTCGAAGGGCATCGGCGTGGCGTGCACCAGCGGGATGCCGGCGCCGCCGCGCTTCATCGAGTTGCCGGTCACCGACAGCGCGCCCAGCGTCATGCCGTGGAAGGCGTTGGTGAAGTTGATGATCGACTCGCGGCCCTTGACCTTGCGGGCCAGCTTCAGCGCCGCCTCCACCGTGTTGGTGCCGGTGGGGCCGGGGAACTGGACCTTGTAATCCAGGCCGCGGGGCTTGAGGATCTTGTCCTCGAAGGTCTGCAGGAACTCGCCCTTCGCCACGGTCGACATGTCGAGCGAGTGCGTGATGTGGCCCTCGGAGATGTACTCCACCAGGGCCTGCTTCAGCTTGGGGTGGTTGTGCCCGTAGTTGAGGGCACCGGCGCCCGCGAAGAAGTCGAGGTAGCGGCGGCCGTCGCGATCGATGAGCCATGAACCCTCGGCGCGATCGAAGACGGCAGGCCAACCGCGCGAGTAGCTGCGCACCTCCGACTCGCGGGTGCTGAAGATCGAGGGCTGCTCGAAATCGGCGGTGCTGGTGTTCTCGTCGGTCAGGGTGGACATGGTGATCCTCCTAGTGGGCCGGCAGCGGCCCCGCCGGTCAGGCGGGGTCGATGATGTACAGCTGCTCGGGCTCGTGGGGGTCGGATTCAGTGGGGGAGATGTGGTGCGAGGCGAACAGATCGCGCACCGTGAGGGTGGAACGGCGCTTCTTCGCCACGGAGCCGAAGAGCTCCTGGGACGCCGTGTTGGACGCGGTGATCGTGGTCTCCAGGCGTGAAACGCCCCTCACCGCAAGATGATCCAACAGATCGATGAGCATACGCGAGGCGATGCCGTGGCCCCGATGGGCGGCATCCACCGCCACCTGCCACACGAACAGGGTGTCCGGGCGGTCGGGACGGCGGTACCCCGTGACGAAACCGGCGACGGCGCCATCATGCTCGGCGACGATCGACGAGTCGGCGAAGTCACGGCACAACAGGGTGTACGCGTACGTCGAATTGAGATCGAGAACCTCGGTGTCCCGGGCGATCTCCCACAGTCGTATTCCATCGTCGATCGACGGGCGACGGGTGGTGACCCCCGTTTTTGCGGGGGCAGTGGGATCGCTCTTGTGAGACGGGCTCATCACTCTCGACGCTAACAACCGGCAATGCGGAAGTCACCCGCGCTTCGGAATCGGTCAGCGGAACCCCGGGGTATCCCCAGCGAGGCGGGTCAATGTGAGATGGGTCACATCAGGGCTGTGGTGGGGCCAGTCGAGCGAGCGAACCGGCCTCCAGCGCGGCCCACAGCGCACCGTCGGGTCCGAGGGCGATGCCGTGGGGCTCGGAGCCCGGCACGGGCAGCTCGTACCTGCGGATTCGTCCCTCGGCGTCGATGGAGCCGAGGGCGTTGCCGGCCCACTCGGTGAACCACATGCGACCGTCGGGCCCGGCGCAGATGCCGTGCGGGCGGGCGGCGGCGTCGGGGAGTGGGTGGTGAGCGGCGGCACCGCCGGGCGTGATCCGGCCGATCCGGCCCGCCCCGATCTCGACGAACCACAGTGCCCCGTCCGGCCCTGCGGCGATGCCGACCGGCGCGCAGCCGGGGGAGTCCAGGGCGAACACCGAGACCGTCCCGGTGGTGTCGATCCGGCCGATCGCGTCGGCCTGGTTGAGCGGGAACCACAGCGCGCCGTCCGGGCCGGCGGCGATCGCGGAGGGGAAGGCCCCGGGGATCGGCAGGTCGAACTCGGTGACCGTTCCCTCGACGGTGACCCGACCGATCCGGTTCGTGGCGGTCGCGGTGAACCACAGCGCGCCGTCGGACCCCGTCGCGAGGCCGAAAGGGCCGCACCCGGGCGGGAGGTCGACGTGCGAGACCTCCCCGTCGACGGTGATCCGGCCGAGGCGGTGCGAGCGGTACTCGGTGAACCAGAGCGCGCCGTCGGGCCCGGTCGTGATGATCGTGGGGCCGGTGTCCGGGCCGACGGGATACCGCACCGTCTGACCGGTGGCGGAGTCGTACCGCCCGATCTCGCCGCTCCCGACGAGCGTGAACCACAGTGCCCCGTCCGGCCCGGTGGTCAGGGCGTACGGGCCGTCGCCGGGCACGTCGTGGACGGTGATCGTCATCGGGCGGTCTCCTGGGTGGCGAGGAAGGCGTCGACCTCGGCGGCGGTGGGGGCGGCCGCCGCGCCGGCGGCGGTGGCGGTGAGGGCGCCGGCCGCGTTGGCGCGGCGCAGCCGTTCGGTGGGTGGCAGGTCCCAGTGCGCAGCGAGCGCGCCCGCGAAGGCGTCGCCGGCCCCGGTGGTGTCCACGACGTCGACCGCGAAGCCCGGGGCGTCGACGGTGCCGTCGGGTCCCGTCGCGCGGGCACCGTCGCCGCCAAGGGTGGTGACGACGTGCGGCACGCGCCCCACGACCTCGGCGAGTGCCTTCTCCTCGTCCCGGTTGACGATCACGCCGTCGAGGAGCTCGACGAGCTCGTCGGGGAGGGGCTGCACGGGCGAGGGATTGAGCAGGACGACGGTGCCGGCCTCGCGCGCGGCGCGGGCGGCGTCGACGACCGCGGGCAGCGGGATCTCGAGCTGCAGGAGGAGCACGTCCGCGTCGGCGATCGCCTCGCGCGCCGCGTCGTCCACGCGCACCGCGGCGTTCGCGCCGGGCACGACCACGATGTGGTTCTCCCCGGACCCGTCGACGGTGACGTTCGCGAAGCCGGTGCTGCCGGGCGTGCGCGCGACGCGGGAGACGTCCACCCCCGCGCCCGCGAGGGAGTCCAGCACCGTGCCCGCGGCGTCGTCCTCGCCCACCGCGCCGACGAAGACGGTCGCCGCGCCCGACCGCGCCGCCGACCGGGCCTGATTCGCGCCCTTGCCGCCCTGCCCGAAGGCGACCGAGACACCCGTCACCGTCTCGCCCGGCTGCGGGAACCGCTCGCACACCGTGATCGCGTCCAGATTCACGCTGCCCACCACGACCACCGATGTCATGCCCGCACCCTACGGCGCGCGCCGGACGTAGGCTCGCCGCATGACCATGATTCGTCCGTTTCTCATGTTCCAGGGCGCGGTCGCCGCGCAGGCGATCGACCTGTACGTCGCGACCTTCGACGGGGCGGTCCTGAGCTCGGTGCCGCACGCGGATCCGCAGCACGGCATCCAGCTCGCCGAGCTGGTGATCAAGGGCGAGCACGTGCTCATCAGCGACAGCTCCGTCGACCACGCCTTCGACTTCACCCCGTCGACGTCGCTGTTCGTGGACTGCGACGACCGCGAGGAATTGGAGCGTCTCACCGAGGCACTCGGCGCGGGCGGGAAGACCTACATGCCACTGGGCGAGTACGGCTTCTCCACCGCCTTCGCCTGGGTGGGGGACCGGTTCGGCGTGTCGTGGCAGCTCAACCTGGCCTGACGGTGCGCCGTACCCTCGCGCGAGCCGACGGGGCGGCCCTCGCGTCACGCTGAGCGCAAGCCTGGGCGGGCGCGGGCGGGCCGCCTAGCGTCGGCCTCCATGAGCCGTCAGATCCGTTTCAACGCCTTCGACATGAACTGCGTCGCCCACCAGTCCCCGGGCCTGTGGCGGCACCCGAAGGACCAGTCGCACCGCTACAAGGAGCTGAGCTACTGGACGGACCTGGCGAAGCTGTTGGAGCGCGGCACCTTCGACGGCATCTTCATCGCCGACGTCCTGGGCATCTACGACTCCTACAACGGCAACGGCGACGCCGCCATCAAGCACGCGGCGCAGGTCCCCGTGTCGGATCCGATCCTGCTGGCCTCGGCCATCGCGGGCGCGACGGAGCACCTCGGCATCGGCATCACCGCCGGCACCGGCTTCGAGCACCCCTTCCCCTTCGCCCGCAGGCTGACCACGCTCGACCACCTCACGAACGGCCGGATCGGCTGGAACGTGGTGACGGGGTACCTGCCGTCGGCGGCGAAGAACATGGGGCAGCTCGACCAGCTGCAGCACGACGAGCGCTACGACCACGCCGACGAGTACCTCGAGGTGCTCTACAAGCTGTGGGAGGGCTCCTGGGAGGACGACGCGGTGATCCGCGACCGGGAGAGCGGCGTGTTCACGGATCCGTCGAAGGTGCACCCGATCAACCACCACGGCAAGTACTTCGACGTACCCGGCATCCATGTCGGCGAGCCCTCGCCGCAGCGCTCGCCCGTGATCTACCAGGCCGGCGCGTCGCCGCGCGGGCTGGCGTTCGCGACCGGCAACGCCGAGGCGATCTTCGTGGCGGCGCCCACCAAGGCCATCCTGAAGAAGGTCGTGCGCACGATCCGCGAGGGCCTCGTCGCCAACGGCCGCGACCCGTACTCGGCCAAGGTCTACACGCTGCTGACCATCGTCACGGACGAGACCGAGGCGAAGGCGCAGGCGAAACTCGAGGAGTACCACCGGTACGCCAGCATCGAGGGCTCGCTGGTCTTCATGTCCGGGTGGATGGGCGTCGACCTGGGCGCCTACGACCCGAGCGATCCGGTGGGCGACGTCAAGTCCAACGCCATCATCTCGGCCGTCTCCAACTTCCAGCAGGCGGATCCGTCGGGCAAGGACTGGACGGTCGAGGACATCGGCAAGTGGGGCCGCATCGGCGGCATGGGCCCCGTGCTCGTCGGATCCGCGGAGCGGGTAGCCGACGAGCTGCAGGAGTGGGTCGAGGAGACCGACGTCGACGGCTTCAACCTGGCCTACGCGATCACGCCCGGCACCTTCGAGGACATCGTCGAGTTCATCGTTCCGGAGCTGCGCCGACGGGGCGTGTACCCCACGGAGTACGTGCCAGGAACGCTGCGGCACAAGCTGTTCGGGCAGGGTGACCGGCTCGCCGCCGATCACCCCGCCCAGCGCTTCCGCTACGCGGGCGCGCAGGACTACGCCGGAGCGAGCTCCTTGGCGTAGAGCGAGGCGCCCTTGGCGTCGCGCAGGTGCACCGTCAGCGCCCGGGTGCCGCCGTCGATGGTGACGTGCCCGAAGTGCTGGAAGCCCTCGGCGGGGGAGACGTTCGCCTTGTCGGGGGCGTGCACGAACTCGTACTGCGCGCCGAAGGTCCCGTCGAGCGGGCTCTGCGGGAACGCGCCGGCGTTGAGCGGGCCGGACACGAACTCCCAGAACGGCGAGAAGTCCTGGAAGGCCGCCTTGTCCGGGTGGTACGAGATCGCCGCGGTGTAGTGCACGTCGGCGGTCAGGTACACGACGTTCTTCACGTCCTTGGTGCGGGAGAGGATGCGCGAGAGGGCGATCTCGCGGCCCAGCGGCGCGCCGTTGTCGCCCTGCGCGACGGCCTCCATCGACTTCGGGCCGCCGTCCTTGGGGTTCGTAGCGGCGTCGGGGACCACGATGCTCAGCGGCAGGTCGTTCGCGACCACCTTCCACACCGCCTTCGACGAGGTGAGGCCTTCGATGAGCCACTGGGTCTGCTTGTCGCCGAGGATGCCGGCGTCGTTGGACGTGGCCCACGCGTTGGGGTTCGGGTCCTTGTAGCTGCGCATGTCGAGCACGAAGACGTCGAGGAGCGGGCCGTAGGAGATCTTGCGGTACAGGCGCCCGTCGGCGGCCTCCGTGGGCTGCACCGGCTGCCACTCGCGCCACGCCTGGTAGGCGAAGTCCGCGAGCTTGTTCACGTCGGTCTCGGTGTAGCCCTTGCGGTTCTGCCCTGCCAGGCTCTCGCCCGGGAACCAGTTGTTGACCACCTCGTGGTCGTCCCACTGGATCAGCTGCGGCACGGTCGCCGCGAACCGCTTGTAGTGCTCGTCGGTCAGGTTGTAGGCGTAGTTGCCGCGGAACTGGTCGAGCGTCTGTGCGACCTGGTTCTTGGCCTCGGCCGTGACGTTGCGGTACGTGTTGCCGTCGTTCTGCTTCTGGGTCTCCGGCACGGGGTTGTCGGCGTAGATCGCGTCGCCCGAGTGCAGGAAGAAGTCGGGCCGCGCGTCGGCGATGGCGCCCATGATCGCCATCCCGCCGTCGCGGTTGATGCCCCAGCCCTGGCCGACCACGTCGCCGGACCAGGCGAAGCTCACGTTCCCGTTCGCCGACGGTGCCGTCCGGAACGTGCCGGCCACCGGCTCGGATTTCGCGCCGTTCTCGCCTTCGAGGGTGACGCGATAGTGCACCGTCTGGCCGGGTTCGAGACCCGTGATGCGGAACCGGCCGGCCCCGTCGGACGACGGGTTCAGCTGAGGTCCCTCGAAACGGCGCGGGTTGCTGAAGGACTCTGACGATGCCGTCTCGACGATCATCCGTGCGGGCGCATCCGAACGCGCCCAGACCAGCGCACCGTCGGTGCGGGGATCGCCGGACGCGATGCCGTGGGTGAGCGACGGGCGGCCCCGGACCACGCCGGGCGACGACGAGGCCGCCGCGCCGTCCGAGGAGGAGCCGCAGGCCGAGAGCAGCGAGCCGGCCGGGATCAGGAGGGCGCCGGCGGTGCCGGCCTTGAGGAGCGAACGACGCGAGAAGTGCGAATCACTGAGGGGCATTGCGGAAACGATGCCGCAGTCCGGTTCCCGGGCGGCGAACACCGGGTTACCAGCGAGGATGCCGGACAGTGTCCACCAGGTGAACCGTCCACCCGAGAACCGGTCGTTGACTCTGTTAACGTCGAACGCGCGGTAATCACACGTCCGGTGGGCCCAGCAGTGTCTAGCCACAGGCAAGCCCGGTCCGCACGGTGACCAACGCCAGGGGCTGATCTGCATGCCTGATAACTCAACAACGTCCGGAGGTTCACCGCTCTCGTCCGCGGGCCTCCAGGAGACCGAGACGCAGCGAAAGAAGTCGCTGCACAAAGCCATCGGCGCGTCTGCGATGGGCAACTTCACCGAATGGTTCGACTACGGCGTCTACGCGTCGACGGCCGTTTACATCGCGAACGCATTGTTCCCCGAGAACGGCACGATCGGTACGTTGCTCGGATTCGCGATCTCGTTCGTCCTGCGGCCGCTCGGCGGATTCGTCTGGGGCCCGCTCGGCGACAAGATCGGCAGAAAGGCCGTGCTCGCCACTACGATCCTGCTGATGGCCGGGTCGACCACGTTGATCGCCTTCCTTCCGACCTACGCCGTCGCGGGGTGGCTCGGCGCTGTCCTACTGATCGTTCTGCGCATGGTGCAGGGCTTCTCGACGGGCGGCGAGTACGGCGGTGCCGCGACCTTCATGGCCGAGTACTCGCCCGATCGGCAGCGGGGCAAGTACGGCAGCTTCCTCGAGTTCGGAACCATGTGCGGCTTCGCGGGAGGCACCGCGGTCGTACTGCTCCTGCAGGTCATCCTCTCCGAGGAGCAGATGCAGGAGTACGGCTGGCGAATCCCGTTCCTGATGGCGCTGCCCATGGGCTTCATCGGCTGGTACCTCCGCAACCAGATCCACGACAGCCCGGTGTTCGTCGAGCTCAAGGACAACAAGCAGAACCAGGATTCGGCGGTCGGTGGGCTCAAGCAGCTGCTCACCCAGCAGTGGCGTCCGATTCTCGTCCTCTTCGGGCTCGTCATCGCGCTCAACGTCTCGAACTACACACTGATCGCGTACATGCCCACCTACCTGCACGGGGCGATCGGTATGGATCCCGAAACCGGCTCCAAGGTACTGCTGGTCGCCCAGGTGATCATGGCGGCTCTGATTCCGTTCTTCGGCGCCCTGTCCGACCGCACCGGGCGAAAACCGATGTGGTGGATATCGCTGATCGGCCTGCTCGTTCTCTCGTGGCCGCTGTTCCAGTTGATGGAGCAGGGAACGGTTCTGGCGATGGTGGCACTCGTGGTGCTGGGAGTGCTGTACATCCCGCAGCTCGCCACGATCACGGCGACGTTCCCCGCTATGTTCCCCACTCCGGTGCGGTTCGCCGGGTTCGCCATCTCCTACAACGTGGCGACCGCGGCCTTCGGTGGCACCGCCCCGTACGTCAACGAGTCCATGATCGAAGCAACTGGTCAGAGCCTGTTCCCCGCGTGGTACATGATGGGCGCCTGCGTGATCGGCCTGATCGCGCTGCCCTTCCTGCAGGAGACGAAGGGCTGCTCGATCCGCGGCACCGAGGTGCCCGGCCCGGACACCGACGCCACGCGCCTCGCGCACATCGAGGAGGCGCGGCTGGCGAAGGCCGAGTAACCCCACTGATTACAGTGGAGCGATGACGAGGATCATCGCCGGGGCGGCACGCGGGCGCAGGCTCGCGGTGCCGCCCCGCGGCACTCGCCCGACGTCGGATCGCGTCCGCGAGGCGCTGTTCAGCGCGCTGCAGTCGCGCCTCGACTTCGACGATCTCGCGGTCCTCGACCTCTACGCGGGGTCGGGGGCGCTCGGCTTCGAGGCGCTCTCCCGCGGCGCCGCCCGCGCAGTGCTCGTGGACGCCGACGCCAAGGCGGTCGCGGTGATCAACCAGAACGCGCGCGCCGTCGGGCTGCCGGGGGCGACGGCGCACCGTCGGGCCGTGCGGGCGTACCTCGACCTCCCGGCCGAGCCGTTCGACCTCGTCTTCCTGGACCCGCCCTACGACGTGCCGGCCGAGACCGTCGACGGCGACGTCGCCGCGCTGACCGCGGGATGGCTGGCGCCGGGCGCTCACGCGATCGTGGAGCGCTCCGCGCGGACGCCCGCGGCGACGTGGCCCGAGGGCTTCGAGCTCGACCTGACGCGCGACTACGGGGAGACCCGCGTGGAGATCGCCGTCTGGCAGGATGACCGGGCATGAGCAAGGCGTGCTGCCCCGGATCGTTCGACCCCATGACCAACGGCCACCTGGACATCTTCCGCCGGGCCGCGCGGATCTTCGACGAGCTGGTGATCACCGTCGTCGTGAACCCCAACAAGCAGGGCATGTTCTCCATCGACGAGCGGATCGCGCTGATCGAGGAGAACGTCGCGGACCTGCCCGGCGTCACCGTCGACCGGTGGACGGGCCTGCTCGTGGACTACGCCCGGCAGGAGGGCGTCGCGTGCATTCTCAAGGGCCTGCGCAACTCGACGGACTTCGACTACGAGCTGCCGATGGCCGGGATGAACATGCACCTCACCGACGTCGAGACCGCGTTCCTCACGACCGCACCGCAGTACTCCTACGTGTCGAGCTCGCTGGTCAAGGAGGTCGCGAAGCTGGGCGGCGACGTCTCCGCCCTGATCCCGCCCAACGTGCAGACCGCCCTGAGCACCAAGCTGTCGTGAAATCGGCCGAATTCTGCGCTACGAGGCCGGATCGGGCTTCGTAGGTCAGGAATCAGCCGATTCCACGACCGACTCGACACGCGGCGGCGCCGTTACGGCGAAACATCGGTCCCACCCGTCACAATGGGTGTATGTACCGCGTATTCGAAGCACTGGACGAGCTGGGCGCCATCCTGGAGGAGGCGCGCAGCGTCCCCATGACCGCCGGGTGCCTCGTGCCCCGCGGTGATGTGCTCGAGCTCCTCGACGACATCCGCGACGCCTTCCCGGCCGACCTCGACGACGCGCAGGACGTGCTCGATCAGAAGGACCGCCTGGTCAGCGAGGCGCGCACCCATTACGACACCACGGTGACCCAGGCCAACTCCGAGGCCGACGCCACCCTGAGCCGCTCCCGCGCCGAGGCCGACCGCCTGCTCGCGGACGCGAAGGCCCAGGCGGACCGCATGGTCGCCGAGGCGCACCAGCACGCCACCGGCCTGGTCGCCGAGGCTCGCGCCGAGGACGAGCGGATCCGACGCGGCGCCCAGCGCGAGTACGAGGCCGTCACCGGCCGCGCCCGTGCCGAGGCCGAGCGCCTGGTCGCCGACGGCAACGCCGCGTACCAGCGGTCCGTCGCCGAGGGCATCACCGAGCAGGAGCGCCTCGTCGCCGAGACCGAGGTCGTGGCCGCCGCCAAGGGCGAGTCCGACCGGATCATCGATGCGGCGCACGCCGAGTCGGACCGCCTGCGCGGGGAGTGCGACGTGTACGTCGACACCAAGCTCTCGCAGTTCGAGGAGGTGCTGGGCGCCACGATGCGGTCGGTGAACCGCGGCCGCCAGCAGCTGCGCACCGCCGCCGGCGTGCACGACTACAGCGATCACGGCGCCACCGACGGCTACCTCGAGGAGTTCGCAGAGTCGCGGGTCGACGCGCGGTAGCCCGATTGACGTACAATCGGGTGTTTGGCTTGACCTGACGAGTTCCCGAGGATTGTTGTGAACGAACCCAATGCCGCCGTGCGACAGCCGGCCGGTAAGCCGTACGTACTCGACGTCCGCGCCTTCGGGCGTCGGCCTGGTACCTCTGCGCAGGTGCACCGCACGGTCGCCGCACCCGAGCGCGTCGGCGTCGACCTGATCGCCATCGAGTCCGGCGAGGAGGTCGATCTCGACCTCCAGGTGCAGGCCGTGTCCGAGGGGGTCCTCGTGACCGGCACCGTGAGCGCGAACACCGCGGGCCAGTGCGCCCGGTGTCTCGACCCGCTGTCGGGTGCGCTCAACGTCTTCGTGACGGAGCTGTACGCCTACCCGGGCAGCGAGACCGCGAAGACCACCGACGACGACGAGATGTACCGCATCGAGGACGACATGATCGACCTCGAGCAGGCCATCATCGACGCGGTCGGCATGGAGCTGGCCCTCGATCCCGTCTGCTCCGAGGACTGCAAGGGCCTGTGCCAGGGCTGCGGCGAGAAGCTGGTCGACTTGCCGGCCGACCACCACCACGAGCAGATCGACCCCCGGTGGGCCGGGCTCGCGAAGTTCGCCACCGAGGGCGAGGCCGACGGCAAGTGAGCAAGCGCCTCCCCGCGCCGCCCGCCACGGACCGCGCCCCGCTGCTGGAAGCCCTGGGCGTCGGTCTCGACGACGAGCTGCTCACCCTGGCGCTGACGCACCGCTCCTACGCCTACGAGGCCGGCGGGCTGCCCACCAACGAGCGGCTCGAGTTCCTCGGCGACAGCGTGCTCGGCATCTCCGTCACCGAGTGGCTCTACGTCACCCACCCGGATAAGCCCGAAGGCGAGCTCGCGAAGATCCGCGCCAGCGTGGTCAACATGCACGCCCTCGCGCGCGTCGCCCGTGGGCTGGGGGAGGGCGGACTCGGCGCCCACCTGTACCTCGGCCGCGGCGAGGAGCTCACCGGCGGCCGCGACAAGGATTCGATCCTCGCCGACGGGATGGAGGCCCTGCTCGGGGCTGTGCACATCGAGCACGGCATCGACACTGCCCGCGAGGTGGTGCTCCGGCTGTTCCTGCCGCTGCTGACGGCCTCGTCGTCCATGGGCGCCGGGCTCGATTGGAAGACGTCGCTGCAGGAGCTCGCCGCGGAGCGGGATCTCGGCGCGCCGGCGTACCGCATCACGTCGACCGGGCCGGACCACGACAAGGAGTTCACCGCCGTCGCGGTCGTGGACTCCAGCGACCTCGGCGAGGGCGTGGGCCGCACCAAGAAGGAGGCCGAGCAGAAGGCCGCCGCGGCAGCGTGGAAGTCGTTGGACGTGAACGACTCCGAGGCTGCGGCCGAGGGCGCGGCTGCGAGCGAAGCGACGGCGAGTGACGCCGAGCAGGCGCCCGAGCCGGCCTGATGCCCGAGCTGCCCGAGGTCGAGGTCGTCCGGCGCGGCCTCGTCGATCACCTGGTGGGCCGCGGCGTCACCTCCGTGGAGGTGCTGCACCCCCGCGCCGCGCGGCGGCATGTCGCCGGCGAGGCGGACATGATCGGCCAGATCACCGGCGCCGACGTCGAATCCGCGGAGCGTCGCGGCAAGTTCCTGTGGCTGCCGCTCGCGCGCGGCGGCGCCCCCGCCGACGCCGCGATCGTCGTGCACCTCGGCATGAGCGGACAGATGCTCGTCGGGCCGGGCGACGACCGGCACCTGCGCATCCGGGCCGGGTTGTCCGACGGTGCCGTGCTCCGGTTCGTCGACCAGCGCACCTTCGGCGGCTGGGCCGTCGACCCGCTCGAGGAGGTCGCCGGCACGCTCGTGCCCGCGTCCGTCGCGCACATCGCCCGGGATCCCTTGGACCCCTTGTTCGATCGCGACGCGGTCATCGCCCGGATGAAGCGCAAGGACACCGAGGTCAAGCGGGTACTGCTCGATCAGACCGTGATCTCCGGCGTGGGCAACATCTACGCCGACGAGGCCCTCTGGCGCTCCGGCGTGCACGGCCGCCGTCGCGCTTCCGCCCTCACCAAGCCCGCGCTGGGGCGGCTCATCGACGACGCCACCGACGTCATGCGGCAGGCTCTCGATCAGGGCGGCACCAGCTTCGACTCGCTGTACGTCAACGTGAACGGGCAGTCCGGGTACTTCTCCCGCAGCCTCGACGCCTACGGCCGCGACGGCGAACCCTGCCGTCGGTGCGGCACCATCATGCGGCGCGAGTCCTTCATGAACCGCGGCTCCCACTTCTGCCCGACATGTCAGCGCACGCCGCGTTGACCAGCCGCGGTCAGCCTCACATCGGGTTCGGCGTGCTCATCGCGGTCGGTACGGGGATGCTCATATGCTTGAGCCTAAGAATGAGTGAACCGAGCGCAGGCAGCGCTTGCGCTGGCTGCCGAGGCGATTGAACTCATTGAGCAGCACGGAGCGAGTCCGAGCAGGTTGAGCGAAGGTGGGCGCATGTCGGCGACGAAGCTCTTGGTACTCGGCATCGTGCACCTCTCCGGCGGCGCGCATGGCTACCAGGTGCGGTCCGAACTGCAGGGCTGGGGTGCGGAGACGTGGGCCAAGATCAAACCCGGCTCGGTGTATCACGCGCTCAAGAAGGCGGCGGCTGATGGCCTCCTCACCGAACACGCCGAGCCGGGCAATTCCGGGCCGGAGAGAGTCCTGTACCGCGTGACAGCGCGGGGACGTGACGAGATGGTCGACATGGTCCGCGACGGTCTGCGGCGCACCCACGACGCGGACATGCTCAACGCGGCGATCGCGATGTTGCCCATGCTGACCAGGTCAGATGCCATCGCGCAAGTCGGCGAGCGGGTCGCGCGCCTGGAAGCAGAGCTCGTAGCGCAGACCGAGTGGCGGAAGCACCCCGATCGGGACACCCCGGAGCACGTCCGCGAGCAGGCCGACCTGTGGGCGGGACACGCACGCACCGAACTGGAGTGGGCGAAGAGCCTGAGCGAACGCCTGTCTGAGGGTGCCTACATCATGGCTGATGATCCGGGGTCGTGGCGAACGGTCCCTGATCAACTCAAGAAGAGCTCCTAATCAAGCTTGACTAGATGGTCCCCGAGGTGCACTCCGAGCTGGTAATCAAGTTTGACTAGAACGCTCAGTCAACGCCACCACCGGTGCCAAGCCGGAACTCCCGATGCCCCGACGGTGACGACCGCGCATCGATCAGAGGAGAGAACCAATGAACGAGATGACACTTCGTGTGACGTCCGTCGACGGTACGAGAATCGCCTACGACCGGATAGGCGCTGGCCCGGCGGTGATCCTCGTCGGCGGCACCCTGGACGACGGCGCTGAGAACGCGCCGCTGGCCAGGTCCCTTGCCGGCCATTTCACGGTCTACAACTACGCACGACGCGGCCGGGGAGCCAGCGGCGATGCGTCGCCGTACGCACTCGCGCGTGAGGTGGAAGACCTCGACGCGCTGATTGCGACGGCCGGCGGCTCAGCTCATGTGTACGGCTCGTCATCTGGCGGTGCTCTCGTGCTGGAGGCAGCTGCGGCAGGGTCGGCGATCGACAAGATCGCGGTGTGGGACGTGCCGTACGCGATCGGAGACGACCTGCGGCCGAGGTTCGACCAGTACCTCGCGGACACCCGCGAGGCGTACGAAGCCGACCAGGATGAGGAGCTCCTGGAACTGTTCATGACATTGACCGGCGGACCCGACGCGGACATCGCGGCCAGCAAGCAACACCCGCTCTGGACCTCGTCCGTCGTGCTCGCCCACACGCTCGTCAAGGACGCCGTGGTCCTCAACGACTACAAGATCCCCACTGACCGACTCACCCGCATCACGCAGTCGGTCCTGGTCACCACCGAGGGGTCGATCACCCAGCCCCAGCTGGCGGGCATGCCGACCGACTTCTTCGTCCGCGCCGCGAGCGCGATAGCCGCCGTCATCCCCCAGGCCAGACGACACACGCTGGACGGGCAGGGACACGTCGTCGCCCCTGAATCCATGGCCCGTGTGCTGACGGCGTTCTTCAAGCAGTGAATGGGCGTGGCTTAAGCACGCAGCCATGCGTCGACGGCAGCGGTGGCACTGCGACCCACTGGCGTGGGATGGTTCGAGAAGCCGTGCGGCACATCCGGATAGATCCGAAGATCCACGTCGTTCCCTGCGGCCGCCAGCCTCGCCGCCATGAGCAGACTGTCGGGTAGAACGACGTCGTCGCTGCCGACGGTCAGCAACGTCGGCGGCAACCCGTGGAGGTCGCCGTACGCGGGTGATACATCGGGATCGGTGCGGTCCTCCACCTCGCCGACATACGCCTCGACGAAGTAGTCGTCGACGACAGCGGCCCCTGACGGATTGAGTGTGGTCAGGTCGTAGGTCCCGGCCTCCAGCACCGCTCCGCGGAAAGCCTCGCCGCGTCCTCCTGCCCGCAACCGCAACAGGACGCATGCCGCCAGCGTCGCTCCCGCCGAGAAGCCGCAGATGAAGAGCCTGTCCGTTCCGAAGCGCTCTGACGCGCGTTCGATGAGCCACTCGGCGGCTGCGCAGCAGTCGTCCGGGGCTGCCGGCCACGGGTGCTCCGGCGCGAGACGGTAGTCGACCGTGACCACCGCGAGCCCTGTGGCATCCGCCCGCCGCGCGTTCCGCTCGTCGTCGGCGACCGCCGAGCTCATGTAGAACCCGCCGCCGGGGCAATGCAGTAGAACGCCGACGGCCGGACGCTGCTGCGGCTCGATGATTCGGATCGGTACGGCGTGCCCGGCGAGATCCGCAGACTCAGCTTCGGCGCGAACGGAACCGGCGAACCGCAGGCTGCGTTCGTGTCGGACCGCGATCAGCTCGTCGTAGCCCGCGATCGCCGAGCCACGAGGCCTTGCCGCGTAGAACTCGCGTGTGAGGGCCGCGTCGGTGGCCGATACCGATTCGACGAGACCGTTCAGCGCGAAATCCATACCTCAGGCCCACCGGGCTGAGGGCCGGTTCTCGCGGGACCCGGAGGTGATCAATTGATGATCTCGCCGCGGTCGGCGGGTGCCTTGGAGACGATCGTGTCGCGCCACATCTGCAGGGCCTCGGGGGTCAGCCGGGTCCAGTCGGTCACCTCGGCGACGACGCGCAGCGGCTCGGTGCTGCGGTAGGAACGTGTCGGATTCCCGGGGAACTTCTTGTCCGTGACATTGGGGTCGTCCTCGAAGGCGGCGGTGGGCTCGACCTCGTAGACGCGAGGGGCGGCACCGTCGGACTTGAGCTCGGAGGCGAGTTCCGCGGCGAGCCCGGCACCGTCGCGCAGGGCGGTGAAGTAGATGTGGTTCATGACCACGTCGGGGCGGTAGTTCGAGACGAAGCCCGCGCTGAGCAGGTCGCCGGGCTGGAGGTCTGCGGTGGTTCCGTGGAAGAAAGGGCCGGTTTTCGTGGAGGCGCTCATGCGGCCAGGTTATCCGCCGGCGGCCGGACCAGACGCCACAACAGGTGACCGCTGCTCACGGCGATGACCGCGAAGACGGCCCAGATGCCGACGCCGAGAATCGGATTCCCCTCGGGGCTGACGATGGCACCGGTCACCGACACGGCAAGCAGGAGCAGCACCGCGGTCCCGACTGTGAGCAGGTATCGCTGCAGGAGGGTGTCCAGGCCGGGGCGATGCGCGGGGTCGAGCCAGTACGCGCGGGAAGTGGGCGGAAGGTTGATGAGGCCGTCCGGGAGGGCGGACGTACAGGCGGCGAGGACGCCGAACAGCGCCGCGAGGGCCGCCGCAGACACGGCCAAGATTCCGACCGCCGAACCACGGGGACTCCAGGAGTCAGCGGTCCCACCGGCGCCCCAGTGCGTGGGGAAGGGATCGGGACCCGACGTCGCGGCCCAGGCGAGCGAGGCGCCGCAGAGCAGGACCGCGCCGAGGAAGATCCACCATCGGGGTCGCATGCGGATGACGTTACCTCGACGAACGATCTCCGGTGCGACCCGGGCGGACGCCCCGCGACGTCGTCGTCGACCGCTTCGGCGGATGGGTGAGCAGCCAGATCAGGTAACCGATCGAGCCCACGAGCGCGACGAGGAAGAGGATGACCAGCGTCGACTTGGCGGCGGTCTCCGTGGGGTCGATGACCGTCACCACGAACGTTGCGCCCTGGAGGACGAGGAAGAGGCCGCCCGCCCAGAGCAGGAACCCGGAGACGATGTCGTCGAACGCGGGTCGGTGCTCGGGGGACAGCCAGTAGTCGCGCCGCGGCGTGTTGATGATCGAGGTCGGGATCCGCGGCGCGATCAGTGCGAGCACCGCGATCAGGACGGCGACGCCCGCCGCGATGCCCGCGTGCAGGGGCACCGCCTCGGCGCGCGGGGTCCACGAGTCCGGCTGCCCGGACAGGCCGAAATGCGTGGGGAACGGGTCCGGTCCGGAGACCGCCGCCCACAAGGCCGCGGCCGCGTACGCGAGGACTGTTCCGAGGAACGACCACCACCGCGCACGCATGTTCACAACGCTACCGGTCTCCCGCCGATAGGGACGGCCGAGCCCGGCCCTCCGAGCGCTGGTCGCGGACGGTGCTGCCGTAGATTGGACATATGGCCGACGACACGAACGCGCAGGCACCGTCCACCGAACTCTGGGTCGAGCGCACCGGCGTGCGCCGCTACACCGGGCGCAGCTCGCGCGGCGCCGAGGTGCTGGTCGGCTCGGCGGACGTCGAGGGCGTGTTCACCCCCGGTGAGCTGCTCAAGATCGCCCTCGCCGCATGCAGTGGCATGTCGACCGACCACGTGCTGGCCCGCCGCCTGGGCGAGGACTACGACGCCACCGTGCGGGTCTCCGGCGACGCCGACCGGCAGAACGAGGTCTACCCCGAACTCAACGAGATCCTCGAGCTCGACCTGTCCGAGCTCGACGAGGCCGCCCAGGAGCGGCTGATCACCGTCGCCCGCCGCGCCGTCGACCAGGTGTGCACCGTCGGCCGCACGCTCAAGGCCGGCACGACGGTCAATCTCGACATCACCTCGGGGTAGCGCGTGCCCGACGATCAGGCCCGGATGACGGCGTGGGTGCACGGTCGCGTGCAGGGCGTCGGGTTCCGGTACTGGACGAAGACTCAGGCCCTGGAACTGGGCCTGCTCGGTTACGCTGCGAATCAGCCGGACAGACGTGTGCGGGTCGTGGTCGAGGGAGACCGCTCCGCATGCGACACTCTGCTGCAACGCCTGTGGTCGGGGGATACTCCGGGCAGGGTCGATCTGGTCGTGGAACTGTTCGGGCCCGCGCGAGGCGGGCTCCCGTCGTTCGAGGAGAGGTGAGGCATGCAGCCGCCCATCCCTGAGAACCGCCCGGTGGGCGACATCCCCGGGCCGGAGTCGAACTACATGCCCGTCCCCGGGATGCCGCCCGAGCTGCATCTCCCCGACACAGGGGAGACGCCGCGACGGCCCGGGCGGATGCGGCAGCAGGACGAGAACACGCAGGCCCGCCCGGAGACGGTCGGCGAGGCCCGCGCCCGGCAGCGGGCCCAGCGCCAGCGCGCCGAGGACGAGCAGCGCGAGGCCGCCGAAGCCGCCGCCGCGGCCGCGAAGAAGAGCCGCCGCCGTAAGCAGATGATCGGCGCCGGGGTCGGCGTCGGCGTGGTGGGCGCGATCGCGCTCCTCTACGTCGCGATCCCGGACAACGACAACACCCAGAACGTGAACACGCAGACGGCGTACTGCACCGTCGACGGCGATCAGGTGGTCTCCGACGACTACTGCTCGCGGGGCACGTACAACCCGGTGACCGGCTTCATCTTCCTCAACGGCATGAGCTACCGGTACAACTACGGCGGCTCCTACAACAACGGCCGCATCACCGGCGGCAGCTACGACCGGCCCGCCAACACCGCCTTCCGCACCTCGACGGGCGCGGCAGTGGACCCAGCGAAGACCACCTCGTTCGGCACCAACGGCCAGACGAACGCGGCGAGCAAGCCCGCGCCGCCGGCCGCCGGCTCGCGGACGGGATCGGGGAGCGGCTCGGGCAGCGGGAACACCAACGCCGGCAGCAACAGCGGATCCAGCGGCAAGAACATCGATCGCGGCGGCCTGGGCACCTCCAGCAAGGGCGGGAGCTCCAAGGGCGGCTCCGGATCGAGCGGCTCCTAGTGCGGCGCATGCGGGGAACGCCCCGCGCGGGCTGGCAGCGGACCGTCGAATCGCAGGGCCTGGTGTTCGGCACCCCCCCGCGCGACGGTGCCGGCGACAGCCGGAACTACTGGGACGAGTCCGTGTTCTACGAGTTCGACATGGACGAGGTGCTCGCCCTCGAGGCGCAGGTCGAGGTGCTGCACTCCATGTGCCTCAAGGCCGTCGAGAACGTGATCCTCACCGAGCGGTACGCCGACTTCGGCATCCCCGAGTGGGCGTGGGGCCCGATCGAGGAGTCGTGGAAGCGGCAGGATCCGCACGTCTACGGCCGCTTCGACCTGCGCTACGACGGCCGGCGGCCCGCGAAGCTGCTGGAGTACAACGCCGATACACCCACCTCGCTGCTGGAAGCCGCTGTGGTGCAGTGGTACTGGTTCCAGGACACCGCGCCGGACAAGCGCTCCTGGGACGAGGGCGGCTACGACCAGTGGAACTCCCTGCACGAGTCGCTCGTCGCGCGCTGGGGCGAGATCCGGAACGTGATCCCGGCGTCGGAGCTGCACTTCACCTGGTCCGGCGCCGACGCGACGGGCGAGGACCACGTGACCACCGGCTACCTGCAGGAGACGGCCGCCGAGGCCGGCTTCGACACCGTCGGCCTGCCCATCGAGGACATCGGCTGGGACCACGACCTGAAGACCTTCGTGGATCTCGAAGACGCCCCGATCAATTCGGTGTTCAAGCTCTACCCGTGGGAGTGGATCCTCGAGGACGACTTCGGCAAGCGGGTCGTCGAATCGATCCCCGCCACCACGTGGATCGAGCCGCTGTGGAAGGCGATCCTCTCCAACAAGGCGATCCTCGCGGTGCTGTGGGAGATGTACCCCGACCACCCGAACCTGTTGCCCGCCTTCATCGACAGCCCCGGCTTCCTCACCGAGTACGTGAAGAAGCCCAAGCTCGGGCGCGAGGGCGCGAACCTCACGATCGTGGACGCGGGCCGCGAGACCGCCACCGGCGGCGTCTACGGCGCCGAGGGCTACGTGTACCAGATGTTCGACCCGCTGCCCGAGTTCGACGGCTACCGTCCCGTGATCGGCGCCTGGGTCGTCGGCGACGAGTCCGCGGGCATCGGCATCCGCGAGACCTCCGGACTCATCACCGACGACGGTGCCGCCTTCATCCCGCACCGCATCACTCCGAAAGGCACGACCGCATCATGAACACGACCCTCCTCGCCGCCGCAGACCTGGGCACCCTGGGCAAGGGCATCGGCGCGATCTGCTTGTACGCCCTCGTCGGCCTGCTGCTCATGGTGGTCGGCTTCTACGCCGTCGACCTCTCCACTCCCGGCAAGCTGCGTGACCTCGTGAAGGCCGGCAAGCCCAACGCCACCTACATCACGGGTGCGGGCATGCTCTCGATGGCGTTCATCATCGTCGTCGCGATCTACGCCAACTACACCGGCGGCGGCAACCTGCTGGACGGCGTCATCTACTCGCTGGTCTATGGCGTGGTCGGCATCATCGCGCAGATCGTCTCCGTGCGCGTCCTCGACCTGGTGACGGGCGTCGACATGGAGGAACTCATGTACTCCGAGGTCTTCCTGCCGCAGGCCCGCGTGATCGCCGCGTCGCACGTCGCGCTCGGTCTGATCGTGGCGATGGCCGTCCTCTGACGGTCACCGCCTAAACTGGCGTTTCGTGTATCTCAAGTCGCTGACACTGAAGGGCTTCAAGTCCTTCGCTTCGGCGACGACTCTGCGCCTCGAACCGGGCATCACCTGCGTCGTCGGGCCCAACGGCTCGGGTAAGTCGAACATCCTCGACGCGCTGCGCTGGGTGATGGGGGAGCAGGGCGCGAAGGGCCTGCGCGGCGGCAAGATGGAGGACGTCATCTTCGCCGGCACCTCCGGCCGCGCGCCGCTGGGCCGCGCCGAGGTCACGCTCACCATCGACAATTCCGACGGTGCGCTGCCCATCGACTACTCCGAGGTCTCCATCACGCGGCGCATGTTCCGCGACGGCGCCGGCGAGTACGAGATCAACGGCACCAAGTGCCGCCTCATGGACGTACAGGAGCTGCTCTCCGACAGCGGCATCGGGCGCGAGATGCACGTCATCGTCGGCCAGGGCCAGCTCGCGGCGATCCTCGAGTCCAAGCCCGAGGAACGTCGCGCCTTCATCGAGGAGGCGGCCGGCGTGCTCAAGCACCGCCGCCGCAAGGAGAAGGCGGTCCGCAAGCTCGACTCCATGCAGGCCAACCTCGCCCGCCTCACCGACCTCACGACGGAGCTGCGCCGCCAGCTCAAGCCGCTGGGGCGGCAGGCCGAGGTCGCTCGTCGGGCGCAGACCATCCAGGCCGACCTCCGTGACGCCCGGCTCAGGTTGGCCGCCGACGACCTGGTGCGCCGGCGCGCCGAGCTGGCCGACCAGAGCGGCAACGAGGCGGCGGTGCGTGAGGAGCAGAATCTCGTCGCGGGCCAGTTGGACGAGGCGAACGCGCTGGTCGCGGAGCACTCCGAGGCCGTGGCCGAGCTCGACCCCGCGGTGAAGGCCGCGGGCGAAGGCTGGTTCTCGCTGTCCGCGCTCGCCGAGCGCGTCTCGTCGACGGAGCGCATCGCCTCCGAGCGCGCCCGCCTGCTGTCCGAGCCCGTGCAGCACGCTCCTGGCCGCGACCCCGACGAGCTGGAGGCCGAGGCCGAGCGCGTCGCCGAGGAGGAGGCCGAGCTCATGGAGGCCCTCGAGGAGGCCGCCATGATCCTCGAGGAGGCCACCGAGGAGCTCGCGTCGCGCGAGGAGTCCGCCCGCGACGCCGAGAAGGCGCACATGGCCGCGGTCGCGGCCATCGCGGACCGTCGGGAGGGGCTCGCGCGCCTGGCCGGCCAGGTCGAGACCCTGCGGACCCGTGCCGAGTCCGTGGAGGCGGAGTCCGGTCGGCTCACCGCCGCCATCGCCGAGGCGGTGGAGCGGGCCGAGGCCGCGGAGGCCGAGTTCGAGCAGGTCCAGGGGCAGATCGCCGAGCTCGACGCCTCCGAGGCCTCGCTCGACGAGCACCACGAACGCAGCGTCGCCGCCTACAACGCCGCCAGCGCGCGGGTGGAGGAGCTGCGTGCGTCGGAGCGGGAGGCCGAGCAGAAGGTCGCGTCGCTCGTCGCGCGCATCGAGGCGTTGTCGATGAACCTGGACCGGGGCGACGGTGCCGCCTGGATCGCCGAGCACGTCGACGGTGTGACGGCCGCCGTGTCGGCCCGGTTGTCCATCCGTGCGGGTTACGAAAAGGCCGTCGCCGTCGCACTGGGACCGGTGGCGGAGGCCGTCGCGGCGGGCTCTCGGAATCTGGCCGTTTCGGCCATCGACAAGCTCCGCGACGCGGACGGAGGACGGGCGTCCGTCGTCGTCGAGGGCGTAGCGCCCGGCACGGTGCCCACGGGCCCCCTGCCCGACGGTGCCGTCTGGGCCGCGTCGTGCGTGACGGCTCCGTCGTCGTTGGAGGGGGCGGTGTCCGCGGCGCTGGCCGGGTTCGTGCTCGTCGCGTCCGTCGAGGACGCGGTGGCGGTGGTCGCCGCGCGGCCCGAACTGCGGGCCGTCACGTCCGACGGTGACGTCATCTCGCACGGGGTGCTGACCGGCGGCTCCGCGGCGCGGCAGTCGACGCTGGAGGTGCAGAAGTCGATCGATGCCGCTGAGGCGACGCTGGGGGAGACCCGGCGTTCGGTGGAGTCTCTGTCCGCGGCGCTGGCCGGGGCGAACGAGGACTTGGCTGCGCGGCGCGAGGTGACGGAGTCGGCGCTGGCGGCGTTGCACGAGTCGGACGCGCAGCTCGGCGCGATCTACGAGCAGTTGGCCCGGTTGGGGCAGGCGGCGCGGAGCGCGCGCGACGAGGCGGAGCGCCTGGTCGCGCAGCGGTCGCGGATCGAGTCGTCGCGGGACGAGACACGGGCCGCGCTGGTGGAGCACGAGGAGCGCCTGCGGCTGGCCGAGGAGCTGCCCGAGGATTCGGTGTCGGTGGGCACGGACGAGCGGGATGCTGCGGCTGCCGCCCTGGCTGCGGCGCGGTCGGTGGAGATGGAGGCTCGCCTGGCGCGGCGGACGGCCGAGGAGCGTGCGGCCGGCGTGCGGGGCAAGGCCGAGGGGCTTCGACGGGCCGCCGCTGCCGAGAGGGCTGCGCGGGAGCGGGCGGAGGCGGCTGCTGCTGCGCGCCTGTCGGCTGCTGCGGTGGCCGCGTCCGTGGCGGAGGGCGCCGCGCTGGTGACCTCGCGCTTGGGGCGCGCGGTGACTCGTGCCGCTGCGCATCGTGATGCGCTGGAGGCATCACGCGCGCAACGCGCGGGAGCGTTGGACGTCGCGCGGCAGGAGGCGACGTCGCTGACCGCGCGGTTGGCCCAGCTCACTGACGCGGTGCACCGTGACGAGGTCGCGCGCGCGCAGGCGGCGCTGCGGATCGAGCAGCTCGAGGAGCAGGTGGTGGCGTCGTTCGCGATGTCGCCGGACGATCTGGTCGCCGAGTACGGGCCGGACGTTCCGCTGCCGCCACCGGAGTTGGAGCTTTCGGAGTACGAGGCTGCGCGGGAGCGCGGCGAGACGGTGGTGCGGCCGCAGGGGCTGCCGTTCGACCGGGCGGTGCAGGAGCGCCGGCTGAAGCTCGCGGAGAAGGACCTCGCGACGCTGGGGCGCGTGAACCCGCTGGCGCTCGAGGAGTTCGCGGCGCTGGAGGAGCGCTACAACTTCCTCTCTACGCAGCTCGAGGATGTGAAGTCGGCCCGCGAGGATCTGCTGAGCGTGGTCGAGGAGGTGGACGCCAAGATCCTGCAGGTGTTCACCGAGGCCTGGGTGGACGTGGAGCGCGAGTTCGTCGAGGTGTTCAAGACGCTGTTCCCGGGCGGCGAGGGCAAGCTGATCCTCACCGAACCGGGCGACATGCTGACCACCGGCATCGACGTCGAGGCCCGTCCACCGGGCAAGAAGGTCAAGCGGCTCTCGCTGCTCTCCGGTGGCGAGAAGTCCCTGACCGCCGTCGCCATGCTGGTCGCCATCTTCCGTGCCCGGCCCTCACCCTTCTACGTGATGGACGAGGTCGAAGCCGCCCTGGACGACACCAACCTGCGCCGCTTGATCTCCCTGTTCGAGCAGCTGCGCGACAAGAGCCAGCTCATCGTGATCACGCACCAGAAGCCGACGATGGAAGTCGCCGACGCGCTGTACGGCGTGTCGATGCGCGGCGACGGCATCACCCAGGTCATCTCTCAGCGGATCCGTGGTCAGGAGCTTGGAGCTCTGCCTGTGTGACCACGTTTCGAACATCCGAACGAAACTTGTCGGACGTTCCGGATACCGTCGGCCACGGGCCGGAAAAACGACGCGCGCCGGCGCGCCTTTCGGCCGTTGTTGTCTGCAGAATCTAGAGTGGTGAACCGTGTCCGACTATCGATCTGATCTCCTGACGCCGCTGCACTCGCCTCGGATCGTAGATTTGTTCGCAGGTCCAGGCGGGCTCGACGTTGCCGCAACGTGGCTTGGAGTGGAGTCGGTGGGGATAGAGCTCGATCGCTCGGCGTGCGCGACACGAGAAGCGGCCGGACTTCAGTATATTAACTGTGATGTACGCGATGTTGACGCGCTCGAGTTTCTTGATCACAACGTCCTGGCGGGGGGGCCGCCGTGCCAGACCTTCACTGTTGCGGGCAACGGGGCCGGGAGAAGGCAGCTCGACCTGGTGCTTCATCTCGTGAGTCTCCTCGGGCAGGGCCGCTCGGGAGAGGTCAAGGCCTTGTTGTCGGAGATGGACGACGAACGCACCGGGCTGGTACTTCAGCCACTGATCTGGGCGCTAAAGCGGGCTGCGTTTGATGAGCCATTCGAGGCGATCGTGCTCGAGCAGGTACCCGCGGTGCTCCCCGTGTGGCTGGCAATGGCAGAGGTGCTCCGCAAACGTGGTTACGGCGTCAAGTGCGACGTTCTATACACGGAGGAATACGGCGTTCCCCAGACAAGGCGCCGCGCAGTCATGGTCGCGCGCTACGGAATCCCTGACCGCCTTGTAGCACTCCCGGCTGCAACCCATGATCGCTTCGACAGAAGGCGACCGGTGATGGGCCAGAATGTGAAGTCGATGGGAGAGGTCCTGCCTGAGTTGGGCGAATTCACTGTCGTATCCAATTATGGATCCGGTGGTGTCTCGACTGCACGGGGACGCCGGAAGTCGAGTGCTCCTTCGTTCACTGTGACAGGCAAGATCTCTCGCAATCGGGTCGTGTTAGACGATGGTTCTGAGTTGCGATTCACGCCTGACCAGGCCGGCAGGCTACAGACGTTCCCGCCGAAGTTTCCCTGGCAGGGTAGGGACATACCGCAGCAAATCGGGAACGCAGTTCCCCCGGTGTTAGCTGTGCACGTCCTAGCGTCGGTGTTCGGTTGGAGCGACGCCCGCCGGGACTTGGCGTTGGAGGCGGTCGGATGCGATTGGGTGCGCGATCTTGCGGGTGATAGTCGTGCCGCACAGGAACAACAATTCGTGCTCGCATAGCGGTCACCTGCCGTGCAAACGGTTGTTGTGGTCTGTCGACCGGAGACCTTGAGCCGTCCGAGTGCGCAGCGAGCGCCTGGATGGCTAGGGCTATATGATGCCCGTGTTGTGGCGGAGGACCAGGAGCGGCGATGAATTCAGCGATCAACTCACACGGAGGCTCCGAGCCGGGATTGGTTCTGAGGTTCGATCCACACACGATCGAACACCTTGGGTCGAACATGTATTCTCGCCTTCCGAACGCCGTCGCCGAGCTGGTGGCAAACGCATACGACGCTGATGCGAAGACGATCAGCGTGAAGATCGACGGTAGTGGCGATAGTCAGAGCATCGTGGTCGCGGATGATGGCCATGGAATGTCGAGATCTGACCTTCGCGACAAGTACCTGAGAATCGGTCGGAACAGACGAGGAGCGAATAATCTTGCGTCGTCGGAGAGCGGCCGGCGAATGGTGTCTGGAAAGAAGGGGCTCGGAAAGCTCGCCCTATTTGGCATCGGTCATCAAATTGATGTTCGGACTACGCGGGAAGGGGAATCGGTTCAGAACTTACTCGCCATGAGCTGGGACGATCTGATCACCACCGAGGATGGAGATTATCAGCCGCATTACGAAATTGCCGCCACCGATCCGTCAAGCCACGGGACATCGGTGACTGTTTCCAAGCTCACGAGAGTGAGTAATATCAGCCCGTCCCAACTTGCTGAGAGTCTATCGCGACTCTTTCACTACAGCGACAGTGAAGTGGAGCTGACTGTTGTTGGTCGTGATGGAAGTCGTCATTCCGTGACCCGGGACTTGAGGCTGAATTCCGTCGCTACCGAGTTTGAATGGCCAGTTCCGGAAGGTCTTCCAGATTCGGGCGAACGCTTGTCCGAACAGGGGGTCACGGGCCTGATTATTGCTGCAGAGAAGCCGCTTCCGACTCAGATGCGAGGTATTTCAGTTTACGCCAGCGGGCGGCTCGCGAACGAGCCGGAGTTCTTCGGTGCTTCGGACTCCAGCTACGCGTACGCGTACCTATCGGGATATGTCGTCGTAGATGCCCTGGATGAGATTCGCCCTGATGTTGTCGCGACGGACCGGCGAGGTGTGAATTG
Source organism: Tsukamurella sp. M9C (assembly GCF_020169415.1). Lineage (GTDB taxonomy): Bacteria > Actinomycetota > Actinomycetes > Mycobacteriales > Mycobacteriaceae > Tsukamurella. The sequence continues at coordinate 40,252 of NZ_JAIULG010000010.1, forward strand.
GGACCACGCGGAGGCAGCTGAAGTGCGCGCCATTCTTCGGACAATGATCGAAGAGATCGCTCAGCTCAGGCGGCGCCTGCGGGCGGACAAAAAGAAGCGGCAGGTTGAAGAAGAGGCTGGGGTTGACTCTGATGAATGGGTCGACACAGTGGTGGGGCCAGAGAAAGAGCCGCTGCGTGAATTGATTGGAATCATCGAGTCCGATGAAACCGACATGAGCGATCAAGATCGGGGTAACGCGGTCCGAAGCCTGAAAGAGATCGCGCCCCCTTATGCAAACTTGGTGTGGCGCCACCTTCATCCGAGTATTCGGGCTACGTCCGAGGGGTACTTCAAGGCGGGCGACTACCATCAAGCGCTGGTTGAGGCATGTAAGCGGTACGTTTCGGATCTGAGGGCAGCGGCCAATCTTCCAAATGAATCAGAGTCGAGTCTATTCGGGAAAGCTCTAGGAGAGCACGGATCGCTAAGCTTCTCACGAAAGTTTCAGACAGGAAGCTTGGTTATCTCGGGTGAGTCGGCGAAAAACTTGGAGAACGGTCAGCTTCAGTTGTCGAAAGCGATCTGGATGGCCTTTAGAAACCCTCTGTCGCATGAGCCCCTCGAGACTATCAGGAGCCTCGGGGTGATAAGTCATGCCGATTGTTTGGATGCGCTCAGTCTGATGTCTTACCTTAGGCGGCGTGTGGACGACTGTGTGGCGACCTGAAGAGGCAGAAAAATGAGACATTCTGTGCGGACGGGAATTCGGCCGAAATTGAGTTCGCTTTGAGGGCAGGAATCAGGGCGACGGCGGCGTCGGCACTATCGATGACGCGCTTCATTTGTCGCCTGCAGAATGTTTCGGAGTAGCTCGCGAATCTGAGGTGTGTCCATGCTCTCGAACGAGACGAAGGTCGTCAACCGCAGGATTCGTTTCAGGAAGTCGCGTAGGAGGTCTCGCTTCCGGTCATCGGATCCGAATTCTGACCAGACAGTGACGATTGCGCGTACAAGAGCGGGGCTAGCGCCGAGTGAAGCTCGGCGCTCGTAAATCTGTCCGAAGGCTTCGCCGCCGATCATCTCCAGCGCCTCGTACGGATCCGACGAGGTGTTGGACCAAACGAGCTGAGCGCGCCACCAGAGCCGTCCGAAAGTGTGCCGGGTGAGGTCAGTGCCCAACACTCTGTCACGGATCGGGTTGGGAAAGCGCCAATGCGTGACGTCCGGAAGGAGAACGGCGGCGAAGAACGCCCAGACGTCTCCTGAACTCGCCTCCGCCGGCACCATGGCGAGTTCGGAGTGGAGGTAGCGCGCGACAACGATGTCGAAACGGTTCCGATCGTCTGCTGACGTCGACTCGGGAAACCCGGACTCGAGTGCGAGCGAGAGGACGGCTTTCCGATGTTGGTTCAGATCAGCCTCGGCGACCCGCGTCCCTCCGGTAGCGACGAACACCGCGGCTGGATGTGCCGTCCTCGCTCCCCGGGACAGGTCGCTGATCGACGAGTTCGCCTGCTCGGCGAACAGTTGCTCCGCAGCGGCGGGTAGGAGACGGGGATACAGCTGAGTCATGCTTTGCCTCCGATGGTGTGCACCGCTCCCTGCACCTCAGCGCTGAACAACGTCGGCAGAGTGTTCCTTCGGACGCGGAGGTCTTGGACATCTTGATCGGGGAACAGGCGCTGGACCAACGACTGGAGCATTCGCCCGAGGCTCTCGTCCGGGTAGTCGACATCGTGATCGAAGTCCGCATCGCTGAGTGCGTGTTCGACGAGCTGCCGCGCGACATCCGCGTGGACGGAGCGGATGGTGGCGAGTTGATCCGCAGAGGCAGTCGAGGCGTTCTCGAACGCCGCGGCGACAGCACCATTGGATTGGTTGATGCACAGCAGCAGGGATCCCATAGCCGCGCTGTCGAGATCCCCGGCGATCTGGACGAACCAGGTGGACTGCTCGGGAAGGTTGGTCAGCGCGAAATCGATAATGGTGACGGGGAATTGGGGAGCGTCATCCTCGAGTCGAACCGTGGTCGACTCGTCCCAGAGCACCGATCCGGGGAGGTGTGCGGTGAACGGTGCGACGGGAAGTGATCGTGGTTCTGCGAGACACACGATCGTCCTGATCGTGAGGGTCCCGCCGATCTCGGATCCGTAGAGCGTGCAGTCGATGTCGATCTCGTGCCGGCCGTCGACCAGCTGCTGGAACGCCCGCCGTCGTTGACGCGACCCGCTCGACTCCCACACGACGGATGTGTGCAGGGGCGTGGAAGGGGGAAGCTCCGCATCGCTGTAGATCGCCGGGAGGTCCAGGCGCACCCGGCGTGAGATCTGGAGGTCGGTATTGTAATCCCACTCGGGGATCTCGTTCGGTAGCTCTCCGAGCTCTGCTTGGCCGATGACGAGAAGCCATGGAGATGCGAGTATCCGGGATGCGGCCGGGATCTTGTACGGCAGCGCAACGTTAGGCATCGGCATCCTCCGCCTGTGCGGCTGTGAGGGTGATCTCTGTGGTGGTGTCTACCGCCGGCCGAACCAGCAGGGTCCACACCGAGCCGTCACCGGGATGAGCGAGCGTCGGGGTGCCGGTGAAATCGCTGCCGTCGAGTCGGCACCACCCCCTGACCTGAGGCACAGGAGCACCGGCCGGTGCTTCGCTTCGTTTCTCGCGTCCGCCGGCGATGGCGACCTCGAGTACCGCCCCTACGGTGACGGGAACGCGGTGTTCGACGGCGAATTCCTGGGACAGAACAGGCTCACCGTTCAGGTAGAGGTACGAGGGAGCTCCGTGGTACTCGATTCGGGGCTTCCGAGTCCGGCGATGTGATCGTTTTCCGGGACTTTCGTTCGAGTTGGTCGAGGTTTCGGAACGGTCGGAAGACCTGTCGTCGCTGGAGTTGCTCGACGACTCGCCGAAGTCCGGAGCGCCCCCGGAGCCATTCGAGCCGCGGTTCGTCATCCCGACGCGTTCGGCGAGCGTGGAGGTTCGAGCCGCTGGTCGAGCTCCGACGCCAAGCACGAGATCGGACAGCAGAATCGAGGCGGAGCCCAGTGCAGCGGTGGACGACTGGCCGTCCGTCCCGGGCTGAAGTTCACCCACGTGCTTGCCTGCGGCGTCCTTCAAACGCTTCAGCGCTACGTTCACGTACGTTCGCTGAGGTACGTCCAGGTGGGTCGATACCCAATCGTCGTGCGTGGGCGGTTCGGCGCTCGCAAAGACATCGTCGACCTCATCAGCAGCACGAAAGACGCCGGAATAGCCGACCATACGGTTCCCGGTCTTCGGACCTGCAAGGTACTTGACCACCAGCTCGGGCGTCCTGAGTAGGCAGATGTGGTGAGTCGTGCCGTCGAATCCGCACTCTTCCGCGACGGCGCTCGGCTCGAACGGAGGTGAGATGCTGGGCTGGACTGCCAGGGTCCCCAGGTGCTGCTTGGGGCGAGCGCTTGCGATCGGAGTGCCATCCGGGCCCGATAGCGCGCGGTAGGCATGGACGAAGGTGCTGAGCGGACGGCTTGTCGTCGGGTCGGGAATCTCGACATCGCTGCCATTGAGGGTGACTGCGAACTCCATCGCTGTCGTGCCTCGGGATTCGTTTTTGAGCATCTTCGGCCATAGATTCCAGGCGATAGCGTTCGCCATCCACTCGGCTGCCGATTCCGCATCTGAATCCGGATCCTCCGGGTCCATGTCGAGGTCCGGGTCGATGATGGTGATCGACGTCCCGGTCTCGTCGTCCGCGAATGCGGTGAGACGTAGCTGCTTCGCGACGGACTCGGCTTGCTCGCCGACGAGCGGTTCGATGATCTCGCCCGATACGTCACCCCACCAGTGGCGTCCGGTGTAGCGCTGTCCTGACATTCCCTCGCCGACGGTGTAGCTCTGCCACAGACTGCATGCGATGAGGCGAGTCTCGCGACCGTTCACCCCCTGGCAACGGGTGTGGATCACGACTGTGCCGCAGCGTGACAGCCGATAGAAGATTCCCTTGCCGAACCCGTAGGTGCCGCCACCGAAGTCGGTGTTACGAGGTTCCCCCACGTTTCGGACGAACGAGACGAAGTCGTTGTTGTCGACGATGGCATTGTCCGCGCGAGTAGGGCCGCCGAGGCCGCGAGTACCACGATCGGAGATCGTCAGTATTCGGAGGCGTTGTCGGTCGAGTGTCGTTCGCAGCGGCAGATGTGCTTTCGAAGGCGCGTCCTGGCCGAGCAGCAGACGCCGCCACACCGGTGCAACACCTGCGGGAAGATCAGTCAGCGCGAGCGAGAATCGCACGGGGCCGTCGCCCGTGCGAGCGTCCCAGCTGTTCTGCGCGGCTTCACGCACGAGGACCGTGAGAGGATTCAACTTGGGCTGGCCGAGCTGATTGCGAATCCCCTCAGCAGCAGAAGCTCCGCCCGGAGGAAACCTCTGTGAATACCATCCGATCACTGGGCTGCCCCCTGTGCGACCTTCGCCATCAGTTCGCGTGTCTTCGGTGGCGTCAGTGCATCGGCTACCGGCAAGTCGATCGAGTACTCGACCGCGTAGATCGGTAGCGCGATGTCGACTCTCCCGAGTGCGTCGGGCGTGATCCTCGGGAAAGAATCCTTGACGGGAATCGTGACCGTCTCCACGACTGCAAATCGTTCGGGGTATCGCTCCTGGTCGGCAGGTGTCACACCGGCGGCGGCGAGGCGTTCGAAGAACAACTCTCGGTCGTCGACGGCCTCGCTGATTCGTAGTGCGAGTTCCACCAGGGACTCGCCCGTGGGGTCGGTACGAACCCGAACCCACTGGACGAACAACGGTCGTTCATCGATTCTGTCGAGCTGGTCGATCCCGTGTATCCGGGTGCGATTGCTCTCGGGATCGGCTGTGGATTTCACTTCGATGTCGCCGGCGGCGGAAACGAAATCGTGCGGTTTTCCGAGCGGTCCGAGCCAGGTGTCCGTCGCCGAAGGGGACGATTCGAGCAAGGTCTGCAAGGTGAGTAGTTCGCCGAAGAGGCCGACTATTTGGTCGGTGCTGAGAGCTCTGGGGGCAGGTGCAAAAAGTGCTCTCCACCTCGAGAGCACGTCGTTCGCCGCGGCAACGGCACGGTCCGGGGCGGACTCGATCGCTACGAGGAGATCGGCGCCGAGGTCGTTGAAGAGGCTGTCGAGGCGGCGGTTCACGGTGCATACGTCGAGGTAGCGCTGGTAGTCGCGCTCGGATTCGATCGCGCTCTCTCGCACCTGGAGGTTCGCGCCGTCGATGGTCCGTCGTGACCGTTGGTTGGGTGGAATCGGCACCAGGATATGCCGATTACCCTCGGTGTCGGTCGCCGCGAGTACGGGCCCTGCCGGGGTAGGGACGGGCAGCGCGGACGTCCGAAGTTGAGCCTCGGTAGCAGGCTCGTCGAGGTGGCGTGACCAGTGCTCGCTCAGAATCCCCTGGATGTCACGCGCCAACGGAATCTCCGAGATCTTCGCTGTCGAGCGCCGCGACGTCGTCCTCCTCGAGTTCGGGAATCGCCGCGCTGACGTAAGAGTTCTCGACCGTGCTGTCGTCGCCGCTGACGTTGGGGAAGACGATGCCGATTCCTATGACATGCTCGGGAGCATTCAATTCCACACGGCGGTTCTCGCCACGGGCCGGCCGCCCTGGCGACGATTCCTTGTCGATGACGTAGATGGTCAGTAGCCCGCGGTCGGGAGCCTGCTCAGTTCGCAGCTCCTGGATCTTCGGTTCGGTGAGCGTTCCCTTCTGCTTCGACAGATCCAGGTCGACCGCCGCGTCAGCACGGCTCATCAGGGTCTTGATGTCGTGGAGCTCGCCGGACAGCTGCGAACGGGTGACTCGAGCGGGGGCGATTCCCGGCGCCAACTCGAAGCGATCGGCCTGGTCGAGCGACCCGACCTTCGCACCGCGTCCGATCACGGCGATGTTCCACGTGTGGAGCGACCCTGCCTTTGCTCGTTTCTCGATGTACTCGGTGAGCAGGGTGCGGAGGCCCTTGTCGCCCACTCTCTGCTCCGGAGAATCGTCGAAGAAGCTGTAGTCCTTCAGAAAGTCCAGTACCTCGCTCTTCGGCACGCCGTTGATCACGAATCGGTCTTCCCGCTCGTCGTGTTTCAGGCTGAATCCTTCGCGGATCAGACGGTTGAGGAGCGTCTTCGCCGCAGTCTGGTTCCGCAGGAGTACGGCCCGATCGAGATCGAACACGTGGGTCTGGACACGATGGCCGCCGTATGCAGCGGAGGCAGTGACCGCATTCGTCATCTTCGCGGCCGAGGTGACTCCCAGCGAGGGGTGAGTGCGGATCCTGACCGCGAAGGTCATCGGCGTCACGTCGCCCGTCATGTACATCTCGATGTCGCGTCGGATCTCGGATTCAACAGTCGCGAGGTGCTGGAACCAGGACTGCAGGTCGGCGGTCATCCACACGCGGGGGAGGTCCTCGTACCCGATCCTGTAGCCGAACCAGCGGCCCATTTGGAGCAGCGTGTCGTACGCGGATACCGACCGGACGAAGTAGCTGACGACCAGGCCCTCGAGCGTCAGGCCACGTGAAAGGGTGTTGCCACCCACTGCGATCGCCACGACAGGGTCGCCCTCGTAGTCGAGACGTACCTTGCTGGTCGCGTTGTCGAGAATGATTCGGCAGTCGTCGAGAACGCGGGGGAGGAGAGGCAGGATCTCGTCGAAGGGAACGGCCGTGCGATCGAACTCAACCGCGGGAACCGCGGCGGTCTCCTGCTCCCACAGCGCGCGGAGCTCGTCGATGATGGCGCCGCTCGATTCGATACTCTTGAAGACACTCCAGCGGAGCGCGTCCAGCGGTTCCCTGAAGCTGTTGTGGACCTCGGTGTTCACGCTCGTGTGAATGAGCATCGTGGAGTGCTTGTTCCCGATCCGCCTGACTCGTCGGGCCGCGGTTGCCATCCAGAAGTACAAGATCGCAGTCCGCAGCTGGCCGCTGATGTCGGGTACGAACGACTCCCTGTCGGCCTTCGTGCGCGGGCGTACCAGGTCGACTTCGTCGTCGTCGATGGTGCGGATCATGTCGTATCCGACGTCGAGATCCTCGGCGTCCTCGTCGTCCAACAGATCCCGACCGAACAGGACCTCCGTTCCGAAGTGGCCTTCGGGCTTCGGGAGACTGATGATGAAATCTCTCGGGTACAGGTCGTCTGAACTCGGATCGATCAGGAGGTTCGCGAACGGTGTCGCGGTGTAGCCCACGTAAGCGGCCTTCGGGAGCTTGTCCATGATCTCGAGGATCAAGGGATTGAGGGTCGGGGACGCTACGGTCGCCTGGTCCGCCTCGTCGTCGATGATCAGCGTCGGCACCTGAGCGAGGTGATCGGACGCCGACGCCAACCAATCACGGAACTTGCGGAGAACGGGCGCGTTCTTCTTCACGACGCAGAGGACATGCTGCCGGTTCGTTTGCGCGAAGTACGACACCGCGCCCGACGAAGGCGGCGTGAAGTCCCTGTCCGCGACGGTGAGCTGCATCCATGACGCTTCGTTTTCATCGATCAGGTCCTTCATCAGCCGAGCCTGGGTCTGCCGGCGAAGGCTGTTGTGAATGCCGGCGAGCACGATGAAGAGCTTGTAACCGCTGTCGGCAGCCTTGGCCATCACGGCGGTGAAATTGGTGGTCTTGCCGGACTGCACGTGGCCGAGTACGAGCCCACGGCTGGAGAAGGCCGCCTCTTTCGGGTGGTTCAGCTGCTCCATGACCTGGCTGGAGGAACGGTCGAGCGCATCTATCGAAGTGTCCGACCACCCGCTCGCAGCTAGACGCGCTTTGAGTGATTCCCAATGTCTGTCGCCTTCGCGTGGGCCGGTGTACCAGGTCGCACGGTTGTTCCGCACCACCATGGGAGCGATGCCGCGGTCACGGACCGAGATCACATCCGCTTCGTGTCGAGCCCGAATCCTCTCGATGACGTCCCGGGTGGCTCCGAAGAGTGCGAGCTTCTTGAGAGCCTGCTCGGGTGTCGAGGAATCTAGTAGATCCTGGAAGACCTCGTACTGACCTTCGAACTGTCCATCCACTGCGCTTGACACTCTCCCCGGTCCGATAAAGCCGCTTTGCCGACTCAGCATAAGGAGTGGACGGCCGCATCGTGTTCCAGGGCACACATCTCGGACACGGAGACGATTGTGGGTTCTCGATCGTGATCGATGATGGGGATATGGATTCATGGGCCACCGACGGCGGTGTGCGCCGCTCGATGCAATCGAACCGTCGCAGGGACACAGGGCCGGAGTTGGCGCTGCGTCGGGAAGTGCACCGTCGGGGGTTGCGCTTCTTCGTCGACAGAGCCCCGCTTCGCGAACTAGCGCGACGTCGTGCGGACCTGGTGTTCCCGCGCCTGAAGGTGGCGGTCTACCTGGACGGTTGCTTCTGGCACGGATGCCCGGAGCATCACTCGGTGAGTAAGACCAACGCGCAGTTCTGGGCGACCAAGGTTGCGAACAACCGTGCCAGGGACGAGGACACCAACCAGCGTCTCGAGGAAGCCGGCTGGACGGTGATCCGCGTGTGGGAACACGAGGACCCGGCGGTCGCGGCAGCGGAGATCAAGGCCGTCGTCGAGAAGGCGAAGAGGCACCGCCCGAAGAACAGGTGAGGTGGGGGCACCGTCGGGCATGGGGACGTAACGTAGGGGCCGAGTGTGAACCACCACGAGGAAGAGGGACGAACAAGCGATGAGCAGCAATGACGCCAAGGCGAACATCGGTGTGGTGGGGATGGCGGTGATGGGCTCGAACCTGGCCCGCAACCTGGCGTCCCGGGAGGGCAACACCGTCGCGATCTACAACCGCTCGCCGGAGAAAACGCACGAGGTCGCGAAGAACCACCCCGAGGCGAACTTCGTTGCCAGCGACACCATCGACGAGTTCGTCGCCAGCCTCGCGAAGCCGCGCACCGCGATCATCATGGTCCAGGCCGGCGCGGGCACGGACGCGGTGATCGAGCAGCTCAAGGAGCGGTTCGAGCCTGGCGACATCATCGTCGACGGCGGCAACGCCAACTTCCACGACACCATCGCCCGCGAGGCGAAGATCGCGCCGACGGGCATCCACTTCGTCGGCGCCGGCATCTCCGGCGGAGAAGAGGGCGCGCTCAAGGGCCCGTCGATCATGCCCGGCGGCACCGCCGAGTCGTACGAGACCCTCGGCCCGATCCTCGCGTCGATCGCCGCGGTCGCCGAGGGGGAGGCCTGCGTGACCCACGTGGGCACCGACGGCGCCGGCCACTTCGTCAAGATGATCCACAACGGCATCGAATATGCCGACATGGAGCTCATCGGCGAGGCCTACGACCTGCTGCGCAACGTGGCCGGCTACACGCCCGCCCAGATCTCGGGCCTGTTCGCCACGTGGAACGAGGGGCCGCTCAACAGCTACCTCATCGAGATCACCATCGACATCCTCAAGCACGTCGACGCGGAGACCGGCAAGCCCTTCGTCGACATCGTCACCGACCAGGCCGGCAGCAAGGGCACCGGCGTCTGGACCGTGCAGACCGCCCTCGACCTGGGCGTGCCGGTCGGCGGCGTCGCCGAGGCCGTCTTCGGCCGCGCTGTCTCGTCCAAGCGGGCGCAGCGCGACGCGGTCCGCGCGCTGGGCATCGAGCGCCCCACGGCGCCGCGGGTCGACGATTCCTTTGTTGACGACGTCGCGAAGGCCCTGTACGCCTCCAAGATCGTCGCCTACGCCCAGGGCTTCGACGCGATCATCGCCGGCGCGGAGAAGTACGGCTGGAACATCGACAAGGGCGCCGTCGCCAAGATCTGGCGCGGCGGCTGCATCATCCGCGCCCAGTTCCTCAACGTCCTGGCAGACGCTTACGCCGAGAACCCGAACCTCAACACCCTGCTCGAGGCACCGTACTTCGCGCAGGCCATCCGCGACGGCGAGGAGGCGTGGCGCCGGGTCGTCATCACCGCCACGCAGGCCGCCGTGCCGGTGCCGGGTTTCGCGACGGCGCTGAGCTACTTCGACTCGCTCAACGTCGACCGCCTGCCCGCCGCCCTCGTCCAGGGGCAGCGCGACTTCTTCGGCGCGCACACCTACAAGCGCGTCGACAAGTCGGGTACCTTCCACACCCTGTGGTCGGGCGACCGCAGCGAGGTGAAGACGGACTGAGCTCAACGTGAGGAGGGGCGTGGCCGCATCGGCCGCGCCCCTTCTCTGCTCGGTGGACGAGTTGGGAACCGATCGCCGAGCTGGTGCGTCCAATTGATGAGGGCGCGTGCTCGCCTGCCGGTGACGATCGGAGGAATCATGGGGAATCCCGACGCGGACAAGATCCGTCAGGAGGCGGAGCAGCGCATCGCCGACCGTCCGAACATGGTTCTCGACGGCGACCCGATCGAGGAGCTCGCCAAGGCGCATGATCGGCATGCGAAGAGGCTCGACGCGATCATCGTCTCGCTTGACCGGGTCGGTCGAGTCAACTACCTCGGTGACACGATCGAGGGGCGCGCAGCCACGTACAACATTGGTGTCGCAGTACACGACCATGACCATTCGGTAGTACAGAACTTCGCACGTGAAGCGGCTGAGTCTAGGACGATCGCCGGGGCACTACGTCAGATAGCCAAAGACCTGGGGGACACCGAGCTCGAGAACGCTGACGGAATTGGCAAGGTTCGGTGGACCTGAGGCGCTGGTGCGGGGCCGTGGTCGTGGCCGCTGCAATGCTCGTGTCCGCGTGCGCAGTGTCGGTGGACGGCGAGGCCGTCCCCGAGCGCGGCCCCGCGACAACGAGCGCGCGGCCACTGCCGTTCGTCCCGAAGTACGAAGGGCGCACCAACGAGCGGAACGACGGCACGAGCTTCGAACCCTGTACGGCATACAGTGACGACGAACTGCGAGCGCTTGGGGCTGATCCGCGCACTCTGGAAGATGTCATGATTTCGACCGCTCCCAACTATCGCGGGTGCCAATGGCAGTCACCCGACGGGACGGCATTCTTCAGCCAGGAACTTGGTAATGAGACCTCCCTTGCCGCGTACAAGGCGAAGCAAAGTCGTCGGCCCTGGCAGCCTGATCGTGTGATCAACGGGAAGACGGTAATCCTAACTACCGAGCGTGATGCGGGATGCTTCGCTTCGTTCATGTCCCAGAACGCGATCATCCACTCCGCTTACACAGTGGGGAGTATGAGGAGTCCTTCACGAGGTCTCGTGGACGAGTGCAACAAGGCGATCGAGTGGGCGACGCTGGCGATCTCGAAGGCGCCGTGATCGACGGCTACGCCAACACCCGCTGAATCGCCCGACAGATCGCGTCGACCACGCCGTCGCCGTCGAAGGCCGCAGCAAAACCAGAGCCGACGGCACCGTCGGACCGCAGGCCGATGACGGACTCCACGAGCCGGAACGGCAGGAGCACACGCGGGTCGCCGTCGTCGCCCAGAACAGCGGCGGCCAGGGAGCGATAGTGCGAGGCCAGCTCCGCCCGGTCGGCGCGGAACTCGGCGAACTCGTCGGCCGCCAGCTCGGGCAGGTGGTAGAGCGCACCCAGGTTGTACCGAGCCGCCAGCAGCTGCCCGGCGTCGGACCGGGCCAACGTCAGTAGGCGGTCCAGAGGCGAACCGTCGGCAGAGACCACGGAGCGTGCGAGTGCGAGCGGTGCCTGCACCGTCGCCTCCAGGAGCGCGGTCAGGATCTCGCCCTTGGTGGGGAAGTAGTGGTACAGCGAGGCCTGCCGGATGCCCACGGCCTCGGCGATCTGCCGCGTCGAGGTGGCCGCGTACCCGCGCTGCGTGAACAGCTCGGCCGCCGCGTCGAGGATCTCGTCGACGGCGGTGGCGCCGGGCCGGCGCGGGTCGTTCGCCCGCGGACGCCCCCGCTTACCTGCGGTTTCCGCCCCGCCGCCGGCTCCACCGCCGCCCCCGCTGTTCGCCTCCGTCACAGCGGCCAGGCTACCCGCCACGAAACATGTTCGTAGCGCCGGTTTTCCCAGTCCTTACAGCGGGGCAATCCGGGTGACCCCGGAGAACGGTTTTCTATCAACTGACAGATAGAGCTCCGACAGGGAAGCCGCCCATGACAACCACCCAACCCCGACACCATGATTCGGACGATCTGGCCCAGCTCGGCTATCAACCGCAGCTGCGCCGCTCGCTCGGGACGTTCGCGTCGTTCGCCGCCGGGTTCTCCTTCGTGTCCATCCTCACCACCATCTTCCAGCTGTTCGGCCTCGGCTACTCGCTGGGCGGGGCCGCCTTCTTCTGGACCTGGCCCCTCGTCTACGTCGGCCAGTTCCTCGTGGCGCTGTGCTTCGCCGAGATGGCTGCCCGCTACCCGATCTCCGGCGCGATCTACCAGTGGTCGCGGCGCCTCGGCGGCGAGGTGGTCGGCTGGTTCGGCGGCTGGTTCATGATCCTCGCGCAGATCGTCACCGCCGCGGCGGCCGCGATCGCGCTGCAGGTGGTGCTGCCCACCGTGTGGTCGGGCTTCCAGATCATCGGCGACGACCCGTCCCTCACCAGCTCCAGCGGCGCGGCCAACGCTGTCCTGCTCGGCACGGTCCTCCTGATCGTCACCACCACCATCAACTGCATCGGCGTGCACTGGATGAGCCGCATCAACGCCATCGGCGTCACCTGCGAACTCGTCGGCGTGGTCGCCGTCATCGGCGCCCTCGCGATGCATGCCCAGCGCGGGCCCCAGGTCGTCTTCGACATTTCGCACGCGACCACGACCAGCTCGGGCGGCTACCTGGGCGCCTTCATCGTCTCCGGCCTCATGGCCGCCTACGTCATGGTCGGCTTCGGCTCGGCGGGCGAGCTCGCCGAGGAGACCGTCAACCCCCGCCGCGTCGCGCCGCGCACCATCCGATTCGCCCTCACCGCCTCGGCGGTCGGCGGCGGCCTCATGCTGATCACCGCCCTCATGGCCGCGCCGACGCTGGGGGAGGAGCTCGCCACCGGCGGCCTGCCCTACGTGCTCCAGTCCGTCCTCGGCTCGTTCTGGGGCAAGGTCCTCCTGGTCGACGTGGCTGTGGCCGTCTTCATCTGCACGCTCGCCATCCAGACCGCGTGCAGCCGCCTCATCTTCTCCATGGCCCGCGACCACCGGCTCCCGTTCTCGGACCAGCTCTCCCGCGTGAACCCGCGCACCCAGGCGCCCGTCGCCCCGGCCGTACTCATCGGCGTCCTCTGCGTCGCCGTCCTGCTGGTCAACGTGGGCAACCCCGCGATCTTCGCGACCCTCGCCAGCGTGTGCATCGTGCTCATCTACCTCGCCTACCTGTCGGTGACGGTGCCGATGCTCTACCAGCGGCTCCGCGGCTGGCCGCACGGCGCCACCGTCCGCGACTCCGAGGGGAAGCCCGTCTTCACCCTGGGCCGCTGGGGAGTGCCGATCAACGCCGCCGCTGTCCTCTACGGCGGAGCGATGGTGATCAACCTCGCCTGGCCGCGCGCCGAGATCTACGACCCCACAGGCCAATCCCCGCTCCTGCAGTGGGCCGGCCCGATCACCATCGCGGTCGTCGTCATCGCGGGCATCGCCTGCTTCCCGCGCCGCGCGCACCCGCGCCCCGTCACCGCCGTCCTCCCGAACCTCCCCGCCACGAAAGGCATCTGACGTGACTGCCATCGCCGAGTCCACCGCCACCACCCAGGGCGCCCGCGACCACGCCCGCGCCCAGGCCGACACCCGCGTCGAAGGCATGCCGACGGTGCCCGCCACCGCCTGGCCCGACCCGCCCGCCGGCGTGCCCGCCGACGCCCTCACCTGGGCGGAGACCGTCCCGGGCGGCCGCTACACCTCGAAGGTGCTGGCGCGCGGCACCCGAATCCGCCTGACCGACACCGTCGGCACCGCCTGCGCGAACATCCTCCTCTGGCGCGCCGACGCCCCCTGGGAACGGCTCAACGTCGCCGACACCGTCAAGGTGCCGTGGCAGGCCTACATCGGCGCGGGCCACCCGCTGCTCTCCGACCAGGGGCGCGTGCTCGCCACCGTCGTCGCCGACGACTCCGGCCACCACGACGCCCTCTGCGGCACCACCACGCTCGCCACCAACACCGCCAAGTACGGCGCGGGGGAGGCGCATTCGGACAGCCCCGCCGGCCGCGAACTGCTCGTGCTCGCCGCCGCCAAGCACGGCCTCACGCCCACCGACGTCGCCCCGTCCGTCTCCTTCTTCCACGGCGTCACCGTGGAGGCCGACGGTGCCCTCGCCTCCACCGGCAGCGCGGGGGCGGGCAAGACGGTGGAGCTCGTGCTGCACCTGCCGTGCATCGTCGCCGTCGCGAACACCGCCCACCCGCTCGACCCGTCGCCGACCTTCGACACCGGCCTGCTTGAGGTGATGGCCTGGCGCGCCGACGACGACCTGGCCGCGCTCGTCGCCGCCACCGACACCGACCCCGAATACCAGCGCGCCGTGGCGAACTCCGAGGACGCCCACCGCGCCGCGCGCTGACCGCCGAAAACCGACCGAAGGACCAACCATGATCGCCACCGTCACCCCGCGGGCGCCCTGGTCGGGCATCGTCCCCGCCGGCCACACCCTCACCATGACCGACCTGCACGGCAACCAGGCCGTCGACACCCTCTTCTACGGCGCGCACGACCACACCGTCCGCTACAGCGCCCAGCAGACGATCCTCGGCCAGGGCAACATCTTCCTGGGCGCCGGAACCGTGATCCGCGACCAGGAGTCGCGCCCGATGATGACCATCGTCGACGACGAGGTCGGCCACCACGACACCCTCGGCGGCGCCTGCTCCCAGGAGTCCAACACGCTGCGCTACGGCCACCACACCAAGCACCAGCACGCCTGCGTCGAGAACTTCCTCATCGAGGGCAGCCGGCACGGCCTCGGCAAGCGCGACCTGGTGGGCAACGTCAACTTCTACATGTACGTCCCCGTGGACCCCGACGGCACGCTCGGCATCGTCGACGGACTCTCCGCCCCGGGGAAGAAGGTGGTGCTCCGCGCCGAGATCGACACCCTCGTGCTGATCTCCAACTGCCCGCAGATCAACAACCCCTGCAACGGCTTCGACCCCACCGCCGTCGAACTCGAGATCTCGGAGGCCGCCGCATGACGACCCTCACCGTTATCCGCCCCGGCCCGATGACCACCGTGCAGGACTGGCCCGGCCGCGCCGGCTACTGGTCGATCGGGGTCCCGCCGTCCGGCCCGATGGACGACCTCTCCTTCCGCCTCGCCAACCTGGCCGTCGGCAACGACGAGGGCGCACCGGAATTCGAGTGCACCCTCGGCGGCCTCGCCGTCACCGTCGACGAACCCACCACCGTCGCGGTCACGGGCGCCCCCGTCACGGTCACCGTCGACGGGACGCCCGTCCCCACCTGGGCGCCCGTCGAACTCTTGCCAGGGCAGCAGCTCGCCGTCGGCGCCACCGGATCGCTCGGCATGCGCGTGTACCTCGCCGTCCGCGGCGGGGTGACGGTGCCCGAGTACCTCGGCAGCGCCTCGACGTTCACGCTGGGGAAGTTCGGCGGCCACGACGGCCGGACCCTCGCCGCCGGCGACGAACTGCCCCTCGGCACCGCCGCCGTCACCGCCCCGCGCCGCATCCTCGACGACGAGGTCCCCGCGTTCACCACCCAGTGGCAGCTCGCGGTCACCGTCGGACCGCACTCCGCCCCCGAGTACTTCACCGATGCCGACATCGCGACCCTCTACGGCACGGCCTACGAGGTGCACTTCAACTCCGACCGCACCGGCGTCCGGCTCATCGGCCCCAAGCCCGAGTGGGCCCGCCCCGACGGCGGCGAGGCCGGCCTGCACCCGTCGAACATCCACGACAACGCGTATTCCGTGGGCGCACTGGACTTCACCGGCGACACCCCGATCCTGCTGGGCCCCGACGGCCCCAGCCTGGGCGGCTTCGTCTGCCCGGTCACCGTGACCACGGCCGATCGCTGGAAGCTGGGGCAGCTCCGCCCCGGCGATGCCGTGCGTTTCGTCCCCGTCCGCGCCGCCGCGGCCGCCTCGCCCGGCGCCGTCGGCACCGCACGGCGCGCGAACCTGCCCGTCGTGCTGTCCGCCGGCGGCGACGCCGACGACGGCGTCCTCGCCCGCTCCATGACGGCCGACGCCGAAACCACCATCACCTACCGCCGCTCGGGCGACGACAACATCCTCGTCGAGTACGGCGCCATGACACTGGACCTGGAGTCGCGGGCCCGCGTCCACGCGCTCGAGCAGCGGCTGCGCGCCGAATCTCCGCGGGGCCTGATCGATCTCACCGCCGGCGTGCGCAGCCTGCAGGTGAAGTTCGACCCGACCGCGCTGAGCCAGCCCGCGGCCCTCGATTGGATCCGCGAGGCGGAGTCGCAGCTCCCCGCCGCGGACGACATGATCGTGCCGAGCCGCACCGTCTCCCTGCCGCTCTCCTGGGACGACCCGAGCACCCGTGAGGCGATCGAGCGGTACGTCCTCGGCGTCCGCGGCGACGCTCCGTGGTGCCCGTGGAACATCGAGTTCATCCGCCGCATGAACGGCCTCCGTTCCGTCGAGGACGTGCAGCGGATCGTCTTCGACGCCTCGTACCTCGTGCTGGGCCTCGGCGACGTGTACCTCGGTGCGCCCGTGGCCGTCCCGCTCGACCCGCGGCACCGCCTGGTGACCACCAAGTACAACCCCGCGCGCACCTGGACGCCGGAGAACGCCGTCGGCATCGGCGGCGCGTACCTGTGCATCTACGGCATGGAGGGGCCCGGCGGCTACCAGTTCGTGGGCCGGACGACGCAGGTGTGGAACCACCGGCACCCGCTCAGGGCGGGCGGCTTCGAGCCCGAACACCCCTGGCTGCTGCGGCACTTCGACCGGATCAGCTGGTATCCCGTCGGCACCGAGGAGCTCGCGGACCTGCGCGCCGACACAGCCGCCGGCCGCGGCTCCGTCGACATCACGCCCGGATCCTTCTCGCTCTCCGCGCACCGCGCCTTCCTGGCCCGCGAGGCCGACGACATCGCCCGGGTACGGTCCGCGATGGAGATCGCCCGCGACGAGGAGCGCGGCCGGTGGGCGGCCGCCGGCGAGTTCACGAGGAGCGCAGCATGACCCGCGTCGCCGACATCTACCGGCGCATCGCCGCCGACGACCGCCCCGAGGCCTTCCTCTCCCTGCGCCCCGAGGAGGAGGTCGCCGCCGAGTACACCGCATCGCTCGCCGCGGGCGGGCCGCTCGCGGGCATCGTCCTCGCCGTGAAGGACAACGTCGACGTGGCAGGTCTGCCGACCACCGCCGCCTGCCCCGGCTACGCCTACCGTCCCGAGACCGACGCCGCAGCCGTCGCCGCTCTGCGCGCCGCCGGCGCGGTGGTGATCGGCAAGACGAACCTCGACCAGTTCGCCACCGGCCTCGTCGGCACCCGCAGCCCCTACGGCGCCGTCCGGGATTCCCGGCGACCCGAACACGTCTCGGGAGGGTCGAGCTCCGGATCGGCCGTCGCCGTGGCCCTCGACTACGCCGACATCGCCATCGGCACCGACACCGCGGGCTCGGGCCGCGTGCCGGCCGGGCTGCAGGGCATCGTCGGCATCAAGCCGACGATCGGCGTCGTCGGCACCGACGGGGTCGTGCCCGCGTGCGCGTCGTACGACTGCGTCACGGTGTTCGCCCGCGACGTCACCACGGCGAACCTCGCCATGTCGGTCATGGGCGCCACCGGCACCCGCCGGTGGGCCGCCGACACCCCGTTCGCCGCCGCACCCGACGCGGCGCTCGCGATCCCCGCCGAGCTCCCCGCCCTACCCACTGCCTGGCGGGAGGCCTTCGACGGTGCCGTCGCCCGCGCCGAGGCGGCCGGGCTGCGGGTCAAGCCCGTCGACGTCTCCGAGCTGCTCGCCGCCGCCAAGCTCCTGTACGACGGCGCGCTGGTCGCCGAGCGGTACAGCGCGGTGGGCGGATTCGTCACCGCGGCGGGCGACGACGCGGGACTGGACCCGACGGTGGCCGGCATCGTGCGCGCCGCGCGCGACCTTCCCGCGCACCGTCTGGCCTCCGACCAGGCCGAGCTGCGCGCCGTCGCCGCGCGCGCCGCGGCGCTGTTCGACGGCTTCGCCGGGCTCATGGTGCCCACCGCGCCGCGCCACCCGACCCTCGCCGAGGTGGCCGCCGACCCGGTCGGGGTGAACGCGGAGCTGGGGACCTACACCAACTTCTGCAACCTCCTCGACCTGTGCGGCGTCGCCGTCCCGGCGGGGGAGACCGCCGACGGCGCGCAGTTCGGCATCACGGTGCTGGCTCCTGCGGGCCACGACGGGGTCGCGCTTGACCTCGCGGCTCGGATCACCGGCGCGCAGCCCGTGGCGCCGTGGAACCTCGACCTCGCCGGCGCGGTGGACCTGGCGGTCTTCGGCGCGCACCTGCGTGGACAGCCGCTCGAGCACGAGCTGACCTCGCTCGGGGCGTACTGGGCGGGGGAGATCCGGACCGCCGACGAGTACCGGCTGGTGGAGCTCGCGACGACGCCGCCCAAGCCGGGCCTCGTCCACGACACCGACCACGGCCGCGGCATCCGCGGCGAGCTCTGGCGACTCGCACCCGCGGCGCTGGGAACCTTCCTCACCCGGCTGCCCGCACCCATGACGCTCGGCTCGGTGGTGCTCGACGACGGCAGCACCGTGGTCGGCTTCGGCTGCCAGGCCTCGGCGCTGAGCGACGCGCGGGAGCTCGACGTGGACCACTGGCTCGATCGATGATCGGAATCGGCTGCGGGGCAAAGCTCTCACCGCAGGGAGGGAGTTCTGCGCGTTTCGCGCATTCTGCTCTTTACTGAGATTTTCCGTTTCGGTCAGGCGCCGTTTGCGCGGCGATAATCTGGCGTCCTCATCAGCTCGACGAGGAGGCCACGGTCGTGACGGACAGCTCGGACGAAGCGGGACGGACGAAAAGTCCACCGGGACAGCGCAACATGGTCGCGCTTGCCATCTACGCGATCATCGTCGTCGTGGTGGTCTCCATGGCGGTCTTCTACTCCTTCCAACGCGGCGGCCTCTCCGCCGACATCCGTAACAAGGCCACACTGATCGCGCCCGCCGGCGCGGGCGGCGGCTGGGACCTCGTCATGCGCGAGGCGCAGGCGATCATGCGGGAGCAGAAGATCGCCACCAACATCCAGGTCGTCAACGTGCCCGGCGCCGCGGGCACCATCGGCCTGTCCCGGCTGCACTCGATGCCGGGCCGCGCCGACGTCGTCATGGTCGGCGGCACCGGCCTCGTCGCGGGCGTCCAGCAGACCAAGTCCGCGGTGACGATGACCGACGTGACCCCGGTCGCGCGGATCTTCGAGGAATACGACGTGCTCGTCGTCCCCGCGAACTCCCCGTACAAGTCCGTCGACGACCTGGTCGCGGCCTGGAAGAGCAACCCGCACTCGATCCCGTTCACCGGCGGCGGCAGCTTCGACCAGCTCGTCATGGCCCAGTTCGCCAAGGCCGCCGGGATCGACCCGAAGAACACCACCTACATCCCCAAGGCCGGCGGCGGCGAGGTCGCCCAGGCCCTGGTCACCGGCACCGCGAAGGCCGCCTTCTCGGGCTACGCCGACCTCATCGACCAGATCCAGTCCGGCCGCCTCCGCGGCCTCGCCATGGCGGCCAAGGAGCCCCTCGACGGCGTGGACTTCCCGACGCTGCGCCAGCTCGGTTACGACGTGACCCTCGCCAACTGGCGCGCCCTGTTCGGTCCGCCCGGCATCTCCCCGGCGGACGTGAAGAACATCCGCGACGTCTTCGACGAGGTCATGCGCACTCAGGATTGGGCCGACGCCGAACGCAACAACAAGTGGACCAGGGCCTGGCTCGAGGGCCCGGACCTGACCACCTTCATCGCCGACGAGGATCGCGTCATCGCCGGCCTGTACAAGGAGCTGGGCAAATGACCGCGCAGGCAGACGAAGCGGACGCCGCGGCCAAGGGCACGGGCAACGGGCTCGGCGCGCTCGTCGTCCCCGCGATCCTGGCAATCGCCAGCACCCTCGTGGTGATCGGCAACCTCACCATGGACGTGCAGTCCGACGACAGCCCCGGCCCGACGTTCTTCCCGTGGCTCCTCGCGATCGTCGGCTACGCGCTCGCCGCCGCTCTCGCGGTGCACTTCGTCCGCAACCCGGACGAGCTGGCGCGCTCGGAGACGAAGTTCCGTACCTACACCGACTGGGCCGCCGCCGGCTGGCTCATCGGCGGACTCATCGCCTTCGCGGTGCTCCTCGACGTGCTCGGCTGGATCCTGGCCGCCGCGCTCCTGTTCTGGTGCGTGACACGGGCCTTCAACAGCAAGCGGCCGCTCTTCGACGTCTCCGTCGGGCTGCTGCTCTCCAGCCTCGTCTTCCTGATCTTCGGCGTCCTGCTGGACGTTCCGCTCCCGTCCGGAATCCTGGGAGGACTGTAACCATGGACCAGTTCGGACTCCTGCTCGACGGGTTCGCCGGCGCCCTTTCGCCGTCGAACCTCATGTGGGTCGTCATCGGCTGTCTCATCGGTACCGCGGTGGGCGTGCTGCCCGGCCTCGGCTCCTCGATGGCCGTGGCGCTGCTGCTCCCGATGACCTTCGCGCTCAACCCGACCGCGGCCTTCATCCTCTTCTCCGGCGTCTACTTCGGCGGCCTGTTCGGCGACTCGACGATGGCCATCCTCATGAACACCCCGGGACAGGCATCGTCCATCGCCTCGACCTTCGAGGGCCACCAGATGGCGAAGAACGGTCGCGCGCCGCAGGCACTCGCGACCGCGGCGATCGGCGCCTTCATCGGCGGCATGATCGCCTCGATCCTCGTCGTCTTCCTCGCCCCGTTCATGGCGGACCTGTCCACGCAGTTCGGTCCGGCCGAGTACTTCGCGCTCTCGCTGCTCGCCTTCGGCGCGATCTCCTCCGTCGTCTCGGAATCGGTGCTCAAGGGGCTCGCCTCACTGGTGATGGGCCTGATGTTCGCGACCGTCGGCATCGACCAGATCTCCGGCACCGAACGCTTCACCTTCGGCTCCGCGAACCTCTTCGACGGCATCTCACTGGTGATCGTCGCCGTCGGCATGCTGGCCCTCGGCGAGATCATCATCGTCGCCTCGCGGATCCGCCGCGACCCCGCCCCGAAGGCGCTCGGCGCCAAGGCCGGCCGCGCCTGGCTCTCCAAGGCGGAGTTCACGGAGGCTCTCCCGGCGTGGGGCCGCGGCACCGCGATCGGCTTACCCTTCGGCGTGATCCCGGTCGGCGGCTCGGAGGTCCCCACCTTCCTCGCCTACGACGTGGAGCGCCGCCTGGACCGCCGCCGCAAGGTCCCCATGTTCGGCAAGGGCGCGATCCGCGGCCTCGCCGCGCCGGAGGCCGCCGGCAACTCGACCACCGGCATGGCGATGGGAGCGCTGCTCTCGCTGGGTCTCCCGGTCTCGGCGACCGCCGCGATCATGCTCGCCGCGTTCCGGCAGTACGGCCTGCAGCCCGGGCCGCTGCTGTTCGACAACTCGCCGGACCTGGTGTGGGCGCTGCTCGCCAGCTTCTTCATCGCCATGGTGGTGCTGCTCATCATCAACCTGCCCTTCGCGCAGTTGTGGGCGAAGCTGCTGCTGATCCCCGCGCCGTACCTGTACGGCAGCATCGTGGTCTTCTGCGGCCTCGGCATCTACGCGACGTCGCCGACGATGTTCGACCTGCTGCTCTTCCTCGCGATCGGCCTGTTGGCCTTCGTCTTCAAGCGCTACGACATCCCGATCGCACCCCTGCTCATCGGCATGGTGCTCGGACCGCTCGCCGAGACCAGCCTGCGCGACGCCCTGCTCTCCTCCGACGGCGACTACTCCGTCTTCGTCTCGTCGCCGATCTCGATCACCCTCTACGCCCTGCTCCTCGCCGTGCTCCTGATCAAGGCGCGCCAGGTCGTGACCGCCCGCACCGGAAAGGACATCTGACATGACGATCCTCGTCGCCCACTCGACCACCCCCGAGAGCGCCGCCGCGCTCGAGGCCGCCTATCGCGAGGCGGAGCGCAGGCCGGGGGAGCCCATCGTCGTCTTCCTGCTCGACGGTGACGCCCCCGACGTCGCGGAGGCAACCGCGCGCGGCCTCACCGTGACCATCGAGCGCCCGAAGGAGTTCGAGAAGGACCCGGTGGGCGGCGTCGTCGACGCCGCGACCGCGCTGGACGCGTCCGTCCTGGTGATCGGGATCAAGCACCGCACCGCGACCGGCAAGCTCCTGTTCGGCTCGTCGGCGCAGCGGATCCTGCTCGACGCGACCTGCCCCGTACTCGCGGTGAAGGTCGCGCAGGGCTGAGACGCGGCGCCCCCGCCGCCTCGCCCCGGGAACGCGCGCAAGACGGCCCACCGTGTTGTGCGTTACGTTCCATCGGTCCCGCCTCGCGCGGTACGCTGTTGGAAATGATGTTCGATAGGTGGTGCGACGCCGCCTGACGAAGGGACGATCCGATGGCGGTTCAGGCGGTACTCCTCAAGGCGGGCTCCGCGCTCGTGACCGGCCTCGTCGGCGCTGCGGCGTACGAGGCGACCAAGAAGGCGCTCGCCAAGGCGCCGCTGCGCGAGAGCGCGGTCGCCGCGACGGCACTGGGACTCAAGGGCAGCCGGAAGGCCGAGGAGGTCGCCGAGAACGTGCGACTGAACGCCGCGGACATCCTGGCCGAGGCCAAGGAGCGGGTCGGCGAGGAGTCGACCCCACCGGCGACCGGCGCCGCGCACGACCACGACCACTGATGACCGCGCTGTCCGAGCCGGCGGGCCGTGTCGTCTCGCAGGCCGCCGGCCGGCTGCGCTGGGTGCTCGATGACCTCATCGGAGCGACACCGCAGCGTCGCATCGCGGTCGAGGACGCGGTGCTGGCGATCGCCGGAGTGCGCGCGGCGCACGCCTACAGCCACACCGGGTCCCTCGTGGTCTGGCATCGCAGCGACGTCGATCCCGCGCGCATCGCCGAGGCCGCCGCGGAGGGGCTCGCCGCCGACACCTCCCTCGTCGCCCGGCACGCGCCGCACTCGGCCGACGTGACCAATGCGGATCTGCTCCGGATGGGGCTCGGCGCCGCGGCGCTGGTGCTCCTCGGCCTGCGCCGCTACGCCTTCCGCCGACCGCCGCTGCTCGGTCCCGGCACGCGGACCGCGGCGACCGCGATCACCGTCTTCACCGGCTACCCGTTCCTGCGTGGCGCCCTGCGGGCGTTGCGCGGCGGACGCGCCGGCACGGATGCCCTCGTCTCGGCGGCCACCATCGCGAGCCTCCTCCTGCGCGAGAACGTCGTCGCGCTGACGGTGCTGTGGCTCCTCAACATCGGTGAGTTCCTCCAGGACCTCACGCTGCGCCGCACTCGGCGCGCGATCTCGGACCTGCTGCGCGGCAACACCGATTCGGCCTGGCTGCGGCTCGCCGACGGTGCCGAGGTGCAGGTTCCGATCGACGCACTCGACGTCGGCGACGTCGTCATCGTGCACGATCACGTGGCGGTACCGGTGGACGGCGTCGTGGTCGACGGGCTCGCCGTCGTCGACCAGGCCGCGCTCACCGGGGAGACGCTTCCTGTCACCATCGAACCGGGCGCGACGGTGCACGCGGGAGCGGTGGTCGTCTCGGGACGGCTCGTCGTGCGCGCCACGGCCGTGGGCGCCGACACCGCCATCGGCCGCATCATCGAGCGGGTCGAGGAGGCCGAGCGGGACCGGGCGCCGATCCAGACCGTCGGGGACAACTTCTCCCGCCGCTTCGTCCCCGGGTCGTTCCTGCTGTCCGGGCTCACCCTGCTCCTGACCCGGGATCTGCGTCGCGCGATGACGATGCTGCTCATCGCGTGTCCTTGCGCGGTGGGCCTGTCGACGCCGACCGCGATCAGCGGCGCCATCGGCAACGGTGCGCGGCGCGGCATCCTCATCAAGGGCGGTTCGCACCTCGAGGAGGCGGGCTCGGTCACGGCGGTGGTCTTCGACAAGACCGGCACCCTGACCACGGGACGCCCGGTGGTCACCAACGTGGTCTCGTTCCGCGACGACTGGACGCCGGAGCAGGTGCTCGCGCACGCGGCGAGCTCCGAGATCCACTCCCGGCACCCCCTGGCGGAGGCCGTCATCCGCTCCACCGAGGAGCGGCACATCGAGATCCCCAGTCACGCGGAGTGCGAGGTCATCGTCGGACTCGGCATGCGGACCCAGGCCGAGGACGGCCGCGTGCTCCTGCTGGGGAGCCCGGCGCTCCTGGAACAGCACGGCGTGGCCGTGGGCGTCGACGCCGCGCGGTGGGTCGAGCGGCTCCGCGCCGAGTGCGAGACGCCGCTGCTCCTCGCGGTGGACGGCGCCCTGACCGGCCTCGTCAGCCTGCGCGACGAGGTGCGCACCGAGGCCGCCGAGACCCTCGCCGCCGTCGCGGCGGCGGGCATCGGCACCGTCGTCATGCTCACGGGCGACCATCCGGCGACGGCGGCCGCCATCGCCGCCGAGCTCGGCATCACCCGATGGCGCGCTGAAGTGATGCCCGAGGACAAGCTGGCCGAAGTCCGGGCGCTGCAGGACGAGGGCCACGTGGTCGCGATGGTCGGCGACGGCGTCAACGACGCGCCCGCGCTCGCGGCGGCGGACGTGGGGATCGCGATGGGCCTCGCGGGGACCGACGTGGCGGTCGAGACCGCCGACGTGGCGCTCGCCGGCGACGACCTGCGCAACGTCCTCGACGTCGTGGATCTCGGCCGACGGGCCGTCGACGTGATCCGGCAGAACTACGGCATGTCGATCGCGGTCAACTCGGTCGGCCTGCTCGTCGGCGCGGGCGGCGCGCTCTCGCCCGTCCTGGCGGCGATCCTGCACAACGCCTCCTCGGTCGCGGTCGTGCTCAACAGCTCGAGGCTGATCCGCTACCGGCTCGCCGAATCCGCCGGGCACTCGCCGGGACCCCGGACCGCCGCGCTGCGCGAGGGCGGCGCGGAAGAGGGACGTTAACTTCGTGTTTCCAGCCTGTTGCGCCTGACGATCTGGCTTGACGGCCGCCGGGGCAAGGGATTTGAGTGAATTCTCATGCACCTCTTGCCCCGCGAGCAGGACAAACTGCTCATCGTCGTCGCCGCGGACCTGGCGCGTCGTCGCCAGGCCCGCGGGCTCAAGCTGAACCACCCGGAGGCCGTCGCGATCATCACGTACGAGCTGGTCGAGGGCGCGCGCGACGGGCGCAGCGTCGCCGACCTCATGGCCTACGGGGCCACGATCCTCGGCCGCGACGACGTGATGGAGGGCGTGCCCGAGATGATCCACGACGTGCAGGTGGAGGCCACCTTCCCCGACGGCACCAAGCTCGTCACCGTCCACCACCCGATCCGGTAGGCGCGCGATGATCCCCGGAGAGCTCCGTCTCGCGTCCGCGCCGATCCTGTGCAACGACGGCCGACCCACGCGCACCGTCCGCGTCGTCAACACCGGCGACCGCCCCATCCAGGTGGGCTCGCACTTCCACTTCGCCGAGGTCAATCGCGCCCTCGACTTCGACCGGGCCGAGGCGTACGGTCACCGTCTGGACATCCCGTCCGGGACCGCCGTCCGGTTCGAGCCCGGCGACGGGAAGACGGTGCGCCTCGTCGCCCTCGCCGGAACCCGCGAGGTCCACGGACTCGCGAACCGCGTCAACGGCCCGCTCGACGGCGCCGACGGTGCCGAGAACGGGGGAGCGCAGTGAGCTTCGAACTGAGCCGCCGCGAGTACTCCGACCTCTACGGCCCCACCGTCGGCGACGCCGTGCGCCTCGCCGACACCGAGCTCTTCGCGGTCGTCGAGCGGGACCTCACCGTGTACGGCGAGGAGGTCGTCTTCGGCGGCGGCAAGGTGATCCGCGACGGCATGGGCGAGAACGGCGTGCTCACGCGCGAACACGACATTCCCGACACCGTGATCACCAATGCCCTGATCATCGACCACACCGGCATCGTCAAGGCCGACGTCGCGCTGCGCGACGGTCACATCCTGCGGATCGGCAAGGCCGGCAACCCGCAGATCAGCGACGGCATCACCATCACCATCGGCGCCGCCACCGAGATCATCGCGGGGGAGGGACGCATCCTCACCGCCGGCGGCATCGACACCCACATCCACTTCATCAGCGCCCAGCAGATCGACACCGCGCTCAACTCCGGCGTGACCACCATGATCGGCGGCGGCACCGGCCCGGCCGCGGGCACCAACGCCACCACCGTGACGCCCGGGCCCTGGCACATCGCCCGGATGCTGCAGGCGCTCGACGACGTCCCCATGAACATCGGGCTGCTCGGCAAGGGCCACGCGGGCGCCACCGAGCCACTCGCGGAGCAGATCCGCGCCGGCGCCATCGGCCTCAAAGTGCACGAGGACTGGGGCTCGACCACCGCCTCCATCGACAACTCGCTGCGGGTGGCCGACGAGTACGACGTGCAGGTGGCGATCCACACGGACACCCTCAACGAGTGCGGCTTCCTGGAGGACACCGTGGCCGCCATCGACGGCCGCGTGATCCACACCTTCCACACCGAGGGCGCGGGCGGCGGCCACGCGCCGGACATCATCGCCATCGCGGGGCACTCGAACGTGCTTCCCGCGTCGACGAATCCGACGCTGCCGTTCACCGAGAACACCATCGTCGAGCACCTCGACATGCTGATGGTGTGCCACCACCTCAACGCCGACATCCCCGAGGACGTGGCCTTCGCCGACTCGCGGATCCGCCCCGAGACCATCGCCGCCGAGGGCGTGCTGCACGACATGGGCATCATCTCCATCACCTCGTCCGACTCCCAGGCCATGGGGCGGGTCGGCGAGGTGATCACCCGCACGTGGCAGCTCGCGGATTCGATGAAGCGCCAACGCGGCCCCCTGGACGGAGACCCGGACGGCGGCGACAACGCCCGGATCAAGCGGTACGTCGCCAAGTACACGATCAATCCGGCGCTCGCGCAGGGCATCGCGGAGTACGTCGGCAGCGTCGAGGAGGGCAAGTTCGCGGATCTCGTGCTGTGGAATCCGGCCTTCTTCGGGGTCAAGCCCGACCTGGTGATCAAGGGCGGCCAGATCGCCACCGCGCTCATGGGCGACGCGAACGCCTCGATCCCGACGCCCCAGCCGCGCACCATGCGCCCGCAGTTCGGGTCGATGGGGAAGGCGGTGTACGACGCGGCGATCACCTTCCTGTCCACCGCGGCAGCGGAATCCGGCGTCGCCGGCGAGCTCGGCCTGCGCAAGCGAACGCTGCCCGTCCGGGGCATCCGCACCCTCCGCAAGCAGGACCTGCCGCACAACGGCGCGACGCCCGACATCACCGTCGACCCCGAGACGTACGTCGTCGCCGTCGACGGGACGCCGGTCCGCTCCGACCCCGCGTCGTCCCTGCCCATGACCCAGCGCTACTTCCTGTTCTGAGAGGCGAGAAGTGATCATCGAAGCCGTCGCCGGCAACCTCGCCGACCTGGATCCGGACGAGCTGGACGCGGTGCACGTCGAGCGGGTGCCGCTCGCCGGCGCCGACCTCGTGAAGCGGATCCAGCGGGTGCGCACCGACCACGACCGGGAGATCGGGCTGCGCCTGGCCGCGCCCGCCGGACCCGACGGCGACCTCCGCGACGGCGACATCCTGCATCGCGACGAGCGCAACATCATCGCCGTGCAGGTGCTGGCGACCGATGTGCTCGTGATCGCCCCGCGCACGATCGCCGAGATGGGCCGCACCGCACACGGACTCGGTAACCGCCACCTGCAGGCGCAGTTCTTCGACGCCGACTCCGAGTACGGCGCCGAGGTGATGGTGGTGCAGTACGACCACACCGTCGAGGACTACCTCGCCCACCACGGCGTGCCCTTCGCGCGACAGGACCGCGTCCTGCCCACGCCCTTCCGCCACGCGGAGCACACGCATTGAACACCGTTTCCGTCGGCGAAAGCACAGGTCGCGACGTGCAGGAACGGTGTTCAATCGGGGCGGGGGCGTCGCCGGGGTATCTGCTGCCGCTCTTGCAGCTGAGCGATTCGGCCCTCCCGACGGGCGCGTTCAGCCACTCCTTCGGGATGGAGGCGTACCTCGCGGACGGCACCATCGCGGACGAGGTCACCTTCGCCGCGTGGCTGCGCGCGTACGTCTCGCGGCAGCTCACCCACACCGACGGCCTCGCGATCCGGATGGTCTACGACGCGCTGCACATCGGCGACCTGGACGCCGTCTGGCGGCTCGACCGCCTGCTGGCCGCCCTCACCCTGCCCGAGCAGGTGCGCACCGCGGCCGGCACGATCGGCAGGCGCACCGCCGAGGTCGGCACCGTGGTCGCGGCCGAGTCCTTCCTCGGCGACTACCTCGCCGAGCTCGACGCCGGCCGGTGCCACGGGCATCCCGCCGTCGCCTTCGCGCTGCTCGCCCACGCGGTGGACGCCCCGCCCGCCGCGGCGATCGAGGCGCACGTCTTCGCCGCCGTCACCTCGCTGACCCAGAACGCCGTCCGCGCCATCCCCATCGGCCAGACCGCGGGGCAGCGGGTGCAGCGCTCGATGCACGACGTGGTGGCCGACGCCGTCGCCACCGCCATGACCCTGACCGACGACGACCTGGGTGCCGCATCGCCCGGGCTCGAGATCGCACAGATGCGGCATCGGCGCCAGCGGGCGCGGATGTTCATGAGCTAGGAGGAGATTCCATGACGACGATCCGGATCGGTGTCGGCGGCCCCGTGGGCGCGGGCAAGACGCAGCTGGTGGAGCGCATCACCCGCCACCTCGACGGCGAGGTGTCGATGGCGGCGATCACGAACGACATCTACACCACTGAGGACGCGAAGATCCTGGCGCGCAACAGCGTGCTGCCCGACGATCGCATCGTCGGCATCGAGACCGGCGGCTGCCCGCACACCGCGATCCGCGAGGACACGTCGATGAACGAGGCCGCGGTGTCGCGGCTCGTGGCCGCGCACCCCGACCTCCAGATCGTGTTCATCGAGAGTGGCGGCGACAACCTCTCCGCGACCTTCAGTCCCGAGCTGGTGGACTTCTCGATCTACCTGATCGACGTGGCACAGGGCGAGGAGATCCCGCGCAAGGCCGGTCAGGGCATGATCAAGTCGGATCTGTTCGTGATCAACAAGACCGACCTCGCGCCGTACGTCGGTGCGGACCTGTCCGTCATGGCCGCGGACTCGCGGGTCTTCCGCGGCGACCGCCCGTTCTGCATGACCAATCTCAAGACCGACGAGGGCCTGGACGGCGTGCTGGAGTGGATCCGCCGCGACGTGCTCATGCTCGACCTCGCGTGACCGGTGCTGTCGTGCCCGCGCTCACCGGCGAACTCGCCCTGACCCTCGCTCCGCGGGGGCGGCGCACCGTCGCCGTGGCGCAGCGGCACGCCGGCACCCTGCAGACCCTGCGGCCCATGTACCTCGACGACTCCGGGCAGGTCACCTACCACGTGGTGAACCCCGGGGGCGGGTGCCTGCGCGGCGACACCTACGCGATCGACATCGCGCTCGAGGCCGGCGCCCGGGCCGTCGTGACCACGCAGTCGGCGACCAAGGTCTACCGCACGCCCGGCGGCGGCGCCGCGCAGCACATGCGGATCCGGCTCGGTGCCGGCGCCGTCCTCGAGTACGTGCCCGACGCGCTGATCCTGTACCGCGAGGCCACCTACCGACAGACCTGCGCCGTGGAGCTCGACGAATCGGCGTCGCTCCTCCTGGCCGAGATCGTGACGCCCGGGTGGTCGCCCGACGGTGCGCGGTTCCGCTACGACGAGCTGCGCATGCGGACCGAGATCCACCGCGGCGGCGAGCTGCTCGCCGTGGACAACCTGCTCATCGAGCCCGGCCGCGGAGACCCGTCCGGCATCGGCTTCCTCGACGGGCACACGCACGTCGGCTCGCTGACCGCGGTCGACCCGCGCATCGACGAGGACCTGCTCGACGAGGTGCACGCGCTCACCGAGACCGCCGCGGCGGTGCGGAGCGGGCTCACCGCGCTCGCGGGCCCCGGCTTCGTACTCCGCTGCCTCGGTGACGACACCGCGGAACTGGCCGGCCTGTTCGACGCGGTCATCGGGCTCCTCCGGTCCCGATGGACCGGACAGGCGCCCATGAACCTGCGAAAGTACTGAGGGTGGAGGACACCGGAATGACCACATCGAGTTCCGCCGACCGGCTCCGGGCGGCCTGGACCGCGCTGGGCCCGGGCGACCGGCGATCGCTGTTCGGCATGACCGCGATCGTGATCGCGCTGCACGTCGTCGGCTTCGGCGCGCTTATCCTGCTGATCGCGCCGGGCCACTACCGGATCGGCAACGGCGGAGAGTTCACCGTCGGCATCGGCCTGCTGGCCTACACGTTCGGCCTGCGCCACGCCTTCGACGCCGACCACATCGCCGCGATCGACAACACCACGCGGAAGCTGCTGGCCGACCGCGAGGGGAGGATCGCCGCGGGGGAGCGGAACCCGCGCCGGCCGCTCTCGGTCGGCTTCTGGTTCTCGCTCGGCCACTCGACCGTCGTGTTCGGCCTCGCCGCGCTGCTCGCGCTCGGCGTGCGCGCCCTCGTCGGCCCCGTCGAGGACGAGAACTCGACGATGCAGACGGTGCTCGGCCTTATCGGCACTTCGGTCTCCGGCGTGTTCCTGTGGATCCTCGGCATCATCAACCTGGTGGTGCTCGTCGGCATCGTGAAGGTGTTCCGGGACATGCGTTCCGGACGCTACGACGAGGCGGAGCTCGAGGACCGCCTGAACAACCGTGGGCTCATGAGCCGCCTGCTGCGCGGGGTGTCCGGGTCGGTGCGCAAGCCCTGGCACATCTACCCGATCGGCGTGCTCTTCGGCTTGGGCTTCGACACCGCCACCGAGGTGGGCCTGCTCGTCCTCGCGGGCGGAATGGCCGCGTTCACCTTGCCCTTCTATTGCATCCTGGTGCTGCCGGTGCTGTTCGCCGCGGGAATGTCGCTGCTGGACACCATCGACGGCGTCTTCATGAACGCCGCCTACGGCTGGGCCTTCGCCAAGCCGGTGCGGAAGGTCTACTACAACATCACGATCACGTCGCTCTCGGTGGCCGTGGCGCTGGCGATCGGCACCGTCGAACTGCTGGGCGTGCTGGCCGAGCGGGCGCACGTCGAGTCCGGGCCGCTCGGCTGGGTCGCCTCGATCAACCTGGACTACGCGGGCTTCGTGATCGTGGGGCTGTTCGTGGCGGTATGGGCCGTGGCGCTGCTGATCTGGCGGTACGGGCGGATCGAGGACCGCTGGTCGGTGCGCTGAGTTAGCGTGAGCCGCATGAGCGGTATCGAGGTGCGGCCGGCGAGCGTCTTCGAGGATGTGGCGGCCGTGCTCGGCCCCAAGAAGCAGACCTCCAGCAACTGCTTCTGCCTCTCGTACCGGATCGGCTCGAAGGAGAACCAGGCGCTGCGCGGACCCGACCGGTTCGAGCGGGTCCGCGGGCTGTGCGCGGAGGATCCGCCGCCCGGCGTCCTCGCCTACGACGGTGCCGACCCCGTCGGTTGGGCCGCCATTCACCCGCGGGCGGACACCAGCTTCGCGACGAACCGCCGTATCCCGCAGGTCGACGGGCACGACGCCCCGTGGTCGCTGTGGTGCGTGCGGGTGCGCCCCGGACACCGGAAGCAGGGGATCAGCCACGAACTCGTCGCCGGGGCGGTGGAGTTCGCCCGCGCCCACGGCGCCACGGTCGTCGAGGCGTACCCCGTCGACAATCGGGGCGCGAAGGTCGACCTGACCATGGCCTATGTCGGCACCCGACCGCTGTTCGAGCGGGCGGGCTTCGAGTACGTCACGGACACCACGTCGGTGCTGAACGGCTTCACGCGCGTCCTGATGCGGTACTGGACCGGCCACCAGCAGCGCTGAGGCGCGACGTTCTACGGCGGAGCGCCAGGACCGCACATTCCTGTCGGTGCCGTGTGCCATTGTTGCCCCAACAACCAGCCGCAGGGGAGGCGACATGGGGGCCATCGAGGAAGCGATCGAACAGGACACGATCCGCGAGGTGTGGGAACTGCTGGACTCGGACGAGTCGATCAGCGAGCAGGCGATGTACCTGGTCGCGGCCGCGCTCGAGGGTGAGGCGCATCTGTTCGCGCAGGCGGGTGGCGCAACAGCGCCGCAGCGACCCGGGACAGGCGAGGAAGCGGAGGTCGTCCCGGACCCGGTGGTCGCCTTCCTACGCACGATCACCGTCGCCGGGTTCCGAGGGATCGGCCCCGAGGCGCGCCTCGAGTTCGAGGCGCGGCCGGGGATCACGGTGATCAGCGGCCGGAACGGCTCGGGGAAGTCGAGTTTCGCCGAGGCGCTGGAGTACGCCCTCACCGGTACGAGCTACCGGTGGAAGGAGAAGCGCAGCGCACAGCAGTGGGCCGGCGCCTGGCGGAACCTCCACTCGGGAGCGGCCCGGATCGCCGCGGATTTCGCTATGCAGCAGGCCGGCGGCGGGCGGACGCTGACGGTGGGAGCGCAGTGGGCCGACGACGCAGACCTCGACGAGGCGCGCCGCTGGGCACAGGTCGCCTCGGAGAAGCAGACCGGCGTGGCGGACCTGGGCTGGGAGCAGCCGCTCGCGGTGTACCGTCCGCTGCTCTCCTACGACGAGCTCGGCGGGATCTTCGAGGAGGGGCCGTCAGGGCTGTACGACGCTCTCAACCGCATGCTCGGGCTCGACGCGGTGGCCGATGCGGAGGCGGCCCTCAAGGCGCTGATCAAGCAGCTCGAACCGCACCGTAAGGCCGCCGACGCCGATCGCGCCCTGCTCAAGCGCTCGCTCGGCGCGTGCGACGACGCGCGTGCCGGGGAGGTCACGAAGTTGATCGCTCGCAAGCCCTACGACCTCGCCGCCATCACGGCGATCACCCTGGGCAGCGCCACACCGCAGGCGGCGGCGGTCTCGGCCCTGCGGACGTGTGCCGCCGTGTCGTCGCCGGACGGTATCGCTGAGGCAGCCGCGCTCCGCAGCGCGATCGGCGGTGTGGTCGCCGCGTCCGTGGGCGCGACGGCGGTGGCGCAGCGCCGCAACGCCCTGCTGCGGGACGCGCTGGCGCTGCACGCCGATACCGGCGATGGACCGTGTCCGGTGTGCGCCGCGGGCGAACTCGACGGTGCGTGGCGGAGCCGGGTGGAGGCTGAACTCGCGGATACCGATTCGCAGCTCGCGGACCAGCGGGCGGCACAGGCCCACCTCGCGGATGCCGAACGCGCTGCGCGGGAGCTGGTCGCCGGCCTCGCGCAGCTGCGTCCCGTCGACGGCCATGCCCTTGACGTCGTCGCGGAGTGGAACGACGCGGTCGGAGCCGCGCGTGCGCTGCCGTCCTCGTCCGCGGAGTGGGCCGATCACCTGACCGATCGCCTGGGTGCGCTGGCAGAGATCGGCGGGCGACTGCGTCCGATCGCGGCGTCCCTCGCGTCGGAGCTCGAGGACGCCTGGGCGCCGGTGGCGCAGGAGGTCGGCGCGTGGGTCGTGGCCGAGACCGCCGCGCAAGAACAGGACGCTGCTCTCGCAGCGGCGAAGACGGCCTCCGCGTGGCTCAAGGAGAACGCGGGAACGCTCCGCGGCCGCCGGCTCGCGCCGATCGTCGACCAGGCGCGGGCGATCTGGGCCCGGCTGCGGCAGGAATCCGACGTCGACCTCGGCACCATCGAACTGGAGGGCAGCGCCACGCGGCGGCGTGCCGAGCTGCGCGGCACCGTCGACGGCAAGCCGGCCGGGACGCTCTCGGTGATGAGCCAGGGCGAGCTGCACGCCCTCGCGCTGGCGCTGTTCATCCCGCGGGCGACCGCGGCGGCGAGCCCGTTCCGCTTCCTGGTGCTCGACGATCCGATCCAGGCGATGGACCCGGCGAAGGTCGCCGGATTCCTCGACGTACTGCAGGATCTCGCCGCCGAGCGTCAGGTGATCGTGTTCTCGCACGACGATCGGCTGGCGAAGGCCATCCGTAACGCGTCGATCCCCGCGAACCTCATCGAGGTGGTGCGCGAGCCGGGCTCGATCGTCGCGCCCAAGCCCGCGAACACGCCGGCGCACCGGTACATCGTCGACGCGACCGCGCTCGTCCGCGATGAGGCGCTCGACGACGTGGTCAAGCGCAAGGCGGTGCCGGGGATCTTCCGGCTCGCGGTGGAGGCGGCCGCGCAGCAGCGGTTCTACGCCGAGAGCTCCCGGCGCGGGGTGTCGTACGACGAGTCCGAATCGCGGTGGGAGTCGGCGCTGACGACGCAGCAGAAGGTCGCGCTCGCGGTCCTCGGCGATCCCCGCGGCAACCTGGGTGGATGGAAGTCCCGGCGCGACTGGCGGTTCCCGACGATCGAGATCTGCGCGCGGGGCGTGCACAGCGGCGCCGGGGACCTCGTGGGCGCGTTGACGGACCTGCGGCGCACCGTCGACGACGTCCTGGAGGGACGGTGACCTCCGGGCTGCTCGCGCGGGCCGAGGAGCTCCTGCAATCGGGCGCACCTGCCGGCGCGGGCAACAGCGCCCGGCTCGCCGCCTTCCTCGCTCGCCAGGAGGTGGAGTCGCTCATCGACGCGCGTTGCCGCGAGGTGACCGGCGCCGACG
This sequence comes from Tsukamurella sp. M9C, assembly GCF_020169415.1. Classification (GTDB taxonomy): domain Bacteria; phylum Actinomycetota; class Actinomycetes; order Mycobacteriales; family Mycobacteriaceae; genus Tsukamurella. The sequence goes on from NZ_JAIULG010000010.1 coordinate 74,730, forward strand.
TCACCGGCGCCACGATGAAGGCCCGGATCGCGGTGCTCCGGGCGCTCGACGAGACGGCGACCGGGCGGGTGCTCGCCGCGGCCTGGTACGAGCTGAGCGGCTACTGCCACCAGCACGCCTACGAGCTCTCGCCCGCGGCCTCGCAGGTCCGCGGCGTGGTGGCGGCCGTGATCGAGGTCAGCGCCAGCCCAGCGCCGGAGCCACGTCCTTGACCAGGGACTCCAGCAGGCGGGTGTTGTACTCCACGCCCAGCTGATTGGGCACCGTCACCAGGACGGTGTCGGCCTCGGCGATGCCCTCGTCGTCGCGGAGCTGCTCGACGAGCTCGTCGGGCTCGCCCGCGTAGGTGCGGCCGAAGACGGCGCGGAAGTCGTCGATCACGCCGAACTGGTCGTCGCTGGAGCGCTCGTGGCCGAAGTAGGCGCGGCTCTCGTCGTCGATGATCGGCATGATGCTGCGGCTCACCGAGGCCCGTGGCTCGTGATCGTGGCCGGCCTCGGCCCAGGCGTCGCGGAACTTCCGGATCTGGTTGGCCTGCTGCACGTGGAAGGGCTCCCCGGACTCGTCGGTCTTGAGCGTCGAGCTCATGAGGTTCATGCCGAGCTTCGCCGCCCACTCGGCCGTGGCGTCGGACGCGGCGCCCCACCAGATCCGGTTCCGCAGCGTGGGGGAGTGCGGCTCGACGCGCAGCAGCCCCGGCGGGTTGGGGAACATGGGGCGCGGGTTCGGCTGCGCGAAGCCGCCGCCCTCGAGCACCTTGAGCATGAACTCGGTGTGCTCGCGGCCCATGTCGGCGTCCGTCTTGCCCTCGTCGGGTTGGTAGCCGAAGTACTTGTAGCCCTCGATCACCTGCTCGGGCGACCCACGGCTCACGCCGAGCTGTAGTCGCTCGCCGGCGATGAGGTCGGCGGCTCCGGCGTCCTCCGCGAAGTACAGCGGGTTCTCGTAGCGCATGTCGATCACGCCGGTACCGATCTCGATCCGCGAGGTCCGGGCGCCGATCGCGGCGAGCAGGGGGAACGGCGAGCCGAGCTGCCGCGCGAAGTGGTGCACGCGGAAGTAGGCGCCGTCGGCACCCACCTCCTCGGCCGCCACCGCGAGGTCGATCGACTGGTGCAGGACGTCGGCCGCCGTGCGGGTACGGGAGCCGGGTGAATCGGTCCAGTGACCGAAGGACAGGAAGCCGATCTTCTTCATGGCCGCTACAACCCCGGACTGCGGTCCGAATATTCCGCGGACCGTCGGGCCTCGGAGCGTTCCCGGGGGAGCAGGAGATGGGCGGCCCGCTCCTCGTTCAGCAGGTGCGCGTCGACGAGTCCGGGGACGTCGTCGACGGTGACCCGCCCGTACCAGGTGTCGTCCGGCTGGACCGTGACGACGGGCGCGTGATTGCACGGGAACTGGCACCCGGTGACCGTGACCAGTGCGTCGTCGTCGCTCAGGCCCGCGCGACGCAGCTCGTCGCCGAACGCCGAGGTCAGCGCCGACGCCCCGAGCGCGGAGCAGCGCGGGCCGCGGCAGATCAGCACTTGGTGCCGGTGCCGCGGCACCTCCTCCCACGCCGCCGAATGCAGGGGCGCGGCATCGTCGGTCATCGGGGCGCCGCCCGCGGCGATCGCGGCCGCGAGCAGGTCGCGGTCGGGTTCGGCCAGCAGCTGCGGCGCGAGGCGCAGCGTCGGCGCACCGTCGTAGCCCCGGAGCCAGTGCGCGGCCACCCGGCGCAACCACGACCGCTTGGGGCCGGGCTGCGCCCAGCCCGCGCCGATGAGCAGGACGTCGGAGGCGCCGCGGTCGGCGACCGCGGTGAGCACGTCGACCAGCGCCGGATCGTGGACCTGGAGGAAGGCGGGCTGCGCGGAGGCGCTGCGGGCGAGGGCGGTCAGGCCCTCGCGGTCGACGCCGGCGGACATGCCGACGAGGATCGCGGTCACGGCAGCGCTCGGATGCCGTCGGCGACGCGCCGCGCACCGTCGAGCAGCCGAACGCCGGAGGTGGTCTCCGAGAACGGGATCACGACGAAACGGTTCTCCCGGACCGCGCGCAGCTGGCTCAGGGCGGGGTCCTTGCGGGCCTGGTCGATCCTGTCCTGCGCCGGGTGTCCCGCGGTATCGGCCACGACGATGACGTCGGGGTTCGTGCCGACCACGTTCTCCAGGGAGACCTCGGCCCAGTTGCCAGGCAGGTGGGCGAAGACGTTCACGCCGCCGACCGACTCGATGAGCAGCTGCGGCGTGCCCTTGCCGGCGCCCACGTTGAGCCCGGACTGCGCGCCGTAATCCCACCAGAAGATGCGCTGGCCGCGCGCCGCGCCCTTGAGCGCGGCGCTGCCGAGCTCGTCCTTCTGCGCCGCGACGAGTTTCGCCGCGGCGTCCTCGGTGCCGAAAGCCTTGCCCGCGGCGGTCAGCTCGTCCCAGATGAGATCCCATGAGGCGCGCTCGGGCTTCTTGGCGCAGCCCGCCGGGGCGAGGAGGGTGGCGATGCCCTGGCCCTGCAGCCGCGCGCGGTCGCCGGCGTTCTTCTCGCTGAACGCCGAGTTGTACGAGCCGTAGACGAGGTCGGGCCGCACCGAGAGCATCTTCTCCTGCGTGGGGTACTTCGCGGCGAGCACGGGGATCCGCGCGTAGTCGGCCTGGAAGCGGGGTGCGACCGCGTCGTCGAGGTACGCCGTGCCCACCATCCGGTCGGCAACGCCGAGCGCGAGGGCCACCTCGGTCGCGCCCTGGTTCATGGTCACGATACGTCGCGGTTCCGCCGTGACCTCCGTGGTGAAGTCGCAGGTGGTGACGCTGACGGGAAACCGCTCGGAGGGGCTCGCCGCGGGGGTCGACGGTGCGGTGCCGCACCCCGTGAGGAATGCCGCCGCGACGGACAGGGCGAGGGGTGGGACGAGGGCGCTGGGCCGCATGGGTCGGACTCGATTCGTCGGCCGCTCCGTGCGCGGGGGCGGCGGTGGACAGCTGCGAGTCGGCGGGTATCGGACTCGAAGCCGCTTTCGCCGCCTCACACCGTTGCGCGCCAGTCCCGGATTCCCACCGGGTTCCCCATGTCCGACTCGAGCGTGACGCTATCAGGCGGTCTGGGTCCCGCGTCGCGCCGCGGCGAGCGCTCCTGCGGAGGCGACGGCGGTCCACGCGGCGAGGATCGCCAGCGAGACCCACGGCGACCAGGTCGCCGTGTTCGCGGGCACGCCGACCGTCGCGATCTGGGAGCTCGTCGCGGGGAGCCAGGCCGCGAGCGACCGCCCGAACGGCAGGGCCGGGACCGCGATCGCCTCCACGAGGAACCACCAGCCCAGGACGGCGCCGACGGCGGCGGTCATCGACGACGCCACGTGCCCGACTGCGAGCCCCAGGACCGCGAGCAGCGCGCCCGCGACCGGCGCTATGACGAGCAGTCGCAGGACCTCCCCAGTGGGCGAGGGCAATCCCGTGATCGCGGCGACCACGATGGCCGAACCGGCACCTGCCAGCCCCGCTCCCGCACCGCCCGCCGCCGCGATCAGGGCCTTCGAGCCGTACCCGAGCAGCGGGCGCGGGATCAGGATCCGGGTGAGGGCGAGCGTCCCGTGGTCCCGGTCGAGCCCGATGAGCAGCGCTCCGGCGACGGCGATGAGCGCGCCGCCCACCAGCCCGAGGCCGTAGCCCGCAGTGGTCACCGAGGCGTCGTGGAAGACCGGTGCGAAGACACCGACGACGACGGCCACCGCGAGCGCGACCGCCGTCGCGCCGCCGAGCGCGGCCCGGAAACCCCGGGAGGTCAGGGCCTTCCGGGCCTCCGCCGCAACGGACCGTCGCGCGACACCCCGCGGCGCGGCGGCCTCCGGCGCGGGTGCGGGAGTCGCGGCCTCGTCGTCGCCGGTGAGCCGGAAGTAGAGCGCCTCGAGCCCGGACCGGCCGGGCGGCGTGGGCTCGACCAGATCGGCCAGCGGGGCGTCCGCGACCACGCGCCCCTCGTGCAGGGCGACGATGCGGTCGGCCGTCTGCTCCAGCTCGCTGAGCAGGTGCGAGGACAGCAGCACGGTGCGGCCCTCGTCAGCGAGGGCGCGGAGGGTACTGCGGATCCACGCGATCGCCTCGGGGTCGAGGCCGTTGACCGGCTCGTCGAGCACGATCACCGGCGGGTCGCCGAGGACGGCGCCCGCGATCGCGAGTCGCTGGCGCATGCCGAGTGAGAACCCACCGACAGGGCGGTGGGCGACTCGGTCGAGGCCGACGAGGTCCAACGCGGCGTCGACCCGGGCGTCCGGTAGGCCGATCGCGGCCGCCATCCACCGCAGGTGCTCGCGCGCGGTGCGCGTCGGCGACGCCCAGGCCGCGTCGAGCAGCACGCCGATGGTCGCCCCGGGGTTCGCGAGCTCGTCGTACCGCTGCCCGTCGATCGTGACCGTGCCGGACGAGGGCCGCTCGAGACCGGCGATGAGTCGCAGGGTGGTGGACTTCCCGGCGCCGTTCGGGCCGATCAGACCCGTGACCTCGCCCGACGGTGCCGTGAAGGTCACGTCCTCGACGGCCACCGTCGCGCCGTAGCGGACGGTGACCCCGGAGAGTTCGATCACCGCGGCGGCGCGGCGACGGCCGGGCCGGCGGGCTTCGCGGTCGCGGGCTTCGCGGGCCCGGCCTTCGTCGGCACTGCCTTCGCGGGCCCGGGCTTCGGCGCCGTCGGACCCCCGCCCTTGCCGCTGGCCGCGAGCTCGGCGAGCGCGGCCAGGCCTCCGGTGGCGATGGGGGACCACTTCCCGGTCTGCAGGCCGGTGAGCACCTGGTCCTCCCAGGCGACGAGGCACGCGGCCGCCGGGGTGGCGGCGAGCTCCTGGAGTGCGGGGGCGAGGTCGTCGCCGGCCTTGGTGAGCGCCTCGATCACCTTCGGGCGGTACTGCGCGTACAGGGGCTTGATCGCGTCGTAGACCGCCTGTTCCGCGGCATTGAGCGCGCCGACGGGGCCGGCGAGGGCGGGCTGCGACTGCTCGATCACGGGCTTGATCGCGGCGAGGAACGGGCCGAACAGGCTGAGGATCGGATCGTAGGCCTGGCCCGCCGCGAAGGCCTCGTCGGTGAAGGCGCCGGCGGCGGGCGCCAGCAGGATCAGCGACGCGAGGCCGCCCTTCTCCCGCGGCTTCGGCCAGCCGAGCGGGCACTGGATATCGGCGGGGTTCACGCCCGGAACGACGGTCGAGATCGATCCCGAGGTCGCCGCCGAGCCGGAGGGCTTCGCCGGGCCGGACGGGGTCGCCGAGCCGGAGGGCTTGGCCGCCGAGGGCGTCGCCGGTCCCGAAGGTTTCGCCGCCGCGCTCGCCGACGCGAGGGAGCTGCCCGGCGACGGGGCGGGCTTGGGCGTGGGCGCGGCCGCCGCGGTACCGGCGACGGGGACCGTCACGGCCAGCGCGGCGGCGACGGCGGTGCGGGCGAGCGCGGGCGGGATGCGGGTCATGGGGCCTTCTTCGGTGCGGAGGAGTGGGCGGGGGCGGTCGAGCCGGCCGCGGTGGGCGGCGGTCCGGGTTCGAAGACGCCTTCCAGGTGCCAGACGCCGGTGAAGTCGTTGAACGGGCCGCCCTGGATGTGGCTGGTCCAGTCGAGGGTGAAGCGCCGCGTCGCGGGGTCGAAGGTGCCGGTCGCGGTGGGGCCGTCGGCCTTCGCCGCTGCGGGCTGCGCGAGCCAGCGCTGCGAGACGACGTCCCAGGCCTTTCCGACCTGCTCCTGACCGGCCGCGGCGGCGTCGGTGCGAGGCACCGGCTTCGGCGCGCCCTGGTTGAACTCCTGGTTGTTCCAGGAGGCGGCCCAGGCGGAGACGTCCGCGGTCAGCTTCGTCCCGGTGCGCGTCACCGATGGCGCGGACAGCGCGGCGCGCGTCTGCGGATCGACGGCGTTCGTGGAGATCCCGAAGAGCACGTCGAAGAACTTCGTCGGCGTGATCACCGAGCCGGACAGCGAATCACCGTTGCGGAAACCGGGTTTCGCCTCGGACTGGTAGGCGCCACTGCGGAGCCCGCCCGCGGTGCCCGGCTTCAGGGCCGTAACGCGGCCCTCGTCGATCGGCGAGTTGGCGTTGTTGACGAACGGCCCGTCGGCGGTTCCACCGACGATCGCCATCTTGAAGTACGTGCCCGTCGGCTTCCCGTTGGCGAAACCGCCCGGCGTGAACCGGAACAGCCCGACGAGCTGCTCGGCGGCTTCGGGCTGCGCCGGCGCCTCGGTGCTACAGGCGGCGGATGCAGCCGCCGCGACGGCCACCAGCGCGAGAGCGAGGGACCGTCGGGAGATCGGACGGGATGTCACGGCAGGGCCTTTCGTCGGGTACCGAGCACGGCGCCCCCGACGGCGAGGCCCAGGACGAGCTCCGCCCAGGGCAGGGCCGCGAAGGTGCCGCCGGGGACCGGCAGGACGGCGTTGGTGCAGGCCAGCCGCCGGTAGTCGGGGAGGTTGTCGTTGATCGCGCCGGTGAGCGAGGCGAGATCGGAGGACACCGTCTGCCAGGAGGCGGTGAAGGCCCGGATCTCGGGGGTGCGGCGGACCGTCGTGCCGCGGTCGATCTCGCCGACCGCGCCGACCAGCGCGAGGAAGTCGCGCTGCAGGCGCACCACCTGCTGCTCGGTCATGATCGGCGCGAACCGGTCGACCACCCGGCCGGCGGACGGCGCACCGGCGACCAGGCCGGAGGCGAACGGGTGGACCACCAGCGCCACCGCGCAGAGCGCCGCGGCGGCGGTCGCCCACCGACGCGGCGGGGCGGACCGGGAGCGGAGCAGGACCGCCCCGGCCACGGCCAGCGCGATCCCGACCAGCAGGAGCAGTTGAGGGAGCGTGCTCAGGCCGCGGATCCGGGCCAGCGCGTCGACGTCGGGCTTCGCCGCCCGCGCCGACGCGAGCAGCTCCCGGGCGTTCGCCTCGACGTCCGCGGACCGGTTCGCGTAGTCGACGGTCCGCGGCGCCGCCGCGAGCCGCCCGGCCGCGGCCTCCGCTCGGGCGGCCGCGCCGAACCGGGCGATCGCGTCGACGTCCCCGTCGAGCCGGGCGAGGGACTCGTCGGTCAGGTGCGGCGCGAAGGCGTCGAGCATCTTCGTCGCGCCCGCCGTCGTGGTGGGCAGGCCGCCGGCGACGGAGCCGAGGGCGAGGGCGATGCCCGCGATCAGCAGGAACCAGGCCGGCCACCGTCGGGCGGTGGAGACCGCCGCGGTGCGCGGGGGCGCGACGGCGCGCAGCCGGGGGACGCCCCCGAGGAGCGCCGCCGCGCCGGGTGCCGCTACTTGCTGTACGTACCGGTGAGATGCCACAGGCCGGTGAAGTTGTTGAACGGCCCGCCCACGATCTGGCTCGTCCACGTGATCGAGTAGCTGGAGCCGTTGATCGTGCCGGTCACGCGGCTGGTCTTGCCGGGGAGGCCGCCGCCGGGCTTCGGGGCGCCCTGGTTGAAGACCTGGCCGTTCCAGGCGACGCCGAACGCCGAGAGGTCGCCGGACAGCGACGAGCCGTTGCGCGTGATGGTCGGGACCGCGGTAGCGGACCCGGTCTGCGGGTCGGTCGCCTTCGTCGAGGTCACGAAGTCCGAGCCGAAGAAGGTGCGCGCCGCGGTGACCTGCCCCTGGTAGGAGCCGGAGGTCAGCGACCCGGACAGCGGGGTGATCGTCTTGTCCGAGTTGGTCGAGTTGCCGTTCGCGAGGAACGGGCCCGACGCGGTGCCGCTCGGCAGGATCATCCGGAAGTACGAACCGGAGTCGATCGAGAAGGTGCCCGTGAGGGTGTCGGCGTTCGCCGCGGGGGTGGCGACGGCGGTGACCGCCGCTGCGGCCGTCACTGCCAGGGCGGCGCCGAGGGCGCGGCGGGAGAAGGTGGTGCGCATGGGGCGATCTCGCTTTCGTCAGGAGGTGGAGGAGCCCGATGGAAGCTGAACGCTAGTTGCGGTCGTACGGTCCGCGAAGAGTTCCGATCACCGCGATCCGGGATACGTGATCTCGATCGCGTCGGGGATCGGCGCTCGGGGGTCTTGCCCCAATGCGCGACGCGGCGTAAATTTCAACACATGATGAATAACGGGTGCGTCGTGGTCGGTGGAGGCCCCGCCGGGATGGTCCTCGGGCTCCTGCTCGCCCGCGGCGGCGTGCGAGTCACCGTGCTGGAGAAGCACTCCGACTTCCTGCGCGACTTCCGCGGGGACACGGTGCACGCCTCGACCCTGACGCTGCTCGACGAACTCGGGCTAGGCGAGCGGTTCGCGGCGATGCCGCACCGCGACGTCGAGCGGATGACGGTCCGGCTCGACGCGGGCGAGGCCGCCGTCGCGGACTTCCGCCGGCTGCCGGGCGCCCACCGGCACATCGCCTTCGCGCCGCAGTGGGACCTCCTCGACCTACTCGCAACCGCTGCCGCGGAGGAGTCGACCTTCACCCTCATCAACGATGCCGAGGTGATCGACGTTCTCCGAGAGCACGGCACCGTCGTCGGCGTGCGGTACCGGGACCGCGCGACCGGGGCCGAGCGCGACCTCCGGGCGGCGCTGACCGTCGCCTGCGACGGGCGCTCGTCCGCGGTCCGCGCCGCCGCCGGGCTCGCGCCGCGCCGCTTCGGCGTCCCCATGGACGTACTGTGGTTCCGCCTGCCGCGCGAGCGCACCGACCCCGACGGGGTCTTCGGTCGCCTGAGCGCGGGCCGCTTCGCGATCACCATCGACCGCGGCGACTACTGGCAGTGCGCCTCCGTCATCCCTAAGGGCACCGACGCGGCGCTCCGTGCGGCCGGCATCGACGGCTTCCGGCGGGACATCGCGGCACTGCTGCCGTGGACCGCCGACCGCCTCGCTCCGCTCACCTCGCTGGACGACGTCAAGCTCCTCGAGGTGGAGCTCAACCGGCTGCGCCGCTGGTACGTCGACGGCCTGCTCCTCATCGGCGACGCCGCGCACGCCATGTCGCCCGTCGGCGGCGTGGGGATCAACCTCGCCGTCGCCGACGCGGTCGCCGCCGCCCGCATCGTCGGCCCGGCGCTGCGGTCCGACGGTGGCGTTCCGCTCCGGCTGCTGCGCCGCGTCCAGCTCCGACGGTGGCTGCCCACGGTCCTGATCCAAGGGGTGCAGCGAGTCATCCACCGGGCGCTCCTCGCGCCGGCCCTCGCCGCCGCGCCCGGCCCACGGCTGGGCGCGGCTCGTCTCCCCGCGCCGCTCCGACTGCTCCGCCGGTTCCCGGCACTCCAGGGCCTGACCGCGCGGATGGTGGCGATCGGGCCCCTCCCCGAACATGCGCCGGCGTGGGCGCGCCGCCCCGCTGTGCGCAGCCGCACCGGACGCTGAGCAGCCGTTGACTAGAGTCGTGGCGTGAGTACTTCGGCCATCGCCATCATCATCGCCGTCGTCGCCGTCCTCGTCGTTCTGGCGGCGCTGGCGACCGGCCTCTACCTCAACAAGCGACGGCGCGTCTCGCTCAAGGAGGAGACGACCGAGCCCAAGAGCCTCGACAAGTCGGGCGGGTACAAGGCAGGCGGTGGCTTCACCTTCAGTGAGGGCACGCGCGAGGCCGAGCCCGTGCCGCTGGTGCCGAAGGCGCCGCCCGCCCCGAAGACGGTGCCTGCGCCCGACGCGGCGCCGCACGTCTCCCTCAAGGACCTGCAGGAGTCGCGCGAGCAGGAGGCCGCCGAAGCGGCGCAGGCGCAGGCCGACGCGCGCCTCGCCGAGGCCGAGGAGATCGACCCCGGCATCGCGAACGTCGTGCCGTCCGCCCCGACCGAGATCGAGCACATCGAGGACGAGGCGCCGGAGGCCGCGCCCGCGGCGCCCGCCGAGGCGGAGGCGCCCGCAGCTCCGGCCGAGACCGAGGCTCCCGCCGCGCCGGCGGCTCCGGCCGAGGCGACCACCTCTCCCGAGGCGACCGCGCCCCCGGCTCCGGTGGAGCCCGCTGCGCCGGAGGCGCCGGTCGAGGTGGAGGCCCCCGCGGAGGTGGCACCGTCGGCCCCGAAGCTGGACGAGATCGCCCCGACGGAGGGGCGTCTGGACCGGCTCAAGGGACGGCTCGCGCGCTCGCAGTCGACGGTCGGCGCGTCGCTGCTCGGCCTCCTCGGTGCGGGCGACCTCGACGAGGAGTCGTGGGAGGAGATCGAGGACACGCTGCTCCTCGCGGACCTCGGCACCCCCACGACGATGGCCGTGGTCGAGAAGCTGCGCGACCGCATCGCGACGCAGGGCGTCTCCAGCGCCGCCGAGGCGCGCGCGCTGCTGCGCCAGGTGTTGATCGAGGAACTGCACCCCGAGTACGACCGCAGCATCAAGGCCCTGCCGCACGCCGGCGCACCGTCGGTGCTGCTGGTGGTGGGCGTGAACGGCACCGGCAAGACCACCACCACGGGCAAGCTGGCCCGGGTGCTCGTGGCCGACGGCCGTCGCGTGCTGCTCGGCGCCGCCGACACCTTCCGCGCCGCCGCGGCCGACCAGCTGCAGACCTGGGGCGAGCGCGTGGGCGCAGAAGTGGTGCGCGGCAAGGAGGGGGCCGATCCCGCCGCCGTCGCCTTCGACGCCGTCGCGAAGGGCACCGAGGAGGGTGTCGACGTGGTGCTCATCGACACTGCCGGCCGCCTGCACACCAAGACCGGCCTCATGGACGAGCTGGACAAGGTCAAGCGCGTCGTCGAGAAGAAGGCCAAGGTCGACGAGGTGCTGCTCGTCCTGGACGCGACCATCGGCCAGAACGGTCTCGCGCAGGCGAAGGTCTTCGCCGAGGTCGTCGACATCACCGGCGTCGTCCTCACCAAGCTCGACGGCACCGCCAAGGGCGGCATCGTCTACGCCGTGCAGCACGAGCTCGGCGTGCCGGTGAAGCTCGTCGGCCTCGGTGAGGGCGCCGACGACCTCGCGCCCTTCGAGCCGGCGGCCTTCGTCGACGCCCTGCTCGGTTAGGGCACGCGGCCCGTCGGGCCCGCACACGACAGCGCCCCGCGCCGGAGGATCCCGGTGCGGGGCGTCGTCGTCGGTTCAGGAGATCGACCGCTCCACGAAGTCCAGCTGGGCCAGCGTGTACTCGCGGGCGCAGCTGTGCAGTTCGATGGAGTGGCCGACGCCGCTCATCACGCGCACGTCGATCGGGCCGGCGGTGAAGTGCCGGGCCAGGGCCGCGCGCGCCTCGTCGTCGGAGCGCCAGATCTTGTCGTGCTCGGCGAAGGTCACCTGGACCGGCGCCGCTACGGACGCGCCCACGGCGGGCAGGCGGTGGGCCCAGTCCACCACGTCGCAGAGCTCCGGCATCGGCATCGGGCGCAGCAGCTCGGCGTCACGCGCGACGTGCGCGGGCGTGAACGACCCGTCGGGGCCGAACATGACGCCGGCATGGGCCTCGGCCGGCAGCGCGATCGCGGGGGCGTCGCCGCGCAGGCCGCCCCACATCTCGCGAATGCCCGGCTGCCACAGCTCGCCGAGCCCGCTGATCTCCACGCCCGCGGGCGCTTCGGCGGTCTTGGTGGCGGTGAGCAGCGCGAGCATGCCGCCGATCGAGTGGCCGACGAGCACCGTCGGGAGGTCGTACTGCGTACGCAGCGCGTCGACCGCGGCCGACAGGAGGGTGGACTGCTCGTCGAAGCCGAGCCGTTCCGCAGGGACCGTCGCGCTGCCGCCGTAGCCCGGTCGGTCGATCGCGACGACCGTGTACCCGTGCTCCGGGGCCAGGGCGAGCAACGAATCCGCGCCGACGTGGAAGTACTCGGAATCGTAAGTGCCGCCGTGGATCGCGACGATCAGGGCGCGCGGATCGCCCGGTGCCTCAGCCACGCGTGCCGCGAGCGGAACGCCTGCGGCGTCGATGGTCGTGGAGGAAACTGCGGAGGTGGTCGTCATGATGCGGTGCTCCTTGGATGGTCGACGCGGACGGTGGCCGGCCGGCGTTCGCGAGTGAGGTTACGCCGATGGTGAAGTTTCGTCGGCAATGTCAAGAAAACTCCGCCGACCCCTTGTGTGTCAACAGTCACGTTGATAAATTGACGAACATGTCAGAGAACGATGTGCAGTCCCCACCCCGCTCGGCGCACGAGGCCGGGTTGGTCTCCTATCCCGACGAGTTCGTCGCCCGGTACCGGGCGGACGGCCTGTGGCGCGGCAGGTCGCTGCCCGACGAGCTGACCGACGCGCTCGCGCGGTTCGCCGACCGCCCCGGCCTCGTCACGCCGGAGGTCCGGTGGACGCACGGCGAGCTGCTCGGCCGGGCGCGGGCGTTCGGCGCGGGCCTACTCGCTGGGACCGACCTGGAGCCGGGGGAGCCGGTCATGTTCCAGATGGGGAACGTGGCCGAGACCGTCGTGGCGTACCTCGGCGCCCTGATCGCGGGACTGCGCCCCGTGTGCACCCTGCCGCAGCACGGCGAGCGCGAGATCGGCCTGCTCGCGCAGCACGTCGGCGCCCGCGCGACGATCGTGCAGGCGGACCACGGCGCGGGCGAGACCCTGGCCGTCGCCCGCGCGCTGCACGACTCCGGCGCCCTGCCCGTGGTCGTCGTGGCCCGCGGGGACGCGATCGGAGACACCCCCACGCTGGATCGGCTGTCCGAGCTCGGCGCCACCGCCCCCGCGCCGCCGGCGGTGGATCCCGCGCAGATCGCCGTCTTCCAGCTCTCCGGCGGCACCACGGGCCTGCCCAAGGTGGCGGCCCGGCAGCACGAGGAGTACGTCCACAACTCGCTCGCCTGGGCGGCGGCGCTCGGCTACGACGGCGACACCAAGCTGCTGTACCCGCTGCCCGTGATGCACAACGCCGGCATCGGCCTCGCGGTGCAGCCCGCGATCCTCGCCGGCGCCCAGCTGGTGCTCGCCCCGTCCGCGCGGACCTCCGACCTGCTCGATCTCATCGCCGCCGAGCGCCCGACGTCGCTGCCGCTGGTGCCGCCCGCCGTCGCGGTGCGGCTGCTGGAGGATCCGCGCAGCCGCACCACCGATCTCACGTCGATCGCGGACTTCGTGGTCGGCGGACAGGCGCTGCCCGAGGAGGTCTCGGAGCGACTGCGCGACGAGCTCGGCATCGCCGTCCGGCAGATGTTCGGCATGGCCGAGGGCATGTTCCTGGTGACGCCCGCCGGCGCCGGCGAGGACGTGCGGCACCACAGCGTGGGTGCACCCGTCTCGCCCGCCGACGAGGTGCGGATCGCCGAGGTGGGCGGCGACGATCCGGTCGCGCCCGGCGAGATCGGCGAGTTCTGCGCCCGCGGTCCGTACACGATCCGCGGCTACTACCGCGCCGACCGGCACAACCGCGACTCTTTCAGCGCCGACGGCTTCTACCGCACCGGTGACCTCGCCCGCGCGCACGTGATCGACGGCGTCACCGTCTACTCGATCGAGGGCCGGATCAAGGACGTGATCAACCGCGGCGTCGAGAAGATCCACGCCGAGGAGATCGAGGAAGTCATCCTGCGCCACCCCGACGTGGTCAGCGCCGCGCTCGTCGCGATGCCCGACCCGGTGCTCGGCGAGCGCGCCTGCGCCTACCTCATCGTCGACGACGGTGCCGAGGCCCCGACCGTCGCGACCCTCGGCGAGTTCCTGCTCGGCCAGGGTCTCGCGAAGTACAAGCTGCCCGAGCGGATCGAGGTCGTCACCGAGTTCCCCCTGTCCAACGTGGGCAAGGTGTCGAAGAAGGACCTCCGCGAGCGCATCGCGGAGCAGCTCGCCGCCGACCAGTCCGCCACCGCCCGATAGGAGACCGCCATGACTTCTCATACCACCCCCGGCCGCACCGTCGCGATCATCGGCGGCGGCCCCGCCGGCCTCGCCGCCGGGCGCCTGATCAAGCTCGCCGACCCGAACGCCCTCGTCACCGTGTACGAGCGGACCGACAGCAGCAGCGAGACCTTCGGCTTCGGCGTCGGGCTCACCGAGGCCACGATGAACAACCTCGCCAAGGTCGACCCGCAGACCGCGGACCGGATGCGCGAGGTCAGTCACGGCGGCCATTCGCTCGTGCTGCGCACCGACGCCGGTGACGTGGGCCTGCACGGCGCGCGGAACCTCGCGATCGGCCGGGCCGCGCTCCTCGAGGTGCTCACCAAGGCGGCGCTCGAGGTGGGCGTCGAGATCCGCAGCGGTGTGAAGGCCGGCCTCGACGACGTCTCGGCCGACGTGATCGTCGCCGCCGACGGCGCGCGCAGTGCCGTCCGCGACGCCGTGGCGGACGGGCTGGGCGTGCACGTCGACTACGGCCGACTGCACTTCATGTGGTGCGGGACCGATTTCGCCGTCGACAACGCCAACTTCACCTGGCGCGGCGAGGGCGACGAGCTGTTCGTGGTCCACGCGTACCCCTACGCCGACGACCGCAGCACCTTCCTGATCGAGGCCGACGACATCACCTGGGAGGCCGCGGGACTCGCGGCCTACGCCGCGGCGACGCCCGCGGGGGAGTCGGACACCGCGAGCCTGAAGCACCTCGAGCGGGTGTTCGCCCGCGAGCTGAACGGCGGTGAACTGCTCGCCAACCGCACGCGCTGGGCGCAGTTCCCGACGGTGACCCTCGACCGCTGGTCCACCGGCAACGTGGTGCTGATCGGCGACGCGGCGCACACCGCGCACTACACGATCGGCTCCGGCACCAAGCTGGCGATCGAGGACGCCATCGCCCTCGCCGCCGCGCTCGCCGCGCACGCCGACACGGACGCGGCCTTCGCCGCCTACGAGGCCGCCCGCCGCTCCTCGGTGCAGCGGTTCAAGCACCTCGCCGCGCGTTCGCAGAACTGGTGGACCAGCTTCCGCGACCGCGCCGGCGCGGCGCCGGAGGCCACTGCGCTGTCGTACATGACCCGGGCGGGGAACCTCGGGATCGAGCACTACGCGGCCGAGTTCCCGGAGGCGGCGGCCGTCGCGCTGCGCGGCCTGGGCGCCGAGCCGGCGGGGGACTGGGGCACCGTCGACGACTGGGTGCTGGACCTGCCGCTGGAGACCGAGGCGCTGCGCGCACCGTCGAAGGTGATCGGCGTCGAAGAACTCCAGGACGCGACTCGGGTCGAGTGGAACGGCGGCGCGGCCTGGGAGGCCGGGCACGACGCCTTCGTCGCGGACGCGACCGCCGCACCCTCGGCCGTGGTCGTGGTGGGCGGACCGTCGGACCCCGCGGCGGTGGGCGCGCGGATCGACCTGGCCGAACGGATCCGCTGGGACGGCAAGACGGTCGTGATCGAGATCCCCGCCGCGCTGCGCGCGGAGGCGGCCGCGGCCGTGGCCGTGGGCCGGGCCGACGCGGTGGTGCTCACGGCATGAGCGTCCCGGCGGCCGGTCGCGCCGCGGGATAGGGTCGTCGACATGTCGACAATGGAGAAACCGGGCCGCGGATCGCGGCGGCGGGATCTGATCGTCGGGGACGTGCTGGACGCGGCGACGGACCTGTTCGCGGTCAAGGGGTACGACGCGACCAGCCTGCAGGACATCGCCGACGCGGTGGGGGTCTCGCGGCCGGCGTTGTACCACTACCTCAGCAGCAAGGAGGACCTGCTGGTCATGCTCGTCGAGCGGGTCTCCAAGGATCTCGCCGACGTGATCGAGGAACTGCGCAACCGGTCGGACCTGGCGCCGACGGAGAAGATCACGCTGCTCACCGAGCAGCTGGTCCAGCAGCGCGCCGAGCACCCGAGCCAGTTCCGGATCCTGGACCGTTCCGAGATGATGCTGCCGGAGGAGGCGGGCGCGGTGCACGCGCGCGCCAAGCGGCAGGTGCTGCGCGAGACGATCGCGATCATCGAGGAGGGCGTCAAGAAGGGGGAGTTCGTCCCCGTCGACGCCCGCACCGCGGCGCTGAGCCTGCTCGGCATGTGCAACTGGGTGGCCTGGTGGGCGCGGCCCGCCGACGCCGTCGAGGTCAAGGCCATCGTGGACACCGTCGCCGCGCTGGCCCGGCGCATGCTGTGCGTTCCGGAGTCCGGCGACGGGGCCTCGGGGCCCGCCGGGCTGCTCTCGGAGATCCGGGACCGCCTGGACCGCCTGGAGCCCCTGATCTGACGCCCGCTCCCACAACCGAACACACGCACTCGCCCGGCCGCATCGGCCGGGCGAGTGGCGTTTCTCGGGCCGGTTCGTGACGGCGACGTAGACATGTGAACATGAGTGTTGACAATTTTACAAAGGCGTCGAATACTGGAAGGGAACGACGAACCACACGCAGAGGAGCACCATGAGCGCCAAGCCCATCCGGATCGGACTGGTCGTCCCCAGCTCGAACGTCACCGTCGAGACCGAGATGCCGCGGATCCTCGGCCGGCACCCGGAGGAGACGTTCACCTTCCACTCCAGCCGCATGCGGATGCAGAAGGTCTCCCCGGAGCAGTTGCGCGCCATGAACGCCCAGCGCGAGCGCTGCGTCATCGAGCTCGGTGACGCGGGCGTCGACGCGATGCTCTACGCCTGCCTCGTCGCGATCATGTCCACCGGCCTCGGCGAGCACCACGGCGTGGAGGCGAAGATCGCCGAGCAGCTCTCGGAGGGCGGCAGCGACGCCCGCGTGCTCTCCAGCGCCGGCGCCCTCGTGGACGCCCTCAGCGACATGGGCGCCACGCGGATCGCCGTCGTCACCCCGTACCTGCGCCCGCTCGCCGAGCAGGTGATGGCGTACCTCGAGCACGAGGGCCTGACGGTGACCGACTGGCGCGCCCTCGAGGTGGCCGACAACGCCGAGGTCGGCTGCATCCCCGGCGACCGCGTCATGGAGGCCGCGCGCAGCCTCGACCTCACGGGCGTCGACGCGCTCGTGCTCTCCGCGTGCGTCCAGATGCCCTCGCTCGACCTGGTCCAGGCCGCCGAGGACGAGTTCGGCATCCCCGTGATCACCGCCGCCACCGCCGGCGCCTACCGCATCCTGCGCTCCGTCGGCGCCACCGTCGACATCCCCGGCGCCGGCTCGTTGCTGCGCGCCGATGCCGCCGCCCCGGCCGCCGCCGGCGCCTGACCCCACTCGCCACCGGATAAGGAGAAGACATGTCCGCCAGCACTTCCGAGCACCGCGTCCAGGGCGTCGACCACGCCGCCTTCCCGACCTTCGACCCCGTCGGCACCGTGAACTTCTACAACGGCGTGCTCAAGTTCCCCATCGTCCACTCGATCTGCGCCGCGGGCTGGGGCCCCGAGAACCACCCCGACTTCATCCACTTCTTCTTCGACATCGGCAACGGCGACCGGATGGCGTTCTTCTACTACTTCGGGCTCGAGCCCTTCGGCGACCAGAGCGCCCCCGGCGACTCCTGGGCGCGCCTTCCTCAGGGCACGCCCGAGTTCTTCAAGAACTCCCGCCACCTCGCCATCCACGTCGACGGGGAGGAGGACCTGCTGGAGTACCGCCGCCGCCTCGACGCCTCGGACTGGCCGTGCGAGATGCAGGTGATGCACGAGACCATCGAGTCGATCTACACCCACGATCCCAACGGCTACATGATCGAGATCACCCGCGCCCTGCGCCCCGTGACGCCCCAGGAGGACCTGGACGCCGCCCTCACCCTGGAGGCGCTGTGCGACGTGGTCTCGGGCGGCGCACCGTCGATGGACGCGCTCCTGATGCGCAAGGCCGAGCTGATCGTGGAGAAGGCCGAGAGGTGGGAGGAGCGGCAGTGGGGGCTGGCCGGGCTCGCCGCGACCGGCGATGCGACCGGCGACGCCGCGTGGAACGCCGACGAGGAGGCCGAGGTCCGATGAGCCGCATCTACGTCCTCGACGTCCCCGAGAACGAGGGCGTCCTCAAGGTCGCGGGCGCCGAGCCGCGCAACGAGATCGTGCGGGTCGGTCCGTACTTCCGGATCACCCGGCCGGAGGAGATCGCGATCGATCGCCGCGCCACCGGCTGCCGGCACGCCGTCTGGTACAGCGCCCTCGCGGGCCTGGAGGACTCGCGCGTCGCCCAGCACGACAAGGACGCGCTCCGGGTGGTGGACCGGTGACCACCGCCGAGCGCGCGGGCGCCGCCACCGGCCTCGGCGCGGGCCGCTACCTCGACGCCGAGGCCGTGCCCGACGGCACCGTCACCACCCCCGTCGAGCTGAGCACCGTCGACGGGGCCAAGGTCTCCGGCCTGCTCCGCACCGTGCCCGGCGCCACCGCCGTCGCCTTCCTCATGCACCCCCGGCAGGACTTCGCGCACCACGTCCTGGTGCCCGAATTCCTGCGTCGCGGCGTCGCCGTCTGGACCCAGGGCAGCCGCACCCAGGGCAACGACCTGACGCTGCTGCACGAGCAGGCGCTGCTCGACATGGCCGCCGGCCACGCCTTCCTGCGCGACGAGGGCTTCGGCACCGTGATCGCCGTCGGCCACTCCGGCGGCGGCGCGCTGGCCGCCTTCTACCTGGAACAGGCCGGCCTGCCCGCCCAGGAACGGCTCGCGCGGACCCCGAGCGGCAAGCCCGTGAAGCTGCGCGAGGCGCGGATGCCCGCACCCGACCTCGCGGTGTTCATGGCGCCGCACCCCGGACAGGGCGAACTGCTGCTCCGCATGATCGACCCGTCGGTCGCCGACGAGGACGACCCCCGTTCGATCCTGCCCGAGCTCGACCCCTTCAACCCGGACAACGGCTACGCGCCCGCGCCCGCCCCGAGCACCTACCCGCCCGAGTTCGTGCAGCGCTACCGCGCGGCGCAACGCGCGCGGGTGGAGCGGATCGACGCCCTCGCGCGCGAGCGGGTGGCCCGGGCCCGCGCCGCCCAGCAGCGGTTCGCGGAGTCCGGCGACCCCGC
The DNA here is from genome assembly GCF_020169415.1 of Tsukamurella sp. M9C. Taxonomy (GTDB): domain Bacteria; phylum Actinomycetota; class Actinomycetes; order Mycobacteriales; family Mycobacteriaceae; genus Tsukamurella. The sequence goes on from NZ_JAIULG010000010.1 coordinate 93,386, forward strand.
CGACCGCCGCGACGCGCTGGCCACTGAGTTCATCACGGTGCACCGCACCGACGCCGACCTGCGCTGCACCGACCCGTCGCTCGACCCGAACGACCGGCCCTACGGCTCGCTGTTCGGCTCCCGGCCCGACCTCACCGACTACGGCGTCGTGGGCTTCGGGCGCCTGACCACCCCCGACGCGTGGCTGTCCACGTGGTCCGCGCTCAGCAGCAACGCCGGCTTCCTGCGCTGCGCCCCCGCCGTCACCGTGCCGACCCTGTTCGTCGAGATCACCGGCGATCAGGCGTGCTTCCCCGACGACGCCCGCGCGATGGTGGCGGCGTTCGGGACCGACGACGTCGAGCACGTACGGGTGCGCGGGAAGCACTTCGGTGCGGCCCTCACCGCGGGCGAGCGGACGGCCGCGGCGCTCGCCGGCGATGAGATCGAGCGCTGGCTCGGGGCCCGCGGGATCGGCACCGCGGGCGCATAATCGAGTCGTGAAGTACGTGCTGCTGATCTGCGACGACGAGGACGGCTCGCCGACCAACGAGGAGATCGCCGCCGACCCCGCCTACCGCGCCTACGACGAGGACCTCCGGCGCCGCGGGGCCATGCTCGGCGGGGCCCGGCTGCGGCCCGTCGCCGACGCCACCACCGTCCGCGTGCGCGGCGGCGAGACCCTCGTCTCCGACGGGCCGTTCGCGGAGACCAAGGACGTCGTCGGCGGGATCGACATCGTCGAGTGCGCCGACCTCGACGAGGCCCTCGCGATCGCCGCGAACCACACGTACGCGGCCCGCGGGTGCGTCGAGGTCCGGCCCGTCTGGGAATGACCACCCCCGACGCGGTGCAGCGCGCGGTCGCCGACGCGTACCGGGCCGAGTGGGGCCAGGTCGTCGCCACCCTGATCGGACTCACCGGAGACTGGGACCTCGCCGAGGACTGCACACAGGAGGCCTTCGCCGCCGCCCTCGCGACCTGGCCCCGGGACGGCGTGCCGCCGCGGCCCGGCGCGTGGCTCACCATCACCGCCCGGAACAAGGCGCGGGACCGCCTGCGGCACGACGCCACCGGTCGCGAACGGACGCGCCGGCTCGCGGCGCTCGCGAACCCGGGGGAGGACGAGCCGGAGCACATCCCCGACGAGCGGCTGCGCCTGATCTTCACCTGCTGCCATCCGGCGCTGCCGCTCGCCGCCCGCGTCGCCCTCACGCTGCGCACCCTCGCCGGGCTCACGACCGGCGAGATCGCCGCCGCGCTGCTCACCACCGAGTCGGCGACGGCCCAGCGGATCGTCCGGGCCAAGCGGAAGATCGCCGAGGCGGGGATCCCGTACCGCGTCCCGCCCCCGGACCTGCTGCCGCAGCGCCTCCCCGCGGTGCTGGCCGTCGTGTACCTGATCTTCAACGAGGGCTACGACGAGGTCGACGGCGTCCGCGACCTCACCGGTGAGGCCGTACACCTCGGACGCGTGCTGGACCGGCTGCTGCCCGACGAGCCCGAGGCGCGCGGCCTGCTCGCCCTCATGCTGCTCAGCGAGGCCCGTCGCGCCCACCGGGTGCGCGACGGGGTGCTCGTGCCGCTCGAGGAGCAGGACCGGAGCCGCTGGGACCGGGCACTGATCGAGGAGGGCCTCGCCCTGCTGGACGCGGCGCTCGCCGCCGGGCGGCCCGGCCCCTACCAGGTGCAGGCGGCGATCGCCGCCTGCCACGCGACCGCCCCGGACGCGCGGCGCACGGACTGGCGGCAGATCGCCGCGCTGTACGCCGAGCTCGCCCGCACGACGCCGTCACCCGTCGTCGAACTCAACCGGGCCGTCGCGGTCGCCATGGCCGACGGTCCGCCCGCCGGGCTCGCCCTCGTCGACGCGGTCGCCGCCACCGGCGCCCTCGACGGCTACCACCTGCTGCCCGCGACCCGCGCCGACCTGCTGCGGCGGGCCGGCCGCACGACCGAGGCCCGCGCGGCGTACGAGGAGGCCCTGGCGCTCGCGCCCACCGACCCCGAGCGCGCCTACCTGGCCCGACGGGTTCGCGAGCTGCGCGGCGGACACCGGCCGGAGAACTTCTTCGCGGCGGATGTCGATTCCGGGCGCTCCCATCCGTAGGTGGGGTGGACGACCCCCTACCGAAGGAGCCGGATCATGTCGACCATGGAGAACACCCAATACCTGACCGCCGCCGTGACGATCGACCGCGCGCCGGAAGACGTCCTCGCCGCGGTCCTGGACGTGCGCGGATGGTGGACCGAGAACCTCATCGGCCACTCCGCCGTCGTCGGCGACGAGTTCGTCGTCACCGACGACGCCGCGTACCCCGGCGAGACCTCCCGGACCAAGGAGGGCATCCGGTTCTGCCGGTTCCGGGTGACCGAGGTGAGCCCCACCCGGGTCGCCTGGCACGCCGTGGACTGCGAGATGACCTTCATCGAGGACCGCCACGAATGGCGCGACACCGACGTGATCATCGACCTCACGCCGGTGGACCGCGGCACCGAGCTGCGCCTCACCCACGTCGGGCTGACCGCCGAGTCCGAGTGCTTCGAGGCCTGCTCGCGCGGCTGGAGCTTCTACGTGCGCACCAGCATCCCGCAGCTGGTCACGACCGGTGCGGGGCAGCCCATTCCCCGGTATCCCGACGCGGACGGCGCCGGCGGGGCGGCACCGTCGGAAACACGGGCGTAACCGAACGGCCCGAACCCGGGCCGACCGGTTACACACGAGCAACACGAGCGCCCCCGCAGGGAAACCGCGGCCGCCGAAGCTGTTCTCACTCGCACCGCAACGGCGGCGCGCCCGAGGAGGTTTCCCGTGCTCTTGGCTTCTGTGCCCGACGAACTGTTCGGCAAGGTCGACTCCGGCACCACCGCGTGGATGCTGATGTCCGCGGCGTTGGTGCTGCTCATGACGCCCGCCCTCGCGTTCTTCTACGGCGGTCTGTCCCGCCAGAAGAGCGTGCTCAACATGATGATGATGTCGATCGGCTCGCTGGGCCTGGTCTCCGTGATCTACGTGCTGTGGGGCTACTCGATGTCGTTCTCCGGGGAGGGCAACTACCTCGGGATGTTCGACAACCCCTTCAAGTACTTCGGCCTGGACCAGCTGATGGAGACCAAGACGTCGGGCGAGGACACCCTGGTGGTGCTCAACGCCGCGGGCAGCGGCCTCCCGGCGATCGTCTTCGCCGGCTTCCAGCTGACCTTCGCCGTGATCACCGTCGCGCTGATCTCGGGCGCCCTCGCCGAGCGCGTGAAGTTCGGGACGTGGCTGCTGTTCACCGGCATCTGGACCACCATCGTGTACCTGCCCCTGGCCCACATGGTGTGGGGCGGCGGCCTGCTGTCGAACGCGGAGGGCGGCATCGCCGCGAAGCTGTTCGGCCTGAACGAGGACGGTAAGGCCGCCGTGGCGCCCATCGACTTCGCCGGCGGCACCGTCGTGCACATCAACGCCGGTATCGCGGGCCTGGTGCTGGCGATCATCGTCGGCAAGCGCCTCGGCTTCGGCAAGCACTCCTACCGCCCGCACAACATCCCGTTCGTGATGCTCGGCGCCGCGCTCCTGTGGTTCGGCTGGTTCGGCTTCAACGCCGGTTCCGCGCTCGGCGCCAACGCCACGGCCGGCCTGGCCTGGGTCAACACGACCGCCGCCACCGCCGCCGCGATGCTCGGCTGGCTCGCGGTGGAGAAGTTCCGCGACGGTCACGCCACCACGGTGGGTGCCGCGTCGGGCGTCGTCGCCGGCCTCGTCGCCATCACCCCGGCCTGCGCGAACGTGACCCCCGTGGGCGCCATCATCCTGGGCGTCGTGGCCGGTGTCGCCGCCGCCTTCGGTGTGGGCCTCAAGACCAAGTTCGGTTTCGACGACTCGCTCGACGTGGTGGGCGTGCACCTGGTGGCCGGCGTGATCGGCACCGTCGCCCTCGGATTCCTGGCCAAGGACACCGGCCTGTTCTACGGCGGCGACTACAAGCAGTTGGTCGTGCAGATCGTGATCGCCGCTGCCGCACTGGCCTTCACCGCCGTCCTCACCGCGGTCATCGCCTTCGCGCTCAAGCCGCTCGGCTGGCGCGTCGACAAGGAGTCCGAGGCCGATGGCATCGACAACTCCGAGCACGCCGAGACGGCGTACGACCTGGTCTGAGGTGACCGGATCTAAGCTGAATCCACAACCGACTTAAGCGAAGGAAACTCTTATGAAGCTGGTCACCGCGATCGTCAAGCCCTTCACGCTCGAGGACGTGAAGGCGGGCCTCGAGCAGGCCGGGATCCTCGGTATGACCGTCAGCGAGGTACAGGGCTACGGCCGGCAGAAGGGGCACACCGAGGTGTACCGCGGCGCCGAGTACTCCGTGGACTTCGTGCCCAAGGTCCGCATCGAGGTCGTCGTCGACGACGCCGTCGTGGACAGCGTGGTCGACGTGATCGTCGAGGGCGCCCGCACCGGCAAGATCGGCGACGGCAAGGTCTGGGTCACGCCCGTCGAGTCCGTCGTGCGCGTGCGCACCGGCGAGCGCGGCAACGAGGCCCTGTAGCGACGATGACGGTGCCGGACAGGGCGATCGTGACGATCGGGGAGAGCGGGTCGCCCGCGGGCGGCGGGCATACGGGCAGCGGGCTCAGCGGTGCGAAGGAATTGGTCGCCGCCCGCGCCCGCCTCCTCGACCGGGCGTCGGGTCCGCACCGTCTCGAGCCCGCCGCCCTGCGCGGCGCCCTCGCCGACCTGGCCGAGGTGTGGCTCACCACCCACGGCGCCGCCGCCGGCATCGGTCCGGACAGCGGGCTCGCCCTCGTCGCCGTCGGCGGCCTGGGGCGTCGGGAACTGCTGCCCCACAGTGACTTCGACCTCCTGCTCGTGCACGACGACGGGCTGGACCCGGAACGCGTGACGGCCGTCGCCGAGAGCATCTGGTACCCGCTGTGGGACGCGCACATCAAGCTCGACCACAGCGTCCGCACCGTCCCCGAGGCGGTCCGCGTCGCCCAGTCCGATCTCACCGCGGCCCTCGGGCTGCTCGACGCCCGGCACATCGTGGGCGACGAGGAGATCACGAACCTGCTCATCAGCGGCGTGCGCCGGCAGTGGCGCGCCGACATCCGCTCCCGCGTCGACGACCTCGCCGAGCAGGCGCGCGAGCGGTGGCGCCGCTCGGGCGAGATCGCCCACCGCGCCGAACCCGACCTCAAGAACGGTCGCGGCGGCATGCGCGACGTGCAGCTCCTGCAAGCGCTCTCGCTCGCGCAGCTGACCGACGGGATCCCGACCCCGTCGGCCACGCCGAGCGGCACCACCGGCAACGACCTGGCCGCCGCCTACGCCCGGCTGCTCGACGTGCGCACCGAGCTGCACCGGATCGCCGGCCGCGCCCGGGACCAGGTCCGCGCCCAGGAGGCCGACGAGATCGGCGCCGCGCTCCGCCTCGGCGACCGGTTCGACCTGGCCCGCACCATCAGCGACAGCGGCCGCACCGTGGCCTACGCCGTCGACGTGGGCATCCGCACCGCCCAGAACGCCCTCCCGCGCCGCGGCTTCTCCCGGCTGCGCCGCCCGCCCGTGCGGCGCCCCCTCGCCGAGGGCGTCGTCGAGCACGCCGGCGAGGTCGCGCTCGCCCGCGACGCCCGGCCGGACCGCGACACGGGCCTCACCGTTCGCGTCGCCGCCGCGGCCGCCGCGTCCGGTCTGCCCATGTCGGCGTCCACCCTCGCCCGGCTCGCCGAGGTCACGCCCGCCCCGCGCAGTCCCTGGTCGGCGGAGACCGTCGCCGACCTGCTCGCGCTGCTCGGCGCCGGGCGCGGCGCGGTGCCCGTGATCGAGGCCCTCGACCGCACCGGCCTCTGGGGGCGGCTGCTGCCCGAGTGGGGCGCCGTGCGCGACCTCCCGCCGCGCGACGCGGTGCACACCTGGACCGTCGACCGGCACCTGATGGAGACCGCCGCGCACGCCGCCAACCGCGCCACCGACGTCGCCCGGCCCGACCTGCTCGTGCTCGGCGCGCTGCTGCACGACCTGGGCAAGGGCCGCGGCGGCGATCACAGCGTGATCGGCGCCGAACTCGCCGAGGCGATCGCCGCTCGGCTCGGGCTCTCCGCCGACGACACCGCCCTCCTCGCCGCGATGGTCCGGCACCACCTCCTGCTGCCCGCCGTCGCCACCCGACGCGACCTCGACGATCCCGCGACGATCGAGATGGTCGCGGAGAAGATCGACCACGATCCCATCCTGCTGGAGCTGCTGCACGCCCTCGCGGAGGCCGACTCGCTCGCCACCGGGCCCGGCGTCTGGGGCGACTGGAAGTCGCGGCTCATCGGCGAGCTCGTCCGCCGCACCCGCCGGGTGCTGGACGGGGAGCCCGCGCCGCAGCCCGGTCCCGTGCCCGAGGAGGTGGCGGCGCTCGCCGCCGCGGGCGGGACGCACGTCCGGATCACCCCGGCGCCCGCGCTGGGGCCGCACACCTTCACCGTCGCCGTCGTCGGACCCGACCGGCGCGGCGTCCTCGCTCGGATGGCAGCCGTGCTCGCGCTCGCCGGCCTGCGGGTCCAGAGCGCCACCGTCGGCGCCGTGGGGGAGTCCGCGGTCAACACCTTCCTCGTGGTGCCCACCTTCGGCGACCCGCCCGATCCGGCGGTCGTCCGGCAGCGGCTCCTCGCCGCGCTGGACGGTGCCGACGTGCTCGCCGAGCTGCGCGCCCGCGAGCGCGCCGCGTCGGCCCCCGTC
>NZ_JAIULG010000108.1 GCF_020169415.1 Tsukamurella sp. M9C
TACAACGCTTGTGCTAATAGCAAACTTTTACTTAAATGTACCGCTTCTTGTCGTTCTTGCTCCGTTAAATAAACATTTCTTGAACTTTTCGCCAAACCATCTGCTTCTCGAACGATATCAATACCAATAATTTCAACGGCATGATTGAAGTCTTTTACCATTTGCTCGACAATAGCCAATTGCTGGGCATCTTTTTTACCAAAATAAGCATAATCCGTCATAACAATATTAAATAGCTTATTAACTACTGTTACCACCCCATCAAAATGCCCTGGACGCTTCGCTCCTTCTAACACATCAGCTAATGGACCTACTTTGACATCAATACCTAATTCACCTGGATACATATCTTCTACTGCAGGATGAAAAACAATGTCCGCCCCTACTTCTGATACTAATTCTAAATCTTTATCAATTTGTCTCGGATAAGC
>NZ_JAIULG010000109.1 GCF_020169415.1 Tsukamurella sp. M9C
TCGGCGGGTTTGGCGCCTTCGGCGACGACGACGATGAAGCTGGCGTGGCCGCGTTGGAAGCGGCGTTTGATCATGGTGCACAGTTCTTCGACGTCGAAGGGCACTTCGGGGATGAGGACGGCGTGGGCGCCGGAGGCGAGGCCGGAGTTCAGCGCGATCCACCCGGCGTGGCGGCCCATGACCTCGACCAGCATGACGCGTTGGTGTGATTCCGCGGTGGAGTGCAGGCGGTCGATGGCGTCGGTGGCGATGGTCAGGGCGGTGTCGAAGCCGAAGGTGACGTCGGTGCAGTCGATGTCGTTGTCGATGGTCTTCGGGACTCCGACGACGGGGACGCCTTCGTCGGCGAGCCACGACGCGGC
>NZ_JAIULG010000110.1 GCF_020169415.1 Tsukamurella sp. M9C
GCGGGGTTGAGCGCGGCCGAGACCTCGTGGCCCTTGGCCCGCTCCTTGACCCGGGCGACGAAGGCGCGCACCACGGGCAGCGCGACGTCGGCCTCGAGCAGCGCGAGCCTGATCTCGCGCGCCGTCGCGTCGATGTCGGCGTCGGTGAGCCGGCCCTTGCCGCGCAGGTCCTTGAGCGCGCCTGTGAGCCGATCGGAGAGGGATTCGAACATTGCTCCAGACTATCGGGTCGGCTCGTCGTCCGGTGGCGCAGGCGGCGCGGCCTCCGGCAGAACGGCGATGACGGCCTCCTCGGCGCGGGCCCGGACGGCCGCTTCGTCGCCGGGCACCGCGAGCCCCCCCCCCCCCCCCCCCCCCCCCCCCCCCCCCCCCCCCCCCCCCCCCCCCCCCCCCCCCCCCCCCC
>NZ_JAIULG010000011.1 GCF_020169415.1 Tsukamurella sp. M9C
CCCCCACGCAGACCCCCGCCCCGAAGTCGGTCGCACCGGGTGATCGCATCGACATCCTGCAGCGCTCCCTGGGCGGCGGCCGGTTCGAGTCGCTGCAGTGCACCATGGGGTTCGCGGTGACCGCGCCGGACGGCGAGCGGCTCGGCGTGACCGCGGGGCACTGCGGCGCGCCGCAGCAGCCGGTCGGCGTGAAGAAGTGGATCGTCGGCGAGGTCGTGCAGTCGAAGTCCCCCGAGGTCAAGGAGGACCCGAACCGTCCCGGGCACTACTCCCCCGTCGACCCGTTCGGGCCCGACTGGGCGACGTTCCGGCTGACCGATCCGCAGGTGAAGCTCCTCGCGTCGGCGCCCGGAATGGCACCGCGGTCGGTGGGCACGGCGCGCGTCGGGGACCCGGTGTGCCAGCTGGGCTCGGTGAACGGTCGCCGTTGCGGCAAGGTGACGAAGGTCCTGGGTGACTGGGTCGTCGCCGACATCGTGACCACGCAGGGCGACAGCGGCGGGCCGCTCATCCGGACGTCGGACAACGCCGCGATCGGCATCATCACCGACGCCGTCACGCTGACCGACCGCGACTCCGGCAAGGTCACGCAGCGACTCACGCAGTACTACTCGCTGAACGCGGCGCTCCGCGCGGCGGGCGGCGCGCGACTCGCGACCAACTGATCGGGGCCCGGTGGCGGGCCGCGTTCACTACACTGCCGCCATGACCGTCGTGGACGACCTCAAGTCGCGTTTCCTGCAGCTCGGGCGACACCGTGCGGTGTCCCGCATGGTCCGGGCCACCGTCCCGCTCGACAAGGCGGTGACCCGGATCAGTCGCGGCTCGGTGCACCTCATCCCCGAGGCGCTGCTCCCCCAGCTCACGTTGACCACGGTGGGGCGGCGCAGCGGCGTCGCGCGCGCGGTCCCGCTGCTGTACGTGCGCGACGGCGAGGACTTCGTGGTGATCGCCTCCAACTTCGGGCAGAAGCACCACCCCGCGTGGTCGTTCAACCTGGAGGCGACGCCGGACGCCGAGGTGCTCCTGGGCACGCGCCGCATCCCGGTGCGGGCGCGCCGTGTCTCCGAGTCGGACCGGAAGCGCCTGTGGCCCAGCATCGTCGCCGTCTGGCCCGCCTACGACGACTACATCGAGTGGGCCGGCGGCCGGACGATCAAGCTGTTCCGGCTCACGCCTCGCTGACGAGGAAGCCGGTCACGATCTCGGGGTGGACGGTGCGCGCGACCTGCGCCGCGCGCTCGGGCGTCACGTCGACGGCGCCGAACGCACCGGCCGCGGTGGCGACGGTCAGGGTCGCGACGCCCGCGCGCCGCTGGAAGAACGTCTCCCGGGTGACGAACCCGGTCACCCCGTCGAACTCGAGCGCGGTGCGCGTGCGTGCGACGGTGCCCGCACCGAGGACCACGGCGTCGCCGGTGATGACGGTGCCGAGGTTGGCGTAGCGCAGGCGCGCGAGCGCCACCGACAGGATCGCCACGAGGACCGCCCCGGCGAGGGGCAGCGCCTTCCACGCGCCGGGCGCGACGACGCCGAGCGCCACCAGCACGACGATCGGCACGAACGCGCCCAGCACCGCGCGGGTGTAGCGGCGACGCAGGGCCACCGGCCCGTGCGCCTCCAGACGCGTCTCGATGACACCGGGGCGCCCCAGGATCTCGTCGGCCACCTGCACGGCCTCGGCGCGCGGCGCGGGCGGCAGCAGCGTGGGATTGCGATCCGTGCCCGTGGCGATCGCGCGCAACTTCGCGCCGCCCGGCAGACGCATGAGGACGGGCTCGTGCAGCTGCACGCCGCGCACCCGCTTGCGCTCGATCGTCGCCGCCACCGTCGAGATCAGGCCGCGGCTGGTGTGCAGCGCACCGTCGGCCCGGCGGACCAGGCGGAAGCCCCAGAAGGCGAGCACGTAGGCCAGCACCGAGACCAGGATCGACACCATGATCACGAGCACCACGGCGGCCGGGATCACCACGGCCGCACCGAGGTCGAGGATCCTCGCCAACCAGGACTCGGCGAGCTCGGAGCCGCGCTCGCGCAGGCCCGCCTCGTCGACGATGCGGAAGCCGATGCCGGCGCCCGCCGCGACGACGGCGAAGCCCGTCAGCGAGAACGGGGCGAACCGGATCCACTCCGGCCGCAGGCGGGCGAGCTCCTCCTCGGGAGCGTTCGGCTGGGGCGCCACCACTGCCCCGTCCTCGCCGGGCGTCTCCGTGGCCGACGGTGCCGCGGTGCGGCGCAGGAGGTCCCGCCCGAGCTGCTCCGCGACCTCGGCGGGGATCGGATCGAGGACGAGCGCGGACTCCTTACCGCCGACGCCGGTACCGACCACCACCTTGCGCAGCTTCAGCGCGCGCTCGATGGGTCCGGCGGTGACGTCGACGCTGCGGATCCGGTCGCGGCGGGCGGTCGCGGAGACCTTGCGCACCAGGCCGTGCCGCAGCTCCAACTGATCGTCGGTGACCCGCCAGCGAGTGGTGAGCCAGGGCAGCAGGCCGACCAGCACGCTGATGGCGACGCCGGCGATCACGAAGAACACCGGGCCGGCGGCGCGGCCGAGGAAGAAGACGCCGATGAGGGCGGGGATGAGGGACGGGACCGCCTTGATCACGCGGGTGCCGATGCCCCACGGCGAGAGCCGGTTCCAGCCGTCGTCGACGGCCGGTGCGATCACCTGGTCAGGTCGCGTCATCGGTGTCCTCCGCGGCGCTCACGGTCAGCCCGGCGGCGATGGCCTGCGCGGTCTCCGTGGGTAGGCCAGAGATGCGCACCGTGCCCGCCGACGAGGCGGTGGTGACGGTGACCGTCGACAGCCCGAAGGAGCGCTCCAGCGGCCCGGCGACGGTGTCGATCACCTGCACGCGCGAGATCGGGATGAGGACGCGGGTCCGGGTGAGCCAGCCCGCCTGCGAGTACACCGCCACCGCGTTGATCTCCCAGCGGTGGAACGCGTAGCGGAAGCGCGGCATCACGATCAGGTGCGCCGCTGCGACTGCGGCCAGCACGAGGAAGGCCGCGGCGGCCACATACCAGGGCACGTCCGGGATCACCGCGAGCACCACCGTGACCAGCGGGATCACGATCACCCAGCGGATCGCGGCGCGGACCGTCCACCAGGTCTTCGCGCGCGGCGAGACCTGGTGCGCGGGCTGCCTGAGCACCTCTGCGGCGCCCGCGGGGGCGGGGGTTCCGGGAAGGGTCATGCGCCCAGCTAAGCACGACATTCCGCTCCGCTGCCACCACGCCCGGCTAGGGTGGCGCCGAGGAGGCACCATGACCACACATCCCGATGAGCTGGCGGGCCTGACCGGCCTGTTCAACGACCAGGAGCGCGCGATCGCCGATTCCGTCCGCGCGCTGACCGCCCGCGAGGTGGAGCCGTACGTCGCCGACTGGTTCGAGCGCGGCGAACTCGACGACCCGCGCGGCCTCATGCGGAAGCTCGGCGCGCTCGGCCTGCTGGGCATGCACCTCGACGGATACGGCTGCGCCGGAACGACCGCCACCGAGTACGGCGTGGCCTGCCTCGAGCTGGAGGCCTGCGACTCGGGCCTGCGTTCCATGGTCTCCGTGCAGGGATCGCTGGCGATGTATGCGATCTGGAAGTGGGCGAGCGAGGAGGAGAAGCAGCGCTGGCTGCCCGGCATGGCCGCCGGCGAGCTCATCGGCTGCTTCGGGCTGACCGAGCCGGACCACGGTTCCGACCCCGCGAACATGCGCACCCGGGCGCGCCGCGACGGCGGCGACTGGATCCTCGACGGCCGGAAGATGTGGATCACCAACGGCTCCCTCGCCGACGTCGCCGTGATCTGGGCGCAGACCGACGAGGGCGTCCGCGGCTTCGCCGTCCCCACCGACACCGCGGGCTTCGCCGCGAACACCATCGAGCACAAGATGTCGCTGCGCGCGTCGGTGACCGCCGAGCTGGTGCTCGACGGTGTGCGCGTCCCCGACTCCGCCGCCTTCCCCGAGGTCCGCGGCCTGCGCGGCCCGCTGTCATGCCTGAGCGAGGCGCGGTACGGCATCGTCTGGGGCGCAATGGGTGCCGCTCGGACCGCACTGGAATGCGCGCAGCGATATTCGGTGGAGCGCGAGCAGTTCGGCAGGCCGATCGGCGGCTTCCAGCTGACCCAGCAGAAGCTCGCCGACATGACGCTGGAGTACACGAAGGGCGTGCTGCTGGCGGTGCACCTGGGCCGCCTCAAGGACGCCGGGGCACTGCGACCCGAGCAGGTGTCCCTGGGCAAGCTGAACAACGTGCGCGAGGCGATCGACATCTGCCGCACCGCCCGCACGATCCTGGGCGCGAACGGCATCTCGCTCGAGTACCCGGTGATCCGGCACGCGAACAACCTGGAGAGCGTGCTGACGTACGAGGGCACCGTCGAGATGCACACCCTGATCCTGGGCCAGAAGCTCACCGGGCAGAACGCCTTCCAGTGACCCGCCGTTAGCCCAGAAACCGACCCTGACCAGCCGATTTCACGTTTCGTGGCACTCCTTGCTAATGTATTCCAGCACGCAGCGAGCGAGCATGCGCCATTAGCTCAATTGGCAGAGCAGCTGACTCTTAATCAGCGGGTTCGGGGTTCGAGTCCCTGATGGCGCACAATCGAGAAAGCCCCCTCCACTTCGGAGGGGGCTTTTTCGTGTCCGCTTGGAGGTCTACGCAGCCGGCCGGCAGTCCCCCGTCATCCGAGCGGAGACCGGCGCGGACCTCCCCCTCGGCGTGTCGTCGCGACGCAAGGACAACGTCGAGCGACACCGGACGGCGCCGCCGAGTCGCGCCACACCGGTGACCTCGACCCGATAGTCGAGCCGCTCCCCCTTGTAGGGAACGTCGAGGACGGACCCGGCCACATTCTCGGAGGGCTCGACCAGGACCCGCGTCGCCCTCGTGACCGGCGACGAATTCGCAGAGAGCACCTGCGCCACAACATCGTCGGCGTCCGCCTTGGCATAGGTGTCGCCGACGATCAGGCCGGCGCCGCCAGCGACCACCGGAATCCCGATGCAGAAGAATCCGATGAAGAAGAGCACCGACTTCCACCACCGCCAGGTGGTGACCCACCGCTCCTTCCACACCATGGTCGGGACGATGAGCAGGAGCATGGCGGCGACGAAGACCACCCACTTCCAGGCACTGATGTCGGGACTGCTGACTCCGGAGAGCTTCGTCCACGGAGTGTCGATCAGCACCGGCCGCGCCGGTTCGCCAGTAGCCCCAGAGTCTTCACATCAGTAAATACTACCCGCGGCGCACACCCGCGACGAACGGAGCAGACCGTGACCACGGTCGCAGAATTGAATCTTCTAAATTTACCTACGCTAAGTTAGTCTGGCAAACGAGCCTGGGGAGCAACCACCTCACCTGCCGCCCGCAGCGTTCTCCCCAGGCTCTCACCCAAGTCGGGACGACGGGGCCGGCGCGTCAGTCGGCCTCGTCATCCTTACCGGCCCCGTAGCCGAAGGCCATGGCGAAGGCGATGCCCAGGGCGAGGCCGATCCCAATGCCCAGCGCCGGATTCCCCAGCGCCGTCCCGATGCTCGCGCCGAAGACCACGCCGATCGCGAGCCCCAGCGCCAGCTTGTTGTAGCCCTTGTCGCCCCACGGCCCCGACGGGCGGTCACCGTCGTTCTGCGCTCCGGAATCGGGCCGGTCACCGTCGTCGCTCACACCCCGCACCGTACCGGCAGCGCCCTCCGCGGGCCCGGTAGAATCGGGATCAATCGGTCCCATGGACCGAATCCGACTGAGCCTTTCTGGAGCTGAGCCATGCGCAACCGTCCCGCCGTGTATCGACGTATCCCGACGGCGGTGACGGCACTGCTCGTCTCCGCCGCCTTGATCGCCGGATGCACGTCGTCGACCGGCGACGCGGCGCTGCCGGACGAGAGCCAGAAGATCACCGACTCGACGCCCTTCTTCGACCTGCTGCGCCCGCAGATCACCTCCAGCGTGCGCAACGGCGCGCTCGACGTGCAGCCCGGCGTCCCCGTGAAGGTGAGCGCGAGCGGCGGCACGCTGACCAGGGTCGTGATGACGAACGCGGACGGCAAGGAGGTGGCCGGCAAGCTCGCCGAGGACGGCCGCTCCTGGATCAACGCCGAGCCGCTGGGCTACAACAAGACCTACAAGCTGCGGGCCGAGGCCAACGGCATCGGCGGCGTCAACGTCGCGAACGAGACCTTCAGCACGCAGTCGCCGAACAACCTGGCGCAGGCGTACTTCACCACCGCCGACAACTCGACGGTGGGCGTCGGCCAGACCGTGGGTGTGAAGTTCGACGAGCGCATCGCTGACCGGATGGCCGCGCAGCGCGCGATCAAGATCGTCACCGATCCGCCGGTCGAGGGCGCCTTCTATTGGATCAGTCCGTCCGAGGTGCGCTGGCGCCCGGAGAGCTACTTCAAGCCGGGCACCAAGGTCAGCGTGGACGTGAAGATCTACGGCGTGGACCTCGGCGGCGGCACCTTCGGCCAGAAGGACGCCTCCACCCGGTTCACCGTGGGCGACGAGGTGATCACCACCGTCTCCGACAAGGACAAGATCGTCCGCGTCACGAAGAACGGCAAGCTCATCAAGACGATGCCCACCTCGATGGGCGGCCCCGGCAACGAGACCCCGAACGGCGTCTACCTCATCGGCGATCACCGCGAGAACATGATCATGGACTCGTCGACCTACGGCGTTCCGGTGAACTCCCCCAACGGCTACCGCACGCTGGTCGACTACGCCGTGCAGATGTCCTACAGCGGCATCTACCTGCACAGCGCCCCGTGGTCGGTGAACCAGCAGGGCTCCACCAACGTGAGCCACGGCTGCCTCAACGTGAGCACCGAGAACGCGCTCTGGTTCCTGCAGAACACCAAGCGCGGCGACATCGTCAAGGTCACCGACACCTCGGGGCCCGTGCTGGAGGGCACCGACGGGCTAGGCGACTGGAACCTGCCGTGGTCCGTCTGGCGCGCCGGCAACGCCAAGTCCGCCGGGTAGCTCCTCCCCCGCCTCCGGGGCTCCGACGGTGACCGTCGGCGCACCGTCGGGCAGCGCGGCGGTGGCGGTGAAGCCGGGCCGGGCGGTGCCGACGAAGGCGCGCAGCCAGTCCCGGAGCACCGCCACGCGGTTGCCCATGCCGGCCAGGTAATACAGGTGCACGGCCAGCCAGCCGGCCCACGCGACGATGCCGGTGAGGCCGGGCAGCCCGAGCGGCGGCTGGATGACGGCGTGCGGGGTGTCGATCATCGCCATGCTGCCCTTGTCGAGGTAGCGGAAGTGCGTGCCGGGGCCCGTCTTCCCACGGATGATGTCCGCGGCGTGGCGACCCTGCTGCATGGCGACGGGGCTCTGCCCGGGAAGGCCGTTCAGGTTGGTCATGTCGCCGAGGGCGAAGACGTCGGCCCGGCCGCCGACCGTGAGATCGCGGTTGATGAGGAGGCGGCCGTTGCGATCGGTCTCGCAGCCGGTGGCCTCGGCGATCACGCCCGCGAGCGGGGTGGCCTTGACGCCCGCCGACCAGACCACGGTGCCCGCGGCGATCTCGCGCTCGGCGCCCGCCTTGTCCTTGACGGTGACGACGTCGTCCTCGATCGCGGTGACGAACGTGCCGGTGTGCACCGTGACGCCCGCCTTCTCCAGCGCGGCGAGGGTGTAGCCCGAGAGGGTGCCGCCGTAGAAGGGCAGCACGTCGTCGGCGCCCTCGACCAGGTGGATGCGGATCTCCGCGTCGTCGTGGAAGCGGCGCGCGAGCTCGGCGACCTGGCCCGCGACCTCGACGCCCGTGGCGCCGGCGCCGACCACGACGACGGTGCGCGCGGCGATCTCGGCGGGTGCGTCGAAGGCGGCGCGCAGCCGAGTCCGGAGGTTCTCTGAGTCCTCGAGGGTCTTCAGGGCGAAGGTGCGGTCGGCCCACTCGTCGTGGCCGAAGTACGCCTGCGCGGCGCCCGCGGCGACGATGAGGTAGGTGTAGCCGATCTGCTCGATGCCGTCGGCGGTCGCGTAGGTGACCACCTTGCGCTCGGCGTCGACCTCGGTGACGTAGCCGGTCACGACGTCGACGGTGCGGCGCCGGCGCAGCACCTCCGCGATGGGCGGCGCGATGCGCTCGCCGACGGTGACGCCCGTGGCCACCTGGTAGAGCAGGGGCTGGAAGAGGTGGGTGCCGTTCGCCGAGATGAGGGTGGTCTCGATATTCGACTTGGCCAGCTGCTTCGCGGCGGCGAGGCCGCCGAATCCCGAGCCGATCACCACGACGTGGGTGCTGCGCATGATCTTCTCCTCCTTCAAGACGTCGTTGTCTACTACCAGATTGGTGCATGGATGATCACGCTTCAACCTGGTAGATCGCCGTCCTGATGATGCGACCCATCGCATCTGTTCATACAATGGCGGTATGGAATTCCGGCAGCTCGAGTACCTCGTCGCGGTGGCCGATCACGGCGGCTTCTCGCGCGCGGCGAAGCAGTGCTTCGTCTCGCAGTCGGCGGTGAGCCACCAGATCGCGACCCTCGAGAAGGAGCTGGGCGCCGAGCTCTTCGAGCGGGCCGGGCGACGCGTCCGCCTCACCGACGCCGGCGAGTCCCTGCTCCCCCGCGCCCGCGAACTGCTCCGGCAGCGGGACGAGGCGATCGACGCGGTGCGCCCGCGGCCGGACCGGATCCGGCTCGCGGCGAACATGTCGTTCGCCCGATCCGCGCTGGCCGCCGCTGCCGACGTGCGCGAGCGGCACCCGGGCGCGGAGATCGACTTCCTCATCAAGCCCTTCGCACAGCGCATCGCCGCGGTGAAGTCGGGCGAGGCCGACCTCGCGCTCATCCGCGGCCGCCTGGACGAGCCCGGCCTCTACCTGGAGCCGCTGTGGGTGGACAACCCGCTCATCGCCTTCTCCACGCGGCATCCCCTCGCGGCCCTCGGCCGGGCACCGTCGACCACGGAGCTGGCGCAGTACCCCCTGCTCCTGCCGCCCCCGCACCAGCAGGTGCTGCTGCACCGGCTGGTAGACAAGGTCTTCACCGCCGACGGGCTGGAGGTGCGGCTCGGCCCCGAGATCCGCGACGACCACCCCGTCGCCTTCGAGCTGATCAACAACCCCGAGGGGTGGACGCTGCTGTACGAGGACCCGCGCCAGCCCGGCATCGCGAGCCGGCCGGCGCCGGGCTTCACGCTCCCCGTATCCGCGGTGCTACGCACCGACGCCACCCCGAACCCGCTGGTCGCGGAGCTGCTGGTGGGGCTGTCGAACGGATACCGCCGGTAGCGCGCGTCAGGGGCGAACGCGAGGGGCGGGTCAGTCGCGGTGCAGCAGCTTGCGCCCGAGCGCCCCGACGGTGTCGACCGGTCCCGCGATCGCCTTCTCCGCGACCGAGAGCACGGCGTTGGGGGCGCTGAGTAGCGCGTTGACCTTGGTGATGGCCGCGTCGGTGCGCGCCACCGTCGCGGCGATCGCCGACATCAGGCGTTCGAACTCCTCGAGGTCGCGGTTCATGCGGACCAGCGTCGAATCGAAGTCGGTCATCGTCCGGTCCATGTTCTCCATGGTCGTGCCCAGACCGTCGAGCATCGCCGTCGCCTGATCGATGGTGACGTCGGCGTTGAGCGCAGCGCTCGCCAGGTTGCGGATCCTCGTGCGACCCCGGCCGCCGGCTGCGCCGGTAGCTCCGGAGGTGTCGTCCTGTGTGGCCATGCCAGATACGGTAACTGCATGACTACATCTGCGCGGCTGGAGCCGGGAGTTAATGCACCTTCTTTCACTTTGCCGGACCAGGACGGCAAGCCTGTTTCGCTCGCCGACTACCGTGGCCAGCGGGTTGTCCTCTACTTCTACCCCGCTGCGATGACGCCGGGCTGCACCAAGCAGGCCTGCGATTTCCGCGACAACCTCTCCGATTTCGCCGACGCCGGGCTCACCGTGCTGGGCATCTCCCCCGACAAGCCGGAGAAGCTCAAGAAGTTCCAGGAGCGCGACTCGATCACATTTCCGCTCCTCTCCGATCCGGATAAGCAGGTGCTTACCGAATACGGGGCCTTCGGTGAGAAGATGATGTACGGCAAGACCGTGACGGGCGTCATCAGGTCGACGTTCGTCATCGGCGCGGACGGCACCATCGAGGTGGCGCAGTACAACGTGCGCGCGACCGGCCATGTCGCCAAGTTGCGCCGCGACCTGAAGCTCTAGAGAGGAACCCACCGACGTGGAACGCACCATCTACTCCGAGGACCACCTGCAGTTCGGCTCGGCGGTCCGGGACTACCTGCAGAAGCAGGTGCTGCCGCACGCCGAGCAGTACATCGACGACAAGCTGATCGCCCGCGACGTGTGGCGCGGCCTCGGCGAGCAGGGCGTCCTCGGACTGGAGATCCCGGAGTCGTACGGCGGCGGCGAGGCGGAGGACTACCGCTTCAACGCCATCGCGCAGGAGGAGCTGGCCAAGGTCTCGATGGCCTTCGCGAGCTCGGTCGGCATCGACTTCGACATCACCACGCCGTACATCGTGCGCCTGGGCACCGACGAGGCGAAGCAGCAGTGGCTGCCCGCCATCGCCGCCGGCGAAGCCGTGGCCGCGATCGGCATGACCGAGCCGTCCGCGGGTTCCGATCTGGCCGGGATCAAGTCCACGGCGGTGCGCAGCGGCGACGACTGGATCCTCAACGGTTCCAAGACCTTCATCACCAACGGCTACACCTGCGACGTCGCGGTGATCGCCGCGAAGACCAACCCGGAGGCCAAGGCCCGCGGCATCTCGCTGTTCGCCGTGGACTGCTCGCTGCCGGGCTTCGAGCGGGGCCGCAAGCTCGACAAGGTGGGTCAGCCCGAGGCCGACACCGCGGAGCTCTTCTACTCGGACCTGCGGGTCCCCGCCAGCGCCCTCATCGGCGAGGTGGACCGCGGTTTCTACCACATGATGGAGAAGCTGCCCCAGGAGCGCATCGGCTCCGCGGTGGGCAACGTGGCGCACGCCAAGCAGATCCTGGCCGAGACCATCGAATACGCCCGCGAGCGCAAGGCCTTCGGCGCCTCGATCGGCTCGTTCCAGCACAACAAGTTCCTGCTGGCCGACCTGGTGACCCAGATCGAGATGGCGCAGGCCTACGTCGACCAGGCCGTGCTCGCGCACGCCGAGGGCACGCTGACCGCCGTCGACGCCGCGAAGGTCAAGTACATCTCCGCCGAGATCCAGAACAAGGTGCTGGACTCCTGCGTGCAGCTGCACGGCGGCTACGGCTACATGCGCGAGTACCGCGCCGCCCGCGCGTGGATGGACGCCCGTGTCACCCGCATCTGGGCCGGCTCGTCCGAGATCATGAAGGAGATCATCGGGCGCGACCTGGCGCTGTAATTTTCGACGACGAACGGCCGAGGTGCGCAGGGCGCGCCCCGGCCGTTCGTCGTTTCTCGGCGGGTACGACGGTCGCCATAGGGTTCCGGCCGCACGACTCTCGGATTCTGTCCGGATCGGACAGCGTGTCCACAGCGGACAGAATTCGAGAGCGCCGTGCGAGGCACCTCGGGCTCCCGCGGGGAGTCTTCACCGAGCATCGGGTTGCAACCCACTGTCGAGGACGAAGTCCCCGCGGGAGGCGTCGACGCGGCCGGAACGACGAGGGGCACCGTCGGGATGTCCCGACGGTGCCCTTCGTGCGTGAGTCCTACTGCGCGGCCTCGATCACGGAGATGATCTTCGGGCGCAGGTCGGCGGCGGCGATGATCTCGTCGACCGAGCCGACCTCGACGGCGCGACGGATGCTGTGCACCCCGTCGAACTCGGAGGCGACCTCGCCCAGCTTCTCGGCGCGGACGGAGCCCCGCACCTCGTCGAGCTCGGCGAGCAGCGCGGCGCGCTCGGTGCCGGTGGCCTCGGCCACCTGCGCCTCGAGGTCCTTGACCCGCGCGTCGTTACCGGTGCGGGAGTTGACCTCGCCCGAGAACACCACCGCGGCGGCGGGAGCGCCGCCGAGCACCGAGGCGAAGGAGCCCTCGATGGCCAGCACCGTCATGTTCGGGTTCAGCTGCTTCGAGAACACCACGAACGCACCGCCGTGGTACCGCGAGATCACGCAGAACACGATCGGGCCCGAGAAGTTGACGATCGCGCGGCCGATCTCGGCGCCGTACTCCAGCTGGAGCTTGCGCAGCGACTCCGGCGAACCGTCGAAGCCCGAGAGGTTGGCGAGCACGACCAGCGGCCGGTTGTCGCTCGCCGCGTTGATCGCGCGGGCCGCCTTCTTCGACGACTGCGGGAACAGCGTGCCGGCGGTGTAGGTGTCCGGCCCGTCGGTCGCCGGGAAGCCCAGGCGCGGGACCGACTTCGACTCGATGCCGAGCAGGCAGACCGGGATGCCGCCGATGTGCACGTCCTGCACGACCGCCGTCTCGGCGTCGGCCATGCCAGCCCAGCGCTCGAGCACCTCGTGGTCCTGGTCGGACAGCGCGCGCATCACGGTGCGGATGTCGAAGGGCTTCTTACGGTCCGGGTTCTTCTCCGCGGAGAAGATGTCGCCGACCGTCGTGAAGTCGCTGTCGGCCAGCACGTGCGGGTAGCTCGAGATGTCGCGATCGGACGGGTCCGTGGTCGCGGCACGACGCGGCGCCTGCTCGCCGGGGGCGATGTAGGTGTGCGCGTAGTGCTCCATCAGGATCGAGTGCGCGCCCATGAGGTCCGCCGCCCAGTACTGCGCCTGGCCGTTCGGGCCCATGATGCGGTCGTAGCCGCCGATGCCGAAGTTGTCCTCCGCCGAGACGCCGCCGGAGAAGTCCAGCGACTGCTTGCCGGTGAGCACCATCGCCGACTCCGGCGTCATGATCAGCACGCCCTTGGTGTGCATGAGCATCGTGGCCTCGGCGTTCCAGTACGGCTGCGCGCCCACGTTGATGCCGGCGGAGACGATGTTGATCTCGCCGCCCTGCTGGGTGAACTCGACGATCTTCTTCAGCGCCGCCGCGACCCAGTCCATGTTCTCGGTGCCCGAGTCCATGGAGATGCGGGCACCCGCGGAGAGCGCGTACCACTCGATCGGCAGCTCCATCCGGTGCGCGAGGTCGATCGCCGCGCTGATCCGGCGGCACTCCGCCTCGGCGAGCGCGCCCAGCGACTTGGTCGGATCGCCCAGCAGCAGAACGCGCTTGACGCCCTCCGGGTACAGGTCCGTCGCCGTGGAGATGACGCCGACCACGATGCCCGCGGTGTTGCGGCCCTTCGGACGGTCCGTCGGCACCAGCACGTCGGCGATGTCACCCTCGGCGAGCTCGTACTCGACGAAATCGCCCAGCGCGGAGGTCAGCTCGTACGGGTAGACGGTGTTGCGGCTCGCGGCGCGCAGCACCTTCTGGCGGTAGCCGTCGATCGGCTCGACGGTGTCCTCGACCGGCTCACCGATGTGCAGGTCGGCACGACCCGTGGGGCTGAACGACACCCGCACCTCGGTCTTGACCAGCTCACCCGTCGCCGCGTCACGACGACGGCCGATGAGCAGCACCTCCTCGAGACCCGCGCCGACCGTCGTCGACCCGATGTGCCCGGCGAGCGCCTCGAGCTCCGCATCGCTGAGGTCCACCGGCGGCCAGATGTACATGACGATCCGGTTGGTGGGCAGCCGCTTCGCGCTGGGGCGGGCGGCCTGTGCCCGGCGGATCGAGTCCACGCACGTGGCGAGGGCGATCTCAGCGGTCGGCAGGGCCAGCAGTCGGCCCTCGCCGTCGCGGACGGCGGCCAGGTCGCGGACCTGGGCGAAGGCGACCAGGCGGTCGTCGGCCGGGTTCTCCTTGGCCACCGCGCGGTACAGGTACACCTCCTCGTCGTCCGACGAGGTGAGACGCGTCAGGTCGAAGCGGCGCAGCCGCTCGAGCTGCATGCGCTGCGCGATGTACGGGTGCAGGCCGCGGATCAGGCGATCCTCGACGACCCCGTTGGTCGCCGCGCGGAAGGTGAAGTGGTGGTGCATGACCGCGCCGCCGCTGCCCGCGACGGTGATCGTCACGCGACGGACCTGCGCCGGCAGCGGGTGCGCCGACAGCACGCTGTCGAAGGCCGCCACCATCTCGTCCTGATCCTCGGGCTGCTGCTCCCAGCTGAGGTAGATGTCGGCGTCCACCGACGCCGCGCCCTCGGCCACCTGCGCGAGCCCGGCGACCGCGTCGCTGAGCCCGTCGTACGCCACGGCGGCGGAGGCGATCAGGGCACCGTCGCGCTCGGCGACGACCCACTCCGTGCCCGCGACGTCCTGCGTGCGGACCTCCGTGAGGCCCTTGTTGCCGTAGTAGCGGCGGGTGAGGACCTCGAGCATGACGGCGTTGTCGGTGGGGTGATCCCCCGCCAGGCGCTCGCCCAGGAGCAGGACCAGCGGCTCGGTGCTGCGCACCATCTCCGCGACACGGTCGGAACGGTCTGCGGCCGTGGGGTTCTGATCGAGGTGCGTCAGGTGGGCCCGGACCGCCGAGTACACGCCCTCGCGGTTGCCGCGCAGCAGCGGCTGACCGAACCAGGCGAAGACCACGCCGCGGGCGAGATCGGCGATCACCGGGTAGCGCGACTGCGTCGCGTCCATGAGCCGCTCGAGCACGGCGCGCGCGTCGCCGCCCTCCTCGACCGACGGTGCCGGCTCGCGCAGCCACTTGCGCAGCAGCGCCGTGATGGCGCGGACGCCGACCTTGGGCCGCTGCTGCGCCAGGAAGACGCGGAAGACGGCCGACTCGAGGTCCGCGGTGCGGTCGAGCTCGGCGACGCCGTAGTGCCCCAGGGCCGCGGCGAGCTTGGCGCGGTAGGAGTCCGGCAGGCCGGCGCGGTCCGCGTCGAGGCTGCGGAGGTAGGTGTGGAAGTGCTCGCGGGGGCTGTGCACCTCGTCGTCGCCGCCCACCGAGCGGCGCAGGCCCAGCTCGGCCAGGTCGGCGAAGACGCCGGCCAGCGCGAGCTCGGCGCCCGCCGGAGCGGCGCCCTCGAGCTCCGCGGCGACGCGGTCCACGAGGTACTCGTCGAGCAGGCGGCTCTCGTCGGCCGGGTCCACGTCGAAGCCCAGCAGCTGGCTGCGCAGGGCGTCGCGGCCCGCGGCGGCGCGCTCGACGGCGCCCACCTGTGCGGGCTCCGCCGGCAGGTCGATGGGGCCGGCGGCGGTGCCGGCGGCCTCCTCGTCGCCGTCGCCGAGCGGCTCGAGGCGCAGCAGCGGCGCGCCGGCCTCGACCTGGCTGCCGACGGTCACCGCGCACTCCTTGAGCCGCGCGGAGAAGGGCGAGCGGAGCACCGTCTCCATCTTCATCGACTCGAGGACGAGGATCGGCGCGCCGGCCTCCACCTCGTCGCCGACGGCGACCGGGACGGCCACCACGAGCGCCGGCGCGGGCGAGCGGACCACGCCGCCCTCGTCGCGGCTGACGCGGTGGGTGACGCCGTCCACGTCGACCACGTGGACGGGGCCGTGCGTGCCGGTGGTGAGCCGGTACCGGACGCCGTTGACCACGGCCTGACCGGTGTGGTTGTCGAAGCGCTCCAGGTCGACGTCGGCGGTGCGGGTCTCCGCGCCGGTGTCGATGACGAGCCGGAAGTTGTGGGCGCCGGTGCGGGCGACGCGGACGCGGTAGCTCGCGCCGCGCAGCTTGAAGTCCAGCGGGGTGCCGCTCTCGTGCTGCACCTGCGGGCGGCCGCCCGACGCGGTCGTGAGCAGGCGGGTGAGCTCGGCGCGCTCCTCGTCCTCGTAGGCGTCGATCGCCGCGGAGGCCAGCGCCACCGACGTGTGGCGGTCGGCGACCAGGCGGCCCTCGCCGCGGACCCGGTCGATCCAGCCGGTGTCGGCGCTGCCGTCGATCACCTCGGGCTGGTTCAGCAGGTCGAGCACGAAGCTCTTGTTGGTGGCGCCGCCCTCGATGATGACGCGGGTCTCGTTCATGGCGCGGCGCAGGCGGCCGAGCGCCTGGTCGCGGTCGCTGCCGTACGCGATGACCTTGGCGATCATCGAGTCGAAGTCGGCGGGGATGGTGTCGCCCTGGGAGACGCCCGTGTCGATGCGGATGCCGGGGCCCGCGGGCAGGTCCAGCAGCGCGATGCGGCCGGGGGCGGGCGCGAAGTCGCGGTCCGGATCCTCGGCGTTGAGGCGGGCCTCGATGGCGTGGCCGCGCTCGACGGGGCGCTCGCCGTCGAGCTTGCCGCCCGAGGCGACGTGCAGCTGCGCGCGGACCAGGTCGAAGTCGTTGGTGACCTCGGTGATCGGGTGCTCCACCTGGAGGCGGGTGTTCACCTCGAGGAAGGCGAGCAGGTCGTCGCCCGGGTGGTAGAGGAACTCGACGGTGGCGGCGCCGCGGTAGCCGACCTTGATGGCGAGGCGCTCCGCGGACTCCTTGAGCCGCTGCACCTGCTCGGGGCCGAGCACCGGGGAGGCGGACTCCTCGATGACCTTCTGGTTGCGGCGCTGCACGGAGCAGTCGCGCACGCCGAGGGCCCACGCGGTCTCGCCGTCGGAGATGACCTGCACCTCGACGTGGCGAGCACCGGTGACCAGGCGCTCGAGGAAGACGACGCCGCTGCCGAAGGCGCGCTCGGCCTCGTCGCGGGTGCGCAGGTAGGCGTCCTCGAGGTCGGCGTCCGAGGCGACCATGCGGATGCCGCGACCGCCGCCGCCGGCGGTGGCCTTGAGCATGAGGGGGTAGCCGATGTCCTTGGCCTTGGCCTTGGCGTCCTCGAGCGTCTCGACGGGGCCGCGGCTCCACGGCGCGACGGGGACGCCGACCTCCTCGGCGATCAGCTTGGCGCCGATCTTGTCGCCGAGCTGCCGCATCGCCTCGGGGCTCGGGCCGACGAAGGTCACGCCGACCTCGGCGCACTTCTCCGCGAAGACGGGATCCTCGGCGACGAAGCCCCAGCCGACCCACGCCGCGTCGGCGCCGGTCTCCTGCAGGGCGGTGCCGAGCAGCTCGTAGTTGAGGTACGGCCGCGCAGCGGCAGGCCCCAGGTCGTACGCGATGTCGGCCTCGCGGACGAAGGTCGCAGTGCGGTCGACGTCGGTGTAGAGGGCGACGGTCTCGATCTGCTGCCCGGTCTCGGCGGCCAGGTCGCGGACCGCATGGATGAGGCGCATCGCGGCCTCACCTCGGTTCACGATGGCGATTCGGCTGAACACTCGCTTGTTCCCTTTCGGCTCTATCCGGTGCGCGACTCGGTCCCTACCGGACCGTCGCGCTCTTCAGTTCTCTCGATCACCGCGAACGCCGCCGCGGTGTCACCGTCGTGGGTGAGTGACACATGGATCGTCGCACCCGGCCCGAGATCGGCCGCTATGCGGCCGTACACCCGTACCGCCGGGCGTCCCCAAGCATCGGAGACCACCTCCACCTCCCGCGCGCCGACCTCCTTCTCGGCCGGCCGCTGGGCGTAGAAGCCCGACGAGAACGCCTTGAAGACGGCCTCTTTGGCCGCCCACCGGGCGGCCAGAGAGCGCACGTCGCCCGCGGCGTCCCGTCGTTCGGCGGGACTGAACGACGAGAGCATCGTGGTCCCGGGTTGCGCGAGTTGCTCCGCGAACCCGGGCACGTGCACCACGTCGATCCCGACTCCCACCACGGCCATGGCGGAAGCCTATCGGGCTACCGGCATCCGTCGGCGCAGTACGTGCCGTCGGGTCCCAGCCGCACGGCCTCGTCGAGCAGCAGGGCCGCCTCGGTCCGGTCCGTCGCCTCCGAGGTCGCGTCGGCGCCGAAGCGCCGGCCCGCCGGGGGCTTGCGGTACAGGCCCGACCGGCCGCACATCGCCGAGAGCACCGCGCGCCGACCCGCGACCTCGCGCTCCCGCGCCGCCGCCAGGTACTCGGCGCGCGCCGCCGGGTCGAGCGAGGCCAGGAAGGCGTCGCGGTGCACGACCGCGATGAGGCCCGAGACGTGGCCGAAGCCGAGCGAGGTCAGCAGGCCCGCCTTGGGACGGAAGCCCTCGTCGAACCGGTGCGTCTCCCGCAGCCAGACGAGGTGCGGGAACTTCCGCATCTCGTCATCGACGCAGTCGAGGCTGCGGTTCGGCGGGAGCACCTGCTCGTTGAGCATCTGGCACATGCCGATCAGCTGGAAGGCGGCGGCGCCGCCCTTGGCGTGACCCGTCAGCGACTTCTGCGAGACCACGAACATCGGGGCGCCCTCGGAGCGACCGATCGACGCGGCGATCCGCTCGTGCAGGTTCGCCTCGTTCGGGTCGTTCGCGTTGGTCGACGTGTCGTGCTTGCTGATGATCGAGACGTCGTCCGCCGCGACACCCAGCTGCCGCAGGCTGCGGGCCATCGGGGCCTCCGGGCCGCCGGCGGCCACGGACAGCGCGCCCATGCCCGGCGCCGGGATGGAGGTGTGCACGCCGTCGCCGAAGCTCTGCGCCCAGGCCACCACGCCGAGCACCGGCAGGCCCATCTTCGCCGCGACGTCGCCGCGGGCCAGGAGGACGGTGCCGCCGCCGTTGGACTCGACGAAGCCGCCGCGACGGCGGTCGTTGGCGCGGGAGAAGCGGCGGGGGCTGATGCCCTTGGCCAGCATCTTCTCGCTGTCCGCGGTCGCCTGCATCATGCCGAAGCCTGTGATGCCCTCGATCGACAGGTCGTCGAAGCCGCCGGTCACCGCGAACAGGGCCTTGCCGACCTTGATCTTGTCGACGCCCTCCTCGACCGAGACCGCCGCCGTGGCGCAGGCCGCCACGGGGTGGATCATCGCGCCGTAGCTGCCGATGTAGCTCTGCACGACGTGCGCGGCGACGACGTTCGGCAGGGCCTCCTGCAGGATGTCGTTCTGGTTCGGCTCGCCCAGCAGGGTGTTGATGAACAGGTCGCGCATCGAGCTCATGCCGCCCATGCCCGTGCCCTGCGTGTTGGCGACGTGCGAGGGGTGCACGTACTCCATCAGCTCGGCCGGCTCGAAGCCCGCGGAGATGAAGGCGTCGACGGTGGCGACCAGGTTCCACAGGGCCAGGCGGTCGACCGACTCGATCATCTCGGGCGTGATGCCCCAGTGCGTGGGGTCGAAGCCGTCCGGGATCTGCCCGCCCACGCTGCGCAGCAGCCTGGTGCGGCGCGGCACGCGGATCTCGGTGCCGGCCTTGCGGGTGATCCGCCACTCCCCCGTCTCCATCGGCACGGCGACGGTGTTCTCCGGATCGGCGTCGACGAAGGCGCGGGCCTCCGCCTCGTTCGCCACCACGAAGGACATGTCCTCGGGCAGGAAGACGGACACCAGCAGCGGAGCCGTCTGGTCGATGATGTCGCCGTCGTCGCTGAACTCGCGGATGCCGCAGCGCTCCACGACCGCGTCGTGGTACTTGTCGGCCAGCTCGGCCTCGGGCACGAGGTCGCCCGACTCGGCGTCGTACCAGCCCGGCTCCGGGTCGTTCTCCCAGGTGATCATGCCGGTCACCCAGGCGAGCTCGGCGACGCCCGCGGCGGAGAGCCGCTCGTCGACCTCCATCTCGAAGCGGGTGCGCGAACTGCCGTACGGGCCGACCTCGCCGGCGCCGACGATGACGACCATGTCCTCGGGCCGGGCCTCGATGGCGTCCCAGTCCGGCTCGCGCAGCGTGGCGACCGGGGCACCGGGGAGGGCCGCGATGGTGCCCTCGTCCTCGGCCTCGGCGGCCTCGGCGAGGCGGGCCTCCATGGCCTGCTCGGCGAGCGCCTTCATGTCCAGGTTCACACCGCCCAGGCCGCCGGTGAGGTCGTCGAACAGCGGGGCCGTCGCGGCCCGCTCCCGCGCCTCGGCGCTGGCGTTCGCGAGCAGCTTGTCGGCCATCTCGAAGGTCGACCAGGTGCGCACGCCGGCCGCCTCGACGGCCTCGACCAGCGGGTCGTTGCCGCCCATGAGGCCCGTGCCACGGACCCAGCCGATGATCGCGTGGGCCAGGGTGACCCGCTCCGACCAGGACTTCTCGGCGTTCCAGCGGGTGACGAGGGCGTCCAGGGAGGCCTTCGACTCGCCGTAGGCGCCGTCGCCGCCGAACATGCCGCGGTTCGGGGAGCCCGGGAGCACGACGTGCAGCCGCGAGGCCAGGTCGGTGTCCTTGCCGATGGCGGCGAGGCCGGCGATGAGCCGCTCGACCGACCACAGCAGGATCTTCATCTCGAGCTCGGCGCGCGGCCCGGCGTCCGACATGTCGCCCGAGACGCGGGGCGCCGCGAACGGGAACAGCATCGTCGGGACCAGGGCCTCCTTGTGGACCGTGGTGTACGGGCCCACGGTCTCGGCCTGGCGCTCACCGATCCACTCGACGAGCCCGTCGACGTCGGCGTAGCTCGCCATGTTCGCCGGGACGATCCACAGGGCGGCGTCGGTCCGGGCGCTGGTGCGGTAGAGCTCCTTGAAGAAGTCGAGGCGCTTGTCGTCGAGCCGGCTGGTCGTCGCGATCACCGTCGCGCCGCCCGCGAGCAGGCGCGCGGCCACCGCCGCGGCGATCGACCCGGCGGAGGCGCCCGTGACGACGGCGACCTCACCCGCGTAGACGCCCGGCTCCGGGCTGCTCTTGGCCAGGCCGGAGAGGAAGGCGTACGCCCGGGCGTGCTCGGTGCGGCCGGCCTCGGTGGCCTTCTTCTCCCACCACTGCGCCTGGTCCTGCAGCGCCTTGCCGGCGCCCTTGGCGGTCTCCAGGATGTGCTTGCTGTAGGTCGGGAAGGTCGCCGGGTCCATGTTCCACACGCGGAGCAGGTCCTCGCGGGCGCTGGCCCAGCGGTCGTCGATGAGGACGGCCTTGTTGGCGTCGAAGGCCGGCGCGACCGCGTTCGCCCAGTCGTCGCCCAGCTCGGTGGCGATCAGCGCGGCGAGCCGCTCCGACTCGTCGTCGAGCGAGGGCAGTCCGCCCTCGACGGTCCCCAGGCCCAGCTTCTGCAGCAGCACGCGGGCCGACGCGGCGAGCGCGCCGTCCTCCCCCGTGATCGCGGAGGTGAACTCGGCGAGCGCCGCGGCGTCGACGGTCGCGCCGCCGCCCCCGCCGCCGGCGGAGGGCTTGCCGACCGGCACGCCCTGCGCGGCGCCGACCTCGGCGACCGCGCGGTCGATCAGCGCGTCGAGCGCTGCCGCGTTGGAGACGGCACCGTCGAGCAGCGTCGCGAGGTCGCCGCCGCGGACCGAGGCGCCCTCGCGGGTGCCGGTGGCCAGCGCGAGCACGGTGTGCTGGGCCCAGCCCGGGCCGAGCTCCCACGTGCCGGTGACGTACTCGGTGATGTAGTTCGGACGCTTGCCGGTGGAGCCCAGCAGCTTGCGCAGCTGGTTGCCGACGGTCTCCGAGAGCACCGGGCCGAGCGGCTTGTAGGTGCGCGCCAGCTTGGTGACCGTGCCGGCCAGCGTGGGCAGGTCGGCCTCCGCGGCACCGTCGATGGCGCCGAGGTTGAGCTCGCTGCCCAGGTCGAGGAGCAGCTGGTTGCGGCGCGAACTCACGCCGTCGCACAACGTCTCGATGGTGTCGGTCTTCTCCAGCTGGTCCGGACGCATCTTGGTCCAGATCGCGATCATGGCGCGGGTGGCGTCCGCGGCGTCGAAGCCGAGGTCGGCCGGGCGGGGGCCGCCCGACGGTGCGCTCGCCACCGGTGCGGCAGCGGGTGCTGCGGCCGGGGCGGCAGCGGCGGGCGCCGCGGCCTCGGCGGGCGCGTCGGTGCCCTCGTCCTCCTCCACGTCCTCGTCGGTCGCGAAGACCTTCGCGGCGTCGCGCTCAGCGTTGAGCACCGTCGCGGCGGCGCGCTGGTACGAGGCCAGGGCCAGGGTGCGGCTGGCGAGGTTCGCGAGCGTCGGGGCGGACGCGAGGCCCACCTCGATGAACCGCTCAACGCCCAGGCCGCCGTGGTCGGTGTCGATGAGCAGCTGATCCTGCGTCTCGATCCACCGGACCGGGCTGGCGAACTGCCACGCCAGCAGCTCGATGAGCAGCGTGCGGGCCGTGGCCATCGGGTTCGCGGCGGCCGCGTCCCAGTCGGCGACGAGCTCACGCACCGGCTCGCTGGGCACCACGTCGAGGATCGAGACCGCGAAGTCGGCGGTCAGCTCGAACGGGCGGGCCACCAGGTTCGGCAGGTACTTGCCGACGAGCTTGGTGTAGTCGAACTCGGCGGGCACCAGCTCCTGCAGGCGCGCGGCGAACTCCGGCACGCCGTCGCGCAGGACCGAGGAGTGGAACGGGATGTCGATGCCCGGCACCAGCTGGAAGGCCTTCGGGCTGCCCGTGCGCTCGGCGATCGCCTTCTCCAGCGCGTCGAGCCCGGCCTGGTTGCCGACCACGACGTACTGCGCGCCGCGCAGGTTGAGGTTGACGATCTCGGCGAACTCGTCGGCGCCCTCGAGGTTGCCCTCGACCCAGTCGGAGATCTCGGCGTCGTCGACGTCGAAGAGCTCGGGGCGGAGCGCGGCCATCGCGTAGGGGCTGCGGCCCTGTTCATCGCGGGGCACCAGCTGCTGCATGATGCGGCCGCGGTGGAAGACGGTCTCGAGGATCGTGCCGAGCGGCAGCACGCCGGCGGAGGCCAGCGCGTTGTACTCGCCCACGGAGTGGCCGGCGATGATCGGATCGTCGACGCGGGCGCCGATCTCGGTGAGCTCGGCGAGCTGCGCGCAGGCCACGGTCGCCATCGCAACCTGGGTGAACTCGGTCAGGTACAGCACACCGTCGGGATGGGTGTAGACGGTGCCGTTCGCGCGGATCGACAGCGGGTTGTCGCGGACCACGGCGAGGATGGAGAAGCCCAGGTTCTCGCGGGTGTGCGCGTCCGCTGCGTCCCAGACCTCGCGCGCGGCCTTGCTGCGCGAGCGCTGGTTCAGCCCCATGCCCTTGCCCTGGATGCCCTGTCCCGGGAAGACGTACGCGGTGACGGCCGGGAAGGCCACGGCCGACGCGGCCATCACGAGATCGTCGCCGACCCGCGCGGTGACCTCGAGCAGCTCGCCGCCGCGGTCGATGCCGACGCGCTCGACGGTGAACTGCACCTCGTCGCCCGGGAGGACCATGCCGAGGAAGCGCGTGGTCCAGCCGCGGATCTTGCGGTGCATGACGTCGCCGTTGGAGGCGGAGGCCACCTGCTGCGCGGCGGCCGAGAGCCACATGCCGTGGACGATCGGGCCGGGCAGGCCGGCCAGGCTGGCGGCGACCTGCGAGGTGTGGATCGGGTTGTGGTCGCCGGAGACGGCGGCGAAGCCGCTCATGTCCTGCGGGGCGTTGACGACGGCCTGGCGGAGTCGCTTGCGCGGGGTCTCGGTGGCGGTCTCGCCGCGCGCGCCGCCCGCGGGCTGCGGGTCGGCCAGCTCGGCGGCGCCGGTGCGGCCGCGGATCGCGAAGCGCTCGGTCATGACGACCGCCGGGGCGTCGGCGCCCGGGGCGCGGACGTCGATGCCGACGGTGACCACGGTGCCGATGTCGGTGGCGGTCACGTCCTCGAGGCGCGCGGTCGCGCGGTACACGCCTGGCGTCGGGTTCGCGGCCAGCTCGATCGCGTGGTCGAGGTGCACCAGGTCGAGCATGCCCTCGACGACGGGGCGGCCCTCGGCCGTGGTGGCGGCGCCGACCACGGCGAAGGACGCGGGCCAGCACAGGCCGACGAAGGCGTCCGGCACGGCCAGCTGCTCGTCGCCGTACAGGGCCGACAGGCCGACGGGAAGGCTGTCCGCGGTGATCGCCGCGTGGTCGGCGGCGTCCTCGGCGCGGAACTCGAAGTCGATGGTCGCGGCACCGTCGGCGACGGCGGGCAGGTCGCCCGCGGCGGCCAGGGCCACCAGCTTCGACATGGACTCGCTGGCAGCGCCGAGCTCGATCACGGGAACGCCGCCGTCGGCGCAGCTGTCCGGGACCTGGATCGGGATGACGAGATCGGTACCCGACACCGGGATCTCCAGGACGACGGAGTTCGCGCCCGTCACGCGCAGGCGGGCGCCGGTGGCGGCCTGCAGGGCGGAGTCACCGTCGGCCTCGACGGTCCAGGTGCTGCCGGCGCCCAGGCGGGCGATCGGGCTGTGCACGAGGCGGCCGGCCCACAGGATGTTCGTGGCGGCCAGGGCCCGCGCGAGCGGCACGGACTGGACGCCCGGCACGACGCGGCGGCCGGCGACGGCCTCCGCGACAACGCCCTCGCCGAGGCGGCGGCGGACCAGCTCGGCCTCGAAGCGGTTGAGCAGGTCGCCGACGGGCTCGTCGACGCGGGTGATGCCGGCGACGGCCTCCGGGCCGGGGATGATGCACACCTCGTCGGCCGAGTAGCGCGGTGAGTGCGCCTGCCACAGCGAGTCGGAGCGCCACCAGCGGCGGACGTCCTTGTCGACGACGGGCACGAAGTTCACCGGCTTGCCGGGGGTGCGGCACAGCGAGACGAAGAAGGGCACGTCGGCCGGGTGCAGGCGGGTGTCGGCCGCCTCCGGGTAGCGCTGCAGGAGCCGATCGAGCGCGGCGTAGGCGTCGTCGGTCGCGGTGACGTCCGCGAAGCCGGTCTCGATGGGTCCGCGGTCCTCGGGCGCGAGGCGGGCCTCGGCGCGGTGCAGCATCGACAGGAAGCGGTCCTGGTGGGTGATGTCCAGCCAGCCGTAGTCGCCGAAGCGGCTCGCGTCGGCGGCGGCGAGCTGCTCGCGGGTGCCGACCGAGAGCTCGAGGTAGCGCTCGAGCCACTGCGCGTAGGTCATCGCGTCGGCGTCGCCGAAGTAGGGCTTGGCGGTGCCGGCCATCGCGGCGACGATCTCGTCGCGGCGCTCGGCCACGGCGTCGCCGTCACCGGCGACCTCGTCGAGCAGGCGGCCGCACGCGGAGGCGGTGTTGTCGATCTCGTGGATGTCGGCGCCCAGCTGGCTGCGGCCCGACGCCATGCCGCCGCCGGCGTGGCCGGCGCCGATCCAGGCGGGGGTGCCGGGGATCTCGGCGAGCAGGCGCTTGACGTCGTCCGACGTCGTGGCCTCGAGCGTCGCCATCGCGGCGGTGCCGACGAGGATGCCGTCGACGGGCATCGCGGGGGCGCCGTACTTGCGCGACCACTCGCCGGAGAGGTACTGGGCCGCCAGCTCGGGCGTGCCGATGCCGCCGCCGACCGCGAGGACGACGTTGTTGCGGTCGCGGAGCTCGGCGTAGGTCACGAGCAGCAGCTCGTCGAGGTCCTCCCAGGAGTGGTGGCCGCCGGCCTTGCCGCCCTCGACGTGCACGATCACGGGGAACTGCGGGACCTCGGCGGCGATGCGCGCCACCTGGCGGATCTGCTCGACGGTGCCCGGCTTGAAGGCGACGTGCCGCATGCCGGCCTCGGTGAGCTCCTCGACGAGGGCCGTGGCCTCCTCCAGCTCGGGGATGCCGGCGGTGATGATCACGCCGTCGAGCGGGGCGCCCGCGGCGCGGGCCTTCTGCACGATGCGCTTGCCGCCGAGCTGCAGCTTCCACAGGTACGGGTCGAGGAAGAGCGAGTTGAACTGCGCGGCGCGGCCCGGCTCGAGGAGCGCGGTCAGCTTCTCGACGTTGTCGGCGAAGATCGGCTCGGTCACCTGGCCACCGCCCGCCAGCTCGGCCCAGTGGCCGGCGTTGGCGGCCGCGGCGACGATGCCGGGATCGACGGTGGTCGGGGTCATGCCGGCGAGCAGGATGGGGCTGCGGCCGGTGAGCTCGGTGAAGCGGGTGGACAGCACGGTGCGGCCGTCGGGCAGGGTCACCAGGCGCGGCGAGAACTCCGACCAGGCGAGCGGGAGCTCCGGCACGCCGCCGGGCGAGAAGAGGTTGCGGGCGCCGCGCAGCGTGGTGGCGGGCACGAGGCCGACGCCGCGGCCGCGCGCGGGGGCTGCGGAGAGCTTGGTGGCGATGTCCTCGGGGCCGAGATCGATGAGCCAGCGGGCGCCCTTGCCGATCGCGCCGTCGACCTCGTCGACCCAGTCCACGGGCTCCACGAGGACGGCCGCGGCGAGGCGGGCGGCGGTGGCGGCGTCGAGGCCGCAGCGCTCGGCCCACTCCGTGACCAGGCCGACGCCGTCGGCGAGGGCGGGGTGGTGGAAGCCGATGTCGACCGCGACGTCCTCGAACTTCGGCGCGAAGGCGGCGCCGCCGGTGAGCTTCTCCTTGCGCTGCTCCTCCTCGGCCTCGGCGACGGACTCGCAGAACTCGCGGAAGCCGGCGAGCAGCTTCGGGGTGCCGGTGAGCACGAAGGAGTTGCGGTTGTTGCGCACCGCGAGCACGGGGCCGCAGGCGTCGAAGGCGACAGTCGCGGTGAAGTCGGCGAGCAGCTTCTCGAGCTTGTCCCGGCGGACGCCGGTGACGGCCATCATCGGGGTGGCGCCGCCGAGGGCGACGAGGCCCTTGCGGCGGGCGACGACGCGGCCCGCGGCGCCGATGAGGCGCGCGATGGCGAGGAGGTCACCCTCGTTGCCGCGCGAGGCGAAGGCGGAGACGGCGAGCAGGCCCTGCGAGTGGCCGATGGCGGCGACGGGCGGCACGTCCCACGGGTCGAGGCCCTGGGCCTCGAGGCCGTACAGGGCGACGAGCTGCGCGAACAGCACGCCGGGCACGGAGAAGACGGCACCGTCGACCTGCGGGGCGAGCAGCCGGCGCGCCGACGGACCCGCGGCGGCCTGCGCCTGGTCCTCGTCCTCGTCGGTGGTCTCGGCCTCGGAGGCGGCGATCGAGGCGTCGCGCCAGCGCATCGGGTCGAAGGTCAGGGCCTGCGCCCGGAGCAGCTCGGCGCGGACGGGCTCGAGCACGCTGTCGGCGCGCGCGACGAAGCCGTCGAAGAGGTCGCGGTACTCGGGATCGTCGGCCAGGCCGGTCTGCTCCAGGAGCGAGACCAGACCGGGCAGCCAGGGGCCGCCCTGGCCGCCGAAGGTGAGCGCGTACTGCTCCCCCGCTGCCAACCTGTCCACCAGCGCGTCGTTGCTCCGCGGTCCCTTGGCGGTGCGTGCATTGGCGGTGACGAAGTCGTCGACAGTCATGAATCTCCTCGGATCAGCTCGCTGCGCGCCGCTATGACGGCACGTCCGCGGCAGGCCCGCGGAAAACCCGTATTCCATGAGACCACAGGATTCGCACTACCTCTGACGTGCAGATATGTAACCAGTCGGTATACCGGCGAGTAGCTTGGAGATATCGATTCACGGGTGTATCCGACTGCCGATACACCCATGAATCCACGCAGGTCCACCACCACGTGACCACGATCACCGATGTTTCCCGCGAGTAGCAGTTGTTATCGAATCGTTACCTACCCCATCGCCCCGTCGACGGTCGGTAGTCTGTGCCGATGCAGCCCGGAATGCACCCTTCCGACCGCCCCGCCGCAATCCCCGTCCCCGCCGCCGTGGCGGAGTTGGTGCGTTCCGCCGAGTCCATCGCGGTGCTCACCGGCGCGGGCATGAGCCGCGAATCCGGCATCGCCACGTTCCGCGAGGCGCAGACGGGTCTCTGGGAGCAGTACGACCCGGAGGCGATCGCCTCCGTCGACGGCTGGAGCCGCGACAACGCCCTGGTCTGGGGCTGGTACCAGTGGCGCGCGCACGTCGCGCGGCAGGCCGATCCCAACGACGGTCATATCGCCCTCGCCGAGCTGGCCTCGCACCGCACCGTCTCGATCGTCACGCAGAACGTCGATGACCTGCACGAGCGGGCCGGCTCGCGGGTCATCTCGCACCTGCACGGCAGCCTGTTCGCGCCGCGCTGCGAGCACTGCGGCACGCCCTACCTCGGGGCGGACGCGTTCCTCCCCGACGACGCCGACGTGGAGCCGACGCTGCGCGCCACGCCGCCCACCTGCATGCACTGTCTGTCGCTGGTGCGGCCCGGCATCGTCTGGTTCGGCGAGCCGCTGCCCATGGACGCGTGGAGCCGCGCCGAGGCCGCGGTGGTCATGGCCGACGTGGTGCTCGTGATCGGCACGTCGAACATCGTCTACCCCGCGGCGCGACTGCCGGAGACGGCGCTCGCGGCGGGGATCCCGGTGATCGAGATCAACCCGGAGGCCACGCCACTCAGCGAGGCCGCCTCGTACCACTGGCGGGGCACCGCCGCGACGACGCTGCCCGCCCTGGTCGCGGCGATCAACGCGGGCGCGGCTCGCCAGTAGCGGGCGGCGCCGAAGGCGCCTGCGGGCGCGGGGAGTCCGGCGGACTGTCGGACTTCCACTGGCCGATGACGCCGGGGCCGACCAGCGGCATGCCGCCCACGATCTCCTCGCCGTTCTTCCGATCGATGAGGTACGCGGGCAGCCGGTGCCGGCCGTCGCCCTGACCGCGCTGCGCGCCCGCGCCGGCCGCCGGCATGCCGTAGGGCCCCGTCGAGGGCCGCGCGCCCGTGGTGGTCGCTCCCGTTCCGACCTGCGGCGCCGCGGATCGCGCGACCGCGGCGTCCTGCCGCAGGCCGAGCGGCGAGGCGGTGCGCCCGACGTCGCCGCGGCCGCCGATCCCCGACAGCCCGGCGCCGGTGCGGGCCGCAGACGTGACGGGGACGCCCGTGGACGGCGAGAGCAGCGACGACGGCGTCGCGGTGTCGGCGAGCGGATCGTAGGTCGCGTCGTCCGTCGTCGGGTCGCTGCCACCCCCGAGCCCCTCGCCCGCGCCCGCGCCGGTGTCGCCGCCGCCGGTGCCGCTCCCCGTTCCCGCGCCGCCACCCGTCCCCGTCCCCGTTCCCGTGCCGGTGCCGGTCTCGTCCGCGGCGGTGTCCGTGCCCGTCGTCGCAGTGTCGACGGGGTCCGTCCCGGTCACCGCCGTGTCGGTCCCGGCACCGGTGCCCGTGTCCGTCGTCCCGCCGTCGCCCGCGCCGGCGCCGTCGGTCGGGGACACCGTCCCGGGCTCCGTCGGCGCCCCGGTGCCCGCGGCGTTGTTCTTGGTCGCCGCGGGCCCGACGTGGCGGAAGTCGGTGCGGCCGCGGCTCTCGCCCAGCGGCAGGGTGGACGCGGATGTCTGGACCGGCGCGGAGTAGGTGCTGCGCACGCTCTCCGCGACCTGGTTCCGATAGCCGGAGTTCGACCACGCCTCGTCGCGGGAGGGCGGATCGGGCAGGTCGCTGAACTTCCCGTTCGTGGTCGTCGCGGTGTCGGACAGATCCTCGACGTCGCCCACCAGCCGGCGCAGCGCGACGGCGTTCGTGTACGCGCGGTCGGTGTACTGGCCGATCTCGACGTACGACTGGTCCTTGGCCTCGCCGCGCCAGCGGGCGCTCAGGAGACCCGCGTCGCGCTGCAGCTCCGCCAGGCTGTCGGCGTGCGAGTTCCCCGCGCTGCCGATCGCACGCGCGTCCGCCGCGACCCCCGAACCGGAGAGCCCGCGCGCGAAGTGCCGTATCTCGGAGACCGACATCTGCTCCCACGCGGTCTGACCGATGCCCTGGAAATCCGTCACATCAATTGGACGCACCAGGTGCGCCCGCGGTTCCCGATCCGCCGGATTAGGGTGAGCGGGGTGAACGACTCGATCGCCATGCCCGACCGCGACACCGTGCTGTGCATGTCGCTGTCCGGCCGACCCAGCAGCATCGGCACCCGGTTCCACAACTACCTGTACCGCGAGCTCGGCCTGAACTACCTCTACAAGGCCTTCACCACCTCGGACCTGCCCGCGGCCATCGGCGGCGTGCGGGCGCTCGGCGTGCGGGGTTGCGCGATCTCGATGCCGTTCAAGGAGGCCGTGATCGAGCTGGTCGACGTGATGGAGCCGTCGGCGAGTGCGATCGACTCGGTCAACACGATCGTCAACGAGGACGGCGTGCTGCACGCGTACAACACCGATTACGCCGCGGTCGCCTCCCTGCTGGCCTCGCACGGCGTCGATCCGACGCTCCCCGTCGCGGTCCGCGGCTCGGGCGGCATGGCGAAGGCCGTGGTCGCCGCCCTGCGCGACCACGGCTGCGCCGACGTGACCGTGGTGGCCCGCAACGCGGGCGCCGGTTCCGCGCTCGCGGACCTGTACGGCTTCCGACACGCGACCGAGGCGCCCGACGGTGCGCGGGTCCTCGTCAACGCGACACCCGTCGGCATGGCGGGCGGTCCGGCGGCCGAGGACCTCTCCTTCCCGGCGGCGCTCATCGCGGCGGCGGACACCGTCTTCGACGTGGTGGCGATGCCGCCCGAGACGCCGCTGGTGCGGGCCGGGCGCGCCGCGGGCACGACGGTGATCACCGGTGCGGAGGTCATCGCGCTGCAGGCCGCGGAGCAGTTCGTGCTCTACACGGGCGTCCGCCCCGACCCCGAGCTGGTCCGGGTGGCGTCGGAGTACTCGCGCGCCTGATCCGGGGTCGCCCGGGTGTCGGGCGGCCTACTCCGTATCGATGTCGAGCCCGACGGGCTCCCACAGCTCGACGGAGCCGTCGTCGGCGCGCTCGCCGACGGTGAGGGCGCGCTGCAGGGTCAGCGGGCGGACGCCCCGGCGGTCCAGCGCCTGCACCACGACGGACATCGCGGCGTCGGCGTCGGTCGCGAAGACGGACTCGCGGACGCGGACGAACTCCCAGCCGCACCGTCGGAGCTCGCGCTCGCGCTCGATGTCGGACCGGGCCTGCTCGGGCGTCGAGGCGAAGTCGGCGCTGTCGCACTCGACGGCGAGCCGGCCCTGCTCGCCGGTGACCACGAGGTCGATGGAGCGGTTGTTCACCACGACCTTCGGGTTGACGTGGTAGCCCATGTCGCGCAGCCGCACGAAGACCTGCTGCTCGAAGAGGTTGTCGAAGGGCTCGACGCGACGATCCGTCGGCACGTCGGGCGGCATCGGCTGCGCCACTTCGACGTCCGCACGGGTGACGTAGCGCAGCAGCGAGGCGCGCAGGTCGTTCGCCTTGAGGTCCTGCTCGTCGACGGACGTGAACAGCCACAGCTGATCGCGGGCGCGGGACGCGGCGACGTTGAACCGGCGCTGGAAGTCGCGGCCGGTCAGCGCGCGGAAGCGGTAGTCCGGCGCGACGACCATCGACAGGAGCACGACGTCACGCTCGTCGCCCTGGAAGTCGGGGGGCGTACCCACGCGCAGGCGACGGGCGTCCCACTCGTCGGGGTCGATGCTCTCGCGCAGCCGCCGGTACAGCTCGTCGACCTGCCCCTGGCCCTGCAGCGCGATCACGCCGAAGGTGCGTCCGGCGTAGAGCGGGTCGGCGAAGCAGCGCACCAACTGGTCGACGATGGCCTGCGCCTCCGTCGGGTTGCTGATCCGCGCGCCCTCGCCCACGACCTTCGCCTTCGGCACGTGCGTGACGCGCAGGGGGACGGGGCGGTCGGCGCCGTAGTGCCGCACCGGGATCAGCGGCGCATCGCTGTAGAACTGCCGCGAGCTGAAGTCGATGATCTCCGGCATGCACCGGAAGTGCTCGCGGAGCCGCACGGTGTGCCCGAAGCGGGTGCGCAGCAGGGTGAACAGGCTGGACCGCGGGGTCAGCGAGTCGCGCAGGTAGGGCGGGATGTCGGGCAGCTGGGCGTCCAACCGGGCGAAGACGTCGTCGAGGCTGACGCCGGTGAACGCCGAGGGCGCGCACTGGTTCTCGTCGCCCACGACGATCACGCGCGGAGCGAGCCACAGCAGGAAGGAGCTGGTGATGTCGGCCTGGCTGGCCTCGTCGACGATGACCACGTCGAAGGCGTTGCGCTCCGGGGAGATCGACGCGACGACCTGCGAGATCGGCATGATCCACGCGGGGACGGCGGACTGCGCCTGCCGCATCGCCTCGCGCGCCGCGACGCGGAAGCGCTCGGCGTGCCGGCCGGAGCCGCGCCCGATCGAGGAGACATGGTCGCGGTAGGCGTGCAGCGCCTGGATCTCGTCGAAGGTCATGCGGCGCAGGCACTGCCGCCACGCGCTCGCCGTCGCGATCCGGGTGGTGTAGTGCGCCACGTCCTGCTCCGCGGCCTGCAGGTCGGCCTCGAGCTGGGCGTCGTCGCCGGGGTGCACGCGGGACGCGGCCCAGGTGACCGCGCGGCGCCACGACCAGGCCGCGGCCAGTTCGGGCACCCGGACGTCCCACACGGGGTCGTCGGCGGTGCGGGCGACGAGGTCGAACAGGGCGGGCGCCTTGGTCCGCAGGCGCAGCGCGAGGAGGTCCAGCGCGCCGCGGTCGTCGCGCTCGGCGCGGGCGGCGTCCCAGGCGCGGCGGGCGTCGCGGATCGCGGGGTACTTGTAGCCGCGCAGGGCGGCGACCATCGCGTCGCCCTCGGGCGACGGTCCGCGCTCGACCATCTCCTGCACCTGCACCCGGATGGCGTCGAGCCGGCTGTGCGCGTCGCGCGCACCGGCGGCGGCGGAGATCGCGATCACCTGGCGGGCGGTCTGATCCGTCTCGGCGAGGTCCTTGGGTCGCGGCGCGTGCTCGGAGAGGGCCTGCATGGCCTCCACCAGGCGATCCCGTTCGGCGACGAGGCGCACGACGGTGCGTGCGCGCAGCAGCTGGTCGGCGGCCTGGCTGAGCCGCTCGCTGCGGCCCCGGGTCGCGGTGCGCCCGGACGGGTCGGTCGCGGGCGCCTCGAGCCCCAGCGCGCGCAGCACGTCGCCGACGCGGCCGATCACGTCCTCGACCTTGAGATGCTGTGCGGCGGCGCGCAGGTGCGCCTTGTCGGCCCCGTCGACACCGTCGACGACGATGCCGAGACCGGTCGCCTCGAACTGCTTCTGCTCGGGCTTGCGGAACCGCTTGCGCGGCTCGTTGCCCAGGGAGAGGTGGCGCGCGTAGTCCTCGATCGCGGCGCGATCGTTGGCGTCCGGGGTGTCGCTGAGCTGGACGACGACGCCCTCGAGCTCGCCGTCGGCGTTGCGGGCCGTGGCGATCTGCTCCTCCAGGCCGCCCAACCTCGCGGCGAGGTGCGCGCGGTCCCCGATGAGCATGTCCTCGGCCAGCAGCTGCGCGGACGGCGGGTAGCGGCGCACCCGCCCCACGAGTTCGTGGATCAGGTCGGCGCGGGCCCGGATCACGGCGAGGCGATCGGCGTCGACGCCGCCGAGGACGTGCGTCAGCGCGCCGCTGTCGGCGCCCGCCAACGGGGAATCGGCGAGGGTGGCGCACAGCGCCTCGAGCTCGTCGGCGTCGGGGACCTCGGAGAGGTTCGGAAGGTTGTGCGCGAGGCGGCGCGAGAAGTTCTCGTCGTTGCGCCGCAGCAGGGCGACGAGGCGGTCGAAATCGCGGGTGTCGAGCGGGGGCACCGCGCCGTCGACGGGGCCGGGCAGCCAGGAGTACTTGTCGGCGTCCCGGCGGACCTGGGCGACGATCTCCGCCGGCTTGCCGGAGTAGGCCGACGCCAGCCAGTCGGAGTCCTCGCTCTCGGCGGTGCGCAGCGACCAGACCTCGCGGACCAGCTCCTCGCGGCGCTCGATCGCGCGGTCCCGCTTGGCCCGCAGGTCGCGGATCTCGGCGTCGGCGAGGGCCTCGGAGTACGTGGACTTGCGGGTGGCGATCTCCGTGACCGACGCGGCGAGCGAGGCCGAGCCGTCCTTGGTCACGTCGGTGACGGACACGACCAGCTGGCGCACCTCCGGCGGCAGCTTCTCCTCGAGCACGGCGAGGGCCTGCGCCTTCTCGGAGACGACCAGCACGCGCTGCCCCTTGGCGAGCAGCGCGGCCAGCAGGTTCGCGATGGTGTGGGTCTTGCCGGTCCCGGGCGGTCCCTCGACCACGACGCCGGAGTCGGCGCCCATGTGCGCCAGGATGTCCCGCTGCTCGACGTTGGACGGCAGCACGTAGTAGGCCTCGTCCAGGAGCTCGAGCGGGCTCATCGCGCCGTCCACCGCGAGCTGCCGGATCCGCTCCTCCGAGCTCACGCCCTCGACGAGCTGCGCGAGCCCGATCGGCACGTCGCGCTCGGGGTCGGCGACGTCGGCCTTCATCGCGTCGTAGAAGCCGAGCAGGGGCGCCGAGCCGCGGGTGCGGAGGACGAGCGCCGGCGCGAACTCGACGTGCGCTCCCCCGTCCTTCGCCGCGGCGCCGAGCCACGTCGACGTGAACTCCTGGCACGCGGGATCGAGCACGGTGCGGGCGTTCTCGCGCAGCTCCGTCTGCAGTTCGGCGGAGCCGGAGAGGTCGAAGGACGGGAGCCCGGCCAGCAGCAGCGAGTCCTCGACGCGCGGCACGGAGTCGCGCGGGAGCACGACCGTCAGCCGCTTGCCGCGCCGGTCGCGCTCGAGCAGCACGGGCTGCGTGAGGAGGTGCGCGCGGATGGCGGTGTCACCGTCGCGGGCGGTGAGCAGGCCGGAGGCGAGCACCAGCTCCACCGACTCCGGGTGGTCGGTCAGCTCGTCGAAGACGCGCAGCAGCCGGGAGTGCGGCGAGTCCGGGGCGTCGTCACGCGGCACCGTGAAGATGGTGGCGCCGGGCTTGGCGTCGGCGTCCCAGCTGTCGGTGAGGGCACCGTCGCCGGTGAGCGGCAGCACCGCGAGGTGATCGTCGAGGTCCCGCGTCACGACGGACCGGGACCGGATCAGCTCGTCCAGGTACTGCAGCAGACGGACGACGCGATCCCGACGGCCACCGGGGCCGTCGCCCTGGTCACCGGCGGCGGTCATGCGCTCCTCGAGTCTCTCGGGTCGGCCGCAGCCGACAGTCGGCGCGCCCGGGTCGAGCTACACCTTGACTAAAGGTTAATACATCTGTGAGCAAACGCCGACACGCTCGTCACCGCTTGCGGCCCGCGCGGAAACGCTGCTTGCCCGCGCTCGGCCGGCCCGACGGTGCGCCCGGGTCGCGCTCGAGGTTGATCAGCTGACCCGAGATGCGGGTCCGCTCCAACGCGTCGAAGACGTCCCGGTCCAGATCGTCCGGCAGCTCCACGATGCTGTGATCCGGGCGGATGCTGATGTGCCCGAAGTCGCTGCGCCGCAGCCCGCCCTCGTTGGCGATCGCGCCGACGATCTGCGACGGGGTGGCGTGCTGCCGCTTCCCCACCGCGATCCGGTACGGCACCATCGGGCGGCCCGTCTTGCGATGGGTCGACGGCTCCCGGTCGTG
Source organism: Tsukamurella sp. M9C (assembly GCF_020169415.1). GTDB lineage: Bacteria > Actinomycetota > Actinomycetes > Mycobacteriales > Mycobacteriaceae > Tsukamurella. The sequence continues at coordinate 34,831 of NZ_JAIULG010000011.1, forward strand.
ATCCCGGTCCCGGCCCCGGGCGGGCCGGGCGTCGCGGTCACCGAAGTCGCGGTCCTTGCGGTCGCGGGCGTTGCGCTCGCGCTCCGGCGGATCGGGCTTGAGCAGGAACGAGGCACCGTCGCGCGACTGCAGCGCCAGCGCCGCGGCCACGTCGACCAGGGGCACGTCGTTGGCGCCCACGTAGTCCTCGATCAGCCTGCGGAACATCTGCAGGTGGTCGTTGGTGAGATTCTCGGTGATGGACTCGCCGAACTTCTCCACGCGGTGCGCGTTGACGTCCTCGACCGACGGCAGCCCCATCTCGGTGAGCGGCTGCCGGGTGGCCTTCTCGATGGCGCGCAACAGGTGCCGCTCGCGCGGGGTCACGAAGAGCAGGGCGTCGCCCTTGCGGCCGGCACGGCCGGTACGGCCGATCCGGTGCACGTAGGACTCGGTGTCGTGCGGGATGTCGTAGTTCACGACGTGGCTGATCCGCTCGACGTCGAGGCCGCGGGCGGCGACGTCGGTGGCGACGAGGATGTCGATCTTGCCCTCTTTGAGCTGGCCGATCGTGCGCTCGCGCTGCGCCTGCACGATGTCGCCGTTGATCGCGGCGGCCGCGTGCCCGCGGGCACGCAGCTTCTCGGCGAGCTCCTCGGTGGCCGACTTGGTGCGGACGAAGATGATCATCCCGTCGAACTCCTCCACCTCGAGGAGGCGGGTGAGCGCGTCGAGCTTGCGCTGGTGCGCGACCTGCAGGTAGCGCTGCGTGATGTTCGACGCCGTCGCCGTCTTCGACTTGACGGTGACCTCGACCGGGTCGTGCAGGTACTTTTTGGAGATCTTGCGGATCGCCGGCGGCATGGTCGCCGAGAACAGCGCGACCTGCTTGAACTCCGGGGTGTCGGCGAGGATCCGCTCGACGTCCTCCTGGAAGCCCATGGTGAGCATCTCGTCGGCCTCGTCGAGCACCAGGAACTCGAGGTTCGACAGGTCGAGGGTGCCCTTGGAGAGGTGGTCGATCACGCGGCCCGGGGTACCGACGATGATCTGCGCGCCGCGGCGCAGGCCCGAGAGCTGCACGCCGTAGCTCTGGCCACCGTAGATCGGCAGGACGGTGATGTTGGGCATGTGCACTGCGTACTTGCCGAAGGCCTCCGACACCTGCAGCGCGAGCTCGCGGGTGGGGGCCAGCACGAGCGCCTGCGGCTTGCGGCTGTCTCCGTCGATCTTGGAGAGCACGGGCACGGCGAACGCGGCGGTCTTACCGGTGCCGGTCTGCGCGAGGCCGACGACGTCGCTGCCGGAGAGCAGCGGCGGGATGGTGGCGGCCTGGATCGGCGAGGGGTTCTCGTAGCCGACCTCGGCGAGAGCGCGCAGCACGCGCTCATCGATTCCGAGGTCGAGGAAGGTCACCGGTTCGGCTTCGTTCTCCGGAGCCTGCGCGTCGTTGACGACGGCGGCGGGGGCGGTGCGCTCAGCACCGAATTCATCAGACATTGTTTCCCCAGCATAAGCGGTATCCGCCGCGCACGCGAAACACTATCGGAATCGGACATCCTCCGATAGGTTGTGCTCATTCCACTATCTGCATGAGGAGATGAAGTTGCGCATCGAGTCCACGGAACCGACCCGGACCCACGCACCGTCCGACAATCTGACCACGCGGGTCCGCGATCTCGCGTCGTCGGCACCGTCGACGGAACTGTTCCTGCGCCCCTCCGGTTCCGGCTGGTCGCCCGTGACCGCCGCCCAGTTCAACGAGCAGATCACCGCGGTCGGTAAGGGCCTCATCGCCCGCGGGATCGCGCCGGGCACCCGGATCGCGATCATGAGCCCCACGCGGTACGAGTGGGCGCTCCTCGACTACGCGAACTGGTCCGTCGGCGGTTCGACGGTGGCGGTGTACGAGTCGAACTCGGCCGCGCAGGTCGAGCACATCCTCGCGGACTCCGGGTCCGTCGCGCTCATCACCGACACCCGGGCCACGGCCGACCGGATCGCCGCGGGCGTGCCCGCCGACACGCAGGTGTGGGTCATCGAGGACGGCCTGGTCGACGCCCTGGTGGCCGACGGCGCCGGCGTCTCGGACGAGGACTACCTCGCGCGCGCGACCGCCGTCGACGCCGCCGCGGAGGCGACGCTCGTCTACACGTCGGGCACGACCGGCAAGCCCAAGGGTGTCGTCCTCACCCACGACAACCTGCTCAGCGAGTACGACGCGATCCACGCGGGCCTGGACAAGATGGCCGGGCAGAACGCCAGCACGGTGATGTTCCTGCCGCTCGCCCACATCTTCGCGCGCGCCATCTCCGTCGCCGCGGTCCAGCACTCGATCCGGGTCGCGCACACGGCCGACCTGTCGAACCTGACGGGCCTGTTCGGCGAGCTCAAGCCCACCTACATCCTCAGCGTGCCCCGCGTCTTCGAGAAGGTGTACAACACCATGAGCGCGAAGGCCGAGGAGGCCGGCAAGGGCAAGATCTTCAACGCTGCGGTGGACACCTCCATCGAGTTCAGCAAGGCCCGGGACACGGGCGGCGCCGGGCTCGTGCTCAAGCTCAAGCACGCTCTGTTCGACAAGCTGGTCTACTCCAAGTTGCGCGAGGCGCTCGGCGGCCAGTGCGATTGCGCCGTCTCCGGTGGCGCACCGCTCGGCGCGCGCCTCGGCCACTTCTTCCGCGGCGCCGGCGTCACCGTCTACGAGGGCTACGGCCTCTCCGAGACGAGCGCGGCCATCACCTGCAACACGCCCACCGAGCAGCGGATCGGCACCGTCGGCCGGCCCGTGCCCGGCAACGAGGTCGCCATCGCGGACGACGGCGAGGTCCTGCTCCGCGGTCCCGTCGTCTTCGGCGGCTACTGGGGCCTGCCCGAGGCGAACGCCGAGGCGCTGCAGGACGGCTGGTTCCACACCGGCGACCTGGGCTCCCTCGACGCCGACGGCTACCTGTCGATCACGGGCCGCAAGAAGGAGATCCTGGTGACCGCGGCAGGCAAGAACGTCGCGCCCGCGCAGACCGAGGACGCGCTGCGCCAGCACCCGCTGGTCTCGCAGGCGATGCTCGTGGGCGACAAGCAGCCCTTCGTCGGCGCGCTCATCACCCTCGATCAGGAGGCGCTGCCGGGCTGGCTCGCGGCGCACGGGCTGCCGGCCGAGATGACGCTCGAGGAGGCCGCCGCCAACGACGTCCTGCTCGCCGAGATCGCGTCCGCCGTGGGGACCGCGAACGCGCTGGTCTCCAAGGCCGAGCAGGTGAAGAAGTGGAGCGTGCTCAGCACCGACTTCACCATCGAGGGCGGCGAGCTCACCCCGACGCTGAAGGTCAAGCGCAACGTCGTCATGGACAAGTACGGCGACGAGGTCGACGCGATCTACGCCTGATCGCCCCCGGACGACGAACGCCGCCCCTCCCCTGCGGGAGTGGGCGGCGTTCGCGTTCGCGGCGCGTCAGAGGTCGAACTGCGCGCGGATCTCGTCCGAGTTCTTCTTCTCGAAGTAGAACGAAGCGAACGGGATCGTGCCGGCGAGGAGCGTGAGGAAGAACCGCTTCGCGGGCCATCGGACCTTCGACCCCAGATCCACGGTGATGATCAGGTAGATGAAGTAGCACCAGCCGTGGACGGCCCCGAAGTAGAACAGCCACTCCGGGCTCTCCCAGCCGAACGCCGGGGCCAAAGCGTACTTGTAGACCATCTCCGCACAGAAGACCAGGAGGATGACACCTGTCAGGGTTGCCATGAAGCGGTAGCGCTTGAGCGCGGCGGCCACCTGGTCACGGCGCTTGGCCGCCAGCTTCTCCGCCGTCGGCGCGGGTGCGTCGGTCACTTCTTCTCCTCGGTCTGCTCGCTCCCCGCCAGTTCGGCGAGGAGCTTGTTGTACTCGTCGTGCGCCGGGTCGTCCGGCGCGGTGTCGGGGGCCGACGGTGCCGCCACCCGGGTGGGCAGGAAGCCGTCCGGGATCGCGGTCAGCGTGCCCGCGGGCGCGACCGTCGACCGCGGCGCGAGGGCCGGTCGCTCGACGGGGGAATCCTCGGGCGCGGCATCCGCGCCTCCCTCGGCCTCGGCGACGAGCCGGTCCTGCAGCTCCGCCTCGTCCTCGAGCTGCACGAACCGGCGGTAGCCCCAGACCGCCGCGACGGCGAAGAGCGGCCACTGCAGGGCGTAGCCGAGGTTCCGCGCGGAGCCCGCGGTGGACTCGAAGCGCCCCCACTGCCACCAGCCGAGCGCCAGGAACGCCACGGCGGCGATCACGACGAACGCGATCAGCGCGGGGCGATGACGACGACGTTTCACGACCTCGACGGTACCCGTCAACCCGGCGGTGTCCGAATGCCGGTATCGTGACCTGCGCCGCAGCGGAGAACCATCCACTGCCGCACGCGCCCGTGGCGGAATTGGCAGACGCGCAGGATTTAGGTTCCTGTCTGGAGACGGGTGGGGGTTCAAGTCCCCCCGGGCGCACTCTCCGAAACACTTCGTCACTAAGGTAAGGTTTACCTATGTGGCTCTCGCACTTCCTCGGCGTTGCACTGCCGCTGCTCCTCCTCCCCACCGTCGCGCTGTTCGCCTGCGCCACGTGGGGCCAGGCGGCTCTCGCGGGTGACTACCCCGCCGACGTCCGCGCCCTGATGCCCGAGTTCTCCGCAGCGGAGCGGCGCCGTGGCACCGCGCTCGCAACGCTCTTTCTGGTGACGCTCGTCGGGGCGGTCTTCACCGCCACCGTCACCTGGATCGACGGTGCCCCCGCCTCCGGGTTCCTGCAGGCCTACGGGATCGCCTTCGCGACCCTGTTCGCGTTCTGCGTGATCGACCTGATCTTCGACTGGATCGTGCTGTGCTGGTGGCGTCCGTCGTGGGTCGTCGTCCGCGGAACCGAATCGGCCGAGGGATGGGGCGACTACATGTTCCACGTCCGCGAGCAGCTGAGCCCGACGGGCCTGGCCGCGATGTTCGGCCTCCCCCTCGTCGTCGCGGCGGCCGCGACGGCCGCCCGCGCGCTGCTCTAGCGTCGAGCCACCGGCCGGAGCTCCTACGCCTCGGGCACTCCGGGCCGGAACGAGGAACGCGCCCGCCGCCGATCAACTCATCCTCCACATCAGCAGCAAGGCAACGAGACCGGCGCAGGTGCGCGCTGCCGATTGCCCCGCGGCGCTCGGCGTGCGGCGTGGCCGTCAGACCTCGCGCGACGGTGCGCCGTCGCCCCGCCCGGGCCGCGTGAAGGTTGCGAGGTGGACCACGAACGCCACGCCTGCAGCCGCCAATGCCACCGCCACCACCTGCCCGAGCCCGACGGCGAACCCGGGTACGTCGCCGCTCGAGATCGCCGACAGGGCAGATGCGCCGGCGATCATCGCTCCGACGTCGCAGAGCCCGACCACGACGGCGGCGACGAAGCCGAGAATCCCCGCGCCTCGACCGAGCGACAGCAGGCCCAACCCGCCCAGTGCGCAGACCGCCAAGCCGATCAGCACAAGATCCACCCGGACCTTCGACACCAGATCTGGGCTCAAGCCGTTGAAGCCGGACAGCAGCACCAGCGCGACGAGAGGCAGCGCGAATGCCGAGATCGCCGCGACCTCCGACCGATGACCTGAGTTCATGATGCTTAACATAGCGCACCGAATCGACAACAGTGCAGATGGCAGGCCTCCGAACAGTCGGGCACGCCCGCACGCAACGCACCGCCACTCGCCGCTACCACACCGCCGGCCAATCACCGGCGGACATAGGACAACAGAGGATGCCGTTTGCGGAGATCTCCTCGTCGCTTCTCATGAAAGAAGCTCCAGGCGATAGTGGGTTTTCCCGGCCGAACCCGTCCGCCTCCTGTGAATGCCTGTGAATTCTCTTCGGAGGAACTCAGTTTCACCCCGCTACGTTCGGAGGAGTGGCTCGGACCGCCCACCGGTGGATCCGAGCGACGACGAAGGGAGAACGACATGCTCACACGATGGAAGATCGCCGCCACCGCCGGCGCTGCCGGCGCCCTCGCCCTGGCCCCCGCCGCGATGGCTCAGGCGGCACCGTCCGACCCGGTACCCGGCACGAACTGCACGGTGGCCCAGGTCGAACGCGCGCTGGTCGCCGTCGCGCCCGAGGCGGCGACGATGGTGAATCAGGTGCCCGGCGGCCGCGCCGAGGCCGAACGGATCCTGACGCTGCCGCCCGCCGAGCGCACCGCTCGGATCCACGAGCTGGGCCGGCAGAACCCGCAGCTCGCGGCGTACTACGGCCAGAACCAGGGGAAGATCAATCAGACGATCGGCGTCGTCGCGTCGACCTGCTCGCAGTACTGATCGCCCCACGCACCACGAAGGCGCCGACTCCACCGGGAGTCGGCGCCTTCGCCGTACGAGCACGATCCGTCAGGAGATCGGGATCTCCTTGATCTTCGAATCCGGCTTGCCCGCCGTCTTGCAGTAGACGATCGCCTGCTGCTGCAGTCCCGTGATCACGAGCGCCGAGGGCTCGTCGCCGTGCTTGTCCTTGTACAGCTTCGTCACCTGCTCGCGCTGGTCCGCGTCGGACATCTTCTGATAGTTCTCGCAGGTGGTGTCACCGCCCTGCTTCGTGCAGCCGGTGAGGGTGAGCGCGGCGACGGCGAGCACCGCCGCACCGAGGCGGATTCCGATGGTGGGCTTCGACATGGGCACCTTCCGGCTGGACGACGGGACGGGTCGACCCTACCGACACGCGGGTCGCATCAGTCGACGCAGGGGATCTCGCCGCCGCGCAGCGTGGTCCCGGAATCCGGCACCGGACCCGCTGCGGCGGTCGTCGGCACCGTCGTCGTGCCCGGCGCGCGAGGTGCGGTGAAGCCCACGGGCTTCGGGGCCGGGGTCGCGCCACCGGTCTCCGCGGCGTCGGAGGCCTCGTCGGCATCGTCCGGCGCGGGCACGGACTGGCCGAAGGCCTTCTGCACCTGCGCGCGAATGGCCTTCGGGTCCACCAGGTTCACGGCCTGCTGGTCGATCATGTCGTAGCCGAGCACCGGCAGGGTCGTGAAGGTCAGGTTCGTACCGGCGATCTGGCCGGCCTGCTGCGCGAACTCCTGCAGGTCCCAGCCGTCGGACACGACGACGTCCTTCTGCGCGACGGCGATCAGGGACTGCAGCTTGCGGACGTCGCCGAAGACGCCCTGCTTCTGCAGCTGCACCATGACTCCGGCGATGAAGGCCTGCTGCCGGTGGGTGCGGTCGAGGTCGCCGTCGGCGAGCCCGTGCCGCTGCCGGACGAAGGCCAGCGACTGCGCCGCGTTCAGCTTCTGCCGGCCGGCGGGGAAGGCGGCGCCGGAGTAGCTGTCGCGGACGGGGTTGTTCAGGCACACCTCGACCCCGCCGAGCGTCTGCGCCAGATCGTAGAAGCCGACGAGACTGACCTCGGCGAAGTGGTCGATCGGCACGCCCACGAGCCGGCCGACGGTGGCGATCGTGGCGGCGCGGGCGGACTCGCGGGCCTTGCTCTCGAGTTCCTTGCGGTCGGAGACGCCGGTGGCGGCGAGCTCGTCCTCGACCTCGGCCTTGCGGGTGCCGTAGGCCTCCTTGATCTTCCCCTTCTTCTTCGACTCGACGCCGACGAAGGTCACGTAGTCGTCGCGCGGGATCGAGAAGGCGGTCACCTTCTTCCCGTCCGCGGGGACGTGCAGCAGGATCAGGGTGTTGGTGTTGTAGCCGCCGTTGTCACTGGTACCGGCGTGCAGCTGCTGGAGCACGTCGGCGGGGAGGGGGTCGCCGTTCTGGTCGCGCCGGGTGTCGAGGCCCATCAGCAGGATGTTCTTCGCGCCGCCCGTGGACTTCGCGACCTTGGCCTCGGCGAGCGCGCGGGAGACGTTGAAGCCGCCGATCACCAGATTGGTGCTCCACCAGACGGTTCCGGTGACGGCGAGCACGACGGCCGACAGCAGCGCGATGGCCACGCGGCCACCCCGCGCTCCCGACGGTCTGCGCTTCACGCGGCGACATTACCGCGCGGAGCGGCGCTACTCAGGGACGCGCGCCGCGAGTGCCCGGAGCGGCTCCACCAGCTGGGCGAGCGCCCGCGCGCGATGGCTGATCGCGTTCTTCTCCTCCGCGGTCAGCTCCGCGGCGGTGCGGTCCGAGCCCTCGGGGAGGAAGACCGGGTCGTAGCCGAAGCCGCCGTCGCCGCGGGGCTCCCGCAGGACGGTGCCGCGCCAGGTGCCGCGCACCGTCCGCTCCCCCGTGCCGTCCACGAGGGCGCACGCCGAGACGAACTCGCCGCCGCGCCGCTCGTCCGGGGTGTCGGAGATCTGCGCGAGCACAAGGGCGGTGTTCGCCGGGTCGTCCCCGTGGCGGCCGGACCAGCGCGCCGAGAGCACGCCGGGCATGCCGTTGAGGGCGTCGACGCAGATGCCGGAATCGTCGGCGAGGCAGGGCAGTCCGGTCCGCTCGTAGCCCTGCCGGGCCTTGATGAGCGCGTTGCCCTCGAACGACGGCGCGTCCTCGGGCAGCTCCTCGAAGGCCGGGACCTCGTCGAGCCCGATGACCTCGAGACCGACGATGCCCGCGTCGGCGACGACCTGCCGCAGCTCGCGGAGCTTCTTCGCGTTGCGCGAGGCGAGCAGCAGCCGGGTGCCGGTCACTGCCCGAACTTCTTCTTCTGTTCGCCCTCGAACTCCGGCAGCACGCCCGGGTACGGCGCCGCGAGCGCCTCCTTCTGCACGGCGAAGAGCTTCTCGGTGCCGGCGACCGCGGAGTCGAGCATCCAGTCGAGGGTGGTGCGGGCGAAGGTGGCTCCCTCGCCCGTGCCCTGCACCTCGACGAGGGTGCCGGTGTCGGTGGCGACGACGTTCATGTCGACCTCGGCGCGCGAATCCTCCTCGTACGGCAGGTCGAGCCGGACGCGGCCGTCGACGACGCCCACCGAGACGGCGGCGATCGCGCACGAGATGGGCTGCGGGTCGGTCAGCTTGCCGGCGGCGCCGAGGTAGGTCACGGCGTCGCACAGCGCGACGTAGGCGCCGGTGATCGACGCGGTGCGGGTGCCGCCGTCGGCCTGCAACACGTCGCAGTCGATGGCGATCGTGTTCTCGCCCAGCGCCGCGAGGTCGATGCAGGCGCGCAGCGACCGGCCGATGAGGCGGGAGATCTCGTGGGTGCGGCCGCCGACCTTGCCCTTGGTGGACTCGCGGCGGCTGCGCTCGTGGGTGGCGCCGGGGAGCATCGAGTACTCGGCGGTCAGCCAACCCTGGCCCGATCCGCGGCGCCAGCCGGGCACGCCCAGCTCGACGCTGGCGGTGCACAGCACCTTGGTGTTGCCGAACTCCACCAGCACCGAACCGGCGGGGTTCTGCGTGAATCCCCGGGTGATGGTCACGGGGCGGAGTTCGTCGTCGGCCCTGCCGTCTGCGCGTCTGCTCACGGACCCAGCCTATCGCCTCCCGTCGGCGGGGGCGCTAGAGCTCGAAGACGTCGCCGCCCGTCACGGCGTGGACCGGCCCGTCGTAGACGGAGCGCGCCTCGGCGAGCACCGCTTCGCGCGAGGTCCACGGCGGGATGTGGGTGAGCAGCAGCCGCCCGACGCCCGCGTCCGCGGCGGCCTGGCCGGCCTCGACGCCCGAGAGGTGCACGCCCAGCGGGCGGTTCGCGGGGTCGTGCGTCCAGCTGGCCTCGGCCAGCATCACGTCCGCGCCGCGGGCGACCTCGACGAGGTTGTCGCAGACGCCGGTGTCGCCCGTGTACGCGAGGACCTTGCCGCTCGGCGACGTGATCCGCAGGCCGTGCGACTCGGGCGGATGGAACATGCGGAAGGGACGCACGGTGAGGCCTCCCACGACGTGGTCCTCACCCTCGGCCCACGCGGAGAAGTCGAACGTGTCGGAGATGTCGTCGAGCATCGCCGCCGACTCGGCGGAGGCGCGCCCCAGGCGCTCCGGGGTGTCCGCGGGGCCGATCAGGCGGGCGCGGCCCACCGCGGGCTCCGGGTGGTAGCGCCGCCACACGAGCAGCGACGGCACGTCGAGGCAGTGGTCGGCGTGCAGGTGCGAGAGCATGACGGTGACCGTGTTCGGGTCGACTCGCTGTTGCAACTCCCCCAACACCCCGGGTCCGAAATCCATGACGACCGGATCCTGCCCGTCCACCTCCAAGAGGTATCCCGAGCAGGCCGCCCGAGGACCGCCGACGCTGCCGGAACACCCGAGGATGGTGAGACGCATGAAGCACATGCTGCCAGATCCGCGATCGTCACGAGGCAATCGCGCCGACCTCACGCGAATTGCCAGGTCCGGACTCGGTGCGGGCGCGGCGCCCGAGCAGCACCGCCGCGAGCACGCCGCCGACGGCGCCCCACAGGTGCGCCTGCCACGAGACACCGGGTTGACCGGGCAGAACGCCCCACAGCATGCCTCCGTAGAGCACCATGAGCGTCACGCCGACGATGATGTCGAGCGGTTTGCGGGTGAACAGCCCCCGCACCGCCAGGTAGGTCATCCAGCCGAACAGCACCCCCGACAGCCCGATCACCACGGTGTTCGTGCCGCCCGTCACCCACACGCCGACGCCCGACACCAGCCAGATGATCGCGGTGGCGAGCAGGAACCGGCCGGCACCCGCGATCAGGCCCAGGAAGCCGAGGATCAGCGCGGGAACGCTGTTGGCGGCCAGATGCTCCCAGCCGCCGTGCAGGAGCGGGGCGGCGGCGATCCCGCGGATCGCGTCGCCGCCGTCCCGCGGGTGGATGCCCCACTGGTCCAGGGAGTTGCCGGCGACGGTGTCGACGACCTCGATGGCCCATAGCGCGGCGACGAAGACCGCGATCACGATCGCGGACCGTCCGGCCGTGCTCCCGGCCACCCGCCGCACGGGCGACCGCTCGTCCTTGATGGGAACCGTCATGGCGACCTCCTCGCGCGAGCGGAGGCGGTGCTTCACTCACGCCCAGAGCTGGCCGTCGAGGGCCTCCTCCGCATCTTCCAACGTACCGTCGTACGCGCCGGTCGACAGATACTTCCATCCCGCATCCGCGACGACGAAGGCCACATCGGCGCGCTCGCCCGCGGCCAGGGCCTTGTTCGCGACGCCCAGCGCGGCGTGCAGCACCCCGCCGGTGGAGACGCCGGCGAAGATCCCCTCGTCGTCGATGAGCTGCCGCATGCGGCGCACCGCGTCGTAGGCGCCCACGGAGAACCGCCGCGTCAGGACCGTCTCGTCGTAGAGCTCGGGGACGAAGCCCTCATCGAGGTTACGGAGCCCGTAGACGAGCTCGCCGTACCGCGGCTCGGCGGCGACGATCTGCACGCCGGGCACGTGTTCGCGCAGGTAGCGGCCGGTGCCCATGAGCGTGCCCGTCGTGCCGAGACCCGCGACGAAGTGCGTGATCTCGGGCAGGTCGGCGAGCAGCTCCGGCCCCGTCCCCGTGTAGTGCGCGCGGGCGTTCGCGGGGTTGCCGTACTGGTAGAGCATCACCCAGTCCGGGTGCTCCGCGGCGAGCTTCTTCGCCTCCGCCACGGCGCGGTTGGAGCCGCCCGCGGCAGGGCTGGAGATGATCTCGGCGCCGTACATGGTGAGCAGCTGACGCCGCTCCGCGGAGGTGTTCTCGGGCATCACGCACACCAGCCGGTAGCCCTTGAGCTTCGCGGCCATCGCGAGGCTGATCCCGGTGTTGCCGGAGGTGGGCTCGAGAATGGTGTCGCCGGGGCGGAGCCGGCCGTCGGCCTCGGCCTCCGTGATCATCCGCAGCGCCGGGCGGTCCTTGATCGACCCCGTCGGGTTGCGGTCCTCGAGCTTGGCCCAGAGCCGGACGGAGGGCGCACCGTCGGCCCCGTCCCAGCGGGGCGACAGGCGCGGCAGCCCGACCAGCGGCGTCCCGCCCAGCGAGTCGAGCAGCGAGTCGAAGCGCACCTATCCGCCCGCCACCGCGGGAAGCACCGTGACGGTGCCGCCGTCGGCGACGGGGGTGTCGAGGCCGCCGGTGAACCGCACGTCCTCGTCGTCGACGTAGACGTTGACGAACCGGTGCAGCGCGCCGTCGGCGATGAGCCGGTCCTTGATCCCGGCGTGGCGGGTCTCGAGGTCGTCGATGACGGCGGCGAGCGTCGCGCCGTCGGCGGGGACGCGCTTCTGGTCGCCGGTGAGCGGGCGCAGGATGGTCGGGATGGACACGGTGACGGACATCAATCCTCCAGGATGTGGACGGGCTCTTCGGTGATCACGGAATCGACGATGCGGTAACTGCGGACCTCGGCGTCGGGGCCGAGGTCGTCGCGGGTGGAGATCAGGACGTAGTGGGCGTTCGGCTCGGAGGCGAACTTCACGTCGGTGCGGGAGGGATAGGCCTCGGTGGCCGTGTGCGAGTGGTAGATCACCACCGGCTCCTCGTCGGCGTCGTCCATCCCGCGCCAGACGCGCAGTTGCTCGCCCGAGTCGAAGCGGTAGAACGTGGGCGAGCGCTCCGCGTTGAGCATCTCGATGAACCGCTCGGGGCGGTCGGAGCCCTCGGGCCCGGCGATGACGCCGCACGCCTCGTCGGGGTGGTCGCGGCGCGCGTGCGCGATCATCCGCTCCACCAGGTCGCGCTTGATCGTCAACCCGCGCGGCGGGCCCGGCTCCGTCATGTGCCGTGCAACCGCCGCCGGGCGCGGGCTATTCCGGCTCGCGGTCGAGCATCACCGAGACCAGCACGTCGAGCATCGCCGAGAGCCAGTGGTAGACGTCCACGTGCCCGGCCCGGGCCGGGTCCTCGGAGGACGGCCCGTCGGGCAGGTCGGCGGTGATGCCCAGCAGCGTGCCGAGCGCGAGCCGCAGGTCGTTGATGCAGGTCAGCCAGTCCTGCGCCTCGGACTCGGTGAGGGAGACGGTGCCGGCCCGCTCGGGCAGGGTGGCGAGCACCGTCTGCGCGGCATCGCGCTTGGCGTCGATCACCTCGGGCTCGTTGAGGGAGCGGAGCGCGCCGTTGAGGTCGCGGGCCAGCTCGCCCGACGGTGCCTCGGTCGCGCCCGGCGCGTTGGCGTCGGGCCGGTAGAAGTCGGGCAGCAAGCGCTGCAGCACGGTCTCCTGGGGCGGCTCGGCGTGGCCGGTCCGCAACCCGGTCAGCTCGGCGAGGTCGTCGTGCGGTGCCGAGTCCTCCCGCTCGTCGAACAACTCGACCAGGGATCCGACGAGGGACCGGACGAGGCCGACCTCCTCCGGATCCATCTTCGAGACGAAGCGGACATCGCCGCGCACGCCCCGCTTGACCTGCCAGTTACGCACTCAGTCGTCTCGCTGCATCGTCGCCCACAGGCCGGCCGCATGCAGCTTGCGGACATCGGCCTCCACCTTGTCGCGGTCGCCCGTGGAGACCACGGCCTTCCCCTCGGTGTGCACCTGCATCATCAGTTCCTTGGCTTTGGCCGTGCTGAAGCCGAACAGCTTCCGGAGCACGAAGGTCACGTACGACATGAGGTTCACCGGGTCGTCCCAGACCACGGTGACCCAGGGCTTGTCGAGCGCCTCGTCGGTCTTGCGTTCGAGCACCGCGGACGTACCGGGCTGGGCAGCAGTGGAACCTCCGCCCGGACCACCGTCACTTCCCGGGGCCGCTGCGCTGCTGTCGGTCATGGTTCTAGGGTACCCAGTGTGACGGTAGATGAAAACGGGGCCGACTCCTCCTGGCGCAGCTCCGCCCTGCTCACGGATCAGTACGAGCTCACCATGCTCGCGGCGGCCCTCAAGGACGGCACGGCGCACCGGCCCTGTGTCTTCGAGGTCTTCGCGCGACGGCTCCCGGCGGGCCGCCGGTACGGCGTGGTGGCCGGCACCACGCGGGTGCTCGACGAGCTCCGCCGGTTCCGGTTCGGGCCCGCCGAGCTCGCCGTCGTCGAGCGCTTCCTCGACGCGGAGACGCTGGCCTGGCTCAGGGACTACCGGTTCACCGGCGAGATCGACGGCTACCGCGAGGGCGAGCTCTACTTCCCCGGTTCCCCGCTCCTTACCGTGCGCGCCACCTTCGCGGAGGGCGTGATCCTGGAGACGCTGATCCTGTCGATCCTCAACCACGACAGCGCGATCGCCTCCGCCGCCGCCCGTATGGTGTCCGCGGCCGCGGGGCGCCCGCTGATCGAGATGGGCTCGCGGCGCACGCACGAGCGGGCCGCGGTGGCCTCCGCCCGCGCCGCCTACCTCGCCGGGTTCGCCACGACCTCCAACATGGAAGCGGCCCGGACGTACGGCGTCCCGTCGGGCGGCACGGCCGCGCACGCCTTCACCCTGCTGCACACCGGCCCGGACGGCCCCGACGAGGAGGCCGCCTTCGCGGCCCAGGTCGCGGCGCAGGGGCCCGGCACCACGCTGCTGGTGGACACCTACGACATCACCGAGGGCGTCAACCGCGCGGTCCGGGCCGCGGGACCGGAGCTCGGTGGCGTGCGGATCGATTCGGGCGACCTCGGCATCATCACCCGGCAGGTGCGGGCGCAGCTCGACGGCCTGGGCGCGACGCGGACCAAGATCGTGGTCTCGGGCGATCTGGACGAGTACGCGATCGGCGCGCTGCGCGCGGAGCCGATCGACGTCTACGGCGTCGGTACCTCGCTCGTCACCGGCTCGGGCGCCCCCACCGCGGGGATGGTCTACAAGCTCGTCGAGGTCGACGGCCTGCCCGTCGCGAAACGCAGCTCGCACAAAGAGACCCAGGGCGGCGAGAAGCGCGCGGTGCGGCTCGCGCGCGGCACCGGCACCATCGTCGAGGAGCTGCTGCACCGGCCCGGGGCCACCCCGACGGTGCCGGCGCACCTCACCGCGACGCCGCTGCAGATCCCGCTGGTGCGCGGCGGCGACCAGGTCGACGGGCTGCCGACCCTCGAGGACGCGCGGGCGCACCTGCGCGACGCCCTGGTGACGCTGCCGTGGGAGGGCCTGGGACTGTCGAACGGCGAGCCCGCGATCCCGACCCGGCTGGAGGAGAAGCGATGACGACGGCGCTGATCGTCGTGGACGTGCAGAACGACTTCTGCGAGGGCGGCTCGCTGGCCGTCGCGGGCGGCGCGCAGGTGGCGCGGCGCATCCACGACGACCTGCTGGAGTCCTATCCGGTGATCGCCGCGACCCGCGACTGGCACATCGACCCCGGCGCGCACTTCTCCGCGACCCCGGACTACGTGGACTCGTGGCCGGTGCACTGCCGGGCGCGCACCGAGGGCGCGCAGTTCCACCCGAACCTGCGGCTGCCGGTGCGGGTGCCGGTGTTCAGCAAGGGCGCCTACTCGGCGGCGTACTCCGGTTTCGAGGCGCACGACCCGGACGGCGCCTCGCTCGCGGAATGGCTGGCGGCGCACGACGTCTCGTCTGTCGACGTGGTCGGCATCGCCACCGACCACTGCGTGCGCGCCACCGCCCTCGACGCCGTGGCCGCCGGCCTGACGGTGCGCGTGCTCGCCGACTACACCGCGGGCGTCGCCGAGGAGTCGACGCGGGCCGCGCTGGCGGAGTTCGCGGCCGCCGGGATCACGGTGGCCTGAGAATCATTCGTCGGATTCGTCGCCGGGGCCCGCGGGGTCGTCGCCGGGATCCGGGAGGTCGTCCGGGTAGATGATGTCGATCTCGCGGATCGACTTCGGGAAGTCCTTGCGGTTGTTGGTCAGGAAGCGATCGGCACCCGCGGCGATCGCCGTCGCGAGGTGCACGGAGTCCGCGGCTCGGAGCCCGTAGGACACCGCGAGCGACAGCGCCAAGTGCGCAGTGGGGTCATCCAACGGATACAGGTCGAGCCGGCCGACCAGCTCGAGCAATCGCGTCGTCTCATCCGACGCAAGACCCGCGCGCACTGACGGTGGTCATGTACGGCTGTGTACATGTACGTACAACAGGTCACGACGGTTGCCGGGCCTGGACGGCCGACAGTTCGGCAAGGAGCTCGTCGGGGTACTCCATCGGGAGCGAGTGTGTCCCGTCCGGCCAGACGCGGACCGTCGCGTTCGGCAGGGTGCGGGCCCGCTGCTCGGCGGCAGCGGTGTCGGTGACCGCGCTCCGGCCGCCGAGTCCGACGAAGACGGGCATCGTCAGTCGCGCGAGCGCGGCGTCGTCGGGCTGGACGGGCGTCGGGAGCGCGGCGCGGTACCCCGCCGCGCCGGCGTCGATCATGGCGCCGATCGGGCTGCCGGTGGTGTCGGCCTCGTCGGCCCCGCCGATGGACGCGAGCCCCTTCCGCCGCCACGACTCGGGCAGGAAGGGCAGCGCCGAGGGCAGCGTCGCGACGTACATCTGCCAGCGCAGCCCGGCGAAGACGAGGATCGGCTCCCACAGCGTCAGGGTGGCGACCCGATCGGGATGGCGCACCGCGAGATTCGCGGCGCTCCACGCGCCGAAGGAGTGCCCGACGAGGTGCGCGCGGCCGATCCCGAGGGCCGTCATCGTCTCCGCGAGCCAGGCCGCCTGGTCGTCGGCGCCGGCCAGCGGCCGGTCCTGCACGCTCATGCCCGCATCGCCCAGCGCGTCGACGGCGTAGACCTCCCGATCGCGCAGGCGCGCCACTACGTCCGCCCACATGGGGGCACCCGAGGATCGCCCCGGCACCAACAGGATCGGCGCCTCCCCGGGCCGGGGCGTCCCGAACCGGTAGGCGCGGACGATGCCGTACCCGGTGCGCACGTCCCGCGTCTCCGACGGTGCCGGCAGGTCACGGAGGGCGCGGTCGTACCGCTCGAGGTACGTCGCGCGGGCGTCCGCCGACCGCCAGTACCCGACGGGGCTCGGATCGCGCACGAGGTAGGCGCCCACCGCACCGAGGACCACCGCCGCCACCGCCCCGACCAACGCCGCTCGCCGGATCCGTCGTCCCATGTCGCACCTCCTTGGCAATGCATTCGCATTGTAACAAGTTCGCGATGCACTCGCATTGCTACGATCGACGGGTGCCGAAGCAGGTGGACCACGAGGAACGTCGCGCGGAGATCGACCGCGTCGTATGGACGATCATCGCCGAGGAGGGCATCTCCGCCGTCACCCTCCGCGCCATCGCCGCGCGCGGCGACATCTCGATGGGCCGCATCCAGCACTACTTCCCCACCCGCGACGCCATCGTCCGGCACGCACTCACGTCGTACCTGGCGCTGGCGGAGCGGGCCCACCCCGTCCCGGACGATCCGGGCGAGGCCCTGACGATGCTGCTCACCCACGCGATCCCGCGCGACGGCGCGCGACGTCTCGGCGCGAAGGTCTGGTACGCCTACCTCGCCGAGGCGGTCACCGATCCCAACCTCCGCGCGATCGTCGACGAGACGCTGCGGGGCGCCGAGGACCTCGCGACGGACCTGCTCGACGGTGACCGCGACCGCGCGCGGGCCCTCCTCGCCGCGGCGGACGGCTTCGCCTACCGCGCGCTGATCGGCGTCGTCACCGCCGACGAAGCCGAAGCCGCCGTCCGCGACCTCGCCGGCCCGGCCCCGCGCCGGACCTGACGCGCGCCGGACCCGACCCGCGGGTAGTGAGCGCCGGATGCACACGTTTCCCCAGGAAGCAGTGCGGGCTAACGCTGTTAAGTTCCGATCGGGGCGGGGCTACAGTGCAGACATGCGCCTGACCGCCGAATTCACCAGCGAACCCTTCGAGGGCGAGGGAACGGTGCCGACGCACGCCGACCGCGCCGTCGGAGCACTGCGGGCCGCCGGCCTGGAACACGACTTCGGTCCGCTCGGCACCTCCGTGGAGGGTGACCGCGATTCCGTGCTCGACGCACTGCGGGACGCCCTCGATGCGGCGTTCACAGGCGGCGCGACCCGCGTCACCGTGCAGATCGAGCGGACCGATGACTGAACCCGGACATCCGCTGCTCGAGGCCGTGCGGGACCTCGTGGACCGGATCGACGGCACCGTCGTGACAGTGGCCGAGTTGCGGCCGTCGGACGTGCCGCTGCGCTGGGAGGGCCGCATCGTGGGTGGCGTGCGCCTCTCCGCCTCGGACCCGGCGGAACCCCTCGCCGGCGACCTGGACACCCTCCTCGAGCTGCTCGCGGAGGAACTGGGAGCACCCCTGAACGAGTTGGACCGCAAGGACAAGCAGCGAGCCGTTCGCCTGCTCGAGGAGCGCGGCGCGTTCACCTTCCGCAAGTCCACCGAGACGGTGGCCGAGGCGCTCGGAGTCACCCGGTTCACGGTGTACAACTACCTCAACCGCCTGCGCGCCTGACCTGGACCGAGCGACGCTCGGCAACATTTTTTCAACAAACTGTTGACGTGACTCAGATCACATGTCATTCTTCGATCAGTGGAAAACCTCTTCCGCAGACCGAAAGAAGGCAGGTCAGATGGACCTCGAAGACTTCAACTCGGCGCCTGAGGCCGATATCCGGGCGACTCTACTCGCGTGTTGCGATGTGCGCTCCTGGAGCGATGCGGTCATCGACGGACGGCCCTACGCCGATGCCTCCGACGCCCTCCGGGTGGCCGGCACCGCGGCCCTGGCGTTCACCCCCGCCGACGTGGATCGCGCACTCGCCTCCCACCCGCGGATCGGCGAGCGCGCCGCGGGCGCCTCCACCGAGGCCGCGTGGTCCCGCAGGGAGCAGTCGGGCGTCGCCACCGACGCGCAGACGCAGGCCGCCCTCCTCGCCGGCAACGGCGCCTACGAGGAGCGCTTCGACCGCGTCTTCCTGATCAACGCCGCGGGACTGGACGCGACGACGGTGCTCGCCGAGCTGCACCGGCGGCTCGAGAACGCGCCGGACGCCGAGGCCGCCGAAGTCGCCCGCGAGCTCCGCGGGATCGCGCTGCGCCGCCTCGCCCGGGTCCTCGAACTGGAAGACGAACTCGCAGAGAGGCAGTCATGAGCACGGTCACCACCCACGTCCTCGACACCGCGCGCGGTGTCCCCGCAGCCGGGGTCCCGATCCGGATGGACCGGGTCGGGCCGGACGGCACCGTCGAATCCGTGGCACAGGGCGTCACGGACGACGACGGCCGGATCCGCGACCTCGGCCCGGACGACCTGGCCGCCGGCGTCTACCGCCTGACCTTCGACACCGCGACGTACTCCACGGCCACGGGGCAGGAGAACTTCTTCCCCGAGGTCGCCATCACCTTCCGCCTGATCGCGGTCGACGGCGCCGTTCCCCACCACCACGTCCCGCTCCTCCTCAGCCCGTTCCACTACTCCACCTACAAAGGAAGCTGACCACCATGGCAATCCACTTGGGCCCCAACCAGTACGGCAAGGCGGAGAACCGCGTGGTGCGGATCTACCGCGACACCGCCCGGCACACGATCCGTGACCTCAACGTGTCCTCGGCGCTGCGCGGCGATTTCACCGACGCCCACATCAGCGGCGACCAGGCGGCGGTGCTGCCGACCGACACCCAGAAGAACACCTCGTTCGCCTTCGCCAAGGAGAAGGGCATCGGCGCGATCGAGGACTACGCCCTCACGCTGGGCGGTCATTTCATCGACTCCACCCCCAAGGCCGACGGCGCTCGCATCGAGGTGCACGAGTACCCCTGGGACCGGATCCAGGTCGACGGTGCCGGCCACGACCACGCCTTCGTCCGCTCCGGCGGCGGAGTACGGTCCACCGTCGTCAACGTCGACGGCCGCGGCGCCGACCGCCGCGCGCACGTGGTGTCCGGCATCCACGACCTGACGCTGCTCAAGTCCACCGGCTCGGAGTTCCACGGCTTCCTCAAGGACAAGTACACGACGCTGCAGGAGACCGACGACCGGATCCTCGCCACGTCGCTCGTCGCCAAGTGGCGCTACGACCACACGGACGTGGACTGGGACAAGTCCTTCGACTCGATCCGCGCGATCATGCTCCAGCGGTTCGCCGAGATCCACAGCAAGGCACTGCAGCAGACCTTGTACGGCATGGGCCAGTCCGTGCTCGAGCAGCACCCCGAGGTCGCGGAGATCAAGTTCTCGGCGCCGAACAAGCACCACTTCCTGGTGGACCTCGCCCCCTTCGGCGTGGAGAACCCCGGCGAGGTGTTCATCGCGGCCGACCGCCCCTACGGCCTGATCGAGGCGAGCGTCGTGCGCGACGACGCGTCCGACGCCGGCTCGGCGTGGCACGGCGTGCCCGGATTCTGCTAGCGGGGCGACGACCATGACCACAGCCACCGAGGTCCGGCCCGAGGACGAACGCCTCCCGCTCGGCAAGACCTTCGTCTACGGGCTCCAGCACATCCTGACGATGTACGGCGGCGTCATCGCGCCCCCGCTCATCGTGGGCGGCGCCGCGGGCCTGTCCGCCACGGACATGAGCCTGCTCGTGACCGCGGGCCTGTTCGTGAGCGGCCTCGCGACGATCCTGCAGACCATCGGCATCGGCCCGCTCGGCGCGCGCCTACCGATCGTGCAGGGCCTCTCGTTCGCCAGCGTCTCGACGATGACCGCGATCGCGCAGGACGGCGGCGTGCGGCCCATCTTCGGCGCGATCATCGTCGCCGGCCTGATCGGTCTCGTCCTCAGTTCCGTGTTCGCGAAACTGGTGCGGTACTTCCCGCCCGTGGTGACGGGCACGATCATCACGGTGATCGGCCTGTCGCTGCTGCCCGTGACCTTCAACTGGGCGCAGGGCGGCAACGCCAAGGCCGCCGACTACGGCTCGATGGCCAACATCGGGCTGGCCGGCGCCACGGTGCTGATCATCCTGGTGATCAGCCGCCTGTTCCAGGGCGCGATCTCGCGGCTGTCGATCCTCATCGGCATCGTCGTCGGCACGATCATCGCCGCCTTCATGGGCAAGCTCGACTTCTCGAAGGTCGGTGACGGACCGATCTTCTCGCTGCCGCCGGTCATGCACTTCGGCAGCCCGACGTTCCAGATCGGCGCCATCATCTCGATGACGATCGTGATCCTGGTGATCATGACGGAGACCACGGCCGACATCCTCGCCATCGGCGAGATCGTCGGCACCCCCGTCGATTCCAAGCGGGTCGCCAACGGCCTGCGCGCCGACATGCTCTCGACCGCGGTGGCCCCCGCGTTCAGCGCCTTCCCGTGCAGCGCGTTCGCGCAGAACGTGGGCCTGGTGGCGCTCACGGGGATCAAGAGCCGGTACGTGGTGGCGATGGGCGGCGGCATCCTCGCGTTCCTGGGACTGCTCCCCGTCGTGGGCCGGGTGATCGCGGCGATCCCCTACCCCGTGCTCGGCGGCGCCGGCCTGGTGCTGTTCGGCTCCGTGGCCGCCAGCGGCATCAAGACGCTCTCCCGCGTGAACTTCGACGGCAACCTCAACATGGTGATCGTCGCCGTCTCCATCGGCATGGGCATGATCCCCGTGGCGGCGCCCGACTTCTGGCACGCCTTCCCGACCGCGGTCGGCACGGTCATGCACTCGGGGATCAGCGCCGCCGCCGTGGTCGCGGTGGTCCTGAACTTCCTGTTCAACGAGATCACGGCGGGCAACCGGCCGGACGTCTCGGTGTTCGCGGCGGCCCCCGACGAACGCGGCAACCCGATCCCGAACGGCGACTGAGGCACGCCCGGTCGGCCGCCCGGCCGCACCGCCTCGACGAGAGCCGGAGTGTGCGATGCGCACTCCGGCTCTCCTCTTCCCGAACCCCTTGACGTGATCACCATCACATGCCACAATTCCATTGTACGGAAATGATCTTTCCGACAGGCGAAAGCTTGCAGGTCGTATCGGACCTCGCCAGAACCTGCATCGCCCGTACGCCCCGCCTGATGAAGGAGCCCCCATGAACGCGAACGCCCCCGCCAAGTACACGGTCAACTGCTCGATCCTGCTCGCCGACACCCCGATCTTCGAGCGGCCCCGCACGGTCCGCGAGGCGGGCTTCGAGGCCGTCGAGTTCTGGTGGCCGTTCCCCACGGCCGTGCCGAGCGACCGTCAGGTCGACGCCTTCGTCACGGCGATCGAGGACGCGGGCGTGCAGCTCACGGGCCTGAACTTCGCGGCCGGCGACATGCCCGGCGGCGAGCGCGGCATCCTCTCCGATCCCGCCCGCGTCGCCGAGTTCCGCGACAACATCGACGTCGTCGTCGGCATCGGCGAGCGCCTGGGCATCCCGGCTTTCAACGCCCTGTACGGCAACCGGATCGACGGCGGCGACCCCGCCGAGCAGGACGCCGTCGCCGCCGAGAATCTCGCCGCCGCGGGCCGCGCCGCCGCCGGGATCGGCGCCGTCGTCCTCATCGAGCCGGTCAGCGGCGCCCCGCGCTACCCGCTGCTCACCGCGGCCGACGCCGTGACCGTCATCGACCGCGTCCGGGAGCAGTCCGGCGTCGACTCCCTGCGACTGCTCGCCGACCTGTACCACCTGCAGGTCAACGGCGACGACGTCGCCGCCGCCATCGACACCCACGCCGGCCTGATCGGCCACGTCCAGATCGCCGACGATCCCGGCCGCGGCGAGCCCGGCACCGGGACCCTCGACCTCGACGGCCACCTCGCCCACCTCGAGCGCGTGGGCTACCGCGGGCCGATCGGCCTGGAGTACAAGCAGACCCAGGACGATCCCTTCGCCTGGCTCCCCCGCGAGCAGCGCGCGGCCCGCGTCGTCGCCGCCTCCTGAGCCCCCAGCCACCCGATCCTCCGATCGACGACCCGACACAAGGAATCTCATGACGAACATCGCCTTCATCGGACTCGGCATCATGGGCAGCCCCATGGCCGTGCACCTCGCGAACGCCGGCCACACGGTGGCGGGCTTCAACCGCACCCCCGAGCGGGCCAAGCCGCTCGTCGACGCCGGCGGCCGCGCCGCCGCCTCGATCGCCGACGCCGTCGCCGACGCCGAGGTCATCGCGGTGATGGTGCCCGACTCCCCCGACGTGCAGGCCGTGCTCGCGGGCGAGGGCGGCGTCTTCGACAACGCCCCCGCCGGCGCGCTGATCATCGACTTCTCCAGCATCCGGCCCGACGTGACGACCGAGCTCGCGAAGCAGGCCGCCGAACGCGGCTTCCGGCTCATCGACGCGCCCGTGTCGGGCGGCGAGGCGGGCGCGATCAACGCAGCGCTGTCGATCATGGTCGGCGGCACGCCCGAGGACTTCGCCGCGGCGCAGCCGGTGCTCGACGTGGTCGGCAAGACCATCGTGCACGTGGGCCCCAACGGCTCCGGGCAGACCGTCAAGGCCGCGAACCAGCTCATCGTGGCCGGCAACATCCAGCTCCTGGCCGAGTCCATCGTCTTCCTCGAGGCGTACGGCGTGGACACCGCCGCCGCCGTCCAGGTGCTCGGCGGCGGGCTCGCGGGCTCCGCCGTGCTCAACCAGAAGGCGCAGAAGATGCTGGACCGCGAGTTCGAGCCCGGCTTCCGGATCGAGCTGCACCACAAGGACCTCGGCATCGTCACCGCCGCCGCCCGCGAGGCCGGCGTCGTCGCACCGCTCGGCGGCCTCGTCGCCCAGCTCATGGCCTCCGCCCGCGCCAACGGCGACGGCTCCCTCGACCACTCCGCGCTGCTGCGCGGCGTCGAGCGCCTGTCCGGCCGCACGTCCTAACCCGAAGACATTGGAGAACTGACATGGCTCGTATGCGTGCCGCCGAAGCAGCGGTCAAGATCATGGAGCTCGAGGGCGCCACCCAGGCGTTCGGCGTGCCCGGCGCCGCCATCAACCCCTTCTACGCGGCGATGCGCGCGCACGGCGGCATCGGCCACGTGCTGGCCCGCCACGTCGAGGGCGCCTCGCACATGGCGGAGGGCTTCACCCGCGCCGAGGCCGGCAACATCGGTGTCTGCATCGGCACGTCCGGCCCCGCCGGCACCGACATGATCACCGGGTTGTACTCGGCCATGGCCGATTCCATCCCCATCCTCGCCATCACCGGCCAGGCGCCCGTCGCGCGCCTGCACAAGGAGGACTTCCAGGCGGTCGACATCGCGTCCATCGCGAAGACCGTCACCAAGATGGCCGTCACCGTGCTCGAGCCCGCGCAGGTGCCGGGCGTCTTCGCGCAGGCCTTCCACCTCATGCGTTCGGGTCGGCCCGGCCCCGTCCTCATCGATCTGCCCATCGACGTGCAGCTCGCCGAGATCGAGTTCGACCCGGACACCTACACCCCGCTGCCCGTGCACAAGCCCGCCGCGACCCGCGCGCAGGCGGAGAAGGCGCTGGACATGCTGGCCGCGGCCGAGCGCCCGCTCCTCGTGGCCGGCGGCGGCATCATCAACGCCGACGCCTCCGACAAGCTGGTCGAGCTCGCCGAGCTGCTGGACGTCCCCGTCATCCCGACCCTCATGGGCTGGGGCACGATCCCCGACGACCACCGCCTCGCCGCGGGCATGGTGGGCCTGCAGACCGCGCACCGCTACGGCAACGCGACGATGCTCGCCTCGGACTTCGTGCTGGGCATCGGCAACCGCTGGGCGAACCGGCACACCGGCGGGCTCGACACCTACCGCGCGGGCCGGACGTTCGTCCACGTGGACATCGACCCCACCCAGATCGGCCGGGTCTTCGCGCCGGACTACAGCATCGTCTCCGACGCCGGGGCCGCGCTGGAGCAGCTCGTGGAGGTCGCCCGGGAACGGCGGGCCGCCGGCACGCTGGCGGACCGCTCCGCCTGGGTCGAGTCCTGCGCCGAGCGCAAGCGGACCATGCAGCGCCGCACGCACTTCGACGACGTGCCGATCAAGCCGCAGCGCGTCTACGAGGAGATGAACAAGGCCTTCGGCCGCGACACCCGGTACGTCAGCACGATCGGTCTTTCGCAGATCGCCGGCGGGCAGTTCCTGCACGTCTTCAAGCCGCGCCACTGGATCAACTGCGGGCAGGCCGGCCCGCTGGGCTGGACCATCCCCGCGGCCCTCGGCGTGGTCAAGGCCGCGCCCGGAACCGACGTGGTGGCGCTCTCGGGCGACTACGATTTCCAGTTCATGATCGAGGAACTGGCGGTCGCGGCGCAGTTCAACCTGCCCTACGTCCACGTCGTGGTGAACAACTCGTACCTGGGCCTGATCCGGCAGGCGCAGCGCGCCTTCGACATGGACTTCCAGGTCCAGCTGGGCTTCGACAACATCAACGCCGATGTCGACGACGCCCACAGCACCACCGGCTCGGACCCGATGCCCCTGGCCCCCAAGGGCTACGGCGTCGACCACGTCAAGGTCGCGGAGGGCCTGGGCTGCAAGGCCGTGCGCGTGACCGACCCGGCGGAGATCGCCGCGACGCTCACCCGCGCGCAGCAGATGGCCCGTGAGCACAAGGTGCCCGTGGTCGTCGAGATCTTCCTGGAGCGGGTCACCAACATCGCGATGGGCACCGAGCTCGACAACGTCGCCGAGTTCGAGGATCTCGCGACCGTCGGCACCGACGCGCCCACCGCCCTCCTGCTGCTCGACTAGGAGGACGCGATGACGACGGTGCTGCTCTCGCCCGACAAGTTCAAGGGCTCCCTGTCCGCGGCGGGCGTCGCGGACGCCCTCGCCCGCGGTATCGCGGACGTCGCGCCGGACTGGGTGTGCGTCCGCGCCCCCATCGCCGACGGCGGGGACGGCACCGTCGACGCCGCCGTGGCCGCGGGGTGGGAGCGGGTCGCGGTGGAGACCACCGGCCCGACCGGGGTCCCGCACACGACGTCGTACGCCCGCGGCGGCCCGACGGCCGTGGTCGAGCTCGCCTCGGCCGTCGGCCTGGAGCTGCTGCCCGGCCGCGAGCCGGACGCGCTCGGCGCCACCACCTTCGGCCTGGGCACGGTAATCCGGCACGCGCTCGAACACGGGGCGCAGCACATCGTCCTCGGCCTCGGCGGCAGCGCCTCGACCGACGGCGGCGCCGGCATGCTGCAGGCGCTCGGCGTGTCGATCACAGACCGCGCGGGCGAGCCCGTGCGGCCGGGCGGCACCGCGCTGCTGCAGGCCGCGCGCGTCGACCTCGCCGGCCTGCTCCCCGAGGCGCGCGGCGCGCGGTTCACGCTCGCGTGCGACGTCGACAATCCGCTGCTCGGACCCGACGGCGCGGCCGCGGTCTACGGCCCGCAGAAGGGGGCGACCGCCGCGCAGGTCACCCTGCTCGACGGCGCCCTGCGCACCTGGGCCGACGTGGTCGCGGAGGCGACGGGCGCCGACCTGCGGGAGACGCCGGGCGCGGGGGCCGCGGGCGGCACGGGCTTCGGCGCGATGGCGGTTCTCGGCGCCGAGGCGCGGCCGGGCGTCGACATCGTGCTGGAGCTCGCCGACTTCGCGGACAAGGTCCGGGCGGCGGACCTCGTGATCACGGGCGAGGGGTCACTCGACGCACAATCGCTGCACGGCAAGGCGCCGGTCGGCGTCGCCTCCGCGGCCCGCGCGGCCGGGGTGCCGGTCATCGCGGTGGCGGGGCGCAGCGCGCTCACCGCGGAGCAGATCCACGCGGCGGGCTTCCGGCGCGCGATGGCGCTGTCCGAGATCGAGCCCGATCCCGCGCGCTCGATGGCGAACGCCGCCGAGCTGCTGCGCCGCATCGGCCGGTCCATCGCCGCGGGCGCCGGCGGCCGGCTGGGCTGATCGGCGCCGGCCCGGCCGCCGAGCGGGGACGGTCAGCGGGGGCCGTTGCGGCGCAGCCAGGTGGCGATCTGACGCTCGCCGCGCACCGTCGCCCAGCGCCGAGCGGCGGGCGAGAACCGGGCCGCGACCTGGACGGGCGCGTGGCTCGCCCACGCGACGGGCACGGCCCACGGCAGCTCGGCGGGGAGCCCCAGGTCGCGCAGGCCCTGCCGGCCGGCGAAGACGCCCTCGAGGCTGCCCAGGTAACGCTGATAGAAGCCCCGCCGCAGCCCCTGCGCGACCGGGTACCGGTGCCGGCCCCAGTTGCCGTACAGCGCGCGGCCGAGGACGGCGGAGTCCGCGTCGGGTCCGGGCGCGTACTGGCCGATCTGCACCATGCGGCGCCGACCCTCCCCCTCGGTCGCGGGCAGGACGTGCTCGTCGAGGCCGAGAAGCCAGCCGACGTAGCGCCACAGCGCCATCACGTCGCGGCCCTCGTCCGCGGAGACGGGCATGCCCAGCGCGCGCAGACCGAGCAGGAAGGTCGTGGAGAAGAGGCCGAGCGTGCCCAGTTGGTCGGACTGGTTGATGGGCACGCCCCACTGCGCCCGGTCCCAGTCGTCGCGGCGCAGCAGGGTCGTGTTGGCGAGGCCGTGGATCACCCGGACCTTCACGGCCGACCGCCAGGCGAGCCCGTGCGGTCGCACGTCGCCGCCGATGATCTCCGACCACCACTGCGTGGTCTCGTGGATGCGGGCGTCCACCCCGTCGACCATGCCGCCCGTCGCGACGAGCTGGCGCGTGGTCGCGGAGGTCGTGTACCCGGTCATGAGCGACGCCGTCGCGAGGACGTCGAGCCCGAGCGAACCGGATCGCCGGCAGACGGCGGCGCCGCGCTCGCAGGCGTCGAAGTCCACCCAGGCGGGCGTCGCGGCGGCGCCGACCGCGTCCAGCAGCTCCTGGAGCGCGGGGTTCTCCGTGGCGCCCGACGCCAGCGCCGCGTCGAGGTCGCGCATCGAGTAGGCCCGGTCGTCGATCATCGCGCGGCCGAGCCGGTTGCCGAGCTCGTCGCCGCGGTCCACCGCTTCGCCCGCCCAGGCGATCTCCTCCGCCGTGAACGGGCGGCGATCCTTCTGCAGGAGCCGGAGGGCGCGCACACTGCCGGCGGCCCACTCGGGGTCGCGGTCGAAACGTGCGGGGGTATCGACGGTGCGGGGGGCTGCGAGGGTCATGGCCCGAGCGTAACCCAATCTGGCTACATCCTGTAGCCACAATCTCGTAACGGTCTCCCCGCCGCCTAGGAGGACGCCGCCCGCAGGCGCCTGAGCACCGCGGACAGCTCTCGGTTGCTGAGGATCCCCGCCACCATGATCTCCTCGACCGTCGTGGGCGAGGCGTCGATCCGGCCGGCACTCGCCGCGATCGCCAGGTGCATCCCGCCCACCGCGATCATCCGCGCCGACAGCTGCGCATCCTCGTGCTCCGGCGGGTCGTCGAGGATCTCCTCGGCCTGGGCCGCCATGGCTCCCGCGAGCAGGTCGATCAGCGCCTCCCGCCGCGCCCGGAGGCCGGGATGCACGTCCGCGCCGACGAGCAGGGCGGACCGGCGCGGATCGGCACTGATCGCGCCGAGCGAGCTGCGCACGCCCGCCCGCACCTTCCGCTCGACGACGTCGGGCGCCTCCGGCGCGACCGCCGCGATCGCGGTGGCGACATCACCCATGAGCTCCGCCGCCATCACGTCGAAGGCAGCGGTGAGCACGTCGTCCGGCGAGTCGAAGGCCTCGCGGAAGTAGCGCGCGTGCAGGCCCGCCTCGGCGCACAGCGAACGCGCGCTCACCGCAGCGACGCCGTCGCGGGCGACCACGGTGAGCGCGGCGTCGAGGAACCGCGCGCGCCGCTCCTCGCGGCGCGCCTCGGCGCTCGCGCCGCTGTAGCGGCGCCCCTCGGTCTCGGTCATCGGGCCAGCGTATCGCCCGCGACGCCCGCGGATCAGGCGGAGGCGGCGAGGATCTCGCGCGGGTCGAAGGTGACGTTCACCGCGGTGATCAGGCCGTCCTCGACGCGGGTCCAGTTCGCGACCGCGGTCGCGGGCGCGCCGCCCATGCCCAGGTCGAACCAGGTGATCACATCGCGATCGTCCGCGAGACGGGCGCGGACCTCGAGCGAGTCGGTGGCCTGCGCCATGCCGCCGAGCCCCTGGAGGAACTCGTCGGGCCCGTGCGCGACGCCGAAGACCCCGGTGAAGACGCAGTCGGGTGCCAGGTACGGGCGGAGCGGGGCGAAGTCCTTGGCCTCCCAGCAGCGGAAGTAGGTCTCGGCGATCCGGCGGGGCGAGCTGTTCTCGGTCATGACTCCACTCTGCGGCCGACGCAGTCAGAAGTCCAACAGCTGTCTCTGATTCGAACTATCATCATCAGTGATGGAACTGCACCAGCTCCGCTACCTCGTCGCCGTCGCCGACCGCGGCTCGTTCACGGCCGCCGCCGACGCACTGCACGTCGCCCAGTCCGGCGTCTCCGCGCAGGTCGCCAAGCTCGAACGCGAACTGGGCCACCGCCTGCTCGAACGCGGGGCGCGCACCGTCGGCCTCACGTCCGAGGGGGCGGAGCTGCTGCCGCACGCCCGGGCCGTGCTCGCCGCCGTGGACGCCGTGCGGACCGTCGCCGACGAGCTGACCGGCGTCGTCCGCGGCCACGTGCGGCTCGGGACCGTCATCGGGTGCACGATCCCGGGCTACCTCACGGGCTTCGCGGCGTTCCGCGTCGCGCACCCCGCGGTCACCGTCGACGTCGTGGAGGGCGATTCGGACGACCTCGTCGCCGACCTCGTGGCCGGAGCGCTCGACGTCGCGCTCGTCGCGCACGCCCGGCCGCTGCCGGAGCCCCTCGCCGCGCACCGGCTGATCCGCGAGCCGCTCACCGTCGTCGTGCCGGAGGGCCACCCCTGGGCCCGGCGGGAGTCCGCCGACTGCGCCGACCTCGCCGGTGCGACGGTGCTGTGCCTGCCGCGCGGCACCGGCGTGCGCGCCGCGCTCGACATCACGTGCGCCGCGGACCGCACCGTCGTCGAGCCGACGGTGCAGGCGCACTCCCCCGAGGCACTGCTCGCCCTCGTCGAGCACGGGGCGGGGGTCGCGGTGCTCACCGCGTCGATGGCGGCCGGGAGGCCCGGCCTGGCGACGGTGCCCCTGGCCCGGTCGGCCCGGACCGAGTTGTCCCTCGCGACGCGGGCGTCACCGTCGGCGGCCGCGGGCGCGATGACCCGCACGCTGCGCGAGCACCTCGCCGGCGATCAGGCGGCCGCGGGCCGCCAGCGGGTCAGGGCCGCGCCGAGCGCGACCACCGTGAGCGCCGCGACGCCGAGCCCGAGCGCCGGGTAGGTCCACGCCGAGACGACCATGCCGGAGGCGAGGCCGCCGCCCGCGCCGGCCACCGCGATGAGCACGTCGACCTTGCCCTGCACCCGGGCCCGGTCGGCGAGGTCGGTCCCGTCGACGACGAGCGCGGTCCCCGCGACCAGCCCGATGTTCCAGCCGACGCCGAGCAGCACGAGCGCGACGATGTTGACCGCCAGCGACTCCCCGGGCACGAGGGCGGAGACCAGGCCCGCGGCGGCGAGCACGACGCCCGAGGCGACCACCATCGGGACGCGACCGATCCGGTCGACGAGGACGCCCGTGATCGGCGACGGGAGGTACATGCCCGCGATGTGCAGGCCGATCACCATGCCGACGGCCCCGAGCCCGTGCGAGTTCGCCGCCATGTGCACGGGCGTCATCGTCATCACCGCGACCATCGCGATCTGGGTGACCACCATGACCGCCGCGCCGAGGAAGGCCGCCGGCCGGACGCCCCCGCCGCGCGCCCCCGCCGCGGCCTCGGGGACGGCGCCGAGCTCGCGGGCGAGCAGCAGTGGGTCCGGACGGAGCAGCACGAGGATCACGGCACCGGCCGCGACGAAAGCGACACCCGCGAGCAGGAAGGGGCCGGCCAGCGCCGGCAGCCCGAGCCCGCGCGCGAGGGAGCCGAGCGGCGTGACCAGGTTGGGACCGGCCACCGCGCCCAGCGTGGTGGACACCAGCGCGAGGCTCACCGCGGTGGCGCGCTTCGCGGGCGCCGCGAGGTCCGTGCCCGCGTACCGCGCCTGCAGATTCGTCGCCGTCCCCGCGCCGTAGAGCAGGAAGGAGGCGAACAGCAGCGGAACGCTCCCGATGCCCGCGGCGAGGACCACCCCGGCCGCGCCGACGGCGCCGGTCGCGAAGCCCGCCGCGAGCCCGAGCCGCCGGCCGGAGCGCTGGCTGATCCGTCCCACCAGGTAGGCCGCACCCGCGGAGCCGAAGGTGAAGACGGCGACCGGCAGCCCGGAGAGCGCCTCCGAGCCGAGCATCTCCTGCGCGAGCAACGCCCCGACGGTGACGCCCGCCGCGAGCCCGGCGCCGCCGAGCACCTGGGCGAACATGACGACGGCGAGGGTGCGGCGCTGCACCCGCTCCCGCACTGAACCGGCCTCGACCTCGATGTCCACGCTCATGCCCCGTCCTTCCAACTTGTATCCCAGTTGTATCCTAATGAGCCGGGTACTGTCCAGAGGTCCCACGACATCTCGCAGCGAAGGAGCGTCATGCCCGCAGCCGACGGCGCCCCCACCGCGGCCGAGCGCGCGCACGCCCACATCCGCGACGCCATCGTGGGCGGCGGTCTCGAACCGGGCACGATGCTCAGCGAGAACGCGCTGGCCGGCGAGCTCTCGATGAGCCGCACTCCCGTGCGCGCCGCGCTGGCGCGGCTGCAGGAGGAGGGCTGGGTCCGCATCTACGCCCAGCGCGGCGCGCAGGTGCAGGGGCTCACCCCGCGGGAGATCCGCGAGTCCGCCCAGTTGCGGCTGGCCCTGGAATCCGCGGGCGTCTTCCACTCCGGCGAGGCGGCGCGGCGGGATCTCGACGAGCGCATGCAGCCGAACCTCGCGGAGCAGGAGCGGGCGCTGCGGGCCGGCGACTTCCCCGCTTTCGCCGAGGCCGCGATGGCCTTCCACAGCGCCTTCGTCGACCTCGCGGACAACGAGTTGATGTCCGCGACCTACGCGCGCCTGCGGGACCGGCAGCGGTTCTCCCTGACCCACCACGCCGGCCGCATCATCGGGGACGCCGACCACACGATCGCCGACCACCGCGCCGTCCTCGCGGCCGCCGTCGCGGGCGACACCATCGAGTTCACGCGGCTCCTCGACGCCCATCAGCGCGACAGCTACGGCACCGGCGGCCCGCACCTGTAGCCCCGGCCGGGCCTCCCCGGCGCGACGCCGCCGGACGGCTAGACTCCCCGGGTGAGCGAACCGCCGATCGTGCCGAAACTGCTGGACACCGCGGTCACCGCGCTCGGCGGCAGCAAGCGCGAGGGCCAGGTGCGGATGGCCGCGGCCGTCGCCCACTCGCTGGACACCGGCGAGCACCTCGCCGTGCAGGCCGGCACCGGCACCGGCAAGTCGCTCGCCTATCTCGTGCCCGCGATCCGGCACGCCGTGACCTCCCGCAAGACCGTCGTCGTGAGCACGGCGACCATCGCGCTGCAGCAGCAGCTAGTGGACCGCGACCTGCCCCGCCTGGCGAAGGCGCTGAAGCCGGACCTGGGCCGGGAGCCCGAGTTCGCCATCCTCAAAGGCCGCGGGAACTACCTGTGCCTCAACAAGTTGCACAGCTCGGTGGCCTCCGAGCCCGACAGCGAGGAGCTGTTCGACCCCTTCGCCGCGTCGCGGCTCGGCAGGGATATGAAGCGCCTGCGCGAGTGGAGCAGCGACACCGAGACCGGCGACCGCGACGAGCTCACCCCCGCCGTGAGCGACCAGTCCTGGCGGCTGGTCAGCGTCGGCGCCCGCGAGTGCCTCGGCGCCACCAACTGCACCTACGGTCAGGACTGCTTCGCCGAGGCGGCGCGCAAGCGCACCGGCCAGGTGGACGTGGTGGTCACCAACCACGCGCTCCTCGCGATCGACGCGATGACCGAGGTCAAGGTGCTGCCCGAGCACGACGCCGTCATCGTCGACGAGGCGCACGAGCTGGTGGACCGGGTGACCTCGGTCGCCACCGCCGAGCTCACGGGCGCGACCGTCGCGGCGGCGGCCCGCCGCGCGGGCAAGCTCGTCGAGGAGGAGATCGCCGACTCCCTCGTCGCGGCCTCGGAGGGCCTCACCCGCCTGCTCGACGACTCCGGCACGCGGCGCTGGCTCGGCCTGCCCGACGGTGCCGGCCCCGCCCTCGCCGCCGTCCGCGACGCCGCATGGGCCACCCGCACCGCCGTCGGCCCGGCGCGCGGCGCCAACCTCGACGCCGACGCCGCCGCGGCACGCAGCGCGGCACTCACCGCCCTCGACGACGTGCACGACACCGCGGTCCGCGTGCTCACCGCCTTCGACGAGCCCGACGAGTCCAAACGCCGCGACGTGGTGTGGACCTCCGACGTCCCGAACCGCGGCGGCGGCTTCCGTCGGACGCTGTACGTCGCGCCGCTGTCGGTCGGCGGCCTGCTGCGCACGCGCCTGTTCGGCGAGTCGACGGTCGTGCTCACCTCGGCGACGCTCGCGGTGGGCGGCGCCTTCGACTCCGTCGCCGGCTCGTGGGGCCTGCCGCGCGCGGGCGGCGACGCACCGACGCCCGAGCCCGACCGGGACCCGGCGCTGGCGACCGGCAAGAAGCCGGACGGAAACCTCGAGTGGAGCCACATCGACGTCGGCTCGCCCTTCGACTACCCCCGGTCGGGGATCCTGTACGTCGCCACGAAGCTGCCGCCGCCCGGGCGCGACGGCACGGCGCCCGCGATCCTCGACGAGATCGAGACGCTGCTGACGGCCGCGGGCGGGCGCACCCTGGGCCTGTTCAGCTCCACCCGCGCCGCGAAGGCCGCCGCGGAGGCCCTGCGCGAGCGCGTGGACACGCCCATCCTGTGCCAGGGCGAGGGCAACACCGGCCAGCTCGTGCGGGACTTCGCCGCGGACCCGGCGACGTCCCTGTTCGGCACGCTCAGCCTGTGGCAGGGCGTCGACGTGCCGGGGCCGTCGCTCTCGCTCGTGCTCATCGACCGGATCCCCTTCCCGCGGCCGGACGACCCCCTCCTCACGGCCCGGCAGCGCGCCGTCGAATCGCGGGGCGGGAACGGCTTCATGGCGGTCGCGGCCACCCACGCGGCCTTGCTGCTCGCGCAGGGCGTGGGCCGCCTCCTGCGCTCCACCGACGACAAGGGTGTGGTCGCCGTCCTGGACTCGCGCCTCGCGACGGCCCGCTACGGCGGCTTCCTGCGCGCCTCGTTGCCGCCGTTCTGGGAGACGGCGGACCGCGCCACCGCGGTGGCGGCACTGCAGCGCCTCTCGCAGTCCTGACCCGCGGTTCCGGACCCGTCCGGGCACAACCGGAAAGGCCCGCAGGTGGGGCCGCGCGGGGGCCCGCGCGGGGCGGAAGTACTCGCCCGTAAACCGGCCTCTTCGACTACCGTTGACCCGGTGACAGGGCGCATCGGCATCGACGACATCGAACCCGTGGTGTCGGGCGGGCAATACCCGAGCAAGGCGGTCGTCGGCGAGGTCGTGCCGGTGTCCGCCACCGTCTGGCGCGAGGGCCACGACGCCGTCGCGGCGTCCGTCGTCGTGACGGGGCCGGACGGCACGTCGACCTACATCCGCATGTCGCCCGCGGCCGAACCCGACCGGTTCCACGCCGTCTTCCGCCCGGACCTCACGGGCTACTGGTCGCTCCGGATCGAGGGCTGGTCGGACCCGGCCACCACCTGGCGCAGCGCCGTGCAGAAGAAGCTCGCCGCCGGCCAGGGCCCGGCGGAGCTCGCGAACGACCTGGAGCTCGGGGCGCGCCTGTTCGAGCGCGCCGCCGGCGGCGTGCCCGACGGTGACCGCGGCCCGGTCCTCGCCGCGGCCGCCGCGCTCCGGGCCGGAGACCGCAGCCTCGTCGAACGCACCGGCGCCGCACTGCATCCCGACGTCACCCGGCTGCTGCAGCAGTACCCGGTGCGGGAGCTGATCACCAAGTCCCGCACCTACCGGGTCTGGGTGGACCGCACCCGAGCCCTGTTCGGCTCCTGGTACGAGCTCTTCCCGCGCTCCACCGGCGGCTGGGACGCCGAGGGCAGGCCCGTGCACGGCACGTTCCACACCGCGGCGGAGGAGCTGCCCCGCATCGCGGAGATGGGCTTCGACATCGTCTACCTCCCGCCGGTCCATCCGATCGGGAAGGTGAACCGCAAGGGCCGCAACAACACCCTCACGCCCGAGGAGCACGACGTCGGCGTCCCGTGGGCGATCGGCTCCGACGAGGGCGGGCACGACGCCGTGCACCCCGCACTCGGGACGCTCGACGACTTCGACTACTTCACCCAACGCACCCGCGACCTGGGCATGGAGGTCGCACTCGACCTGGCCTTCCAGGCCGCGCCGGATCATCCCTGGGCGAGGGAGCATCCGGAGTGGTTCACGGTGCTGCCCGACGGCACCATCGCCTACGCCGAGAACCCGCCGAAGAAGTACCAGGACATCTACCCGATCAACTTCGACGACGACCGGACCGGCATCTACCGGGAGCTGTTGCGCGTCACCCTGTTCTGGGTGCAGCGCGGCATCGAGATCTTCCGGGTGGACAACCCGCACACCAAGCCGCCGGACTTCTGGTACTGGCTGATCGCCGAGGTGAAGAAGGTCAACCCGAACGTCCTGTTCCTGGCCGAGGCGTTCACCCGCCCGGCGCGGATGTACGGGCTCGCCAAGGCGGGCTTCACGCAGAGCTACACGTACTTCACGTGGCGCACCGCGAAGTGGGAGCTCGAGGAGTTCGCGCGGGAGCACGCGGCGCAGGCCGACGTGTGCCGGCCGAACCTCTGGGTGAACACGCCGGACATCCTGCACGAGAGCCTGCAGCACGGCGGACCCGGCATGTTCGCGATCCGGGCCGCGCTCGCGAGCACGCTCTCCCCCAGCTGGGGCATGTATTCGGGTTACGAGCTCTACGAGCACGTCCCGGTCCGCGAGGGCAGCGAGGAGTACCTCGACTCCGAGAAGTACGAGCTGCGCCCGCGCGACTACAAGGCGGCACAGAGCCGCGGCGAGTCGCTGGAGCCGTGGATCACCCGGCTCAACGAGATCCGCCGCCGCCACCCAGCCCTGCAGCAGCTGCGCAACCTCCACTTCCACGCCGTCGACAACGACGCTCTGATCGCCTACAGCAAGCACGACGCGACCACGGGCGACCTGGTGCTGGTGGTGGTGAACCTCAACCCGTTCGGGGCGGAGGCGGGCAACGTGTGGCTGGACCTGCCGGCACTCGGCCGGGACTGGCACGAGCGCTTCCCGGTGCGCGACGAGGTCTCCGGCGAGGTGTATCACTGGGGTCAGGCGAACTTCGTCCGACTGGAACCGTGGCGCAACGTGGCCCACATCCTGGTCCTCCCGCAACTCGACCCGCAGCAGCGACGGGAACTGTCCTACCGGGAGCCCTAGCGGCGCAACGGCCCTGCACACTGCTGAGGAAGGCCCCACCCCATGACCGAGAACCCCGCCGCGGCAGCGGCCGTCGACCCCGACACCGCCGCACGCCTGCTCTCCGGCGCCTACCACGATCCGCACGCGATCCTGGGCGCGCACCCCACCTCGCGCGGGACCGTGCTGCGCACGCTGAAGCCGGGCGCCACCGCCGTCGCGGCCGTGATCGGCGGGGAGAGCTACCCGCTGGCGCAGCTGCAGGGCGCGCTGTGGGGCGCCGAGGTGCCGATCAGCGACCTCGCCGACTACCGGTACGAGGTGCTCTACCCCGCCGGCCGCACCGTCGTGGCCGACGGCTACCGCTTCCTGCCGACGATCGGCGAGCTCGACCAGCACCTGATCTCCGAGGGCCGGCACGAGCGGCTGTGGGACGTGCTCGGCGCGCACCTGCGCAGCTACACCACCCCCGACGGCGAGGTCACGGGCACGTCGTTCGCTGTGTGGGCCCCGAACGCCCGCGGCGTCACGGTGATCGGCGATTTCGAGTACTGGTCCGGCGAGTCCTACCCCATGCGCACGCTCGGCTCCTCGGGAGTCTGGGAGGTCTTCGTGCCGGGCGTCGGCGACGGCGCGGCCTACAAGTTCCGGATCTTCACCGAGGGCGGCGGCACCGTCGAGAAGGCGGATCCGATGGCGCGGCGGACCGAGGTGCCCCCGGCCACCGCGTCGATCGTCACGCACAGCACGCACGAGTGGCGGGACGCCGCGTGGATCACCGAGCGGGCCAAGCAGATCCCGACCGACCGACCCATGAGCACCTACGAGGTGCACCTGGGCTCGTGGCGGCAGGGCCTGAGCTACCTGGACCTCGCCCGCGAGCTGGCCGACTACGTCACCGAGACGGGCTTCACGCACGTCGAGCTGATGCCCGTCGCCGAGCACCCCTTCGGCGGCTCCTGGGGCTACCAGGTCACCTCGTACTACGCGCCCACGTCCCGGTTCGGCACCCCGGACGAGTTCCGCGAGTTCGTGGACGTGCTGCACGAGCGCGGGATCGGCATCATCGTGGACTGGGTGCCCGCCCACTTCCCCAAGGACGCCTGGGCGCTCGCGCGGTTCGACGGCAAGGCGCTGTACGAGCACAGCGATCCGCAGCGCGGCGAGCAGCTGGACTGGGGCACCTACGTCTTCGACTTCGGCCGCCGCGAGGTGCGGAACTTCCTGGTGGCCAACGCCCTGTACTGGTTCGACGAGTTCCACATCGACGGCCTGCGGGTGGACGCGGTCGCCTCGATGCTCTACCTCGACTACTCGCGCCCCGAGGGCGGCTGGACCCCGAACGTCTACGGCGGCAGGGAGAACCTCGAGGCGGTGGAGTTCCTGCAGGAGATGAACGCCACCGTGCACAAGCTCTTCCCCGGCGTGGTCACCGTCGCCGAGGAGTCGACGAGCTGGCCGGGCGTCACGCGCCCGACGAACCTCGGCGGCCTCGGCTTCACCATGAAGTGGAACATGGGCTGGATGCACGACACCCTGGGCTATCTCGGGCGCGATCAGGTGCACCGCAACTTCCACCATCACGAGGTCACCTTCTCGCTGATGTACGCGTGGAGCGAGAACTTCGTGCTCCCCATCAGCCACGACGAGGTGGTGCACGGCAAGGGCACGCTGTGGACCCGGATGCCGGGCGACGCGCACACCAAGGCGTCCGGCGTGCGCGCCCTCCTCGCGTACATGTGGGGCCACCCCGGCAAGCAGCTGCTGTTCATGGGCCAGGAGTTCGGGCAGGTCCGCGAGTGGTCGGAGGAGCGCTCCCTGGACTGGGACAGCCTCGACGGCTGGGAGGGCGAGCTGCACGCCGGGATCCAGGCGCTCACGCGGGATCTCAACGCCGCGTACCGCTCGCACCCAGCGCTGTGGAGCCAGGACACCACCCCGTCGGGCTACGAATGGGTGGACGCGAACGACTCGCAGAACAACGTGCTCAGCTTCCTGCGCTGGGGCAGCGACGGTTCCGTGGTGCTGTGCCTGTACAACTTCTCCGGGCAGACCCACGAGCGCTACCGCGTCGGCGTGCCCTTCGCGGGCTCCTGGCGCGAGATCCTCAACACCGACTCCACGGATTACGAGGGCACCGGCGCCGGCAACATGGGCGGCGTCACCGCGGAGGCGCGGTCCTGGCACGGCCGCGAGGCCTCGGCGGAGGTCGTGCTCGGCCCGAACTCCGCCCTCTGGCTGACCTTCGACGGGCAGTGATGCGCGAGCTCGCGCCCGGCGTCTGGTTCGGCGGCGGCACGCACGTCAACTTCCTCGCCCTGGTCGACGGTGCCGACGTCACCCTGATCGACGCGGGCTGGGCCGGCGACGTGGACCGGGTGGAGGCGGAGCTGGCGTCGATCGGCCGCCGCCCCCAGGACGTCCGGGCGATCCTGGTGACGCACGCGCACATCGACCACGTGGGCGGCATCGCGAAGCTGCACGAGCGGTACGGCACGCAGGTACTCGCGCACCCCGACGAACTCGCGCACGCCCGCGGCGAGGCGCACGAGCAGGCGGCCCCGCTGGACCTGCTGCCGATCATGTGGCGGCCCCGCACCTGGAAGTGGATGGCCGACGTCGCCCGCGTGGGCGTGCTGGGGCACGTGGAAATGCCCTACGCCGAGCCCTTCGCACTGCCCGCGGCCGGCGCGCCGCTGGACCTGCCGGGCGCGCCGGTGCCGGTGCCGTGCGCGGGCCACACCTCGGGGCACACCGCCTTCCTGCTGCCGGGCGGCGTCGTCGCGACGGGCGACGCTTTGGTGACCGGCCACCCGCTCTCGGGCACGACGGGGCCGCAGCTGTTGCCGGCGTTCTTCTCCCACGACCCGGCGGCCACGACCGCCGCACTCGACACGATCGCCGTGCTGGACGCCGACCAGCTGGCCCCCGGCCACGGCGAGCCGTGGCGCGGGGACCCGGCGGACGCCGTCACGCAGGCGCGCGCTACCGGCAGGTGACGGCGATCTCGAAGGGCTTGCGGACCACTCCCGCCGCCGGGTCCGCGATGCTCGCGCCCTGTGCGGTACCGGTGATGGTGTAGCGGGTCCCTTCGACCCGCACCGTGGCCTCGCCCACGCCGCCGCCCACCGCGAGGGTGGTGCCGTCGGCGGTGATGCCCACCGTCTGCAGGACCGGCGGGTTGTGGGTGGTCATCGTGACGGCGACGGCGCCGTTCGCGCCGCCTGTACCGATCACGAAGTTCTCCCCCTGCCGGACGCAGGACACGGTCGACAGGTCCACTCCGGAGACGTCCTTGCCGTCGACCTTGACGACCGCGTCGGCGCCGGACCGGACCGACCCCGCGTCCTCGCCCCCGCCGCACGCGGCGAGTCCGAGAGCGGCGAGGGCGACCACCGAGGTGGTGACGAGGGAACGATGCACGGGGGCCTCCTCAGGCACGGGTACTACTTGCAGGTGACGACGATCTCGAAGTCCTTCGAGACCATCCCCGCCATCGGGTTCGAGATGCTGGCGCCGGACGCGGTGCCGCTGATGGTGTAGCGGTCGCCGTCGACCTTGACGGTCGCCTTACCGACGCCGGGACCGACCGCGAGGGCGGTGCCGTCGACGGTGATGCCCACGGTCTCGACGGTGGGCGGGTTGCCGTCCTTGAGGGTCGCGCCGACCCCGCCCGACGCGCCGCCGGCGCCGATCGCGAAGCGATCGCCCTGCTTGGCGCAGCCCACGTTGCTGAGGTCGACGCCCGTGAGGTCCTTGCCGTCGACCTTGACGACGGTCTTCGCGTCGGTGTTCGCCGACGCCGTGTTCGCGGGTGCGGAGTCCGAGCCCTTGTCGGATCCCCCGCCGCAGGCGGTGAGTCCGATCGAGGCGAAGACCACCGCCGAGGCGATGACGAGGGAGCGATTCATAGCGGGCCTCCTTAGGCACGGAACCGAATTCGGGCTTTTCACCCGAGTGGAGGAAAGCACACGTCAGTGCGCGACGGGCGACTTCTCGGAGTTCGATTGCAGTCCCACCGCCGGCTCGATCCCCCACCGCACGAGGAGGTCCTGCATGATCGGCACCGCGGTGCTCGCCCCCGGCGACGCGCCGAGCAGGCCGGCGATGGTGCCGTCGGCGCCCGTGACGAGCTCCGTCCCCTGCTGGAGCACGCCGATGCGACGGCGATCCGGGGTCACCAGCTGGGCCCGCTGGCCCGCGGGGACGAGTTCCCACTGCGCCGGGTCGGCGGCCGGGTAGAACCGCTGCAGGTCGGCGAACCTCGCCCGCCGGCTCGCCGCGAGCTGGGCGACGAGGTACCGCACCAGGGCGAGGTTCTGCAGTCCGGCAGCGGCGATCACGTGCAGGTTGCCGGGCCGCAATGTGGTGAAGAAGTCGGTGAGCCGGCCCCGCTTGAGGAGCTTGGTGCTGAACGTGGCGTACGGGCCGAACAGGAGGTGATCGGCACCGTCGACGTACCGACGGTCCAGGTGCGGCACCGACATCGGCGGTGCGCCGATGTCGGCCTGCCCGTACACCTTCCCGTCGAGGCGGCGCGCCACCTCGGGATCCGAGCAGCGGAGGAACGCCGCCCCGACGGGGAGCACGGCGTAGCCCCGCACCTCGGGCAGCCGCGCGCTCTGCAGCAGCCGCAGGGCCTTGCCGCCCGCGCCGACGAAGACGCGCCGGGCGCGGATCTCGAAGCGCCCCTGGGGTCCCCGGCCGCGCACCGTCCAACCCGCGAGGGTGCGGCGCAGCCGCGTCACCTCGTGGCCGAAGCGCACCTCGCCGCCGGCGTCGGTGAGGATCGCGGTGAGGCCGCGGGTCAGCGCCCCGAAGTCGACGTCGGTGCCGCCGGGGTGACGGGTGGCGGCCATGCGGCCCCACATGGACTCGGGGCCGCGGCCCTCCATGACCAGCGGCGCCCACTGCCGGATCGTCTCCGGGTTCTCCGTGTACTCCATCGCCGCGAACTCCGGGTGCGTGCGCAGGGTCTCGAAGCGCTGCCGCAGGTAGGTCATGTCGCGCTCGCCGAAGACGACGTCGAGGTGCGGGGTCAGGTGCAGGAAGCCGCCGTCGAGCAGTCCCGCCGCGACGAGGCCGTCCCACCAGGCGCGGGTGCGCCCGAACTGTTCGACCATCGACAGAGGCTTGGTGCCGTCGGCGGGGTCGGGCATGTAGTTGAGCTCGCAGAAGCCGCTGTGGCCGGTGCCGGCGTTGTTCCAGGGCCCGCTGCTCTCGGTGGCGAGCGCGTCGGCGCGCTCGAGCAGCAGGATCCGCCAGTCGGGCCGCTCCTGCGCGAGCATCGCGCCGAGCGTCGCGGACATGATGCCGCCGCCGATCAGGACGACGTCGGCGTCGAATCCCGGGGTGGAGTGGGTGACCATCGGATCCTCCTCTAGGTGGGTTCGGTACCAGCATCGAACGCGCGGTACTCATCCGTCCAATGAGGTCTTGCGGCGATATGATCCGAATATGGATCAATGGCTGAGCCTGTTCGCCCCGCAGCTGCAGGCGCTCGCCGCCCTCGCGGCGCACGACGGGCACATGACCCGCGCCGCGGCCGCGCTCGGCATCCCCCAGTCGTCGATGAGCCGCCGGATCCACTCCCTCGAGGGCGATCTGCGGACCCCGCTGCTCGTCCACGCCGGGCGCACCGTGCGCCTGACCGCCGCTGGCGAGGACCTGGCCCGGCGGATCCGGGATCCGCTGCGCGAGCTCGGCCTCGCGATCGACGCGGTGGTGGGCGAGGGCGACGGCGAACACGGCACCGTGCGGTTCGGCTTCCCGCTCACCATGGGCTCGGGCCGCCTACCGGACCTGCTCTCCGCCTTCCGCCGCGCGCACCCCGGGATCACCGTGACGCTCAAGCAGGGGCACGGCTCGGAGCTCGTCCGCGACCTGGAGACCGGCGCCCTGGACCTCGCGGTGACCATTCCGCCGCCGGAGCGGCTGCCGCACACCGTGATCGGATCCCAGGAGATCCTGGCCGCGCTCCCCCGCACCCACCCGCTCGCCGGGGCGAAGAAGATCCGGCTGGCGCAGTTGCGGTCCGAGACCTTCATCGCCAATCCGCCCGACTACCACCTGCGCGGCACCACCGAGCGCTGGTGCACCGCGGCCGGCTTCACGCCCGCGATCGCCGTCGAGGTCACCGAATTCGCGACGATCCGCGAGCTCATCGCCCGGGGGCTCGGCGTCGCCCTGCTCCCGCACGACGACCGCGCACCGTCGGACGTGGCGGAGGTGCCGCTGGCGGGCGAGCACCGCCGCGCCGTCGCCCTTGCCCGCGCGACGACCACCCTCGCTCCGGCCACCCGGCACCTGCACGACTTCATCCTCGACACCGCCGAAGGGCGCCCCGGGTAGGCCGGGACACTCGGCCCACGCGGCCGGATCAGCAGGTGATCCTGAGCTCGAAGCGCTGGACGACGCTGCCGAGCGTGCCGTCGGTGACGTCGCCACCGAATCCCTCGACGTCGCCCGTCACGATGTATGCGCCGCCGTCCTTCCGCGCCGAGTAGGTGGACTCCTGCCCGAAGTACACCTTTCCGTTCTCGAGGGTGAGGGCGAGCGTCTCCACCCGCGGGTAGTCAGCGGTGAGGATCGTGATCCCGATGGTCACCGGCGGCTCGCCGGACGCCACCACCAGGGTTCCGGCGACATCGTCGCACTCGACCGCGATCCGGTCGCCGCCCGGCGGCGCCACACCGTCGAGCGTCAGAGAGGCGTACGAACCACCCCGGTCGCCACCCCCGCCGCCCGCGACCGTGGCCGCACCACTCCCCGCCGGCACCGCCGTCCCGCTCACGGACGTGGTGCAGCCCGCGATCGACGCCGCCGCGAATACGCACACCACCGCCGAACGCATCCCCTGATCCATACGGCGATCCCACCACATACGCGGCTACAGGAGCTGCTTCTTCTGCACCTTGCCCATCGGGTTGCGCGGAAGGTCGTCGACGAAGCGGATCTCCCGGGGGCGCTTGTGCTTCGAGAGCGTCTCCCCCACGAACTCGACGATCGCGGCGGCGGCCGCATCGTCGCGCGGGCCGTCGGCGACGAGGAAGGCGACGAGGCGCTGCCCGAGGTCATCGTCGGGCAGCCCCACGACAGCGGCCTCGCGGACGTCCGCGTGGCCGAGCAGCGCGGCCTCGATCTCGCCGGCGCCGACGCGGAAGCCCCCGGTCTTGATCAGGTCGGTGGAGGCGCGGCCCACGATGCGGTGGAAGCCGGTCGAGTCGATCACCGCGACGTCGCCGGTGTCGAACCAGCCGTCGCCCACCCAGGACTCGGCCGTGGCGTCGGGGCGGTTCAGGTACTTCGTGCCGACCATCGGGCCGCGGATCTGCAGCGCCCCGATCGATTCGCCGTCGTGCGGCGCCTCGTCACCCGATTCCGCGATGATCCGCGACTCGACGCCCGCGATCGGCAGGCCGACCCAGCCGGGGCGGCGCTCGCCGTCGACGCGCGCACTCACGGTGATCAGGGTCTCCGTCATGCCGTAGCGCTCCACGATCTCTTGCCCCGTGAGCTCGCGGATCCGCTCGAAGACCGGCGCCGGCAGGGGCGCGCTGCCCGAGACGAGGAGCCGCGCGTCCCGCAGGGCCGCAGCGGATTCTGGGTCGCGGGCGATGCGCGACCAGACGGTGGGCACGCCGAAGTACATCGTGCCGCCC
This sequence comes from Tsukamurella sp. M9C, assembly GCF_020169415.1. GTDB lineage: Bacteria > Actinomycetota > Actinomycetes > Mycobacteriales > Mycobacteriaceae > Tsukamurella. Next base: position 78,301 of record NZ_JAIULG010000011.1, read on the forward strand.
GCCGCCGCGTAGGCCTCCGGGGTCGGCTTCCCGGTGTGCACCAGCGGGCTGCCCACCCGCAGCGGGCCGAGGACGCCGAGGATGAGCCCGTGCACGTGGAAGAGCGGAAGGCCGTGCACGAGAGTGTCGTTCGCGGTCCACCCCCAGGCGTCCACGAGCCCGTCGATGCACGCCGCGATGGCCTCCCGGCGGATGGGGACGCCCTTCGGCGCCCCCGTCGTGCCCGAGGTGTACATCAGGAGCGCGGTCGCGGCCGCGGGCGGCTCGGGCAGGGCGTGCCAGCCGCGGGCGTGCTCGCGGACCGGGACCGCGGGTAGCCCGTGCGGATCCTGCGGGGTCGCGCCGAGCCAGGCCTGCGCGCCGGAATCGGCGAGCACGTGGGCGATCTCCGCGGTGCCCGAATCCGGCGGGACGGGAACGACCGGGACGCCGGCGCGAACACCGCCGACGATCGCGATCACGGTGGCGAGCGTCGGCTCGGCCCACACCGCGACGGGGCCGCGCACGCCGAGGCCGCCCAGCCGCTCGGCGACCGCCGTGGTGGCGCCGATGAGCTCGGTCCGGGTCAGGGTGCGGCCCCCGACGGTGACGGCCGGCTCACCGTCGGAGCCGGGCGGAACGGGCGTGACCGTGTGCGGCAGCAGCATGGCCCCAGCCTATGCCGCGCGGCGCCCCGTCAGGCGGCGCGGTACTGCAGGCGCGCGTCGAACGCCGCCTCGAGGAAGAGCGTGGTGATCTGGACGGCCTGCGCACTCTCGGGCGTCACGCCCGCGAGCACGGGGAAGGCGTGCACGCCACCCTGGTAGAGGTGCAGGTCGCAGGGCTTTCCTGCGCGGTCGAGGCGCTCGTGCAGGCGCTCGGCGTCGACGCGCAGCATCTCGTCGGTACAGGCGATGACGAGCGCCGGCGGGAACGCCGCGGGCTCGATCTCGGTGGCGTCGTCGTGGCCGCGGAAGGCGACCGGGCCGCGGTCGAAGAAGTCGCGCAGCCCGGCGAGCTTGCCCGCGGTGAGGTAGGCGTCGTCGATGTCGTGCCGCGGATCGTCGTCAGTGACGGTGGGCGTGAGCAGCGGAGAGAAGCCGAAGTAGGCGGCCGGGGTGCGCACTGCGTCGAGGTACGCCAGCTCCACCACCTTGGCCGAGATGTAGCCGCCCGCGGAGTCGCCGCCCACGGCGACCTGCTGGTACCGGCCGGAGTCCGTGACCGCCCGGAACACGCGGTAGCCGTCGTCGACGGACGTGCCGACGCCCACGTCGGGCAGCTGGCGGTAGTCCACGTTGAAGACGGTGACGCCGAGGGTGCGCGCGAGGGCCGCCGCCACGCGGCGATGGGTGCCGGGCCCGCCCGCGAGGAAGGCGCCGCCGTGGTAGTAGCAGATCGCGACGTCGGGCCGCAGGTCGCCCGCGGTCGGCACGAGCCGCTCCACGGGGACGCCGGCGAGCTCGACCCGCTCCACCTCGACGTCGTTCGGCGTCCACCCGATGAGGTTCGCCAGGCCCTCGCCCAGGGCGAGCGGCGCGAACGACCAGGCCCGCACCGGGTACAGCGCGATCAGGGGCTTGAGCAGCAGCCGCGCCCCCGCGATCGCCAGCGCCGACTGGGCGCTCACACCGCGGTGTTCGGTGACCGACATCATCGTCTCCTCTCGCCCGACCCGGAGAGGCCGAACAGAACCGGTTCAGACTAGGCCGATGCCATCGATAGATCCAGCGAATCGAGCTATCACCGCTCCCGGCGTGTCCCGGTCGCCAGGCCCCCGACGGCCGTGACGCGGGTCACGCGCGGTCAGCCGGAGATCCCCGTCCGCTCCACGCCGGCGACGATCCAACGTTGTGCTACCAGGAAGAACGCCAGCAAGGGGGCGATCGATACCACGGCGGCGGCGAACATCGCGGGCACGTTCACCGACTGCGCCGTGATGTAGCTCGACAGGACCAACTGGACCGTCCACGACTGCGGATCCTGACCGATCACGAGGGGCCAGAGGAACGCGTTCCAACTCCCGACGAAGGTGATCGTCGCGACCGCCGCCGTCACCGCGCCCGCCCCGGGCAGCGCGACCGCGAGGAACACCCGGGCGGGCCCGGCACCGTCGAGCACGGCGGCCTCCTCGAGCTCCCGGGGGAAGCCGAGGAAGTGCTGCCGGAACAGGAAGACCGCGGTCGCCTGGAACAGCCCGGGCACCACCAGCCCCTGCAGCGACGACACCCAGCCCAGCGTGGAGACCATGACGAAGGTCGGCACGAAGGTCACGGCGGCCGGGACCAGGAGCGTCGCGAGGACGACGGCGAAGACCTTGTCGGCGTACGCCACCCGGATCCGGGCGAAGGCGTACCCGGCCGGCAGCGCGACGGCGACGGTGCCGAACGTCTGCAGCACGGCCACCGTCGTCGAGTTGAGCAGCGCCCGGGCGAGCGGGCGGGCCTCGTCGGAGAAGATGTGCCGGAAGGCGACGCCGTCGGGGCGACGCGGCAGCCAGTCCCCCGTCGCGACGTCCATCGGCGTGCCGACCGCGCCGCGGGCCAGCAGGTACAGCGGCAGCAGGAAGAGGGCGGCGAGGCCCATCAGCAGCACGTACCTCCCCGCGCGGGCCGCGCTCACCGCTCGCCCCGCCCGCGGAACAGCCCCGTGAACCGGCCCTGGGCCAGGGCGATCACCGCGATCAGGGCGGTGAGCAGGATCCCGCCCGCGCCGCCGTGCCCGAAGTCCTGCCCGTTGCCGACGGCCACGTAGTAGAGGTAGATCAGCGGCGGTCGGGCGTACGGCGGATAGCCCTGCGCGGTGGCCATCACGCCGTAGAACTCGTCGAAGGCCTGGAAGGCGTTGACCGTCGCCAGCAGCAGCACCGCGACGGAGACGGCGCGCAGCTGCGGCAGCGTGATGCGTACGAACGTCGTCCATCCGGACGCGCCGTCCAGCGCGGCCGCCTCGTACAGGTGCCGCGGCACGCGCTGCAGGGCGGCCAGGAACAGGACCATGTAGAAGCCCAGCTGCAGCCACAGGCGCAGCGTCACCAGCACCAGCCAGTACCAGGGCGGATCGACCACCGACAGCCACGCCACGGGCTCCGCGCCGACGGCCCGGAGCGCCGCGTTGGCGACGCCCGTCGGCACCCCGGGGAAGATCGAGCCGCGCCAGATCAGTGACGCGGCGATGTAGCTGCACGCCAGCGGCAGGAAGAAGACCGAGCGGAAGAAGGCCTGGAACCGGCGCACCCCGTGCACGAGCACCGCGAGCGCGAGCGAGCCCGCGAAGGTCAGCGGCACGACGATCGCCGCGAAGACGACGAACGTGACCAGGCTGGAGCGGAAGGCGGGGTCCGCCAGCATGTCCCGGTAGTTGTCCAGGCCCACGAACCGCGTCGGCGTCACCGTGTTGTGTGCGTCGAACAGGCTCAGCCACACGCTCCACCCGATCGGGACGAGGACGAACACCGCGAGGCCCGCGAGGAAGGGCCCCGTCATCAGCCAGAACCACAGGTGCGGCGAGTCGCGCCACGCCCCGCCCGCGTCGGGCCGGGACGGCGCACGGCGGGCGGGCCGGAGGGACATCAGCGCGGGAACCGCTCGAGTTCCTTCTCGACCACCGACGCGACCTCGCGCAGCTCCGCCATCGGATCGGCGCCGCCGCGGATCACCCGGTCGAGGGCGTCGCGGTACGCGGTGGCGCTGCGCGGCGTCCACAGCAGCGGGGTCTGGGGACGACCGACGGAGTTCACCAGGTCGGCCGCCTCGTTGTACACGCCGGTCGCGAGCTTCGTGGCCTGCGGGACCAGCGAGCGGCGCGCCGGGACGTGCAGGCCGTAGCCCTGCGCCCAGTCGAGCTGGAGATCGGTGCGCTTCACCCACAGCCACTGCACGAACTTCTTCGCCCGCTCGACGTCGCCGCCGGCGTTGACCGCGGCGCCGTACGCGCCGAAGGGCACGCTCGTCCCGCCGTTCGGGCCGATCGCCGGGAAGGGCCGCACGCCGAAGTCGTCGCCGAGCGCCGCCCGGATCGCGGGCAGCGCCCACAGGCCCGTCCACTGCATCGCCGTCTGCCCCGCGATGAAGGCCCCCGGGTCGGACCAGTCCTGCGGCGCGCCGAGCAGCAGGTCGCCCGACGTGAACAGCCCGCGCATCGCCCGCAGGCCGACCGCGACCTCCTCGTCGACGAAGCCCGGCCTGTGGTCGGGGGTCAGGTAGTCGTGCCCGGACGACCAGAGCAGGACGCCGCCGAGGACGTCCGCGCCACCGCTGTTGCCGAGGAAGAGCCCCTTGACCCGGCCCCGGTTCAGGGCCCGCGCGGCCGACACGAGCTCGTCGAGCGTGCGCGGCGGGACGACGCCCGCCTCGGCGAGCATGGATTTCCGGTAGACCAGGAGCTGGGTGTCGGTGACCTGCGGGATGCCGTACACCCGGCCGTTGTGCGTCATCCGGTCGAGCAGCGCCGGGGTGAAGTCGGAGCGCGCGTCGCCCAGCAGGTCGGTGAGGTCGGCGACCTGCCCGGCGGCGATCATGTCGATCGTGGGACCGTTGGCGAATTCGAAGACGTCCGGGCCGTCGCCGCTGACCAGCGCCGACGACACCTTCTGGTCGTAGTCGCCCGGGAAGGCGCTGACCCGCACGCCGCCGTCCGGGTAGTCGCCGGCGTACCGCGTGAGCGCCTCCGGCGCTCCCTGCTCGCCGTACTGGTGGAACCAGGCGCGCAGGTCACCGCGGGCCCCGCCGCCGCGACCGGTGTTCCCACCGCATGCCGCGAGCGCGCCCGCGAGGGCCACGCCGCCGACGCCCGTCAGCACCGCCCGTCGGGACACACCATAGTCAGACACCGGGTAAGTATCGCAAACCTTCGTCCGCGTCGCGGACCGGGCCGCGTCAGAAGAGGGCGCCCGCCAGATCACGCCGGGCCGCGAGCACCACGGGATCCGCCGGGTCGAAGAGCTCGAAGAGCTCCAGCAGCCGGGTGCGCAACGCCGAGCGGTCGTCGCCCGCGGTGACGCGGATCGCGGCGATGAGCCTGTCGAAGGCCCCCTTCGGCGAGCCGGTGAGCAGCTCCTCGTCGGCGGCGGCGAGCGCCGGTGCGACCCGTTCCTCGCCCGTCGCGCCGGCCGCCGCGTCGTCGCGCGCGATCGCCCCGGGCTCGCCCTTCGTGGCGCGGGCGAAGAAGGCCATCTGCTTGACCGCGGCCGCCGCTTCGGCGTCGCCCGGATTCGCGTGCAGGATCGCCTCGTACGCGGCGCGGGCGCCGTCGTAGTCGCCGTCGCCCGCGAGCTGCTCCGCCGCGTCGCGCCGCGGGTCCGACGGTGCCTCCCCCGCCACGCCGCCACCGAACTCGGGCGGCAGCTGGGCGAGCACGTCGTCGAGCCACTGCCGCGCCGCCGGCTCCGGTTGCGCGCCCGCGAAGGCCGTCACCGCGCGCCCCGCGGCGACGGCCACCACCATCGGCACCGACTGCGCGCCGAAGGCCTGCGCGACGCCGGGCGCCCCGTCGACGTCGACGCGGGCGAGGGTCCACCGGCCCGCGTCATCCGCGGCGAGCTTCTCCAGCACCGCCGCCATCGCCTGCGACTGCTCGCTGTACGACGCGGCCAACAGCACGACCACCAACCGGTTCGCGGACCGGTCGATGACCTCGACCGGGAAGCTCTGGTCCGTCACGTCGACCACGCCGGGCCCGGGGGCGGCGCCGGCCGGGCCCGCCTCGCCCGACGGTGCCGGGCGGGCCTGCTGGGCGGCCTTCGCCTCCGCGCGGGCCTTGAGACCCGAGAGGTCGACCGCGCCGGCCATCGCCGCGGCCGTGCGCAGCGCGCGTGCCTGATCCTGTGGAGATGCGCCTCGAGGTGTAGTCACCCCTCCATCTTGGCACGCCCCGTGCGGCGGCCGCCCGCGGCGACCGTCCGGACCGGGATCACAGGTAGCGCTGCTGATCCGGGTCGAACCGCCAGGACGTGGGACCGGGCGCGGGCATCCCGGCGGCGGCGAGCGCGCCCCGCCGCGGGCGGTACCAACTGGTGAGCGGCACCTCGTCGACGACGTGCACCGCGTCCGGGTACTGGCCGTGCCGGCCGGCGAACGCGTCGCTGATCTCGTCGGCCGTCAGCTCCGCGTCGTCCCGCACCGTGACCGCGGCGACGACGCGCGGCACACCGTCGGCCCCGTCGCCGGGCACCTGGTACACGACGGCCTGCTCGACCTGCCCGAGCTGCTCGAGCACGTCGGTGATCGGGATCGAGTACACCGGCCCGCGCTCCGTGACGGCGACGGTGCGGACGTCGTCGACCAGCCAGTAGTCGCCGTCCTCGTCGCGCCGGAAGAGGTGGCCCGTGGAGAACCAGGCGTCGCCCGGCCGGAAGACGCCGCGCAGCAGCACGTCGCGGTGCGTGGCGTCGGGATCGGCGCGGCCGATGAGCACGCCCACCTCGCCGTCCCCGACCTCCTGCAGGAAGCCGTCGCCGTCCTCGACGAAGCGCCCGGAGTCGAAGTAGTAGTCGACGAGGGCCACGTCGGCGCTGCCCGGCAGGCGCCGGCCCTTCGCCCCCGGCTTGCCGGTGCGGACCCTGGCCAGCACGATCTCGCCCTCGGTGGAGGCGTAGAACTCGACGACCTGCGCGTCGAAGGTCTCGCCGACGCGGCGCGAGAGCTCCGCCGACATGCCGGAGCCGATGAAGGCGCGGACCGGGTGGTAGCGCGGGATCTCCAGGCCGGGGGTGTCGAGCACCGCGCGCATGAGGTTCCAGGTGTAGCAGACCACCGTGACCCCGTAGCGCTGCACCTCGACCATGAACCGCTCCGGGTCGAAGTCGCGGGTGAGCGCGATGCGCGAGCCGCCGGCGAGCGCGCCGCCGAGGCTGGTCATGAGGCCCGAGCTGTGGCTGAGCGGGGTGAGGCAGTAGACGGTGTCGCTCTGCGACAGCCGCGCGGCCGACGCGGTGCCGAAGGCGGAGAGCGCCCACCGGCCGTTCGTGACCCGCTTGGCCCGCAGCCGCCCGCCGACCTCCGAGAACATCACGAAGGCCAGGTCGCGGCCGAGGCCCGCGTCGGGCCGGTACCAGCGCGGGATCCGCACGTTGTCCGGGTCGACCTGCTCGAGGTCGACCAGCTCCGCGCCGAGGTCCTGCCGGGCGGCACCCGGCCGGTCGCGGCGGTCGCCGCCGCCGACGACGAAGACGCGCTCGGCGACCGCCACGGCCTCCTGCGCGTGCTCGGGGTCCGTGAGGACCGAGGCGGCCTCCCCCAGCCGCAGCGCGGCGGCGTAGTCGGTGCCCGGCGGCAACAGCACGGCCACAGCGCCGAGCCGTGACAGCGCGGCCATCGCGACCAGGGCCGACGGCCGGGTGTGCATGAGCACGCCCACGTGCTCGCCCTGCCGCACCCCGACCTGGATCAGGCCGCTGACGACGCGGTCGATGCGCTCGTTCACCGCGTGCTTGGTGTGCACGCGGTCCTCGTAGAGGAAGAGCTCGCCGTGCGGATCCGCCGCGGCCTGCTCCGCGAGCAGCTTGCCGAGCGAGACCTGGGTGTGCGCCTGCAGCTGCCCGAGGCGGGCCAGCTTCGGCAGCCCGCGGGTCACCTCGCGGGCGACGGCGGAGGCGCCGGCCGCGGCGCCGGAGGCCGCGTCGAGGACGTCGCGCGCGGCGACGAAGCCGACGGTGGCGATGCCGCCCAGGCCCGCGACGAGCGGGTTGACGCCGACGTCGCGGCCGTCGTCGGGCTGCATCGCGACGACGTTCTCCGGCTGCGGGCCGCGGCCCTCCAGCCAGTTGATCCACCGCGTCACCGTCGGATACGTGACCGCGCCCGCCGAGCTGCCGACGACGAGGCCGAAGTGACCGGCTGAGACCTGCGCCTCGTAGACCTCGGCCTTCGGCGCCGCCTGCAGGATCCCGCGGACGGCGCTGGGCCGGCCGATCTGGTCCGACAGGCCGACGAAGGCGAGCACGGGGCTCGTGATGGACGCGAGGGAGACGGCGTCGCCGTCGATGGCGAAGCCGCCGGTGAGCATGCGGTTGTGCACGACGAACTGCTTGAGCAGGTCGGCCACCGCGGGCCCCGCGTAGGCGACCCAGCCGTCGGCCTCGAGGAAGCGGCGCTGGTCCTCGCGCGGCAGCAGGGCGTCGCGGTCGTGCAGCTGCCGGACGAAGTCGAGCCGCGAGCGCACCGCCTTGACGGGGTTGAGCATCTCGAAACCGCGCTGCACCATCCAACTGGGGAGGTAGAAGCGGTTGAAGACGTGGTCGGCGACGAATTCGGCGCCCTTGTTGACCAGCGCGGGCGGCGCGCCGAGCGGCAGGCCCGCCGAGATGTCGACGGGGCTGCCGAAGGTCACGAGGCTCGCGATCGACCGGGACTGCCGGTAGGCGGCCACCTGGTAGCAGAACATGCCGCCCTGGGAGTAGCCGCCGATGTGCACGTCGCGACCGCGGAACACCGCCACCTGCTCGATCGCCTTGGAGATGGCGACGACGTGATCCGCGAGGTTGCGCTCGAGGCCGCCCTCCTCGCGGTCGGGCGCGCCGAAGTCGATGACCCACGGGTCGAGGCCCGCGCGGTGCAGCACCGACACGGCGCCGTTGTTCTCCGTGACGTCGAAGACGTTGGCGTCGACCATCATGGGCGGCACCAGCAGGATCACCGGCCGGTCGTCCACCGCGGGCGCCGGCGCCCGGTCCGCGAAGTACCGCCGGAGGCGGTACATCGGCGAGCGCTCGACGACCGTGAACTGCGAGGGTTTCGCCCCGGTCTCGAGGCCACCCTGCGTGAGCACCTCGAAGCCGTTGCGCGCCGTGGCCGCCAGGCGGTTCACCGACGCCTCAAGCGCCTTCCCACCGGGCAGCCCGCCCAGGATGTCCACCATGTGCCCCACCTCTCCACAGCTTCCGTCAGCGAGTCAACGTACCGGTAGGCGGGGCGCCGTGCGTCCTAACCGCCGATCGCGTCGGCGGGCTCGGCCTTGTCCGCGGCGGTGGCCGTCGCGGGGGCGTCGAGCTTGCCGGCGCGCTGCGCCCACACCTCGAAGACGACGGAGCAGAAGGGCAGGACCGTGGCGAGCAGGCCGAGGGCGAGGGTCTTCAGGTCCCACTTGCGGGCGTAGGCGACCGCGAGGGTCAGCACGACCAACACCATGAAGACGATGCCGTGCGTCATACCGGGCACGGCGATCGCGTCGGGCTTGTCCTGTACCCGCTTGATGATCATGCCGATGATCAGCCACACCCAGGTGAGGGCCTCGAGGAAGGCGACGACCTTGAAGGCGGTGACGATCTTGGACGCGAGGGATTCGTTCATGCGGAGTTTCTCTCTACTTCCCGGGGACGGTGATGATGAGCGCGTCGCCCTGGCCGCCGGCGCCGCACAGTCCGGCGGCACCGGTGCCGCCGCCGCGGCGGGCCAGCTCGAGCGCGAGGTGCAGGACGATGCGGGCGCCGGAGGCGCCGAGCGGGTGACCGATGGCGATCGCGCCGCCGTCGACGTTGACCTTGTCGGCGTCGACGCCGAGGTCGGCGGTGGACGCGAGGCCCACGGCGGCGAAGGCCTCGTTGATCTCGAGCAGGTCGAGATCGGCCGGGCTGATGCCCTGCTTGTCGCAGGCCTTCTTGATGGCGTTGGAGGGCTGGTGCTGCAGCGACGAGTCCGGGCCGGCGACGACGCCGTGCGCGCCGATCTCGGCCAGGTAGTCGAGGCCGAGCTCCTGCGCCTTGCTCTTGCGCATGACGACGACGGCGACGGCGCCGTCGGTGAGCTGGCTGGCGTTGCCGGCGGTGATGCTGCCGTCCTTGGCGAACGCCGGCCGCAGCTTGGCCAGCGACTCGGCGGTGGTGTCGCCACGGACGCCCTCGTCCTCGCTGACGCGGATCGGCTCGCCGCGGCGCTGCGGGATCTCGACGGGGACGACCTCGTCGGCGAACTTGCCGGCGGCCCAGGCCTCCGCGGCCTTGCGGTGCGAGTCAGCGGCGAAGGCGTCCTGCTCCTCGCGGGAGTAGGTCACCGTGTCGGTGGTGTTGAGCTGCTCGGTGAGCCCGCCCATCGGCTGGTCGGTGAAGACGTCGTGCAGGCCGTCGTAGGCGGTGTGGTCGAGCATCTCGATGCTGCCGTACTTGTGGCCCTCGCGGCTGCCCGTGAGGATGTGCGGCGCCTGCGTCATCGACTCCTGGCCGCCGGCGACGACGACCTCGTACTCGCCGGCCCGGATGAGCTGGTCGGCGAGCGCGATGGCGTTGATGCCCGACAGGCACATCTTGTTGATGGTCAGGGTGGGCACGTCCCACGGCACGCCGCCCGCGATCGCGGCCTGGCGCGCGGGCATCTGCCCGGCGCCGGCGGTGAGGACCTGGCCCATGATCACGTAGTCGATCGTCTGCGGGTCGACGCCGCTCTTCTCCAGCGCGCCGCGGATGGCGACCGCGCCGAGGTCCGTGCCGGACTGCGACTTGAGCGCGCCGAGCAGCTTGCCGAAGGGCGTCCGAGCGCCGGCGACGATGACCGTGGGGTCCTGATGGGGTGCGGACGGGGCCACTTCGTTCCTCCTAGTGGGCAGGGGTCTTCCACCTCAAAGCTACATTCGAGGCATGACAGAGAGCCAATCGCGACAAACAGATCACACCGCCCACGGCGAGCACCCCGCCGCGCACGCCGTCCCCGCCGAATACGTGCTGGGTATCGACCACGTCGGCGTCGCCGTGTCCGATTTCGACGCGGCCCTCGAGTGGTACGCCCGCGTCCTCGGCATGGTGTGCACGCACGAGGAGATCAACGAGGCGCAGGGCGTGCGCGAGGGCATGCTCTCCCCCGCCTCGCTGCTGGCGGCCGACGGCGCACCGTCGAGCGCGGCGCAGCTGCAGGTCCTCGCCCCCCTCACCCCCGAGTCGACCATCGCGAAGTTCCTCGACCGCAACGGCCCGGGCATGCAGCAGCTCGCCTACCGGGTCTCCGATCTCGCGGCCGTCACCGCGCACCTGCAGGAGCAGGGCGTACGGCTGCTGTACGACGCCCCCCGGAACGGCACCGCGGGCTCGCGGATCAACTTCCTGCACCCGAAGGACGCCGGCGGGATCCTCGTCGAACTGGTCGAACCCGCGTCCTGACCCGGCACGGGCCACAATTCGGACCTTTTGCGACTGCTGACGCCGCGAGCGCGGGCCGTCCACGTACCATTCGGAGCATGGCGAATACGGACAACTTCCCGGGCGGCCCGGCGCCCGCACCGTTCGCGGTGGTCCTGCGTGGGTACGACCGGGACCAGGTCACCGAGCAGTTCCACCGGTACCAGGCCGAACTGCGCGTGCTCGCCGCCGACCGCGACGCGGCCTCGGCGCACGCGCGCGAGTTGACGGACCTCCTCGACGAGGCGCAGGACGAGATCGACAACCTGCGCCGCGAGGTGGATCGCCTCAGCGTCCCGCCGACGAGCGCCGAGGGCATGAGCGACCGCATCGCCCGCATGATGCGCCTCGCCTCCGACGAGGCCTCGGAGATCCGTGCCGCAGCCCAGAACGAGTCCGCCGAGGTGCGCTCGCTGGCCCGCCAGGAGGCGGAGACCACCCGGCGCGAGGCCGACCGCATGCGCTCGGACATGACCGCGCGCCGCGAGGCCATGGAGTCCGAGCACGAGAAGACGATGAAGGACGCGCACGCCGAGGCGGAGCGCATCAAGGCCGAGGCGAAGGCCGAGTCCGAGAAGCTGGCTCAGTCGGCCGCGGAGAACCGCGAGCGCGTCCAGAACGACTTCGACATGGCGATGTCGATGCGCCGGGACAAGGCGATCCGCACGATCACCGAGCTCGAGGACGCGTCGAAGGACGAGGCCCGCGAGCGGGTCGACTCCGCGAACGAGCGCGCCGAGCAGACTCTGAACACCGCGAACGCCACCGCGGAGCAGAAGCTCGAGGACACGAACACCCGGATCGCCACGCAGGTCGCGAACGCCCGGCGGATCACCGAGGACATGCAGTCGCTGCGCGCGTCCATCCTCGATCAGCTGGAGACGGTGCGCCGACAGCTCTCGCTGGTGCCCGAGGCCCTCGCGACCGGCGACGGCGAGTCGCAGGTCGTCGACAAGCGGATCGATCCCGCGTCGTTCGACCCCGCGGCGGCCCCCAAGGCGGAGCACGTCGCCGACGACGCCCCCACCGCGGCGCAGCGCGCGCAGCAGGTCCTGGGCGCGGAGGACTTCGCCGCCGACGAGGCGGTCACGGAGCAGGTCGCGATCGAGAAGCGCTAGCGCGCCCGCCGGCCGGCCTCCCTGGCCCAACAACCGCGGTGCCAGTGGCGCCGGTCGGCGACGCCTCCGCTCTCGGCGGACGGCCACACCACGACGTGCGCGGTCCCCGCGGGGATCGCCTGGTGGCATCCCGGGCAGCGGTACTCCTTGACGGCGCCCGCCCCCGTGACGGTGCGCACCTGGTAGGCCTCGTCGCCGAGGTCGACCCGCGAGCCGAAACCGCCGGCGCTCAGGGGACGGTGCCCGTCCCGCGCCGCCGCACGCTTGCGGGAGACGGGCCTGCGGCCCATCAGAAGAGCTTGTAGGACGTGTCCTCGGTGCCGCGCAGCACGTCGTAATCGACGGTGACGCACCGGATACCGCGGTCCTCGGCGAGGGTGCGGGCCTGGGGCTTGACCTGCTGGGCCGCGAGAATGCCCGTCACGGGCGCGATCAGCGGGTCGCGGTTGAGCAGCTCCAGGTACCGGGTCAGCTGCTCCACGCCGTCGATCTCCGCGCGGCGCTTGACCTCCACCGCCACGGTCCCGCCGTCCGCGTCGCGGCACAGCAGGTCGACGGGGCCGATCGCCGTCATGTACTCGCGCCGGATCAGGGTGTAGCCGTCCCCGAAGGTGTGGGTGTGCTCGGCGAGGAGCTCCTGGAGGTGCGCCTCGACGCCGTCCTTCACGAGGCCCGGGTCGACCCCCAGATCGTGGCTGCTGTCGTGCTCGACCTCGCCGATGAGGATGCGGAGCTGCTCCTCCGCCTTGTTCCGCACGATCCAGAGCTGGTGCCCCTCGGGCACGTCCTTCGCCTCGTCGTCCGACGGGGCGGTCTCGAGCCAACAGGGCGGGCTCATCCAGTTGAGAGGCTTGTAGGCGCGATCGTCCGCGTGAATGCTGACGGAACCGTCGGCCTTGACCAGGATCAGGCGCCGGGCCATCGGGAGGTGGGCGGTCAGCCGGCCCACGTAGTCGACCTGGCATTCGGCAATCACGACACGCACGGGCTCCACCTTACGGCACGGGAACGACGGTGCCCCGCTCCCCGGTGCTGGCCCGAACGGCGCCGTGGCCGGATGCGGAAGCGATGTGCGGGCCCCACGGAATCGTGCGGACCGCGCGGGAGAACGATGTGCGGACACGAAGAAGACCCCCGCGCCGGGAGCATTTCTGCTCACCGACCCGAGGGTCTTCTCCTGTATCTAATTTTAGTCCGGCGGTGTCCTACTCTCCCACACCCTCGCGAGTGCAGTACCATCGGCGCTGGAGGGCTTAGCTTCCGGGTTCGGAATGGAGCCGGGCGTTTCCCCTCCGCTATGGC
>NZ_JAIULG010000012.1 GCF_020169415.1 Tsukamurella sp. M9C
TCCCGGGCGGGGCGGGTGACGCCGTGCCGGTCACCCGGATCCGCGCCGGTGACGTGGACCAGTCCGAGCTGGTGGAGCTGCTGAGCCCGTCGCTGTTCGCCGAGGAGCGCATCGTCGTCCTCGAGTCCGCGGGTGAGGCGGGCAAGGCCCCCGTCGACCTCATCGTCGAGGCGGCGAAGAACCCGCCGGACGGCATCACCCTGGTGATCGAGCACAGCGGCGGCGGCCGGGCGAAGGCCATGGTCGCCGCGCTGAAGAAGGCCGGCGCGGAGCTGGTCGAGGTGCCCACGATCACGTCCGCGCGCGACCGGGCGGACTTCGCCAAGTCGGAGTTCCGGGCGCAGAAGGTGCGCGTCTCCGACGAGCTGGTGGACCTGCTGGTGGATTCCGTCGGCAAGGACCTGCGGGAGCTCGCCGCGGCGATCGCGCAGCTCGTCTCGGACACGGGCGGCAGGGTGGACCTGGCCGCGGTACACCGCTATTACGCGGGTCGCGCCGAGGTCACCGGCTTCGAGATCGCCGACAAGGCCGTCGCCGGGCAGGTCGCGGCCGCGCTGGAGGCGCTGCGCTGGGCCCAGCACCGCGGCACGCCGCACGTGCTCATCGCCGACGCGCTCGCGGACGCGGTGCACTCCGTCGCGCGGATCCGCGGCCTGGGGCGCACCCCCGACCAGTACCGGGACGCGGGGGAGCTGGGCATGGCGCCGTGGAAGGTGAAGAAGATGACGCAGGTGGCGCGACGGTGGCGCGCCGAGAACGTCGCCGGGGCGCTGCAGGCCGTCGCCGCCGCGAACGCCGACGTGAAGGGCCAGGCCGCGGACCCGGACTACGCGCTGGAGATCGCGGTCCGCAAGGTCGCCACCCTCGCGGGCTGAACCCGGCGCCTGAGCGGCGGGGCGGGAGGAAGGCACCGTCGAACGGTGCCCGCACCCGGATACGCGAAAACCGCGCCGTACCAGTCCCGGCCCGCGTGGTGCCGGGGGGTGGTGCGGCGCGGTGATACGCGCGTCTAGCGGAAGATCAGAGCTTGTTGAGAGCCAGGGAGAGCGCCGACTTCTTGTTGGCGGCCTGGTTGGCGTGGATGACGCCGGCGCTGGCGGCCTTGTCGAGCTGGCGGCTGGTGCTCACGAGGAGCTCGCCGGCCTTGGCCTTGTCCCCGGAGTCGATGGCCTCGCGGAAGTGGCGGATGGCGGTACGCAGCGACGACTTCGCCGACTGGTTGCGCAGACGGTTGCGCTCGTTGGTCTTGATCCGCTTGATCTGGGACTTGATGTTGGCCACGCGTTCAAACTCTCTTGTCTCGAAAGGGCAGCCGGTGATGACTGCCGACGTACCAGGTTACCAGCGGCCCGGACACAACCCAAATCGCGGCACCGCCTGCGGGAACGGTGCTCGACATCAACATTGCCACGCCGTGAACGAGAGCGCTGCCGAAACGGCGCTGGTGCGGCACGATGGCCGGGTGACCCCGCAGAAACAGGCCAAGTCCGCGACCCGGAAGCAGGCCGCCGCACCCCGACTGTCCGACGAGGCGCCCCTCTTCGCCGGCTACGACGACGCACCGTCGTTCGGGCGGGCGTTCGACGAGATGTTCGCCGACGACGGCACCGTTCGCACCCCGTACAAGCGGATCTTCGGCGCCCTCTCGTCGGCCGACGAGTCGGACCTGGCGGCCCGGGTCGACGCGCTCGGCGCCGCCTTCATCGACCAGGGCATCACCTTCTCGCTGGAGGGCCGCGAGCGGCCCTTCCCGCTGGATCTCGTGCCCCGCGTCATCGCGGCCGCGGAGTGGAACCGTCTCGAGAAGGGCATCAAGCAGCGCGTGCAGGCGCTGGAGATGTTCCTCGACGACATCTACTCGGAGCAGGAGATCCTGCGCGACGGCGTCGTCCCCAAGCGGCTGGTCACCTCCTGCGCCCACTTCCACCGGCAGGCCGCGGGCATCCGCCCGCCCAACGGAGTGCGCATCCACGTCGCCGGCATCGACCTGATCCGGGACGCCGAGGGCACGTTCCGCGTCCTGGAGGACAACCTGCGGTCCCCGTCGGGCGTGAGCTACGTCATGGAGAACCGCCGGACCATGGCGCAGGTCTTCCCCGACCTGTTCCAGCGGCACCGCGTGCGCGCCGTCGCCGACTACAGCTCCCACCTGCTGCGCGCGCTGCGCCGCTCCGCCGCCTCCAACGAGGCCGACCCGACGGTCGTCGTGCTCACCCCGGGCATGGCCAACTCGGCCTACTTCGAGCACTCGCTGCTCGCCCGGCAGATGGGCGTCGAGTTGGTCGAGGGGCGGGACCTCTTCTGCCGCGACAACGTGGTCTACATGCGCACGACGAGCGGCGAGCAGCAGGTCGACGTGATCTACCGCCGCATCGACGACGAGTTCCTCGACCCGATGCAGTTCCTCCCGAACTCGGTGCTCGGCGTCGCGGGCCTGCTCAACGCCGCCCGCGCCGGCAATGTGGTGATCAGCTCCGCGGTCGGTAACGGCGTCGCCGACGACAAGCTGACCTACACCTACGTGCCCGACATCATCGACTACTACCTCGGTGAGAAGCCGCTGCTGCAGAACGTCGACACCCTGCGCTGCTGGCTCGACGACGAGTGCGAGGAGGTGCTCGACCGCATCGACGAGCTCGTCATCAAGCCCGTCGAGGGCTCGGGCGGCTACGGCATCGTCTTCGGCCCCGACGCGAGCGAGAAGGAGCTCGCGACCATCCGCCGCAAGGTCGTCGCGGATCCGCGCGGCTGGATCGCGCAGCCGGTCATGCAGTTGTCGACGGTGCCGACCAAGATCGGCGAGCAGGCCCGCCCGCGCCACGTCGACCTGCGGCCGTTCGCGGTCAACGACGGCGACGACGTCTGGGTTCTGCCCGGCGGCCTCACCCGCGTCGCGCTGCCCGAGGGCTCCCTCGTCGTGAACTCGAGCCAGGGCGGCGGCTCCAAGGACACCTGGGTCCTCGCGGCCCGGTCCTCCGCCGCCGAGGCGGAACTCGAAGGCGTGGAGGTGGTCCCGAGCCGGGACCTCGCCGAACAGCAGCAGGTGGAGCTCGGCCCCGAGCTCAGCTCGCAGGACCAACAACAGCAGCAGGCTCGAGAGGAGGTCCGTGATGCTCGCCCGTAACGCGGAGGCGCTGTACTGGATCGGACGGTACGCCGAACGCGCCGACGACACCGCCCGCATGCTCGACGTGACCGTGCACCAGTTCCTCGAGGACGCCACCGTCGACGAGGACCGGGTCTCCCGCCAGCTCGTCCGCGTCCTCGGCATCCCCGAGCCGCCGGCCGACCAGCCGCTCGACCTGCGCTCGGTCACCGAGGTCGTCGCCTACAACCGCGACCCGGGCAGTGGTTCGATCGCCGCCACCGTCGCCTCCGCCCGCGAGAACGCCCGCGGCGCACGGGAGGTCACGAGCTCCGAGATGTGGGAGTGCCTCAACTCCACGTACAACGGCCTCGCCGAGCGCGAGCGCGCGGCCCGTCGGCTCGGCCCGCACGAGTTCCTCAACTACATCAAGAACCGCGCGGCGATGTTCTCCGGCCTCACCGATTCGACGCTCTCGCGCGACGAGGGCTACCGCTTCCTGCTCCTGGGGCGCTCCATCGAGCGGATGGACATGGCGGTGCGCCTGCTCCTCTCGCGCGCCGGCGACCGGGCGAACGCCCCCACGTGGGTCACGGTGCTCCGCGCGACGGGCGCCCACGACACGTACCTGCGCACGCACCGCGGCGTGCTCGACGCCACTCGCGTGGTCGAGTTCATCCTCGTCGACCGGCTGTTCCCGCGGTCGGTGATCCACGCGCTCACCACGGCGGAGGACTGCCTGGGCGCCATCGAGGGCGGGCGTGAGGGCCGTCTCGGCACCCGCACGGAGGCGCAGCGCCTCCTCGGCCGCGCCCGCGGCGAGCTCGAGTTCCTCGCCCCCGGCGAACTCCTCGAGGACCTGCAGCGGCGGCTCCTCGCGCTGCAGGAGCTCGGGCAGGCCGCCGGCGAGGCGGTCACCGCCCGCTACTTCCACGTGACGCCCTACGTCGCGTGGACCGACGCCCGCGCCCGGGGCGACATCGACACCATCCTGGAGGGGGAGCTGTGAGCTGGCGTCTTCGAGTCGTGCACTCCACCGGTTTCGGCTACAACGCGCCGGTCACCTCGTCGTACAACGAGGCCCGCCTGACGCCGCGCAGCGACCAACGGCAGAATGTCATCCTCAACCGCGTGGAGACGGTGCCCGCCACCCGCGCCTACCGGTACACCGACTACTGGGGAACCGCGGTCACCGCCTTCGACCTGCACGCCCCGCACACCGCGCTCGAGGTCACCGGCGCCTCCGTCGTGGAGACCGAGGCCGCCGACGACACCGGCGATGTGGTCGGCTGGGACGAGCTCGCGACCGACCGCGTGCGCGACCGGTTCGACGAGCTGCTCAGCTACACCGACTACGTGCCCAAGCACCGCAAGCTCACGGCGCAGGCCAAGAAGCTGGTCAAGGATCTGGAGCTCGACGAGGCCGTGCTCGCGGTGTGCCGCTGGGTGCACGAGGAGCTGGACTACGTGCCCGGCACGACGGGCGTGCACTCGTCGGCGATCGACGCATGGGACGAGCGCAAGGGCGTGTGCCAGGACTACGCGCACCTCACGCTGCTCCTGCTGCGCAGCGTCGGCATTCCCGCCCGGTACGTCTCGGGGTACCTGCACCCGCAGCGCGACGCGGAGGTCGGGTCGACGGTGGCGGGGGAGTCGCACGCCTGGATCGAGGCGTGGACGGGGCAGTGGCGCGGCTACGACCCCACCAACGACGTCCCCATCGGCGAGCGGCACGTCTCGGTCGGTGTGGGCCGCGACTACGCCGACGTTCCGCCCCTGCGCGGCGTGATCGCGGGCGGTGGCGCGTCCGACCTCGACGTGGTCGTGGAGATCACCCGCCTCGCATGATGATTCGCTGCGCATGACCGACGACACCCCGCTGTGGATCGCAGTCCGCGGGGCGCGGGTGCACAACCTGCGCTCCCTCGACGTCGACGTGCCGCTGCGCCGCCTCGTCGCGATCGCCGGCGTCTCCGGCAGCGGCAAGTCCTCGCTGGCCATGGGCGTGCTCTACGCCGAGGGCTCGCGCCGCTACCTGGAGGCGCTGTCGACGTACACGCGCCGCCGCATGGCGCAGGCGCCCCGCGCCGCCGTCGACTCCGTGGAGCACGTCCCCGCGGCGCTCGCGTTGCGGCAGCGGCCCGGCGTCCCAGGCGTCCGGAGCACCTTCGGTACCAGCACGGAGCTGCTGAACGTGCTGCGGCTCATGTTCTCCCGCCTCGCCTCCCACCGCTGCCCGAACGGCCACTACCTCGACCCGACCATCGACGTCGCCGCCGGCCTCGACCTCACCTGCCCGCAGTGCGGCGCCGTCTTCTCCCCGCCCGGCGCGGAGGCGCTGGCCTTCAACTCCGACGGCGCCTGCCCCACCTGCTCGGGCACGGGCGTCGTCCGCGCGATCGACGGGGCCGCGCTGGTGCCGGACCCGTCGAAGACGATCGCCGACGGTGCCGTCGCGCCCTGGTCGATGTTCGGCTTCTCGTTCATGCCGCAGGTCGTCGCCGACCTCGGGGTCCGCATCGACGTGCCGTACGTCGAGCTGACCGACGCCGAGCGCGAGATCGTGCTGCACGGCCCCGCCGAGAAGCGCAAGGTCGCGGTTTCCAGCAAGAACGGCAAGCTCTTCGAGGTCAACTTCACCTACCGCAGCGCGAACGCCGCCGTGCAGGAGGCGCTCGACAAGGCGACCACGGAGGCGGGCCTCGGGCGGGTCAACCGGTTCGTGCACGCGGGCCCGTGCGGCGACTGCGACGGCACCCGGCTCGGCCCCGGGGCTCGGGCGCCGCGGATCGGCGGCCTCGGCCTCGCCGACGTCAGCGCCATGACGCTCGACGAGGTCGTGACGTGGGCGCCCGGCACCGTCGGGCCCCTTCCGGCGGACATGCGCGCGATGGCGGCGATCCTCGTCGACACCCTCGAGACGATCGCCCGGCGACTCCTGGAGCTCGGTCTCGGCTACCTCGGCCTGGACCGCGCCGCGGCGACGCTCTCCACGGGCGAGCGACAGCGAGTGCAGCTCGCGCGGGCGGTCCGCAACCGCACGACCGGGGTGCTCTACGTACTCGACGAGCCGTCGGTCGGGCTGCACCCCGCCAACGTGGAGGGACTGCTCGGCGTGGTCCGGGACCTGTTGCGGGACGGGAACTCCGTGATCGTCGTCGACCACGACCTCGACGTGCTGCGCGAGGCCGAGCACCTCATCGAGATCGGCCCCGGCTCGGGCGCCGAGGGCGGACGCCTCCTCGCGCAGGGCACCGTCGCCGAGATCGAGGCCGACGGCGCGTCCGTCCTCGGTCCCTTCCTGGCCGGCCGCGAACCCGTCCGCACCAGGCCCCGCACACCCGACGACGAGATCTTCGCGCGCGGCCGGATCCACCTGGAGACCGCGCCGATCCACACCGTGCACGCCCTCGCCGTCGACGTCCCCGTCGGGCGGGTCACGGCGGTCACCGGGGTCTCCGGATCCGGCAAGTCGACGCTGGTGCTGGAGGGCCTGGTCCCCGCGCTCACCGCGGCGGCCGCGGGCGAGCCCCTGCCGCCGCACGTCACCGCGCTCGACGCACCGGGCCTCGGCCGCGTGAACCTCGTGGACGCCACGCCCATCGGCGTCAACGTGCGCTCGACGGTCGCCACCTACAGCGGCGTGCTCGACGACCTGCGGCGCGAGTACGCGAAGACCGCCGCCGCGAAGTCCGCGGACCTCAAGGCCGGCGCGTTCTCGTACAACACGGGCGCGCTGCGCTGCCCGCGGTGCGACGGCACGGGCCAGGTCTCGCTCGACGTGCAATTCCTGCCGGACGTCGACATCGAATGCCCGGCCTGCCTGGGCCGACGGTACGCGCCCGAGGCCGCGTCGGTGCGGTGGCCGGAACCCGACGGGCTCGCCCTCCCGGACCTGTTGGCGCTCAGCGTCCGCGAGGCCGCCGAGGTCGTGCCGGTGCCGCGGATCGCGAAGAAGCTGCGCACCCTGGCCGACCTCGGCCTCGGCTACCTCACGCTCGGCGAGGCGACCCCGGCCCTCTCCGGCGGCGAGGCGCAGCGGCTCAAGCTCGCGGGGGAGCTGGGCCGCGACCAGTCTGACGCGGTCTTCGTACTCGACGAGCCGTCGGTGGGCCTGCACCCGCGCGACGTCCGCGTGCTGCTCGACGTGCTGCAGCGGCTCGTCGACCGCGGCGCGACCGTGATCGTCGTCGAGCACGACCTCGACATGATCGCGAACGCCGACCACGTGATCGACCTGGGCCCGGGCGGCGGGGCCGCGGGCGGCACCGTCGTCGCGGAGGGCACGCCCGACGAGGTGGCCGCGTCACGGGTGAGCGTGACGGGACGGTTCCTGCGGGAGCACCTGAGTACCTGAGCGCCGGAACGCGCGCGCGATGTATGCGTTGCTTACATGAGCCGGACGCGCTAATGTAAGCAGCGTTAACCGCAGTCGTTCGCAGGGAGCCCCACCATGCCGAAGCGCATCCTCACCGTCGTCACCAACGTCGGCCACTACGACGACCCGTCGCACCGGACCGGGTTGTGGCTCTCCGAGCTCACGCACGCGTGGCACGTCTTCGAGGAGGCGGGTTTCGAGCAGGTGCTCGTGAGCCCGCAGGGCGGGGAGGTGCCGCTCGAGCCGCGGTCGCTGAAGTTCCCGAACTACGACAGGACGGCGAAGGCCTGGCGCGCGGACCCGTCGCGGATGGCCCTGCTGACGAGCACGAAGAGCCCGGACGAGATCGACTCCGCGGAGTTCGAAGCGATCTTCTTCACCGGCGGCCACGCCGTGATGTACGACTTCCCGGACAGCGAGGGGCTGCAGCGGATCAGCCGCGAGATCTTCGAGCGCGGCGGCGTCGTCTCCTCCGTCTGCCACGGCTACTGCGGGCTGCTCAACACCAGGCTCTCGAACGGCGAGTACCTCGTCGCAGGCCGGAAGGTGACGGGTTTCGCGTGGCAGGAGGAGGTGCTCGCCCGCGTCGACAAGCTGGTCCCGTACAACGCCGAGGACGAGATGAAGAAGCGGGGCGCGCTCTACGAGAAGGCCAGGCTCCCGTTCGTCTCGTACGCGATCTCCGACGGCAACCTCGTCACCGGCCAGAACCCCGGCTCCGCGAAGGCGACCGCGCGCAAGGTCGTCGAGGTGCTGGGCTGACTCAGCTCCAGCCGTACTCGTCGCGCAGGCGCTGCGCGACGGACTCGAAGCGCCGCCGGTCCAGCACGGCGCCCTCGCGACGGATGCCGTCCTCCGGCACGTCGAGGACGCGGTCGAGCCGCACCCAGGAGGGCCGCTGATCGGTGTCCCAGGGGCCGGACCCGATGCCCACCCAGTCCGGATCGCCCATGTGGCGCTCCTGGCTGGACAGCATGAGCCCGAGCAGGCTGTTCACCGAGCGTCCCACCACGAGCACCGGCCGGTCCTTGCCCTGGCCGGCGTTCGGCCCCGTCGTCTCCTCGAACTCCACCCAGGTCCACACGATCTCGCCCGGGTCGGCCTGCCCGTCGAGCTGCGGGGCGTAGAAGACGCCGCGCGCCATCAGTGCGGTCGGGGTGAACGTGCGGGTCACGGGCCGGCCCGGCGTGAACTCCTTGGGCTCCGCCGGCGCCTCCAGCCCGAGCGCCTGGTTCACGGTCTGCGTGACCACCTGGGTGATCGCGTCCCGGCCGGCGCGGACCGGGGGACTGTTCACGACCTGCGCGGCGAGGCGGGGGCCGTGCTCGCGTGCGAGCTTGGCCGCCACGGCCGCGAAGCGGGTGAAGTCGTTCGCCATACCCCTCAGGATAAGCCCGGACCGCCGATGGTCGCTCGCGCGACGAATTCCGGCGGTCCCGCTCGTATGTACCTGTGACGACCCGTTCCGAGCACAGGAGACCGCCATGACCATCCGCACCGACACCGACCTGTACGACGCCACCGTCGCCGAGCGCACCCGGATGGCCGCGCTGCTCGCGGCCCTCACTCCGACGCAGTGGGCCGCCGCCTCGCTGTGTGCGGGCTGGCGCGTCCGCGAGGTGGTCGCGCACCTGAACATGACCGATACCCAGACGCAGGAGCAGTTCGGCGCCGCGCTCGCCGAGGCGGGCGGCGACATCAACGCCGCGGTCGACCGCACCGCCCGCGACGACGTCGCCCGCTACTCCGACGCCGAGCTGCTGGCGATCCAGCAGGCGCGCGTCGCGAGCCGGTGGACGCCGGGGCCCGGCGCGACGCAGGGCGCGCTCGCCCACGAGGTGATCCACGGGCTCGACATCACGGTCCCGCTGGGCCTGCCCGGCCCGGCGCCCGAGGTGCTCGCGGCGACGGTCGCCGGCTCGACCGCGGAGGGCCTCGCCTTCTTCGGCGTCGACCTCACCGGCCTGCGCCTGACCGCCGTCGACTCCGACCTGGTCCTCGGTGACGGCCCGCAGGAGATCCCGTTGCCGACGGCCACGATCGTCCTGATCGCGACGGGCCGACGTCCGGTCCCGGACCCCGCCGTCGTGGGATGATCGCGGCTGTGGCGGAAGTCGACGAGGCGGTGATCGACGAGGGACTCCTCGGCGAGCTGCGCCCCGAGCTGGTCCGCTACTGCTATCGGATGATCGGCGACGGGGCGGGCGCCGAGGACGCCGCGCAGGAGGTGCTCCTGCGGCTGTGGCGTACGCGGGCGACCTACGATCCGGCGCGCGCGAGCGTGCGGACCTGGGCGTACGCGATCGCGTCCCGGTACTGCATCGACCTGCTCCGCGCCGCTCCGCGCAAGGCACTCCCGACGGACCTGTCGGAGCGGAACGGCGCGGGGGACCAGGCCTTCGCGGAGTTGCGGCCCGGCAGTTGGGTGACGCCCCTGCCGGACGCCGGCGGCGATCCGGCCGCTGCCGCCGAGCGGCACGAGACCATCCGGATGGCCTTCGTCGCGGCGCTGCAGCACCTCACGCCGTCGCAGCGCGCGGTGCTCGTCCTGCGCGACGTCTACCGGCACAGCGCCGCCGAGACCGCGTCGATGCTGGGGATCAGCGCGGCCGCGGCGCACTCGTCGCTGCAGCGCGCCCGGAAGGTGCTCGCGGGGGCGGAGCCGGCACCGTCGGACGTCCCGGCTCCCGACGTGGACCAGCGGCTGCTCGACGGTTTCGTCCGCGCCTTCGAGCGGCACGACGTGGCCGGACTCGCCGCTCTGCTCGCCGAGGACGTCGTCTTCTCCATGCCGCCCGTCGCCTTCTGGCTGCGGGGCGCCGACGACTACGCGGCGCTGTTCGGCTCGGGCGACGCCTGCGTCGGGCACCGTCTCGTCGCGACGACCGCGAACGGCTGCCCGGCGTTCGGGCAGTACGCGCCCGGCGACGAGGACGGGATGCGCCCGTTCGCCCTCGTCGTCCTCGAGTCCGACGGTGCCCGCATCACCCGGGTGACCACGTGCCTCGACCAGGCGGACCGGTTCGAGGCCTTCGGCCTCCCGGCCCGCCTGTAGCGGCCGAAGGTCAGCCGCCCGAGACGAGCTCCGCACACCGCTCGCCCACCAGCATCACGGTGATGTTGGGGTTGACCGTGGTGTGCTCGGGGAAGACGGACGCGTCCGCCACCCGCAGGCCCGCGGTGCCCTTGACCCGCAGCTCGGGGTCCACGGGCGACATCGGGTCGTCGGCCGCACCCATGCGCACGGTCCCCACCGGGTGGTAGACGGTGTTGTGCGTGCGCCGGATGTAGTCGGCGAGCTCGGCGTCGGTCTGCGCGCCCGGGCCGGGGTACAGCTCCCGCTCGATCCAGTCCTTGAGCGGTCCCGCCTCCGCGATCTCCCGCGCCTTCCGGATGCCCGCGATCATCACCTTCATGTCATGCCCCTCGGGGTCGGTGAAGTACCGCGGGTCCACCTTGGGCTTGTCCCGGAAGTCCCGCGACCGCAGCCGGACGGTGCCGCGCGAGCGCGCGTGCGTGACGTTCGGCGTGAGGCAGAAGGTGTTCTCCGCCGTGGGGTAGCCCTGGCGCAGCGTGTGCATGTCGAAGGGCACGCTGCCGTAGTGCATCATCAGGTCCGGCCGGTCGAGGCCGTACTCGGTGGGGGTGAAGATGCCGATCTCCCACCACTGGGTCGACTCGCGCACCATCGGCTGCGAGGTCTCGAAGCCGATCACGCCCTCCGGGTGGTCCTGCAGGTGCGCGCCGACGCCGGGGGAGTCGACGAGCACGTCGACGCCGGTCTCGCGCAGGTGATCCGCGGGGCCGATCCCCGAGAGCATGAGCAGCTTCGGCGAATCGATCGCGCCCGCGCTGACGATCACCTCGCGGCGCGCGGCCACGAACGTGGTGCGGCCGAAGGCGTTGTCCGTGATGTCCACGCCCGTCGCGCGGGGCGTTCCGCCGCTCGTGTCGAAGACGACCTTCTTCGCCCACGCGCCGGTGCGGATCGTGAGGTTCTCCCGGTCCAGCACGGGGTGCAGGTAGCTCACCGACGAGGACGAACGCGTCCCGTCGGCCCGGCGGTTGATCTGGAAGAAGCCGGCGCCGTTGGTCACCGTCGTCCCGGTGTTGAACTCGGCCCGCGGGATGCCCACCTCCTCGCAGGAATCCAGCAGGGCGACGCCGCACGGGTCCTTCGGCGGCACGGACATGATGTGCACGGGCCCGGACCGGCCGTGGTGCTCGCCGGGGGCGTCGTTGGTCTCGATCTTCGGGTACAAGCGGTACACCGAATCGGCGCCCCACCCGGCGGCGCCGTGGTCGCGCTCCCAGGAGTCCAGGTCCTCGCGCGGCGCCCAGAAGGCGATGCAGCTGTTGTGGGAACTGCAGCCGCCCAGCACCTTCGCGCGGGCGTGCCGCATGAAGGAGTTCCCGTTCTCCTGCGGCTCGATGGGGTAGTCCCAGTCGTACCCCGACTCCAGCAGCTCCATCCACCGGTCCAGTTGCAGGATCGCCTCGTCGCCCACGTCCGACGGTCCCGCCTCCAGCAGGCAGACCGTCACCGTCGGGTCCTCCGACAGGCGCGCGGCGACCGCGGCCCCGGCCGATCCGGCACCCACCACCACGTAGTCGAAGACGTCCTCGTCCCGTGCGTCCTCAGCGCTCACTTAGGCGTCCTTCCGCTCGGCGAACCATCCGGTCACGGACGGCCGCAGGTTCTCGTACACGTGCTTGGCCTCGAGGTACTCGCCGAGGCCGGTGGGCCCGAGCTCGCGCCCGATGCCCGATGCGCCGAATCCTCCCCACTCCGCCTGGGGGAGGTACGGGCCGAAGTCGTTGATCCAGACGGTGCCGTGCCGCAGCCGGCGCGCCACCCGCTTGGCCCGACCGCCGTCCGCCGACCACACGGCGCCCGCGAGGCCGTACTCGGTGTCATTGGCGATGGCCACGGCCTCGTCCTCGGTCGTGAAGGTTTCGACGGTGACGGTGGGCCCGAAGGCCTCGTCGTGCACGCAGGCCATCGACGGATCGCACTGGTCCAGCACCGTCGGGAGGTAGAAGAAGCCCGCGTCCAGAGAACCCGAGCCCTGGTCGCCCGTGGCGAAGGCGCCGCCCGTGCGGACCACCGCACCGTCCTCGCGGGCCTTCTCGACGTAGGCGTGCACCTTGTCGCGGTGCGCGGCGGAGATCAGCGGCCCGGTCTCGGTGCCCTCGGTGTAGGGCAGGCCCTGCCGGATGCCCTCGGCGCGGCGGACGAGCTCGTCGACGAAGGCGTCGTGCACGGACTCCTCGACCACGAGGCGCGCGCCCGCGGAGCACACCTGGCCCGAGTGCAGGAAGGCGGCATTGAGCGCGTTGTCCACCGCGGCCGCGAGGCCTTCCGGCGTGGCGCAGGCGTCGGCGAAGATCACGTTGGGGTTCTTGCCGCCCAGCTCGAGCGCCACCTTCTTCACGGTCCCGGAGGCGTTCGCGGCGATGAGGCGGCCCGTCACGAGGCCGCCCGTGAACGATACGAGGTCGACGTCGGGATGCGTGGACAACGGCGCGCCGGCCTGCGCTCCGGCGCCGAGGACGAGGTTGGCCACGCCGTCGGGCAGGCCCACCTCCTGCAGCACCTTCATCAGCAGGATCGAGGTGTGCGGGGTGAGCTCGGAGGGCTTGAGCACGAACGTGTCCCCGGCCGCCAGCGCCGGCGCGACCTTCCACGCGGCCTGCAACAGCGGGTAGTTCCAGGGGGTGATCATCGCGCACACGCCGACCGGCTCGTAGACGATCTGCGAGGCGACGTCGGCGGAGCCGGCGTCCACGATGCGCCCGCTGTCCTGGCCGGCGAGCTTGCCGAAATAGCGGAAGCAGGCGGCGATGTCGGCCATGTCGAGCTCGGACTCGTACAGCCGCTTGCCGGTGTCGGCGGTCTCGGCGCGCGCGAACTCGTCGCGGCGGCGGTCGATCGCGTCGGCGACGCGCAGCAGCAGATCGCCGCGCTCCGCGGCGGAGGTGAGCGGCCAGGGGCCGGTGTCGAAGGCCCGACGCGCCGCGGCGATCGCGGCCTCGGTGTCGGCGGCGGTCGCCTCGTCGACGACGCCGGCCTCGGAGCCGTCGGCGGGGCAGACGATCGTGCGGGTGCCGCCGCCCTCGCTGTGGCGCCAGGCGCCGTCGATGAACAGGGTGGGTTCGGTCATGCGGGTGTCCCTTCGGTTTCCGTGGACGCGTCGGCGTCGGGATCGGTGCGGGTGACGGCGGATTCGTCGTGGCCGTCGTGATGGTCGCCAGCGGCGCGCCGCAGGTGCAGGTAGCCGAGGTGTCGCTCGTACTGGTCGAGGATGTCGCCGATGATCTGCTCACGGGTGTAGCCGCCCAGCGTGTACCCCTGCGAGCCCTCGGCGAGATAGACCTCGCAGCGGAAGTAGCGGTCGTCGGAGCGCTGCGCGAGGATCGCGTAGCTCGGCGCCGGCGCCGAGACCGGCCACACGCAGTACTCGAAGTGCGGCTCGCCGGCCAGGTCGACCTTGAGCGTGGGGGAGGGGAGCGACTCACTGCGGCCGGACTCGTCGATCGTGGCGGAGACGCCCTCGGCGGCGAATTCGGCTGCCACGTCGCGCATCGCGGGCGCCACCGAGTTCTCGAGGAAGCGCAGCGTCGCGGCGCGGCCCGGGTACTGGACCGTCGCGAGGAGCCGGCGACGCCAGCTGCCCGGCTCTCCGCCGCTGCGCCCGGCCGCGAGCGACTTCGGCAGCGCGGTGCGGTAGCTGTCGTGTTTGTAGGACTCGGTGTGCAGCGCCCGCAGCAGCGCGATGCCCACCAGGGCGAGCACGAAGGAGAAGGGCAGGCCCATGATGATGGTCGCCTTCTGCAGCGTCACGATCGATCCCTCGTTGCCGGCGAACAGCATCGCTAGCGTGAGCAGGCCGATCGCGAAGGACCAGAAGATGCGGGTGCTCCGCGCGCAGTCCGCCATCGGGTCGTCGAGCTTGCTGGTGAAGTTGCCCATCACCAGGGAGCCGGAGTCGGCGCTGGTGACGTAGAACAGCAGCCCGGTGATGGTGGCGATCGCCAGGAGCAGCGGTGCGCCGGGGTACTTCTCGAGCAGCGAGTAGAAGCCCACCTCGGGTGTCGACGCGGTGGCCTCCGCGAAGCCCTTGTCGCCGCGGGCCACATCGAGGGCGCTGTTCCCGAACACCGAGATCCACACCAGGATGAAGCTGAACGGGACCACCAGCACGCCGAACACGAATTGGCGCAGGGTGCGGCCGCGCGAGATCCGCGCGAGGAACAGGCCCACGAACGGCGCCCACGCCACCCACCACGCCCAGAAGAACAGCGTCCACGCGTCGAGCCAGCCCGACGGGTCGTTGCCCGGGACCTCGGGGTTCACCTGGCCCCACGCGAAGGTGTCCATCGTGCGATCGAGGAAGGTCGAGACGTAGTCGCCGGTGTTCTGCACCAGGGCGTTGAGCAGGAAGTCGGACTTCCCGGCGACGAGGATGTACACCAGCATCAGGATCGCGAGGATCACGTTGAGCTCGCTGAGCCGGCGGATGCCCTTGTCGACGCCGGACGTCGCCGAGATCGTCGCGACGATGACCGACAGCACGATGAGCCCGATCTGCGCGGCCTTGCCCTGCGGTATGCCGAACAGCGTGTTGAGCCCGTAGTTGAGCTGCACGATGCCGATGCCGAGCGACGTCGCGATGCCGAAGATGGTGCCGAGCACGGCAGCCACGTCGACCGCGTCGCCGAGCCGGCCGTGCACGCGCTTGCCGAGGATCGGGTAGAGCGCCGCGCGGATCGTGAGCGGCAGGTTGTGCCGGAAGGCGAAGTACGCCAGCGCCCCGCCCATGAGGGCGTACATCGCCCAGCCGGTGATGCCGTAGTGGAAGACGGTCCACGTCACCGCCTCGCGCGCGGCGTGGTTGGTCTCCCCGGTCCCGACGGGCGGATTCATGTAGTGGCTCACCGGCTCGGCCACGGAGAAGAACATCAGGTCGATGCCGATGCCCGCCGCGAAGAGCATCGACGTCCAGGTGAAGAGGCTGTACTCGGGGCGCGATTCCTCGGGACCGAGGCGGTAGGTGCCGTAGCGGCTCAGGCCGATGAAGACGACCACGCCGACGATGCCCGTCGCCAGGAGGAAGTACCACCAGCCGAACCAGGTGGTGATGAAGTC
Organism: Tsukamurella sp. M9C; assembly: GCF_020169415.1. Lineage (GTDB taxonomy): Bacteria > Actinomycetota > Actinomycetes > Mycobacteriales > Mycobacteriaceae > Tsukamurella. The sequence continues at coordinate 15,613 of NZ_JAIULG010000012.1, forward strand.
GACCACGCCGCTGATCACGCTCTCCGCGGTCTCGGGAGAGGCGAGTGCCCACAGGGCGAGGGCGAGGACCGAGCCCGCGGCGGCGAAGAAGACTCGGTGGTTCAAGGAGCTCGTCGGTGTCGGTGTGTTCTCTACTGGTTTCGATATTCGTGAGGATTCAGAATCACTCATATCGTTCGACGTTACCGTGGTGGGCGTGAAACCGGACGAGGTCGGTCATTACCCGGACGCGCCGCGGTGACGGTGATCCGCGCCTATCGCGCCGCCGACGCGGCCGCCCTGCGTGCTCTGTTCGTGCGCGCCGGCGCGGGCTCGCCGTCGGGGGAACTGTGGCGGCACCCGGCGTCGGAGAGGGCCGTCTACCTGGACCCCTACATCGAGCACTGCCCGGAATCGCTGTTCGTCGCCGAGCGCGACGGGGCGCTCGTCGGCTATCTCACGGGCTGCCCTCCGAGGTCGTCCCTGCCCTCGGAAGACGACCGGCTGGTCGCCGCGCTCCGTAGCCCGGCCGTGCTGCTGCGTCCGGCGACGGCGCGATTCCTCGGGCGCGCCGCGCTGGACCTCGCGACGGTGTGCCGCCGCGAACCGTCGGCCTCGGGAGAGCTGAAGGACGAGCGCTGGCCCGCCCACCTGCACATCGACGTCGCGCCGGAGGCGCGGGGGACCGGCGCGGCGTACGGACTCATGGAGGCGTGGACCGAGGCCCTGAACGGCGCCGGCTGCCACCTGCAGACGCTCGTAGAGAACGTCCGTGCGGTGCGGTTCTTCGAGCGCTGCGGGTTCGTCCCGCACGGCACCAGCCCGACGGTGCCGGGCGTGCGGTACCGCGGCGCCCGGGTCCACCAGCTCACCATGGTGCGGCCTTGTCCGGCGGCATGAGAAACTGACAGGTGACGTGTGCCGGGAACCCGGCCAGCCGCCCGAGGAGTGAGACCGATTCCCAGCTTCGCCGATACCACCTTCACGGATCCCGCCCGGATCCGTAACTTCTGCATCATCGCGCACATCGACCACGGCAAGTCGACCCTGGCCGACCGGATGCTGCAGCTCACGGGTGTGGTCGAGGAGCGCGCCATGCGGGCGCAGTACCTCGACCGGATGGACATCGAGCGCGAGCGCGGCATCACCATCAAGGCGCAGAACGTGCGGTTGCCGTGGACGGTCAAGGGAGAGGACGGCTCCGACGAGGAGTACGTCCTGCACATGATCGACACGCCGGGCCACGTGGACTTCACCTACGAGGTCTCCCGCGCCCTGGAGGCCTGCGAGGGCGCGATCCTCCTGGTCGACGCCGCGCAGGGCATCGAGGCGCAGACGCTGGCGAACCTGTACCTGGCGATGGACAAGGACCTGGAGATCATCCCGGTCCTCAACAAGATCGACCTCCCCGCCGCCGATCCCGATCGCTACGCCGAGGAGATCGCGCACATCACCGGCTGCGAGCCGGAGGACGTGCTGCGGGTCTCGGGCAAGACCGGCGTCGGCGTCGACGCCCTGCTCGACCGCGTGATCGAGAAGGTCCCGCCGCCCGTCGGCGACGCCGACGCGCCCGCCCGCGCGATGATCTTCGACTCCGTCTACGACACCTACCGCGGCGTCGTCACCTACATCCGCGTGGTCGACGGGAAGATCGTCCCGCGCGAGAAGATCCAGATGATGTCGACGGGCGCCACCCACGAACTGCTCGAGGTCGGCATCGTCTCGCCCGAGCCGAAGCCCTCGAAGGGCCTGGGCGTGGGCGAGGTGGGCTACCTCATCACCGGCGTGAAGGACGTGCGCCAGTCGAAGGTCGGCGACACCGTGACCACCGCGCGCAAGGGCGCCGAGGAGCCGCTGACGGGCTACGAGGAGCCCCGGCCGATGGTCTACTCGGGCCTCTACCCGGTGGACGGATCGGACTACCCGGCGCTGCGTGAGGCGCTGGACAAGCTGCAGCTCAACGACGCCGCGCTGACCTACGAGCCGGAGACCTCCGTGGCGCTCGGCTTCGGCTTCCGCTGCGGCTTCCTCGGGCTGCTGCACATGGAGATCACCCGCGAGCGGCTGCAGCGCGAGTTCGGCCTCGACCTGATCTCCACGGCGCCCAACGTCGTTTACCGCGTGGTCGGCGAGGACGGCAAGGAGCTGATCGTCACCAACCCGTCGGACTGGCCCGACGGCAAGCTGCGCGAGACCTACGAGCCGATCACCAAGACCACGATCATCGCGCCGAGCGAGTTCGTCGGCACGATCATGGAGCTGTGCCAGTCGCGGCGCGGCGAGCTCGGCGGCATGGACTACCTGTCGGAGAGCCGCGTCGAGCTGCGCTACACGCTGCCGATGGCGGAGATCATCTTCGACTTCTTCGACTCGCTGAAGTCGCGGACCCGCGGCTACGCCTCGCTGGACTACGAGGAGGCCGGCGAGCAGCAGTCCGATCTGGTCAAGGTCGACATCCTGCTGCAGGGCGAGGCCGTCGACGCGTTCAGCGCGATCGTGCACCGCGACGGCGCCCAGGCCTACGGCAACAAGATGACCGTCAAGCTCAAGGAACTCATCCCGCGCCAGCAGTTCGAGGTGCCGGTGCAGGCCGCGATCGGCTCGAAGATCATCGCCCGCGAGAACATCCGCGCCATCCGCAAGGACGTGCTCGCCAAGTGCTACGGCGGCGACATCAGCCGTAAGCGCAAGCTGCTCGAGAAGCAGAAGGAGGGCAAGAAGCGCATGAAGACGATCGGTCGGGTCGACGTGCCGCAGGAGGCCTTCGTGGCAGCGCTGTCGTCCGACTCCTCGGCCGACAAGCCCAAGGGGAAGTAGGGGCCGGTCATGGGCGGTGGGCACGATCACGGGCCGAAGGCCCCGCTCCGCCCGGACCTGTCGAAGTACGCGCTGGTGGCGGTCGCCGCCGGCGTACTCACCATCGGGCTCAAGGTCCTCGCCTGGCGGCTGACCGGCTCGGTCGGCCTGTTGTCGGACGCCGCCGAGTCCTCGGTGAACCTCGTGGCCGCGATCGCGGCCTACGTGGCGCTCAAGGTGGCCGCCCGGCCCGCCGACCGCGGCCACAACTTCGGGCACACCAAGGCCGAGTACTTCTCGGCGGTGCTCGAGGGCGTGATGATCGTGGTCGCGGCCGGGGTCATCATCGTCTCCGCGGTCAACCGCCTGTTCCACCCGCAGGAACTCGAGCAGGTGGGGACGGGCCTCGCGATCTCCGTCCTGGCCACGGCCATCAACGGAGCCGTCGGCCTGTACCTGCTCCGGGTGGGCCGGGCACATCGGTCCCTGGCGCTGCAGGCCGACGGCAAGCACCTCCTCACCGACGTCTGGACCACGGTCGGCGTGATCGCCGGCGTGCTCCTGGTGGCGCTCACCGGCTGGCTGCCGCTCGACCCGCTCATCGCCATCGCCGTCGCGGTGAACATCCTCGTCGTGGGCGTCCGCCTCGTCCTGGGCTCGGGTGCGGGCCTCATGGACGCGGCCATGCCCGACGAGGACCGGGCGCGCCTCGACGAGGTGCTCGACCGGCACCGCGCCGACGGCATCGAGTTCCACGACGTCCGGACCCGGGAATCCGGGCACGAGCGGTTCGCGCAGATGCACATGCTGGTCCCCGGGGAGTGGACCGTGGAGCGCGCGCACGACCTGTCGGAACAGGTGGAGCAGGAACTGGCGGATCAGTTCGCGGACCTGCGCACCACGATCCACGTCGAGCCGATCGGCGATCCTCGGGCCTACGAGGACTGGCGCCTGAACTGACCCGGAGTCAGCGCCCGTCGATGGTGCCGCTCAATGCTTCCAGCCCGTCGCGGTAGATGCCCGCGAACAGGGTCTCGAGCTCGGCCTCGGTCCCCGTGCCGGGGAAGAACCTGCCCGACCACTGGACTTCGGCCTCGTCGGGACGGCTCGGGATCGAATGCACCCGAATCGTGGAATCGTAGGCGCTCACCGGGAAGGGCGAGTCGACGATCGTGTAGCTGTAGGACCGCCGGGCGGCGTCGAAGGAGGTCAATTCCTCGGTGACGACGCCGCCGTCAGCGGTCGTGAGCCGTCGTACCCGGCCACCGCGCTCGAGTGTGCTCGCGGTGATGAACGGGAGCCAGTCCGGGAGGGAGCCGAATCCGCCGATGAGGTTCCAGACGACGTCGGGTGCGGCGGAGACGGTGCGGCTCAGGGAGATCGATGCCATGATGTGTTCCTTTCGAGGAGATCAGTGTCCGCCGGGGAGCGGTGCCGCGGCGTCCACGAGTCCCGAGGCTCGGAGGTCCGCCCAGAAGGCGTCGGGAACCGTCGTCGCGAGCGCGGCGACGTCCTCGGCGATCCGCGAGGGGCGACTCGCCCCGGGGATGACGGCGGCAGAGACCGGATGCGCGAGGGAGAACTGGAGTGCGGCGGCCTTGATCGGGATGCCGTGGCGGTCGGTCAGCGCGCGGAGGCGGGTGACGCGCTCGAGGACATGGTCGGGTGCCTGCTGGTACTCGAAGGTGGTGCCGCCCGCGAGGACTCCGGAGCTGTACGGGCCTCCGACCACCATGCTCACGCCCTGTTCCTCCGCCAGTGGCAGCAGGCGGGAGAGCGCGGCGCGGTGGTCGAGCAGCGTGTACCGGCCTGCGAGGAGGAACGCGTCGGGGCGCGGCTCGTCCAGGGCAAGGGTGAGCTCGATCGGCTCGACCTTGTTGACACCCAGGCCCCACGTGGTGATGACGCCCTGCTCCCGCAGGTCCTGCAGGACGCGGAACGCCCCGGTGCGCGCGATCTCGAAGTGGTGCAGCCAGTCGTCGCCGTGGAAGTCCTGCGCGATGTCGTGCACCCAGACGGTGTCGATCCGGTCCACGCCCATGCGGGTGAGGCTGTCCTCGATCGATCGCTTAGTGGCGTCGGCGCTGTAGTCGTCGACCATCCGGTTCGGGAGGCCGTGCTCGAAGAGGCCGCCCTTCTCGCCCAGGTCGCGCGCGGAGGTGTCCTCGACGTCGTCGAGGATCACCCGCCCCACCTTCGTGGAGAGGACGTAGTCGTCCCGGTCGTGCTGCGAGAGCATCTCGCCGAGGCGGATCTCGGCGAGCCCCGCCCCGTAGAAGGGAGCGGTGTCGTAGTAACGGACGCCCTGGTCCCAGGCCGAATCGAGGGTGGCGCGGGCCTCCTCGTCGGGGATGGCGCGGAACATGTTGCCCATCGGGGCGGTGCCGAAGCCGAGCGGGCTCCGGAGAAGATCGTGGAAGCTCATGATGCCTTTCGGGTGTTCGAGTGTTCGGGTGTCGGAAGGTGGGGGATTCAGCCGTTGAAGGCGGCCGGGTGCGGGCCGGTGCGGCCGTCGGCCTCCAGCGCGTCGATGGCGGCGATCTCGGTGTCGTCGAGCGTGAAGCCGAACAGGTCGAGGTTCGCCGCGATGCGGCTGGGCGTCACCGACTTCGGGATGACGACGGTGCCGTGCTGCAGGTGCCAGCGCAGCACCACCTGCGCCGGCGTGACGCCGTGGCGCGCCGCGGCGGCGGTGACCGCGGGCGAGTCCAGGGCCGCGCCCTGGGCGAGCGGGCTCCAGGCCTCGGTCGCGATGCCGAGGCGGCGGTTCGCGGCCGTCGTCGCGCGGTTCTGCAGGGCCGGGTGCAGTTCGATCTGGTTGACGGCGGGCAGGATCCCGCCGAGCCCGGCGATCCGGTCGAGGTGCTCGGGCAGGAAGTTGGAGACCCCGATGGACCGGGTGCCCGCGCCGCGGAGCTCCTGCAGCTCGCGCCAGGTGTCGAGGTACGCGTCGGTGGCCGGCGCCGGCCAGTGGATGAGGTACAGGTCGACCTGGTCGAGCCCGAGCCGCTCGAGGCTCGCCTCGAGTGCGGGGCGCGCCCGGTCCGCGCCGAGGTCCGCGACCCACAGCTTGGTGGTGATGAAGAGCTCCTCGCGGGGGATCGCCGCGGCGGCGAGGGCGCGACCCACGCCGGCCTCGTTGCCGTAGATCATGGCGGTGTCGATGCTGCGGTAGCCGGCCTCGAGGGCCGCCTCGACGGCGCGCTGGGCCTCGTCGTCCGGTACCTGGAAGACGCCGAAGCCGACGTGGGGCATGAGGACGCCGTCGTTGAGCGTGACGGTCGGGATGGTGGTCATGGGGGTTCTCCTCGGTGTGTGAAGGGGGTGAACGTGAGTCACGCGGCGACGGGGACCGGCGCGGGTGCCGGGGCGGGGGCGTGCTCGCCGCCGGCGACGCGGGTGGCGACGACGTAGGCGAGGAGGCCCGCGAGGGTGATGCCGGCGCCCACCCAGAGCGGCGAGACGTAGCCGAGGCCGGCTGCGAGGGTGAGCCCGCCCGCCCAGGCGCCGAAGGCGTTGCCCAGGTTGAACGCGGCGATGTTGGCGCCGGAGGCGAGCGTGGGGGCGTCGGCGGCGTAGTTCATGATGCGCATCTGCAGGCCCGGCACCGTCGCGAAACCGAAGGCGCCCATCAGGACCAGGGCGACGACCGTCGCGACCTGGGACGTGGCGGTGAGGGCGAAGACGCCGAGCACGACGGTCAGGGCGGCGAGCAGGACGATGAGCGTCAGCGGCAGGTTCCGGTCGGCGGCACGACCACCGAGCAGGTTGCCGACGAACAGACCGACACCGAACAGGACGAGCAGCCACGGCACGGAGGACGACGCGAAGCCGCCGACCTCGGTCAGAGTGAAGGCGATGTAGGTGAAGGCGCCGAACATGCCGCCGTAGCCGAGCACGGTGACCAGCATCGACAGCCACACCTGGCGGCTGCGGAAGATCCGGAACTCGGCGAAGGGATTGGCGCCGGTCGTCGCAGCCGGGGTCGTGCGCACCAGCGCGGCGATGCCGGCGAGGGCGACGACGCCGATGGCGGTGATGGCCCAGAACGTCGAGCGCCAGCCCGCGGCCTGGCCGAGGAAGGTGCCGAGCGGGACGCCGAGGACGTTCGACACGGTGAGGCCCGCGAACATGATGGAAATGGCTGCGGCGCGCTTGTTCTCGGGAACGAGATCGGCGGCGACGACGGCGCCGATGCCGAAGAAGGCGCCGTGGCACAGCGCGGCGACGATGCGCCCGGCGAGCATGAACTCGTAGCTGTCGGCGAGGGCGGACATCATGTTGCCGACGATGAACAGGACCAGGAGGCCGAGGAGGGCGTGCTTGCGGTTGACCCGCCCGAGCGCCGCGGTGAGGATGATGCCGCCGATGGCCACGGACAGCGCGTATCCGGAGATGAGGTAGCCGGCGACGGTCTCGGTGACCCCGAAGTCGGCGGCGACCTCGGGGAGGAGGCCCATGATGACGAACTCGGTGAGTCCGATGCCGAAGCCGCCGAGGGCGAGCGCGAGGAGCGCGAGAGGCATGAGTGTTCCTTCGATGAGTGGAATCTATGAGCGCGTCTGCAATCACCGGCGTCTGCAGTAGTTGCACACACAACGACTAGATAGTTGCACACGCGGGTAATCCTCGCAAGGTGCTATGCTCGTCGTCACGAGGAAAGGGGTGCCGACCATGGGTATCGCCGACGATGCGGTGGAGATCCGCGCGCAGGGCTGGCGCACGCTCGTGGCCCTGCACGCGCTCATCGAGAACGAACTGGAGCGGTCGCTGCAGTCGGGTCACGACCTCTCCGTGGTCGAGTACACCGTGCTCGATGCTCTGAGCCGCCAGGACGGCTGGCACATGCGCATGCGTCAACTCGCTCGTGCCGCGGCGTTGTCCAGTAGTGCGACGACGCGCCTCGTCACGCGCCTCGAGGATCGGGGGCTGCTCACTCGGATCCTGTGCGCCGACGATCGTCGCGGGATCTATACCGAGCTCACTCCGGCCGGCTGGGAGCTGCTCACGGCGGCGCGTCCGACGCACGAGCGGGTGCTGCGGGACGCCCTCGCCGAGGCTGCGGAGCAGCCCGAGCTGAGGCTCCTCGTCGACGCGGTTCACGTGAAGGCTCCTGAGGCGGCGCCCGCCTCCTGACCGGCTCTGCTGTGAATCACGGGAAACTCCAGCAACTTCCGTCTCTCCAGTTGTCCGATATGTTGGTTTTCCCTACCTTTCGCGCGACAATGTGACCGGCGTCACACTGGCGCCGGGCCGCGTCGGCGGCCAGTCGTCGTTCGACGGAGGATTGGGGAGATCAACCATGAAGATGAGGACAACCGGAGTGCTCGGGCTCGCTGTCGCGGGCGTCGCATCGATGCTCTCGGTCGGTACGGCCGCCGCGGATCCCGCGCCGCCGTACGTGGATCTGCAGGCCTTCGGCTACGTCAGTTGCGGCGGTCCGCTGCCGGACAGGGCCGAGCCGAACTCGCTGACCGACCACGGCTGGGTCACCAACCACGGGCCGGGAACGGCCTACGACGTGCGGGTGTGGTTCAACGGCGGTGTCAGCAAGTCCGTCGGCATGTTGGCGCCGGGGCAGTCGCTCCAGATCGAGCAGGTCGTGCCGAGCTGGGGATGCCCGTTCCGCGCGATCCCCGTCAAGGCGTCGACGAGCACCTACGACATCAACAGCGGCAACAACTGGTGGGCGGCGCGCAACTGAGGGCGTGCCGGCTCACTCAGGCGAGCGTCGCCTCGAGGCCGAGGAACCGCCCGTAGTCGCGGACGGGGCCCGCGAGGCGGCGCTTCGCCGTGGCGGTGATCTTGGTGAAGGGCTCGACGGTCACGGTCACCGTCTTCGCGGTGGCCTTCTTGGACCACACGCCCACGATCTCGCCGTCGATCACGACCATCGGCTTGAAGACGCCGTTGCGCCCCGGCACGATCCGGCTGAGGTACGCCTCGTCGAGCTGGGCTGCGCGCGAACCGTATCCGATGATGTACTCGTCGAAGCCGGGGAGGAGCAGGGGGCGCGCGAGTGCTTCGTCGACCTCTGCGTCCGTCAGGTCGACGGTGCCGGGCGCGACCAGGTACCGCGTGCCCGCGAGCGTCACCTGTTCGACGGCGCCGTCCGCGGCCGCGATGCCCTCGTCGACGGCGCCCATGGGGAGATAGGCCCACTTCCCGATGTCCTGCCGGGTCACGGGGCCACGGCCGGCGACGAACCGGGAGACCGCCTCGCCGAGAGCATGTTCCGGATCCCGGCGCTCCGTCACCCAGTCGTCGGCCAGGGCGAAGACGTCGACCTTCGGCGCGGGATCGGCGAAGACGATCGCCATGAGCTCGGTGAGGTCCCTCAGGATGTGGCCGGTCTGCGAGTTGTCCAGCGGCAGGCCCGCATCCGCGCACGCGGCGACCAGCTCGGGCCGGGTGCGGGAGGCGCCGTCGGCGAGCTCCGCCCGGATGATCCGCTCGGCGTCCGCCATCATCGTCTCCGTGATCCCCAATTGGGGGCGGCGCTTCGCGGCCTCCGCGCGCGAGCGGACCGTGAGCGCGGCGCTGAGCCAGTGCAGGTCCTCCGGCGCGGTGATCTGCAGGGTGCCGCGCGCGGGACGGTTCCGGGTGATCCGCCCCGCGGCGAGGTCGCCCAGCACCGTCGCGTCGTCGGGGTGCTCGGACGCGCGCAGCGAGAGCGCGAACCGCGCCGCGGCACCGTCCTGCGCCTGAATCGCGAGCATGCCGCGCGCCGCGTCCGGGGCGGTGCGCCAGTCCCGCACGCCGGGCACGAGCCCCTGGGCGCGGAGGCGGAGCGCACGGATGCGGCGGATCTCGGGATCGACGGCGGCCATGGGCGGAATCCTGCCACGGGCGTAATCTCGTCGGTGTGTGGAACACCTGGCTGACGCGCACTCTGGACATCGACCTGCCGATCCTCGGCGCCCCGATGGGTGGCCGCGCCGGGGGTGAGCTCGCGGGACAGGTGACGGCCGCCGGCGGGCTGGGCATGATCGGCGCCGCCCGCTACGCCACGCCCGAGTGGATCGAAGAGCAGTTGCGGGTCATCCGGGCCGCCGCCGGCGCGGATGCGCCGCTCGCCTTCGGCCTGCAGACCTGGTCGCTCGCCGAGAGCCCGGAACTGCTCGACTCGGTGCTCGCTGCGCGGCCGAAGCTGGTGTCGCTGTCGTTCGGCGATCCCGCCCCGTTCGTGCAGCGGGTCAAGGACGCCGGGGCCGTGGTGATCTCGCAGATCAACTCCATCGAGGACCTGCGCGAGGTCGAGGCCGCAGGGGTGGACGCCGTGGTCGCGCAGGGCGGCGAGGCGGGCGGACACACGGGCCGGATCGCGACGCTGCCGCTCCTGCAGGAGGTGCTGCGCGCGACGGAGCTGCCCGTGCTCGCGGCGGGCGGCATCGGCACCGGCGCCGGACTCGCGGCGGTTCTCGCCGCCGGTGCGCAGGGCGCGCTGATCGGCACCGCCCTGCTCGCGTCGCCGGAGACCGTCGGGCCCGACTACGCGATCCCGGCGCTGCTCAAGGCGCGGAGCGTCGACACCGTCTACACCGACGTCTTCGACAAGGCGCGCCACCAGCCCTGGCCCACACGATGGTTCGGGCGCGCGCTCACCAATGACTTCACCGACCGCTGGCACGACGGCGACGGTGCCGAGGCGTCTTCCGGCACGGAGGAGGCGGTGAGCGCCGCCTATGACGGTGGCCTGCCCGAGGTCGGCGTCGTCTATGCGGGGCAGGCCGCGGGGCTCGTCGATGAGGCCCGCCCCGCCCGCGAGGTGGTCACCTCCATCGCCGCCGACGCCGAGGCCCGGCTGCGGGCGGCCGCCGGCCTGCTCGGCTGACTTCGGCCCTCGGCCGGTCAGAAGGCCGTCCCGAGCACCAGTGCGAGACCGGCGACGATCGCCATCGACACGGCCGCCCGTTTCGCCCACGCCAGGAATCCCGGGCCCGCGCCTCGGTGCGCGCAGACCGAGGCGCCGATGAGGCAGATCAGGCAGGCCGCCGGCACGCCGAACCCGAGCAGGATCGCGGCGCCCTCTATGGTGAGCGGATCGCCGGACGGGTTCGCGTACAGGCTGGAGAGCATCAGCACGTAGCCGGCCGCCCACACGAAGGGCATCTCGATCAGGATCACGGCCAGCCAGGCGACGATGATCGCCGCCGTGCTGTGCGAGCCGTCCGGTCCGGACACGCCCTGCTCGGCGCGAGGCTGTTCGTCCTGACGGGGTGCGAGGTGCGCCATTGACCCAGTGTCGCCCCGTGCCGCGTCGATGGCATCGGTGGAACTACTCAGATCCGACGGCGTCCGCCGGTGCGCACGTCGCGCGGATCCCGTTCCGGACGTGGGATCCGGGCCCGGTGTCGGTGGTGGCGGGTAGTTTCGTCTGCGTGAATGTCGACGCCGCCATCGCAGCCAGGACCGCTTCGCCCGCCGGAAGGGTGATCGGCTGATGGCGGGCCTCGTCGCACCGAAGATCTCGCCGCTGCGGCTCGGCGACCTCGTGGACGGGAACAGCGATGAGCTGATGCCGGGCGACACGGAGGACCGTCGCCGTTTCGCCGGACCCACCGTGAAGGGACGCGATCTCAGCGGAATCACCTTCAGCGAGTGCGAGCTGGCGGGCTGGGAGGTCCGGGACGCGGTCTTCACCGAATCGGCGTTCCTCGAGACGCGGATCACCGCGCTGTTCGCCACGGGTTTCCGGGCGTCGCGCTCGACCTTCCGTCAGGTCGAGGTCGATGATGCCCGGATCGGCGCCGTGGAGCTCATGGACTCCAAGCTGCGTTCCGTGGTCTTCACCGACGTCCGGCTAGGCTTCGTGAACCTGCGCGGCGCCGGGCTCACCGACGTGATCTTCCGGGGCTGCATGCTCGACGGCATCGACGCCGGCGACGCGACCCTGAACCGGGTGTCCTTCGAGGACTGCACCGCCGGCGAGATCGACGTGACGCGGGCGAAGCTGCAGCACGTCGACCTGCGCGGCCTGCAGGTCGAGCGGATCCGCGGGCTCGAGGGCATCGCGGGCGCCACCATGTCGCACCTGCAGGCGGTCGGCCTGGCGGAGGTCTTCGCCGCCCATCTGGGCATCACCATCACGGACTGACGACCTCCCGGACGGGCGAGGCGAGCGCCACCCCGATGATGATGCTCACGACCACGACGGCGAATCCGAGGAACGGCCACAGGAGTGTGCTGCGGCGCCGGGCGAGCGCCGCGCCGTACCCGACACTCGCGGTGGCAGCACCGAGCGCCGAACCGATCCACAACGTGATCATCGCCGCCACGGCATGCCCCTCGGAACTGCAGTCCTCGTAGGCGCAGGGGTCGGACGCCATGGCGAATCCCAGCGGCAGGAACAACGCTGTGAGCGCGGTGAACGCCAGGAAGGCGACGAGCAGGAGTCCACCGCAGACCGCGTCGACGAGGCGGGCCCGGGAGTTCGGGGCGGCGGGGGCGGCGCGTTCCGGCGCGGTCATAGCGCGAACGCCGCATTCGCCATGCCGGCGGTGACGACGGTGCAGAGCACCACGAGGCCGATGCCGACGAGCGGCCAGTAGAACCAGTACCGCCCACGGCGGGCCTGCACGACGCTGCCGACGAAGGTGCCGACGATGATCGCTGCTATGCCTCCCCACTGCAAGTAGATCGCCCGCCCGGCCGCCTCCGCCGCGGCGCACGGGGCGTCGACCGGGCAGCCGTCGGCCGCCATCGCGTAGAACCCGGCGAACATCGCCGCGATGTACGCGATGCCCAGCAGAAGGATCCACAGCACGGCGCCTGCGGCGACGTCCGCCGCCGCGGACCGCTGCGTCCGCGGAGCGGGCTCAGTCGTGATCAGGGTGGGGAGGGCAATCGGATCGCTCATGGGAATGAGCATCGCGCGATGCCGCCCGCACGGAATCCGTGGAACTACTCAGGTCCCGTCCGTGATCTCCCTGATTCTCTCCGCGAGGGGACCCGGGCGGGGGCGGTAGGTTCGAGGGGTGACCGTCGATGCCGTTCTCGCCCCCAGCACCCTGCCCTTCGCCCTGCCGGACTTCGCCGCGTTCGCGGACGCGGATTACGAGGCCGCGTTCGCCGAGGGCTTCGCCCGGCACCGTCGGGACATCGCGGCGATCGCCGAGAATCCCGAGCCCGCCACGTTCGCGAACACCGTCGAGGCGATGGAGCGCGCGGGGCAGGACCTGGGTCGCGTCGCCGCGGTGTTCTTCTCGCTGACGTCCACCGACCGCACCGACGCGCTGGAGGCGGCACAGGCAGCGATCTCCCCACGGTGGTCGGCGCACTTCGACGCGATCCTCATGGACGCCGCGCTGTTCGCCCGCATCGCCGAGCTCCACACTCGGCGAGCGGCTCTCGGCCTCGACGCCGAGCAGCAGCGCCTCCTGGAGCGCTACCACCTGCGATTCACCCGCGCCGGCGCAGGACTGGACGCCGCGGCGCAGGACCGCCTGAAGGAGATCAACACCGAGCTCGCCGAGCTCACGACCGAGTTCTCCCGCCGCACCCTCGCCGAGACCAATGCGTCCGCGGTGCCCTTCGCGACGGAGGCCGAGCTCGACGGGCTGGAGGCCGACACCGTCGCCGCCGCCCGAACCGCGGCCGAGGACGCGGGGCGCGGGGGATACCTTCTGGCGCTGGGCTACCCGCTGAACCAGCCCAACGTCGCCCGGCTGACGAACCGCGAGTCGAGGCGGAAGGTCTACGAGGCGTCGTCCGGGCGGAACACGCGTGGCGGCGAGAATGACACCCGCGAGCTGATCGCCCGCGTCGCCGGCCTGCGCGCCGAGCGGGCCGCGCTGTTCGGCTACCCGCATCACGCGGCCTACCAGATCGCCGACCAGACGGCAGGCACCGCGGAGGCCGCCCTCGGGATGCTGCGGGACCTCGCAGTCCCGGCAGCGCGGAACGCCGCCGCCGAGCGCGCCGAGCTGGAGGAACTGGCCGGCCATCCGATCGAGGCCTGGGACTGGCCCTTCTACGCCCGCCTCGCCGAGCAACGTGCGCAGGCCGGGGACGGCCCCGACGACGGGCCCCGGCTCAGCGACTTCCTGGCGCTGGACGCGGTGATCGAGAAGGGCGCGTTCGAGGCCGCCTCCCGGATGTACGGGCTCGTCTTCACCGAGCGCACAGACCTCGCCCTGCACCATCCGGACGCGCGGGCGTGGCAGGTTTCGGGGCCCGACGGTGCGCCGCTCGGCCTGTTCATCGGGGACTACTTCGCGCGGCCGAGCAAGCGCGGCGGGGCGTGGATGACGAGTTTCGTCGACCAGTCCGGTCTGCTGGACGCGCAGCCCGTGATCATCAACGTGTGCAACTTCGTTCGCCCGCCCGCGGGTCGTCCCGCGCTGCTCAGCCGGGACGAGGTGACCACCGTCTTCCACGAGTTCGGGCATGCTCTGCACGGGCTGCTCTCGGACGTGACCTACCCGTACTTCTCGGGCACGAGCGTCCCGCGCGACTTCGTGGAGTTCCCGTCCCAGTTCAACGAGATGTTCGCCGCCTGGCCGACGATCCTCGACGGCTACGCCCGGCACCACGAGACGGGCGAGGCACTACCCGAAGGACTGCGACGCTCGGTCCTCGAGCCCGGCACTCGCGGTGAGGGTTTCGGCACCGTCGAGTACTTGGCGGCGGCGGTGATCGACCTGGCCTGGCACACGATCGAGCCGGGCACCGTCGTCGCCGACGTCGAGGCCTTCGAGGCGGCTGCCCTCGCCGACGCCGGGCTCGATGTGGCAGGCGTGCCGCCGCGCTACCGCGGGCCGTTCTTCAACCACATCTTCTCGGGCGGGTACAGCGCCGGGTACTACAGCTACATCTGGTCGGAGGTGCTCGACGCCGACGCCTCGGCCTGGTTCACCGCGCACGACGGCCCGACGCGGGAGAACGGCGAGAAGCTCCGAGCGGCTGTGCTATCCCGCGGCGGGAGTGTCGATGCGTCGCAGGCCTACCGTGACTTCAGGGGTGCCGACCCCGACTTCGCTCCGCTCTTGGAGCGCCGCGGCCTGACTGCCTGACAGCTCGTCGAAACGCGGCTCGGCGCGGCCGCCTCCCGGCACCCGGCCAAGCGCTGACGCCGATCGTCGGCGGAGCGCCGCGTCGGAAGAAGTGTTCGAATCGTATGGCGCTGTCGCAAATATGCGCGTAGGATGGCGCTATGGCGCTTCCGTCAGCATTGCGAGATCTACCTGGTGAAGTCATTCCTCAGGGACTCGGTCGTGCTGCCGATGAGCGCGGAGTCGTGCAGGTTTTGTTCGAACAACGGCGGTCCGAGAACATCGCCTTCTGCCGCACCATGGCGAGTGTGTACGCGCTGCACCGGGTGATGTACGCGGACGGCGAGGCGGAGTACCTGGCGCGACCGGGTGACTACGCGGAGGCGGTGCAAGCCCGGCGTCGGCTCTCCGCTGCGGCAGAGGCTGTGGAGGCGCAGGTCTCCACGTTGCTGCGCATCGGATCGGCTGCGGCGTCACACGCGATCGAGACCGCCGTGGGCTTCGTCGAGCGCATCCCGAAGGTGTTCGCGCTCATCGGTGAGGGCGTCATCGCGCCGAAGGCCGGCGAGGTCGCGCTGACCCGCTCGCGGGTGCTCACCGGCGACCAGGTGGTCGTCTTCGACCGCCTCCTCGCGGACCGCCTCACCGAGCAGTACGAAGTGCTCTCGCTCCCCGCGCTGCGTGAAGCGGCGGATCTTCTGGTGGAGCAGATCGATCCGGACGGTGTGGAGCGGCGTCGCCGGGCGGCCGAACAGGACCGCCGGGTGACGTTCCGTCCGGAGGAGGACGGGATGGCCGCGGCGTTCGCGTTGCTGCCGGCGCACGACGTGCAGGAGCTGTCGACGCGGGTCGACCACATTGCCGGGACCGTGTGTGCCGAGGACCCGCGCACGCAGCCCCAGCGGTACGCGGACGGGCTGATGCAATTGACGCGGGGCTATTCCACTCTCGGGTGTCAGTGTGAGGCAACGGAATGCCGGTACCGCGAGGCGCGGTTCCAGGGCGAGCCCGATGCCGACGGCGTGATCACCCGGTTCATCACGATGATCAACGTGGTGGTGAACGAGCGGGACCTCGCTGAGCCGGCGGGGGACGCGGAGCGGTTGGCGGAGCCCGAACCAGTGGGCGAAGCGCCACCGGCGCCCGCGGGGCTCGGCTATCTGGTGGGCCACGGGCCCATCACTGGCGCGCACGCACGCGATCTCGCCGCTCGCGACGACGCGAAGCTCCGACCGTTCGGGCAGCGGATCTCCGATGTCGAGGCTGACGACGCCACGCCGGAGGTGGCCGGAGCGGCGCGGTGTTCGCCGGGGGCGCAGGAAAAGATGTCGCGCGGATCGAGGGACTTCGTGTTCGCATGCGCGTTAGCCGAGATCATCGCCCATCTGGAGGGGCACTCCGGGCCGGGCGAAGGGGTCGGCGGCACAAGCCCCGACGACCCGGGCCCCGATGATTCAGGCCCTGATGATTCCGGTCCCGGCGATGGTGATCCGCCGCCCGGTGGCGGAGGTCTGCCCGGTGGCGGAGGTCTGCCCGGTGCACTGGTCACAGCGCGCGGTAGCTCTGGATACCGGCCATCCGCGGATCTGAGGCGATATCTGCGGTTGGTGTTCCCGCGCTGCGTGTTCCCGTTCTGCAATCGCCCGGCGTCCAGGGCGCAGATCGATCATCGCCGCGAGTACGACCATCGCGCGCCCGAGCTGGGTGGTGGGACGACGGCTGAGCAGATTCAGCCGCTGTGCGTCGCCCACCATCAGGTGAAGACCGCCGGCGACTGGATCGACGCGCGCCTGCCGGACGGGCGGATCCTTTGGACGTCCCCGGACGGCAGGCGCTACATCGTCGACCCCAACGGGATCGTGCTGCAGCTCTTTCCGGACCTCGCGCGGGTCCACTGGCTCGTGCCCGAGCCTTCCGTGGCTTCGGAATCCGGAGCATCGGCACCGGGTGGGCGCACCCGGCTGCAACGCGAGCACGCGCGGCGGGAGCGACTGCGGCGCCGCAACGTCGCGGCGCTGGAGGCGGAACGGGCTCTGGAGCACCGCCCACGCAGCGACGTGGAGGCTTCGATCGCCGTCGCGCTCGGCGCGCCGCGTCCGCGATTCCAGGCACCGTCGTTCGACGGTCCGCCGCCCTACTGACGCTGCGGGAAGATCGCGCGTAGAGGTGAGGCGTCACCCTGGAGGACGCCCTCGGTGACGGCCTCGTCCACGCCGACGGTGCCGGTGGCGAGGCCGACGACGGTGTCGGGCGACGCGGTCAGGACCGTGCTTGGTCGCTCCGCCGGGACGAAGGCGGACGGCCCCGCCTTGTCGACGCGCACCACCATGAGGAAGCCCTCGACCTCGATCCCGGCCTCCACGGTAGGGGAGGCGGTGCGACCGCGCAGCAGGGCGGGGACGGCGAGCGTGAGCCAACGGGGCTGAAAGGCGTCGTCTCCACGGCCCGAGGCGAGCAGGGGGATGCCCCACCGCCCGAGTGCCTCCATCGGCTCGCGGAGCTCGGCGCCCCACGGCGTGAGTCGATAGACCACACCGGCACCGTCGAGGTGGCGTTCGACGATCCCGTTCGCTTCGAGGCTGCGCAGGCGATCCGCCAAGAGGTTCGTCGCGATCCCGGCGAGCGAGGTCTTCAGCTCGCCGTACCGCATCTCCCCGGGCAGCAGCTCGCGGACGATCAGGAGGGTCCATCGGTCGCCGATCACGTCCAGTGAGCGCGCGAGTGCGCAGAACTGACCGTACGAGCGGGCCGACACCGGAGGATTGACTTTTTCAACCATGCTTGATTGTATCAAGTCAATTCGCAGGATGGCGCGACCGAGGAGCGATTCGCATGGACATGACCATCAGCTGGCTCGCAGTACTCGCGGCGACCGTCGTCGGGTTCGTGATCGCCTTCGTCTGGTACAGCGACTGGGGTCTCGTGGGCGGGACGTGGCGCAAGCTGACCGGCGTCACGAAAGAGATCTCGGCCGGCGCGGGCAAGGGGCCGATGGTGATCTTCGTCGCCTCGCTGGTCTTGACGGCGATCGGCCTGGCGGCGGCGGACTCGCTCGCGGCCGGCTTCTTCGACTGCGATTCCCCGTGGCTCGGTGTCGCAGTCGGGGCAGCGGCGTGGGCGTGCTTCTCGTTGTCGACGCTGGCGCAGCACAACGGTTTCGAGATGAAGCCCACGCGACTGACCGTGATCAACTGCGCGTATCAGCTGGTCCTGTTCGTGGGCATGGGCCTGGCCGTCGGGCTGCTCCGGTAGTCGCTCGAGACCGTCGTCGAGGGCGCGTCAGTCCGCCAGTCGCCGCAGGATGTCGAGCTCGCACCCGGGTTCGGACGGGTCGTAGCCGTGCTCGATGAGCCAGCGTGAGACCAACAGGCAGCGCATGGACCACCATCCCCGCACGATGTCGCGATCGACCTCACCGCCGTAGCCGGTGAGCACGTCCTCCAGGCGATCGGGATGACCGAGAGTCATGGTCGCGAGGTCGTACGCGGGATCGCCCTGTGCGGCCTCGGACCAGTCGATGATGCCGGTCACGGCGCCGTCGGCGACGAAGACGTGCTCCACCTGGAGATCGCCGTGGATGAACGCCGGCTTCCAGGGGCGCAGAACGGATCGCGCGCTCTCGCGGTTCTGTGTGATGACCCGCTGGGGGAGCTCGCTGTGCTCAAGGAGCCACGCGCACTCGGCGTCGAGTTCTCGGCCGAGTCGCGCGGCCGACGGCCCGTGCCACGGTGGAAGCGGCGCATCGTGGAGAGCCCGGATCGCGGTTCCGGCGGCGATCCACGCCGACCTGGGAGCGGAATCCGGTCCGTCGAGCGAGCCGAGTGCCGTGCCGCGAACGGCTTTCACCGCAAGGACGGGTGGTTCGTGCCAGAGCACGTCCGGGGTGGGCACGGGCGCGAGCCGCATCGCGTCGATCTCTCGGCGCGCGTGCGTCGGATCGCCGTCGACTTTCAGGAAGGTGTCACCGACGCGCAGCGTCGCGCGCGAGCTGTGAGCGACGACCACGTCGACGGTGTCCACCTCGCGATCGTCGCGCACTCACCTGCTCGCGCGCCACGTGTTTGCGCGGCGTCAGGAGACGATCACACCGCGCGGGTCGGTGTGGCTGTCCCGGTCGGCGACGGCGCGACGGACGTCCCGCGCGCGGAAGTCCAGGCCGTCGTGGTCGCTCGTCAGCCAGACGAGGAAGACGATGAAAGTGATCAATGCCAGCACGCTGAGCATCTCGACCTCCTAGGTTCGAAGAGTCTCGATTGATAGTGATGATCCATCAAACTATCACCGGGACTCCGGTCGAACGAGGTGACGCTCAGCACGTCAGCGGCGGAAACGCAGCGTGACCAGCTGAAAGGGACTCAGAGTGAGGCGGACGTCACCGGCGGGCTCGGGAGCGTCGGCAGGGCGTTCCAGCAGGTCGGTGCGGACGGCAGACTCGTGGGGGAAGTCGGCGCGCACGGTCGCGGACGCGCGAGTGCCGCGGGACTCGTAGAGGCGCACGACCACGTCGCCGCTGTCGTCCTCCGCGAGCTTGACCGCCTCGACGATCACGCCCGGGTGGTCGACAGCGACCAGCGGGGAGACGGCCGCCGCGCCGGGGACGCTGCGCGGCGCGAGGTTCCGGCGGTAGCCCTCCTCGACGGCGTCGCCGATCGTCGCGCCCGGCCGCACCGAGACCGCGAGGCGGTGCCGGCCCTGGTCGGTCTCGGGATCGGGGTAGCGGGGCGCGCGGAGCAGCGAGAGCCGCACGACGGTGCCGGATGCGGCCGCGGTTGCGGTGCCGGAGGCGGCCTGGGTTGCGGTGCCGGGCGTCGCGCCGTCGGAATCGATGGGACGCCGCGTGATGTCGTGACCGTAGGTGGAGTCGTTCGCGACGGCGACGCCGTAATCGGGCTCGCCCACGTGCACCCAGCGGTGCGCGCAGATCTCGAACTTCGCGGCGTCCCACGACGTGTTGGCGTGCGTGGGCCGGAAGACGTGGCCGAACTGGGTCTCCGCGGCGCTGCGCTCGGCGTGGACGTCGAACGGGAAGGCCAGTTTGAGCAGCTTCTGCCGCTCGTGCCAGTCGATGTCGTTCTCGATGTCTAGGGCCGGGGAATCTGCTCGCAGGGAGATCCGCTGCGTGATCGTCGAGTCCCCGAAGGCGCGGCGCACCACGACGGCGTCGCGCTCGGCCGTCACCGCCTCCGCGTCGACGAGGTCCGTCACGTCGCGGCGGTAGAACGAGTCGATGTCCCACGCCTCCCAGTGGTTCGGGATGTCGCGGTGCAGTTGGAGCAGGTTACCGGGCGCCGCCATCGCCTCCCGGCCGGTCGCGGCGTCGACCAACGAGACGAGCAGGCCGCGGGCGTCGATCAGGGCGGAGACCACGCCGTTGTCCAGCCGGAAGCCCGATCCCTCGGGTGCCGGTGGGACGGACTCGGGCGCGTCGACCACCGCCGCGCCCAAGGCGGGTACCCCGTCGCGGGCGTGCGGTGCGGCGTTGAACACCAGTCGGCGCTCGCCGGCATCCGCGACCCGCTGCGTCCGGGAGTCGCTGCCCGCCAGCGCCTCCAGGGCCGCCGCGATGATCCGTTCGAGCCGCCGCGCCACCGCGGCGTAGTTCCGTTCCGCGTCCTGGTGCACCCAGGCGATGGAGCTGCCGGGCAGGATGTCGTGGAACTGCTGGAGCAGCACCAGGTGCCAGATCTCCTCGAACTCCTCCAGCGGGTACGCGAATCCGGTGCGGACGGCGGCGGTCGCCGCCCACAGCTCGGCCTCGCGCAGGAGGTGTTCGCTGCGCCGATTGCCCTGCTTCGTGTTGGCCTGCGACGTGTAGGTGCCGCGGTGGAACTCGAGGTACAGCTCGCCCACCCAGCGCGGCGGGTGCGGCAGCTCCGCGGCGGCGGCGTCGAAGAACTCCGCGGGCGAGGAGATCTCGACCGCGGGGGATCCCTCCAGCGACGCCGTGCGGGCGGCCGCGGCGAGCATCTCCCGGGTGGGGCCGCCGCCACCGTCGCCCCAGCCGAACGGGACGAGCGAGCGGGTGCCCGTGCCCTGCTCGCGGTAGTTCTTCTGCGCCCGAGCGAGATCCGCGCCGGACAGGTCCGAGTTGTACTTGTCGACGGGCGGGAAGTGTGTGAACAGCGCGGTGCCGTCGATGCCCTCCCACAGGAACGTCGAGTGCGGCATCCGGTTCGTCTGGTTCCACGAGAGCTTCTGCGTGAGGAAGTACTGCGAGCCCGCGGCGGCGACGATCTGCGGCATCGCCGCGGAGTAGCCGAAGGAGTCGGGCAGCCACGCCTCGGGAGTGTCGATCCCGAACTCGTGCAGGAAGAACCGCTTGCCCGCGACGAACTGCCGGGCCATCGCCTCGCCGCCGGGCATGTTGGTGTCGGCCTCGACCCACATGCCGCCCACCGGGATGAACTGCCCGGCCGCCACCTTGTCCTTGATCCGACCGAAGAGCTCGGGGTAGCGATCGCGCACCCACGCGAACTGCTGCGCGGAGGAGCAGGCGAAGCGGAACGAGGGATCGCGGTCCATGAGGTCCACGACGTTCGCGAAGGTTCGCGCGCACTTGCGGGCCGTCTCGCGGACCGGCCACAGCCACGCGGAATCGATGTGCGCGTGACCGACCGCCGTGATCCGGTGCGCCGACCCGTACGCCGGCGAGGCGAGCGCGGGCGCCAGCGCCGCCCTGCCCGCCGCCGCGGTGCCCGCGACGTCGTGCGGGTCCACCACGTCCAGCATCCGTTCCAGGGCGCGCAGCACCTCGTGCCGCCGGGGCAGGTCGAAGGGCAGCTCGTGCATGAGCCCGTTCAGCGTCCAGACGTCCTGCTGCAGATCCCACACCGTCAGGTCCCGCAGCGCGAGGTCGATCGTGCCGAGCCGGTACAGCGGACCGTCGCCGGCGGTCTCCCGGTCGCCCAGGTGGGTGGGGGAGACGAAGTCGCCGCCCAGGTCGGGATTGGCGGCCGCCTCGATGTACAGGTCCACGGGCTCGCCGGGCTCCAGCGGGACGTAGGCGTTGAAGGGCGAGATCCCCTTCACGACGGTGCCGTCCGCGCGGTACACGAGGCCCTCGGCGTTGAAGCCGGGGCCGCCGGTGAAGCCGAGCTCGACGCGGAGCTCGAGCGCGCCGTCGACGTCCGACCACTCCGACGGCGGCGCTCCGGTCACGTGCAGCCACAGCGTGGACCAGGGGGCGCCCCACGGGGTGCCGGGCGTGATCGCCGTGTACTCCTGGGCCACCGCCTCCGCGAAGGGCACCGGCTCGCCCGGCGCCGGCCACGCGGTCACCGTGACCGGGGCCGAGTGCGAATACACCGCCCCGTTCAGGAACTCCCGCGTGAACCTGTCGAGCCGCTCTTCGGTCAGCCGCCGGTCGTCGTGCATGACTGCACGTTACGGCCTCAGGGCGTGTGATGTGCGGGGAGGAACGCGGACGCGTCGTGCCCCGACTCCTCGGCCCGGATCACGTGCACCACCGCGTTGATCAGCGCCAGGTGAGTGAAGGCCTGGGGGAAGTTCCCGAGGTGCTTGCCCGACTTCGGGTCGATCTCCTCCGCGTACAGCTTCAGCGGCGACGAGTACGCGAGAAGCCGTTCGCACAGCGCCCGGGCGCGGGTGACCTCGCCGATCTCCACCAGCGCCGAGACCAGCCAGAACGAGCAGATCGTGAACGTGCCCTCCTCGCCGTGCAGGCCGTCGTCGGTCTCCTCGACGCGGTAGCGCAGCACGAGCCCGTCCTCGGTGAGCTCGTCGGCGATGGCGAGCACCGTCGCCTTCACCCGCGGGTCGTCGGACGGGAGGAACCGCAGCAGCGGCACCAGCAGCAGGGAGGCGTCGAGCGCGGGGGCGCCGTAGCGCTGGGTGAACACGCCGCGCGAATCCACGCCGTGCTCGAGGATGTCGGCCTTGATGACCTCGGCCTTCTCCGCCCACTCGCGGGCGTAGTCGTCCTCGCCGTGCATCGCCGCGAGCTTGGCCCCGCGGTCCAGCGCGACCCAGCACATGACCTTGGAACTGGTGAAGTGCTGCGGCTCGCCGCGCACCTCCCAGATGCCGCGGTCGGGCTCGCGCCAGTGCTTGAGCGCCTCCTCGACCTGCTCCTTGAGCACCGGCCACAGCGTCTCGGGGATCCGCTCGGAGGACTTGGTGTTCAGGTACACCGAGTCCAGCATCGTGCCCCAGATGTCGTGCTGGCGTTGGTCGAACGCCCCGTTGCCGATCCGGACGGGCCGCGCACCGTCGTACCCCGAGAGGTGCCCGAGCTCCTCCTCGAGGAGAGTGCGCTCCCCGCCGACCCCGTACATGACCTGCAGCGGGTGACGCTCGCCGTTGTTGGCACCGGAGACATCGGCGATGAAGGAGAAGAAGTCCTCGGCCTCGCGGTCGAGGCCCAGCGTGTACAGGCCCCAGAGCGCGAACGTGGAGTCGCGCACCCAGGCGTAGCGGTAGTCCCAGTTGCGGACGCCGCCCGGCGTCTCCGGGAGCGAGGTGGTCGACGCAGCCAGCAGCGCGCCAGTGGGGGAGTACGTCAGGCCCTTCAGGGTGAGCGCCGAACGCTGCAGGTAGGTGCGCCACGGGTGGTCGGGGAACTGGCCGCGGTTGATCCACTGCCGCCAGGACTCCGCGGTCGCCCACATCTTCTGCGTCGCCTCGGGGTAGGTCTGCGGCACGGGATGCTTGCTCCAGGACAGGGCGACGAAGACCTCATCGCCCTCCTTGAGGCGGGTGTGCGCCCGGGCCTCCCGGCCCTCCAGCCCCAGCCGCATGTTCGTCGTGAGCTTGAGCTCCGGGTTCTTCCCGAAGTCCGTGCGGGCCCGCGCGACGGCCTCGCCGTAGCCGTCCGCCGAGTAGGTCCACTCGGCGCCGGCCCGGTGGTAGTCGAAGGCCGGCTCGCAGTTGAGCTGCAGCTCGACGGTGCCGGACACGCACCGGGCCGTGCGGAGCAGGATGTGCTCGGCGTCCCAGTCCGTCGGGGTCCGACGGTGCGTCCGGGACCGGGTGCTCGTGTCGTGCCAGGGACCCATCACGAGGGCGTCGCGCACGATCAGCCAGCCGGTGGAGGTCTGCCACGTGGTCTCCAACATGAGGCTGCCGGGCAGGTAGCGCCGGTCGACGGGGACCTTCACGCCGTACGGCCCGAGCCGGAAGGAGCCGGCGCCGCGGTCGAGGATCGCGCCGAAGACGCTGGGGGAGTCGGGGCGGGGGATGCACATCCATTCGACGCTGCCGTCGCGCGCGATCAGGCAGGTGTTCTCGCAGTCCGAGAGGAAGGCGTAGTCGTGGATGGGCGGGAAGACCGCATCGCCGATCGACGGGGCGTCGGTCACGAGCGCATCGAGACCGAGCACATCGGGGCCGGGTGCGTCGGTGGTGGGGCCGTCGTTCTTCGCTGCCATGCACACCATGATGAGGCACGGTGGCGGGTTCGCGCACGGCGGTCGCTAGGCTGGTCGGGTGCATGCGATCGCGCAGTGGTGGGACTCGGTGGAGCTGTGGCTCACCGGACTGCCCTACGTACTGCAGGTCAGCCTCGTGATGGTTGTACTCGCAGTGATCGCAATGCTGGTGGTGCGCGTCCTCAGCGCCCTCATCGATCGCGTCGCCGACGCGCTCGACGCCCGCCTCGAGCGGTCAGGTCGCGCGGACATCGCAGGTCAGCGTGCCGGAGAAGGGAATGACGAGAGTGTCTGAGACAGGCGGCGGATGGCGGGCGCTCGTGCCCAAGTCGAAGGTGACCCTCGCGTTGATCGCGCTGCTGGTGCTCCTCGTCGTCGCGTGGGCCCTGCTGCGCTGACGGCTCTCCGTAGGATTCTCGCCTGACCTTGTCCCGAGGAGAACGGCGAGACGTGATCCGACCCAGCCTCCGCGGCCGTGCTGTGAGCATCGTCGCGATCGCCCTGACCGTGGTGCTCACGGCGTGCGGCGGCGGCTCCACCGACGACCCGCACGGCGTCGACATCTCCAGTGGCGACAAGCGGGTGAACCTCGTCGCCTTCGCGGCGCCCAAGCCCGCCTTCGACGTGGCCATCCCGCTGTTCCGCGAGACCAACCCCGACGTGGGCTTCTCGCAGTCCTACGGCGCCTCCGGCGATCAGTCCCGCAAGGTCGCGCGGCACGTGCCCGCCGACGTGGTGAACATGTCCGTCGCGCCGGACGTGACCCGCATCGTCAAGGCCGGGCTCATCGACAAGGACTGGGAGAAGGCCTACCCGCGGCGCTCCGTGCCCTTCACGTCCCTCGTCGCCGTCGTGGTCCGGCCCGGCAACCCGAAGGGCATCCACGACTGGGCCGACCTGCTCAAGCCCGGCGTCGAGGTGGTCACCCCGAACCCGGCGAGCTCGGGCTCGGCCAAGTGGAACCTGCTCGCGCCCTACGCCGCGCTCTCCAACGGCGGTCAGGAGCCGGCGAAGGGGCTGGCCTTCGTCAAGGAGCTCATCCGCGATCACACGACCGTGAGTCCCGGCTCCGGCCGCGACGCCACCTCCGCCTTCGAGTCCGGGCAGGGCGACGTGCTGCTCAGCTACGAGAGCGAGGCCGTGCTCCTGCAGCGGCAGAGTGAGAAGGACGGCAAGCCCAAGCCCGAGTACTTCATCCCGCCGCAGTCCTTCCGCATCGACCTGCCCGTCGCCGTCGTGAACACTGCGCAGTCCCTCGACGCGGCGAACCGCTTCGTCGGCTTCCTGTTCTCGCCCGAGGCGCAGCGCGCCATCCCGCGGTCGGGCTTCCGGGCCGGCGACCCCGCGATCGCCGCCGAGACCGCGCACCTGTTCCCCGCGCAGCCGCAGCGACTCTGGACGATCGACGAGCTCGGCGCGGTGCTTGGTAAGGGGACGGCCGCGAAGAACAACGGCAAGGACCTCACCGGCTGGGCCGCCGTCGACGCGGCGCTGTTCGGCGACAAGGGCGCCATCGCCGCGGCCTACAAGAACGGCGGCAAGTGATGCGGAGCCTGATCAACCCGCTGCGCATCGGCGTGGCCTGGCTGTGGATCTCGCTGATCGTGCTGCTGCCGATCGCGGCCATCACGACCAAGGCCTTCGACCACGGCTGGTCCGGGTTCTGGGTGGCGCTGACCGCGAAGAACGCGGTCTCCACCCTGGTCATCACCGTGTGGGTCTCGCTGCTGGTCACGCTGATCAACGTGGTGATGGGCACCGTCATCGCCTGGGTGCTCGTGCGCGACGACTTCCCCGGCAAGGGCGTCGTCAACGCCCTCATCGACCTGCCCTTCGCCCTGCCGACGATCGTCGCGTCGATCGTGCTGCTCTCGCTGTACGGGCCGGACAGCCCCGTCGGGCTGACGCTGAACGCGACCCAGCCGGCGATCGTCATCGCGCTGGCCTTCGTGACGCTGCCCTTCGTGGTGCGGCAGGTGCAGCCCGTGCTCATCGAGCTCGACCGCGAGGTCGAGGAGGCTGCGGCCTCCCTCGGCGCGCCCAACCGGGTGATCGCGGCGAAGATCGTCATCCCCACACTGCTGCCCGCGATCCTCTCCGGCGCCGGCCTCGCCTTCACCCGCGCGATCGGCGAGTTCGGCTCGGTCGTGCTGGTCGGCGGCAACATCCCCGGCCAGACGCAGGTGGCCTCGCAGTACATCCAGCAGCAGCTCGAGGTCGACAACCAGGTGGCCGCGTCCGCCATCTCGGTCGCGCTGCTCGCCATCGCCTTCGTGCTGCTGGCGGTGATGCGGTTCGTCGGATCGAGGACCGCGAAGAGGGAGGAGCAGGAGTGAATCTCTCCAGGAAGACGGTGCTGAGCCTCCGGTCGGTCGCGCTGCTGTACCTGCTGGTGCTGCTGGTGCTGCCCATCGGCGTGATCCTGTACCGCTCGTTCGAGCGCGGCTTCGGTGAGTTCTGGGCCTGGATCACCACCCCGGCCGCGATCTCGGCGCTGCAGCTCTCGCTGCTCATCGTCGCGATCGTGGTGCCGCTCAACGTGATCTTCGGCGTGCTCGTCGCGCTGGCCCTGGCCCGTGGGAAGTTCCGCGGCAAGGCCGCGCTGCAGGCCGCGGTAGACCTGCCCTTCGCGGTCTCGCCGGTGGTGGTGGGCGTCGCGCTCATCATGTTGTGGGGCGTGGGAGGCTGGTTCGGCGGCATCGAATCCCTCGGCTTCCGGATCATCTTCGGGCTGCCCGGCATGGTGCTGGCGACGACCTTCGTGACGCTGCCCTTCGTGGTGCGCGAGGTGGAGCCGGTGCTGCACGAGATCGGGCAGGACCAGGAGCAGGCCGCCGCGACCCTGGGCGCGAGCGCCTGGCAGACCTTCTGGCGGATCACGCTGCCGGCGATCCGCTGGGGCCTGACCTACGGCGTGGTGCTCACGATCGCCCGAGCGCTGGGCGAGTACGGCGCCGTGCTCATGGTCTCGTCGAACTTCCCCGGCATCTCGCAGACGCTCACCCTGCTGGTGAGCTCGCGCAACCACGACGACTACAACACCTTCGGGGCGTACGCCGCCGCGACGCTGCTCATGCTGCTGGCGCTCGTCGCGCTGGTGGCGATGTCCCTGCTCGAAGCGACCCGCAGGAGGAACCGCGATGACGATTAACGTGGTGGGAGCCAACAAGCGCTACGGCGACTTCGCGGCCCTCGATGACGTCTCCCTGGAGATCCCGGACGGCTCGCTGACCGCGCTGCTCGGGCCCTCCGGATCCGGCAAGTCGACGCTGCTGCGCTCGATCGCCGGCCTCGACCGGCTCGACTCGGGCCTCGTCGAGATCAACGGCGTCGACGTCACGCACGCGACCCCGCAGCAGCGCGACATCGGCTTCGTCTTCCAGCACTACGCCGCGTTCAAGCACATGACGGTGCGGGAGAACGTCGCGTTCGGGCTCAAGATCCGCAAGCGCCCGGCGGCCGAGGTGAAGGCCAAGGTCGACGACCTGCTCGAGGTCGTCGGGCTCAGTGGCTTCCAGACCCGCTACCCCGCGCAGCTGTCGGGCGGCCAGCGCCAGCGCATGGCGCTCGCCCGCGCGCTGGCGGTGGACCCGCAGGTGCTGCTGCTCGACGAGCCCTTCGGCGCGCTGGACGCGAAGGTGCGCGACGAGCTGCGGTCCTGGCTGCGCCGGCTGCACGACGAGGTGCACGTGACCACCGTGATCGTGACCCACGACCAACAGGAGGCGCTCGACATCGCCGACCGGATCGCGGTCCTCAACAAGGGTCGCATCGAGCAGGTCGGCACCCCGTCGGACGTCTACGACCGGCCCGAGACCGAGTTCGTCATGTCCTTCCTCGGCTCCGTCGCGAAGCTCAACGGCGTGCTCGTACGCCCGCACGACATCCGCGTCGGCCGCACGCCCGAGTTGGCCCGCGCCGGCGGGCTGACCGCGGAGGAGGCGGGCGTGCTGCGCGCCGAGGTCGAGCGCGTGGTCTACCTCGGCTTCGAGGTGCGCGTCGAGTTGAAGAACGCCGCGACGGGGGAGCGCTTCCAGGCGCAGATCACCCGCGGTGACGCCACCGCGCTGGACCTCGCGGAGGGCGACGTCGTGTACGTACGCGCCACCCACGTGCCGGAGATCGCCGCGCCGAAGTAGCGATCGGCGCCTCGCCGTCGATGTACGGTCGTGAACATGGCGGCGCGGGATGAGCAACCGCGGGACCTGCGGGGAGCTGCGGACCTGCGGGCGCGGGACGTCGACCGGGTGTGGGTCATGGCCCGCGTCGACGAGGCCTTCACCGACGGGCAGCTGACGGTGGACGAACACCTCGACCGCCTCGCCGCTGCTCGCGCCGCGACGACCATTCGGGAGCTCGACCTCGTGCTGCGCGACCTCCAGGTTCCGGTGGCCCCGAGCGCGCACCGTCGGGGGGAACGGCGCGCGCGGGTGGCGGTCGTCGTGGTCGCGATCGCGGTCGTGGTCACGATTCTCGCGGTGGCGATCGCGTGGTTCTCGGCCGAGTCCGTCCCCGACCGGCCCGCGGCCGCCGACGACCGCCCCGGTGCCGCGGCGCAGGTGGCGGACCGCCTCGTGGGCGGGCCGATGTTCTCCGCCGCCGGCCTCGATGAGGTGGTGCGCGCGACCCGGGAGAAGTTCGGCACCACGGTGATCGAGGGCGTGCACTTCTACCGGGACAAGGCGGTGGTCAGGGTCCCGGAGGCGGTGTCGCCCACCGGTGCGGCGTGGTACACGTACTCCCTCGGAGGGGCGTTCCACGACCGCGAGGTCTACGGCGGCCAGGCGGTGTCGTCGGACGCGGCGCTCCGCGTCGACGTCGCGCGGCTCGACACGAGGCGCCTCGCGGAGCTGATCGCGTCCTCGCCCGAACGGCTCGGGCTCACGGGCGCCGCGAATCTGTCGCCGAACGTGCCCTTCCGCGTGACGGTCGGCGGCGACGACGGCGGCCAGGTCTGGATCGGCGTCAATGACATCGGTATCGACTCGCACCTCGTCGCGGGCCTGGATGGAGCGATCCTCGGCGTCCATCGCTGCGGGTGGGGCTGCTGAGCCGGAAACCCGGTTGTGTGCGTCGGTAATGTTGGCGGTATGACCGATTCGAGCGGTATCGACTTCCAGCGCGTCACCACCCGTGAGCAACTCCTCGGCTTCCAGGAGTGCGCGACCATCGGCTTCCAGAGCAAGATGCCCGACGCCGAGCAGTGGCTCGAAGCGGTGTCCGCGCAGCTGGATTCGCTCGACCACCGCGTCGCGGTCGACGGCGGGCGCACCGTCGGGACCTTCCTCTCCTTCGACCAGGAGCTGACCGCCGTCGGCGGCGCGCGGGTGCCCGTGCGCGCGATCTCGGCGGTGACGGTGCTGCCCACGCACCGTCGCCGCGGCATCCTCGGCACGCACATGCGCGAGTGCCTCTCCGCAGCCCTCGCCGGCGGCGCGCCCGCGGCCACCCTGATCGCCGCCGAGCAGGCGATCTACGGCCGCTACGGCTTCGGGCAGAGCACCGAGACCGTCGACGTCCGGGTCGCCGTGGACCGCGGCCGCCTGCCCGAGCCGCCCGTCGGCGAGGTGCGGTACGCCCGGAGCGAGGACTACCTCGCCGCGTCGATCCGCGTCCGCGAGCTGCTCGACTATCCCGGGCAGGTCTCGAAGCTCGACATCAACCTGCGCCGCACGGCCGGGGTGCTGCCGGGCGGCGGGCCCGACGAGACCCTGCGCGTGGTGCTGCGTCGCGGCGGCGACGTCGCGGGCGTGCTGGCCTACACGGTCGCGCCCAAGTGGACCGACAGCCGGCCCGACTCCACGCTCAAGGTCACCGAGCTGCTCGCCGTCGACGCGTCCGCCGAGCGCGACCTCTGGTCCTTCGCGATGAGCATCGACTGGGTGCTGTGGGTCGAGGCGTCGCAGCGGCCCCTGGACGACGTCGTGAGCACCGTCCCCGCCGACCCTCGCACCGTGCAGCTGTCCAACCGCACCGACTTCCTGTGGATCCGGCCCTTCGACGTACCCGCCCTGTTCTCGGCGCGCACCTACGCCGCGCCGGGCCGGCTCGTGCTCGACGTCACCGATCCGGGGTTCGACGGTGCCGGCCCCGGCCCCGCGCACGGGCGTTTCCTGATCTCCACTGACGGGGGAGCGGGCACCTGCTCGCCCACCGACGAGCCCGCGGACCTGGCCGTCGACATCGCCGACCTCGGCCGGCTGTGGCTCTCCGACGAGCCGGTGTCGCGGCGCGTCGCGACCGGGGCGATCCGCGAGCTGTCCGACGGGGCGGCTGCCCGCGCCGACCTGATGCTGTTCAGCCCGCGCCGGGCGTGGGCCGTCGAGATGTTCTGACGCAGGCGGCGTCAGTCGGACGGGGCGGTCGCCGCGCGGTGGTCGCGGGACGCGGCGACGACGCGGGCGATGAGCGCGCGCAGCGTCTCCAGGTCCTCCGTCCCGACGGCGGCGCCCACGTGATCGGCCCAGGCATGCTGCTCGGCGGCCATGGCGGCCACGGCGGCGCGGCCGGCATCGGTAGGGGCGAGCAGCTTCGCGCGACGGTGGTGCGGGTTGTCCGCCCACTCCGCCCAGCCGCGGTCCACTACGTCGTTCGCCACGCGCTGCACGCTCTGCCGGGTGAGTCCGAGGCCGATCCGTCGCGCGATCTCGGACACGGGCCGCGCCTCGTCGAGCGTCGCCCCCAGGACCTGCCACTGCGCGGGGGTGAGGGCGTGGGGGCCGGTGATCGCCGCCGCGGCGGCGAGGAACTCCCCGTTCAGCTCGAACGCGGGGAGGACCAGTGCGGTGAGGGCGTCACCCTCAGGCGTTCTGCCAGGCACTCGTCGCCTCCATCAGCCGGTGGAAATGGCGGGTCTCGCCGGTGCGGAACAGCTGCTCCCAGGCGTCCGCCACGTCGTCGGGGTACAGGCCGGTGACCCGCATGACCTCGGCGGTGAACGGCACCGCGTGAATGCCGCTCGCCGTGGTGATCCCGCGGTCGGTGACCACGGGCGCGTCGGTGTAGAGCGCGCCGCCCGTGTAGCCGGTGAGCTGGAGGTAGCCGGGGTCGTTGGAGGTGTGGCGGCGGTCGTCGAGCAGGCCGGCGCGGGCGAGGAGGAAGGTGGCGCCGCAGATGGCGGCCACCGGAACGCCCCGCGCGAGCAGGCCCTCCGCGGTCTCGAGCACTCGCTCGTGCCCCTCGTCGTAGCGCTCCCCACCGGGGAGGATCAGCGCCGCGAGCGCACCGTCGTCGACGAGATCGGCGACGTCGCGCGTGGGACGCACCGGCATTCCGCCGAGCGAGGTCACCTCGTCGAGTCCATCGCCGACCAGCGTGAGGGTGAAGCGACCCGGCCGGGCCTGCTCGGCCTGCGCGATCTGGGTGGTGAGGTAGGCGTACTCCCAGTCGGCCATGGTGTCGGTGGCGTACAGGGCGATGGTGCGAGGGGACATCGAATGCTCCTAATGACAGTGTGCTGTCAGTATGACAGCACACTGTCAATAGATCCAGGGGTGGCGCAGAAACGGCGCCGGCCGCGCCCCGAGAACGGGGCGCGGCCGGCGGACCGTCGAACTGCTCAGACCAGGTGGGCCAGGGCGTCCCCGACCAGGCCCGCGGCGAGCGTGTTGCCGCCCGCGGGGTCGATGAGCAGGAACGAGCCCATCTCCCGGTTCTTGTCGTAGTCGTCCGCGACGATCGGCTCCGCGGTCTGGACGGTGATGCGGCCGATCTGGTTCAGCTCCAGCGTGCTGCCCTCGCCGACAGTGAGATTCTGCTCGTCGAAGACCGCGTCCAGCCCGCCGATGATGGCCTGCGTGGTCTTGGTGCCGTGCTTGAGCAGCAGCCGCGCACCGATGCGCAGCGGCTTCTCGGCCAACCAGCACACCGTCGCCTCGAACTGCTGTCGCGCCTCGGGGGCATCCGCGGCGGAGACGATCACGTCGCCGCGGCTGACGTCCACGTCGTCGGCGAGGATCACTGTCACGGAGCGGCCGGTGTGCGCGGAGGCGAGCTCGCCGTCCGGGGTGTCGATCCGCTCAACCCGGCTGCGGGTGCCGGCGGGCAGGACGAGCACCTCGTCGCCCACGTCGACGGTGCCGGCGGCCACCTGCCCGGCGTACCCGCGGTAGTCGGGGTACTCGGGCGTGCGGGGCCGGATCACGTACTGCACGGGGAAGCGGAAGCCGATCGGCTTCGTGTCCGGGTCCGTGGGGATCGACTCGAGGTGCTCGATGAGCGACGGGCCGTCGTAGTACGGCGTCTGGTCCGACCGCGAGGCGACGTTGTCGCCGTGCAACGCCGAGACCGGGATGGCGTGGACGGACTCCTCGGCCCAGCCCAGCGAGCCGGTGAGCGCGCGGAATTCGGCGGAGATCTCCTGGAACACCGACGCGGGGTCCTCCACCAGGTCGATCTTGTTGACCGCGAGCACGAGCCGCGGAACGCCCAGCAGCGACAGCACCGCAGCGTGCCGGCGGGTCTGCTCGATGACGCCCTTGCGCGCGTCGGTCAGCAGGATCACGACCTGTGCGGTCGACGCGCCGGACACCGTGTTGCGGGTGTACTGCACGTGGCCGGGGGTGTCGGCGAGGATGAAGGACCGGTTGGGCGTGGCGAAGTAGCGGTAGGCCACGTCGATCGTGATGCCCTGCTCGCGCTCGGCGCGCAGGCCGTCCACCAGGAGCGACAGGTCCGGGGTGTCGAGGCCCTTGTCGACCGATGCGCGGGTCACGGCGTCGATCTGGTCGGCGAGCACGGACTTCGTGTCGTAGAGCAGCCGCCCGACGAGGGTGGACTTGCCGTCGTCGACGGAGCCGGCGGTGGCCAGGCGCAGGAGCGCGGGAGCGGTGTTCACGGGTGCGCTCATCAGAAGTACCCCTCCTTCTTGCGGTCCTCCATGGCGGCCTCGGAGACGCGGTCGTCGCCACGGGTGGCGCCGCGCTCGGTGAGGCGCGACGCGGCGACCTCGGCCATGATCTGCTCGTTGTTCGACGCGGTCGACTCGATCGCGCCGGTGGTGGAGCCGTCGCCCACGGTGCGGTACCGCACCGACAGGGTCTGCACGTCCTCGCCCTCGCGGGGGCCGCCCCACACGCCGGAGGTCATCAGCATCCCGTCGCGCGAATAGACCTCGCGCTCGTGCGCGTAGTAGATCGATGCCAGCTCGATGTCCTCGCGGGCGATGTAGCGCCAGATGTCGAGCTCGGTGAAGTTGCTGATCGGGAACACCCGCACGTGCTCGCCGGGCGCGTGCCGGCCGTTGTACAGGTTCCACAACTCCGGACGCTGCCGCTTCGGATCCCACTGGCCGAAGGCGTTGCGCAGCGAGAAGATCCGCTCCTTGGCGCGGGCCCGCTCCTCGTCGCGCCGGCCGCCGCCGAAGACGGCGTCGAACCGGTTCTCCGAGATGGCATCGAGCAGCGGCACCGTCTGCAGCGGGTTGCGGATGCCGTCGGCGCGCTCCTCGAGCCGGCCGTCGGCGAGGTAATCCTCGACCTTCGCCACGTGCAGGCGCAGGTTGTACTTCTCGACCATCCGGTCGCGGAAGTCCAGCACCTCCGGCAGGTTGTGGCCGGTGTCCACGTGCAGCAGCGCGAAGGGCAGCGGCGCCGGCCAGAAGGCCTTGACCGCGAGGTGCAGCAGCACCGTCGAGTCCTTGCCGCCCGAGAACAGGATGACGGGTCGCTCGAACTCGCCCGCGACCTCGCGGAAGATGTGGATGGCCTCGGACTCCAGTGCGTCGAGCGTGCTGAATTCCGTGGGGTCGCCAGTGGACACGATCGGCTCCGTGGGCTCTGTGATGGTCATGAGGCGTGCAGTCCGCATTCTGTCTTGGTCGAACCGGCCCAGCGGCCGCTTCGAGGATCGGAACCCGGGGCGGGCTTGTTCGTGCAGGGCTGGCAGCCGATCGACGGGTAGCCCTCGTCGACCAGCGGGTTCACCAGGATGCCGTTCTCCTCGATGAACTGCTGCATCTGCTCGTCGGACCAGTCGACGATGGGGTTCACCTTCAGCAGGCCGAAGCCCTCGTCGAAGGAGATGAACGGGGCGTTCGCGCGGGTGGGCGACTCCACCCGGCGGATGCCGGTGACCCAGGCGCGGAATCCCTTGAGCGATTCGCGCAGCGGCACCACCTTGCGCAGGTTGCAGCACAGCGCCGGGTCGCTCGCGAACAGGTCCTTGCCGAGCGCGGCGTCCTGCTCGCCGACGCTCCGTTCGGGCGTCACGTTGAGCAGGTCCACCTCGTAGATCGCCTCGACCGCATCGCGCATGCCGATGGTCTCGGGGAAGTGGTAGCCGGTGTCGAGGAACAGCACCTTCGGCCGGTCCTGCACCTGCTTGGCGAGGTGCACCAGCACCCCGTCCTGCATGTTCGACGCGACGATGAAGTCCTCGCCGAAGGTGTCGAGCGTCCACCGCAGCAGGGTGAGCGCATCCGCGCCCTCCAGCTCCTTCGACGCGCGTTCCGCGAGGGCGCGGAGCTCGTCCGCGTCGCGTCCGGTCAGGGGGTTCGACGGTGCGGTCATCGCAGGTCCTCCTCCGCGGCGCGGAGCGTCCACTGCGCGAAGCGCTCGTCGGCCTCGCGCTGCGACACGAAGTTCCGCACCACTCGCTCGATGTAGTCCCCGAGGTCCGTCGACAGCACCTTGTGCTGGCGCAGCTTGCGGCCGAACCCGCTGTCGAGCCCGAGGCTTCCACCAAGGTGAACCTGGAAGCCCTCGACTTGATTCCCCTCGTGGTCGTCCACGAGCTGGCCCTTGAAGCCGATGTCGGCGATCTGGGAGCGGCCGCAGGAGTTGGGGCAGCCGTTGATGTTCACCGTGATCGGCACGTCCAGCTGGGCGTTGATGTCGGCGAGCCGCTGCTCCAGGTCGGGCACCAGGACCTGCGAGCGCTTGCGGGTCTCCACGAAGGAGAGCTTGCAGAACTCGATGCCGCTGCAGGCGATGAGGTTGCGCCGCCAGATCGACGGGCGGCCCTGCAGGCCCAGCGGAGCCAGTTCGTCGATCAGGGAGTCGACCTGATCATCGGGCACGTCGAGCACGATGAGCTTCTGGTACGGCGTGAACGAGGCGCGGTCCGAGCCCACCCGCTCCATCGCGTCGGCGACGCCGCTCAGGACCGTGCCCGAGACGCGGCCCGCGATGGGGGAGAAGCCGACGGCGTTGAGGCCGTTGCGCAGCTTCTGCACACCGATGTGGTCGATGGGGCGCTCCGGCTGCTCCGGCGCGGGACCGTCGATCAGCTTGCGGCCGAGGTACTCGTCCTCGAGGACCTGGCGGAACTTCTCGATGCCCCAGTCCTTGACGAGGAACTTCAGCCGGGCCTTGCTGCGGAGGCGGCGGTAGCCGTAGTCGCGGAAGATCGAGACCACGCCCTCCCACACGTCGGGCACCTCGTCGAGCGGGATCCACGCGCCCACGCGCTGCGCGAGCATCGGGTTCGTCGAGAGGCCGCCGCCGACCCAGAGGTCGAGGCCGGGGCCGTGTTCGGGGTGCTCGACGCCGACGAAGGCCACGTCGTTGATCTCGTGGACCACGTCCTGCTGGCCCGAGATGGCGGTCTTGAACTTGCGCGGCAGGTTCGAGTACTTCGGGTCGCCGATGTAGCGGCGCACGATCTCGTCGATCGCGGGCGACGGGTCCAGGATCTCGCCGAAGGACTCGCCGGCCAGCGGGGAGCCGAGCACCACGCGGGGGCAGTCGCCGCAGGCCTCGGTGGTCTTGAGGCCGACGGCCTCGAGGCGCTTCCAGATCTCCGGGACGCTCTCGATCTCGATCCAGTGGAACTGGACGTTCTCGCGGTCCGAGAGGTCGGCGGTGTCGCGGCCGAATTCGGTGGAGAGCTCGCCGAGCGTGCGCATCTGCGCCGCGTCGAGCTTCCCGCCGTCGCAGCGCACCCGCATCATGAAGTACGGCGCCTCCAGCAGGTCGATGTTCTCGTCGCCGGTGAACGTGCCGTCGTAGCCCTGCTCGCGCTGCGTGTACAGGCCCCACCAGCGCATGCGGCCGCGGAGGTCGGCCTTGTCGATCGAGTCGAAGCCCTGCTTCGAGTAGATGTTCTCGATCCGGGCGCGCACGTTGAGCGGGTTGTCATCGCGCTTGGTCTGCTCGTTGGGGTTCAGCGGCGTGCGGTACCCCAGCTTCCACTGGCCCTCCGACTTGCGCTTGACCGGGCGCGTGCGCGCCGGCCGCGTGGGGGCGGCGTCAGCGGCGGAGGGGACAGGGGCGTCGGCGATCGACGTCATGGAGACTCCTGGGATTCATGGGATGGTGCGCCGGGCTGGTGGCGCTTCCGGGAATCGACGCGGGCAGAGGCGTCGCCAATCAGGCCCGACAGCCGCTGCTGCAGACCCGCAGGTAATCGATGTGCCGGCGCGACGCCAGCAGCTCTCCCTGTCCATCCATCGAGATCATTGTGCCACCGGCTGGGCGGAAAAGAGGAATCGGGTTCCGCTCACCGGTGCACGAAATCCCGTGGTCGGCGCACCTGCCAGACTGGACCCGTGCCCGCGCCCTCGACCCCTGAGCTCAGCCGGCTCGACGGTGCCGCGACACCGTTCGGGCTGTACCTGCACGTTCCGTTCTGCGCGACGCGCTGCGGTTACTGCGACTTCAACACGTACACCGCCGGCGAACTGGGCGCGTCGACCTCGCCGCAGGCCTGGGCGGAGGCGATCGACGGGGAGCTGGCGCTGGCGCGCCGCGCGCTCGGCGACGCAGAAGTGTCGACGGTCTTCGTGGGCGGCGGCACCCCGTCGCTCCTGGGCGGCGACGGCCTCGCGGCCCTGCTCGACACGGCCCGCCGGCACTTCACCTTCGCCGAGGACGCGGAGGTGACCACCGAGTCGAACCCCGAGTCCACCTCGCCGGAGTTCTTCGCGCGGCTGCGGGAGGCGGGCTTCACCCGGGTCTCGCTCGGCATGCAGTCGGCGGCCGCGCACGTGCTGCGCGTGCTGGACCGCACGCACACGCCCGGGCGGGCCGTGGCCGCGGCGAAGGAGGCCCGCGCCGCGGGCTTCGACCACGTGAACCTCGACCTCATCTACGGCACGCCGGGGGAGTCCGACGACGACCTGCGGGCCTCGCTCGACGCGGTGCTCGACGCGGGCGTCGACCACGTCTCCGCGTACGCGCTCATCGTCGAGGACGGCACGGCGCTGGCCCGGCGGATCCGGCGCGGCGAGCTGCCCGACACCGACGGGGACGTGCTCGCCCACCGCTACGAGATGCTCGACGGCGCCCTGCGGGACGCCGGCTTCGACTGGTACGAGGTGTCGAACTGGGCCCGCTCGGACGCGGGGCGGTGCCGGCACAACGAGCTGTACTGGGAGGGCGCCGACTGGTGGGGCGCCGGGCCCGGCGCGCACGGGCACGTCGCCGGGACGCGGGTCTGGAACGTCAAGCACCCGGCCCGCTACGCCGAGGCCGTCGCGGGCGGGGCGCTGCCGATCGCGGGCCACGAGGTGCTCACCGACGAGGACCGGCACGTCGAGGACGTGATGCTGCGCGTGCGCATGCGGTCCGGGATCCCCCTCGCCGTGCTGCGGCCCGACGAGGCCGCCCGGGCCGACGCGGAGGTCGTCGTCGGGAACCTCCGCCGCGAGGCCGACGCGTACGTGTTGACCGACGCCGGCCGCCTGCTGGCCGACGGGGTCGTGCGCCGGATCCTCGACTGAGCGGTGCGAGACCGGTCAGGACAGCGCGAAGACCACCGTCACCGTCACGGTGAGCGACTGCTCGCCGGACTCGATCGGCACGGGTGCGGCGGCGACGCCCGGAGCGGAGTCGGGGGCCGAGAACTGCCGGGTCGTGGTGGGCCGGGCGGACGCGCCCTCGGTGACCGTGCGGACCTCGCCGAGCTTGCCGCCCGAGAGCTTCGCGTACTGCTCGGCGCGGGACTTGGCCTCCGCGAAGGCCTTGTCGCGGGCCGTCGCCTTGAGGGCGGAGTCGTTCTCGATGTCGAAGCCGACCGAGCTGATCCGGGTCGCGTCGCCGCCGGCGGTCGCGAGGTCGCCGAGCAGCTTCGACGCGGTCTCCAGCTTGCGGACCTTCACCGTGAGCGACTGCGTCGCCTCGTAGGAGGTGATCTGCCGGTCGGTGCCGTAGCGGGGATTGACCCGCACGTTCGCGGTGGCGACGTCCTTCTTGTCGACGCCGTTGGCGCCGGCCGCGTCGATCACCTTCTGCGCGCTCGCCGAGGCGTCGTTGAGCGCGGTCGTCACGTCGCCCGCCTGGTGCTGGACCGCCAGCTCCACGGTGAGGACGTCCGGCTTGCCGGAGGCGTCGCCGGTGCCGACGGCCGTGATCTCGCGCGGGGAGTCGTTGGAGGTGCTCGACGACCCGCACGCCGTCACTGACCCGACGGTGAGTGCGACCGCGACCGCGGCCGCCCCCGCGATGCGCGCGCGTCGTGCCACAGTGGATTTCGTCTTCGCCATGGTCCCCACGGTGCCAGGGCGCGACAGTGACCGCAGCGGATCGCCACTTACCGCAACGAACGGACGGTTAGACCAACTCCCATTCGACGGTGACCCGCGCGGTGACGTGGCGCTCGCCCGCCTCCATGGCGGGGCCGCCCGCGGGGGCCGCGGCGACGGACTTCGCCGCGAAGTGCACCTCGGCCCGCGGACCCGCCGCCGACGGGTCGTCGGAGATGGAGAGCACCGCGCCGAGGGCGTCGCCCGACAGCGCGGCGTACTGCTCGGCCTGTGCCCTCGCGTCCGCGAACGCGGCCTCGCGGGCCGCGGCGGCGGGGGCGGCACCGTCGGACAGGGCGAAGGTGACGGACTGGATCCGGGCCGCGTCGCCCGCGGCGGAGGCGGCGGCCTGCAGGACCGCGGCGGCGTCGCCGACGGTACGGATGGTGACGGTGAGCGACTCGTTGGCGGCGTAGCCCTCCAGCCGGCGGTCCTCCCAGGGGCCCGTCTCGACGGCCTGCAGGCCCACGTTCGACGTGGCGACGTCGCCGTCGGCCACCCCTGCCCCGCGGACCGCGGAGACCACCGCGCGGGCGGCCTCGCCCGCACCGGAGAAGGCGCCGGCCACGTCGGCCGCGCGGAACTCCACGCCGATCCGGGCGATGACGACGTCGGGGGTCGCGGTGGCGATGCCGGACCCGGTCAGGCGGATGATGCGCGACATGGGGAGTCCTCTCAGTCCTGGCGGGCGTGCTTGCCGTGCCTCCCCGAGGATGCCGGACGCGGCGGAGTGCCGGGTGGGAGCGCGTGCACGCGGCAGTGCAGCACCTCGCGGCCGCGCAGCGCGGACCGCACGGCGCGGTGCAGTCCGTCCTCGAGGTAGAGGTCGCCGTTCCACTCGACCGCGTGTGGGAACAGGTCGCCGTAGAAGGTGGAGTCCTCGGAGAGCAGGCGGTCCAGCGCCAGCACCGTCGTGGTGGTGACGATCGCGCTCAGCCGCACCTGTTGCGGCGGGATCTGCGACCAGTCGCGGGCGGTGAGGCCGTGATCGGGGTACGGCTTCCCGTCGAGTACGCCCTTGAAGATCACGGCTCGACTCTAGCCCGCGTAAGCTGGACATTCGAAGTTCACACTCGAAAGGACGGCGCGATGTCGACGACGGAGGACCGGCGCTTCGAGGTGCTCCGGGCGATCGTGGCCGACTACGTCGAGACGCAGGAGCCCGTCGGCTCGAAGGCCCTGGTGGACCGGCACCAGCTGGGCGTCTCCAGCGCGACGGTCCGCAACGACATGGCGGTCCTCGAGGCCGAGGGCTACATCACGCAGCAGCACACCAGCTCGGGGCGCATCCCCACCGAGAAGGGCTACCGGCAGTTCGTCGACCGGATCGCGCAGATCAAGCCGCTGTCCTCGGCCGAGCGCCG
Organism: Tsukamurella sp. M9C; assembly: GCF_020169415.1. Lineage (GTDB taxonomy): Bacteria > Actinomycetota > Actinomycetes > Mycobacteriales > Mycobacteriaceae > Tsukamurella. Next base: position 55,592 of record NZ_JAIULG010000012.1, read on the forward strand.
CGCCATCCTCCAGTTCCTGGAGACCGGCGTCGACCTCGACGACGTGCTGCAGCGGTCGGTGCGGCTGCTGGCCCAGCTCACTCGGCAGGTCGCGGTCATCCAGTACCCGGTGCTCAGCTCCGCGCGGGTGCGCCACCTCGAGGTCGTCGCGCTCGCACCCACGCGCCTGCTGCTCGTGGTCATCCTCGACTCGGGCCGCGTCGAGCAGCGGCTCGTCGAGCTGGGCGGCCCCGCCTCCGACGAGGACCTCTCCCGGCTGCGCGAGCTGTTCGGCGCCGCCGTGCACGGCAAGCTGATCCCCGACGCCTCGATGGGCGTCGCTGACCTGGCGCCGCTCGCGCCGCGGGACCTGCGCGATGCCGTGATCCGGGTGTCGACGGTGCTCGTCGAGACCCTTGTCGAGCGCGCCGACGACCGGCTGGTGCTGGGCGGCACCGCGAACCTCACCCGGAACGCCTCGGACTTCGACGCCGTCTCCGGCTCCCTGCGCAGCGTGCTCGAGACGCTGGAGGAGCAGGTGGTGGTCCTCAAGCTGCTCACCGCGCGGCAGCAGCCGGGCATGGTCTCGGTGGCGATCGGTTCGGAGACGCAGGACGAGAACCTGCGCGGCGCGTCCGTCGTCTCCACCGGGTACGGCGCGCCCGGTGCGGTCTTCGGCGGGCTCGGCGTGCTGGGGCCCACCCGCATGGACTACCCGGGCACGATCGCCTCCGTCGCCGCGGTCGCGCGGTACGTCGGCGAGGTGCTCGGGGAGCGCTGATGCCCGTCCGCGCATGATTCGCGGCGGGGTGACCTGCGCGAATGGTCCGATCGGGCGGTGTGGTGGAATCATGGGTTGAGCGCGGTCCGATCAGGTCCGCTGACTGTCGCCGATTTCGTTAGAGGGTTTCGCAGACGTGGCACGTGATTACTACCGCATCCTCGGGGTCGATTCGAAGGCCTCCGACCAGGAGATCAAGCGCGCGTACCGCAAGCTCGCCCGCGAGCTGCACCCCGACGTGAACCCCGACGACGCGGCGCAGGAGAAGTTCCGCGACGTCTCCGACGCCTACGAGGTGCTCAGCGACCCCGAGAAGCGGCGCGTCGTGGACATGGGCGGCGACCCGCTGGACAGCTCGCCCGGCGGCGGCGGCTTCGGCGGCGGGGGCTTCAGCGGCTTCGGCGGTGGCGGCCTGGGCGACGTCTTCGAGGCCTTCTTCGGAGGCGGCATGGGCGGCGGACGGGGCCCGCGCGGCCGGGTCCGCGAGGGCAACGACGCGCTGATCCGCATGGAGCTGGACCTCGACGAGTGCGCGAACGGCGTGAGCCGCGAGCTGACCGTCGACACCGCGATCCTCTGCGACAAGTGCCAGGGCGCCGGTACCGAGGGCGACAGCAAGCCGTCGACGTGCCCCACCTGCCACGGCGCGGGCGAGGTCCAGTCCGTGCAGCGGTCCTTCCTCGGCCAGGTCATGACCTCGCGGCCGTGCCCCACCTGCTCGGGTGCCGGCGAGGTCATCGAGAACCCCTGCAGCAAGTGCAGCGGCGACGGCCGCGTGCGCACCCGCCGCAACCTCACCGTGAAGATCCCCGCCGGCGTCGGCGACGGCATGCGCGTGCGCCTCGCGGGGCAGGGCGAGGTCGGCCCCGGCGGCGGCCCCGCCGGCGACCTCTACGTCGAGGTCACCGAGACCGAGCACGAGTACCTCACCCGCGACGGCAGCACGCTGCACGTCACCGCGCGGGTGCCGATGTTCGACGCGGCACTGGGCGCCGAGGTCACGGTGCCCACCGTCATCGACGGCGAGCTCACCGTCGAGGTGACCCCCGGCACCCAGACCGGCGACACCAAGGTGCTGCGCGGCCACGGCATGCCGCAGGTCAACTCGCAGGTGCGCGGCAACCTCGTCGTGCACTTCGACGTGGCCGTCCCCGCGCGGCTGGACAAGAAGCAGACCGAGAAGCTGCGCGAGCTCAAGGCGCTCTTCCCGGGCGAGGGCCCGCACGCCGCCCGTCGCGGCGGCCAGGACCAGGGCGGCGGCATCTTCTCCCGCCTGCGCGACACCTTCGCCGGACGGTAGCCGCAGGTGGCGGCCACCGTCTTCCTCGCGGAGTCGCTGCCCGCGCCGGGGGAGGAGTACCTCCTCGCCGGCGACGAGGGCCGGCACGCCGCGGCCGTGCGGCGAGTCCGCACGGGCGAGGAACTCGTCCTCTCCGACGGTGCCGGCGGCTTCGCCCGGTGCACCGCGATCGCGGTCGGCAAGGCCGACGTGACGGTGCGCTGCGCCGAGACCTGGACGGTGCCCCCCGCGTCGCCGCGCGTGGTGCTGGTGCAGGCGCTGCCGAAGTCCGATCGGTCCGAGCTGGCGGTCGAGCTCGCCACCGAGGCGGGGATCGACGCGATCATCCCGTGGCAGGCGTCCCGCTGCGTCTCCCGGTGGGACGGTGGCGGGTCCGGCGGCAAGGGCTCCGGCAAGGCCGAGAAGGGCGTCGCCCGGTGGCGCGCCGTGGCCCGCTCGGCCGCGAAACAAGCACGGCGAGCGTACGTTCCAGAGGTCCACGACCTGGTGACCACGCGGGAACTCGTTCCGTTACTCACCAGTATGGATGCGAATGTAGTTGTCTTGCACGAGGGTTCGGCGGTCCCTTTCGGTGAGGTTGACTTCTCAGTAACCGGAACCATCGTTATCGTGGTGGGGCCGGAGGGCGGAATCAGCCCCGAGGAACTGGATGCCCTGGTCGGGATGGGTGCGCAGCCCGCGCTCCTCGGCCCGACGGTGCTGCGGACCTCCACCGCGGCCGCCGTCGCCCTGGGTGCTCTGGGAGTGATGACCGACAGATGGTCCGGCACGCCGCCGGACTGATCGACCGGACCGGCGCGGTGCCGGCCGGCGGCTGGGACGAAGGAGTGCTCGGACACGATGGCGCGTCGCATCTTCTACGGCAGCGAGGAATCGCAGCACGGGCACTTCTACCCGGGCGACGCCGACAAGCCCCTGATCACCCTGGTGCACGGCGGCTACTGGCGGAACCTGTACTCGATGACGATGGAGTCGAAGGTCGCCAAGGACCTCAACGACCGCGGCTACCCGGTGTGGAACGTCGAGTACCGCCGCGTCGGCGAGCCGGGGGTGGTGTGGCCGATCCTCGGCGACGACGTGCTCGCGGCGATCGACTACGGCACCGACAAGCTGGCCAAGGGCGCCGGGCACATCGTGGCCGCCCACAGCGCCGGCGCCACCCTGGCCGTCTGGGCCGCCGCGCAGCGCCCGGACCTGCTGGGCGTGATCTCCCGCGGCGGCGTCCTCGACCTCATCGAGCGCGGCGACGGCGACCAGTCGATGCGCCTGCTGTTCGACCTCGCGCCCAACGCCAACCAGCGGCTCATCAAGCGGACCTTCGCGCAGGCCAGCCCTGTCGCGGCGATGCCCTTCACCACCCGTGTGCGCGCCCTGCACGGCCGGCTCGACGAGCAGGTGCCCTACCAGCTGTCCGAGTGGTTCCTCTCGCAGGCGCAGGAGAACGGCATGGACGCGACGCTCACGATGATCGAGGGCGAGGGCCACGACGACTTCCTCGAGCCCGGCTCGAAGGGGCACAAGGCGACGCTCGCGGCGATCGAGGAGCTCGCCGCGCGGTGACCCGCCGCGGTGCGGGATCCGCCCCCGGCGAAACCCACGGGCCTTCCGAGGGTGAGCGGTACTAAACTGGGCGTATCCGCACCGTCAGGCGCGGTCACCGCCGAGACAAGGATTGACGCACCGCGTGCCAGACCCCACCAGTTCCGACAGCCCCGCCCAGGCCGTGACGCCGGCGCGGTCCACCGTCGAGATCCCCATCGAGCTGACCTTCGGTCTTCTCGGCCCCGCGGACGCGAACCTCCGAGCGCTGGAGAACGTGCTCGACGCGGACGTCCACGCCCGCGGCAACGTGATCACCCTGTCCGGCCGCCCCGCCGACGTCGCACTGGCCGAGCGGGTCGTCGCCGAGCTGCTCGCCGCCGTGCGCAGCGGCGTCGCCGTGAGCCCCGAGGAGGTGCGCCGGTCCGTCGGCATGATGACCGACGGTTCCGGCGAGTCGCCGGCCGAGGTGCTCACCCTCGACATCATCTCCCGTCGCGGGAAGACGGTGCGCCCCAAGACCGTCAACCAGAAGAAGTACGTCGACGCGATCGACGAGCACACCATCGTCTTCGGCGTGGGCCCCGCGGGCACCGGCAAGACCTACCTCGCGATGGCCAAGGCCGTGCAGGCGCTGCAGTCCAAGCAGGTCAGCCGGATCATCCTCACCCGCCCCGCGGTGGAGGCGGGCGAGCGGCTCGGCTTCCTGCCGGGCACCCTGAACGAGAAGATCGACCCGTACCTGCGCCCGCTCTACGACGCGCTGCACGACATGATGGATCCCGAGGCGATCCCGAAGCTCATGGCCGCCGGCGTGATCGAGGTCGCGCCGCTGGCGTACATGCGCGGCCGGACGTTGAACGACGCGTTCATCATCCTCGACGAGGCGCAGAACACCACCGCCGAGCAGATGAAGATGTTCCTCACCCGCCTCGGCTTCGGCTCGAAGATCGTGGTCACCGGCGACGCGACGCAGGTCGACCTGCCGGGCGGCGCCACCAGCGGCCTCCGCGCCGCGGTGGGCATCCTGCGCGGCATCGACGACATCCACATCTCCGAGCTGTCCAGTGCCGACGTGGTGCGGCACCGCCTGGTCGCCGAGATCGTGGACGCCTACGCCCAGTTCGAGGAACAGCTCGAAGCCACCAAGCGCCCGCAGTTGGGCGCGCGACGCATCCCGGGACGCCGATGAGCATCGAATTCGCCAACGAGTCGGGCTTCGACGTCGACGAGGCGGAGGTCGTGGCGGTGGCCGCGTTCGCCATCGCCGCGATGGACGTGCACCCGGGCGCCGAGCTGAACATGCTCGCCGTCGACCTCGACACCATGGCCGATCTGCACGTGAAGTGGATGGACCTGCCCGGCCCCACCGACGTCATGAGTTTCCCGATGGACGAGCTGACCCCGGGCGGCCGCCCGGACATGGTCGAGGCCGGCCCCGCGACGCTCGGCGACATCGTGCTGTGCCCGCAGTTCGCGGCGGAGCAGGCGACCGCCGCCGGGCACTCCACCGGCCACGAGCTCAACGTGCTCACGGTGCACGGCGTGCTCCACCTGCTGGGCTTCGACCACGCCGAGCCCGACGAGGAGCGTGAGATGTTCGCGCTCCAGGACAGCATCCTCGCCGAGTACTACGCGCAGCAGCGCGACCAGGAGCGGCGCGCCCGCCAGTCCGCGCGCGACGAGAAGCTGCTCGGCCGCACCGGCTTCCTGGGGCGGCGGGACTGAGCGTGTCCTCGTCGATCCTGCTGATCGTCGGCGTCGTGGCCCTGGTCTTCCTGGGCGGTCTGTTCGCGGCGATCGATTCCGCCCTGATCACGGTGTCCCCGGCGCGCGTCGAGGACCTGGTGGAGGAGGGCCGTCCGGGTGCGAAGCGCCTCCAGCGCGTCCTCGTCAACCGGCCCCTCTACGTCAACCTCGTGGTGCTCCTGCGCACCGCGTGCGAGGTCCTGGCCACCGTCCTCGTCTTCCTCGTGCTCGACCGCTACCTGTCCACGGTGTCGACGGCGGTCGTCACCGCGGCCGTGATGACGGTGGTCAGCTACGTCCTGATCGGCGTCGGGCCGCGCACCCTCGGCCGGCAGCACGCGTACACGCTGGGCTGCTCGGCCGCGGTGGTGCTGCAGGCGATCGCGATCCTCATGGGCCCGATCACCCGCCTGCTGATCCTGCTCGGTAACGCCATCACGCCCGGCCGCGGCTACCGCAACGGCCCGTTCGCCACGGAGGTCGAGCTTCGCGAGCTCGTCGATCTCGCGCAGCAGCGCGGCGTGGTGGACGAGGACGAGGGCAAGATGATCCAGTCCGTCTTCGAGCTCGGCGACACCGCCGCGCGCGAGGTCATGGTGCCGCGCCCCGAGATGGTGTGGATCGAGGCCGACAAGTCCGTCTCGCAGGCCACCCGGCTCGCGGTCCGCTCCGGGCACTCCCGCATCCCCGTCATCGGGGAGAACGTCGACGACGTGCGGGGCGTCGTCTACCTCAAGGATCTCGTCGCCCTGCCCGACGGTGCCGATCGCCACGCCATCGAGGTGGGCCGCATGGCCCGCCCGGCGGTCTTCGTGCCCGACTCGAAGCCCGTCGACGCGCTGCTGCGCGAGATGCAGCACACCAACAACCACATGGCCGTCCTGGTCAACGAGTACGGCTCCATCGCCGGCCTCGTGACCATCGAGGACGTGCTGGAGGAGATCGTCGGCGAGATCACCGACGAGTACGACTCCGGCGAGGTCGCGCCGGTGGAGGAGCTCGGCGACGGGGTGTTCCGGGTGTCCGCCCGGCTCGACCTGGAGACGCTCGGCGAGCTCTTCGACAAGGAGATCGAGGAGGACGAGGTCGACACCGTCGGCGGCCTCCTCGGCCTGGCGCTGGGCCGCGTGCCCCTGCCGGGCTCGGAGGTCGAGGCGCACGGACTGCTGCTGGAGGCCGAGGGCGCCACCGATCGCCGCGGCCGGGTGCGGATCTCCACGGTCCTGGTGCGCAGCGCCGACGGCGAGGAGGCGGCACCGTCGGACGACGACGCGACCGCGAACGACGAGAAGGAGCCCGCGTGACCGAGACATCCGACGAGGACCGCAAGCTGGTGACCCTCGCGCGCGGCGCGATGGCCCGGGCGGGCGCCGCGCACGGCGCCGCGGTCCGGGACCTCGACGGCCGCACGTACGCCGGGGCGCCCGTCGCCCTGACGTCCCTGACGCTGACGGGGCTGCAGGTGGCCGTCGCGACGGCACTGAGCTCCGGTGCCGAGGGCTTCGAGGCGGCAGTGCTGGTCGGCGGCGTCGACGGATCCGATGCCGGCGTCGCGGCGATGCACGAGGTGACGCCGGACGCTCCGGTGTCGTTGTTCGATGAGCGTGGAGAGGCCCGCCCGTGACCGAAGAGATCCAGACGCCCGAGGACTTCCGGTCCGGGTTCGTGTGCTTCGTGGGACGGCCCAACACGGGCAAGTCCACGCTGACCAACGCGCTGGTCGGGACCAAGGTGGCGATCACCAGCTCGCGGCCCCAGACCACCCGCTCGACGATCCGCGGCATCGTCAACCGGCCGGACTGCCAGCTGGTGCTCGTCGACACCCCGGGCCTGCACCGCCCGCGGACCCTGCTCGGGCAGCGCCTGAACGACCTCGTGCGGGACACCTACTCCGAGGTCGACATGATCTGCCTGACGATCCCGGCGGACGAGAAGATCGGCCCCGGCGACAAGTTCATCCTCGATCAGGTGCGGCACATGGCGCCCCGCACGCCGCTGATGGGCGTGGTCACCAAGATCGACAAGGTGGGCCGCGACAAGGTCGCCGAGCAGCTCCTGGCGGTGTCGAAGTTCCTCGGCGAGAACAGCGATGTGATCCCGGTGTCGGCGACGTCGGGGGAGCAGGTCGAGGAACTGGTGCAGCTGCTGGCCTCGAAGATGAAGCCGGGCCCCGCGTTCTACCCGGACGACGAGATCACCGACACCGACGACGACACGATGATGGCCGAGCTCATCCGCGAGGCCGCGCTCGAGGGCGTCCGCGACGAGCTGCCGCACTCGCTGGCCGTCGTGATCGAAGAGGTCGTCGAGCGGGAGAAGACGCCCGCGCAGGAGAAGACCGGCAAGCCCGGCCTCCTCGAGGTGCACGCACTGCTCTACGTCGAGCGGAGCTCGCAGAAGGCGATCATCATCGGCAAGGGCGGCGCCCGCCTCAAGGCCGTCGGCACCGCCGCCCGCGGCGAGATCGAGAAGCTGCTGGGCCGGAAGGTCTTCCTGTCCCTGCACGTGAAGATCGCCAAGGACTGGCAGCGCGACCCGAAGCAGCTGGGGCGCCTGGGCTTCTAGGCGCCCAGAAGGCGCCGCCACCAAGGCCGACGGTCCCGTACCGGGAACTCCAGATCCAGCTCGCCGGGATCGTCGGTGAGGCCGTTCGCGAAGGCTTCGAGGCGCTCGGGGACCGGGGCGCCCAGCACTCGGTACCCCACGACCGCAGTTCGGGCGGCTGCGCGGCGCCGGAGCATGGCAAGATCGCTGGCCGACATGGTTCTCATCGCTCGCCTCCTGCCGACGGCTAGTCTCCATCATCCATCAGGCTCGATCGCTGGGCAACGTAGAGTGCGAGTTTCCGTTCGGTCCGGGTGGCCAGACGGGATTGGAGCAGGTCTGCGATGATCACCCAGCCATCCAGTGTCTCGTTCGGATCCGAGCTGTACGTCGCCGACATCGCCCATGGGAACCGCGTCCACCACTCTTTTCGATTGTCGGCCAGCCGTTTCTGACCGATCGTCACGATGGCGACGATCGCGGCGGCCGTGCCCACGATGATCGTGGCCCATCCCGGTGTCATGACCTCTCCCCCCGAAGAAATCCTGTGCTGCGCTCATCGTGCACCGGACCCCTGACAGGTTCAGGAGTGCTCGTCGAGGAGGGCGGCGAGCGGGATCTCCTTGAGCTCCGAGTAGCCCGTGCCACGCCACCGGAACAGGCCCGCACCGGTCGCGACCAGGAGCTCGTCGCCGTGGCGGGCGATGGACACCTGCGTGGTGTGGATCGGCGCGACGGCGACCGGTTCGAGGGTGTCTCCGTCGAGGCGGGCGAGCAGCCAGAACTGCTCCTCGCTCCGGTACTCGCAGGGTCCGTCGAGCGGCCACCAACCGGCGGCGCCGGTGCCGTCGGGCCGATGACAGACGACGAACAGGTCGTTTCCGACGGTCCGCACGCTTCCGAAGCGTGGGGCGGTACGGGCGCTGCGGGTGACGGTGAGGTCTGGGCGCACGTCGAGGGCGATCGGGTCGCCGATCATGCCTCCGGTGAAGACGCGCGGCGGCGCACCGCCGAAGCCGTCGGGGTTGGGGCCGACGTCGTCGAGCACGGGCCCGACGGTGACCTCGCCCGCCTCGCCCACGCGCACCAGACGGTGGGTCCGGTCCTCGGGCGCTATCTCGCCGTTGCACGTGAGCAGGAGGAAGCCGGATTCGGTGGCCACGCCCCACTCCGGGGCTTCGCCCGTGTAGACGGGGTCGCCCAGTACTACGTCGGCGGCACAGATCCGATACAGCCGCACGATGTTCCGATCCTCGCGGAGGGCGATCAGCGCGGTGTCGCCGCCGTCGACGACCGAGTCCACCGGCGACGTCGTCACCCGTGTGACCGAGCCGTCGGCGATGCGGAAGACGCCATCGGAGCGGAACGCCCAGCACGCGCCCGCGGCGGCCCACACGGTCGGGATCTTGTAGGCGTCCTTCGTCGTCACCGCGCCGGGCAGGAGGTGCTCCGTCGGTGCGTTCTCGTCGGCCAGGTCGAGCTCCAGCACGATCGGGAGTTCGCGATCGATCACCCACACCAGGTCGCCGTCGACCGCGACGGCATCGGGGCACACGCGCGGCCGGGGCGTCGCCGGCGGGACGTCCGCGAGATCGAGATCGACGATGACCGCCCACTCCTGCCGAACCCCGCCGTCCTCGGTGATCGCCTCCGACGGTCCGCCGAACCACCGTGGGCAGGCCTCTACGTCGCGATAGCGGAGCGTCCCGGGCACGGGGACGTACCGGTCGCGGTCCTCGTCGGCGCGCATCAGCACCGAATCGATCTGCACACGCAGGATCCGCCCGCGGACACGAACAGGTCGCCCGAAGTAGACGTAGTCGGCGTGCACAGTGCCCCGCACCCGGATAGGCCCGACGGCGGGGCGGGAGGCGCCCCAGGAGACCTCCCAGCCGACCCCGCGGAGCCTGGTCGGCCACCGCATCCGCCGGTCGTCGCCGCGGCCGGACACGGACGGAGCACCGTCGGGAACGGCGATGCCGGCGATCTCGGTGACGCCCGCGTCGGAGGGATCGAAGGAGATTTCCTCGCGGAAGGCGATGGCGTATTCACCGATCTCGCCCACGACGGGCGGGGGCGGTGAACCGTCGCCGATCATCCAACTCGGGATGCTCACCCGCAGGGGCAGAGTCGCTCCGCTGGGCTTCTCGTGCGGGCTGCTCACGCGTGCTTCGGCAGAGAGCCCTTTCCGGGGGATGTCGACATGGCTGATCTCCTCGTGACGTTCGATCATGAGTCTGCCAGAGGTCGCGACGCGGCGCGGCTTCGTCGTCGATGTCGGCGCGGGGTGGGATGATGGGGGGTATGAGGTCGTACCGGGACAGCGCTGTGGTGCTGCGGCAGCACAAGCTGGGGGAGGCCGACTACATCCTCACGCTGCTGACCCGGGAGAACGGCCTGGTCCGCGCGGTCGCGAAGGGGGTGCGCCGGCCACGGTCGCGGTTCGGCGCCCGGCTGGAGCTGTTCGCGCACGTCGACCTGCAGCTGCACCCCGGCCGCAACCTCGACATGGTGACGCAGGTGCACTCGATCGCCGCCTACTCGGGCGACCTCGCCGGCGATTACGGCCGCTACACCACGGCGTGCGCGGTGATCGAGACGGCGGAGCGGCTGGCGGGCGAGGAACGCGCCCCGGCGCTGGAGCTGCATCGGCTCACCGTCGGCGCGCTGCGCGCCATCGCGGAGGGAACGCGCGACCGCGACCTGGTGCTCATCTCGTTCCTGCTGCGCGCGATGGAGTCGGCGGGCTGGGCGCCCACGCTCACGATCTGCGCCCGCTGCGGCGACGAGGGGCCGCACCGCGCCTTCCACGTGGCCGCGGGCGGCGCCGTCTGCGTGCACTGCCGCCCGTCGGGCTCGGCGGTGCCGGGACAGGGCGTGCTGGACCTCATGGCTGCCCTCGCCCGGGCCGATTTCGACCTCGCCGAGACCACGGGCGAGCGGCTGCGCAGGCAGGCCAACGGGCTCGCCGCCGCGCACCTACAGTGGCACGTGGGGCGGCAGTTGCGGTCGCTGCCCATGATCGAGCGGCACGCGCCGCACAGCTCGGCCCTCGCGGCCGGTGAGAGGGAGGTCGACGGTGCCGGGACTGCGGCGGGGTAGGTCCAAGGTGGTGCCCCAGGCGCCGGTCACCGTCCGGCCCCCGGACCCGCACCCCTCCGGGGCGACGCCGCCGGAGATCCCCGCGGAGCTGGTGCCGAACCACGTCGCCCTCGTCATGGACGGCAACGGCAGGTGGGCCAAGGAGCGCGGCATGGCCCGCACCGAGGGCCACAAGCGCGGCGAGGCCGTGCTGATGGACACCGTCTGCGGCTGCATCGAGATCGGCGTGAAGCAGCTGTCGGCGTACGCCTTCTCGACGGAGAACTGGTCGCGCAGCCCGGAGGAGGTGCGCTTCCTCATGGGCTTCAACCGCGACGTGATCCGGCGCCGCCGCGACGAGATGCACGAGATGGGCGTCCGGGTGAAGTGGGCCGGCCGTCGTCCCCGCCTGTGGGCCAGCGTGATCAAGGAGCTCGAGGTCGCGGAGGAGCTCACCAAGGACAACACCGTGATGACGCTCACGATGTGCGTCAACTACGGCGGCCGGGCCGAGATCGTCGACGCCGCAAGGGAGCTCGCGCGTCGCGCCGCTGCGGGGGAGATCAATCCGGATCGCATCACCGAGCAGTCCTTCCAGCAGTACCTGTACCAGCCCGACATGCCGGACGTGGACCTGTTCCTGCGGCCGTCGGGGGAGAAGCGCTCCTCGAACTTCCTGCTGTGGGAGAGCGCGTACGCCGAGTACGTCTACCAGGACACCCTGTTCCCCGACTTCGACCGGCGGAACCTGTGGGACGCGTGCCTCGAGTACGCCAAGCGCGACCGCCGGTTCGGCGGCGCGCAGTGACGGCGCAGGACCCCCGGCTCGACGCGCTGCGCTCCCGGCTCGAGTCCGCACTGGCCGACGGGGTGGTGCTGCGCCGCGACGAGAATCAGGCCGTGCTGGTCGATTTCGGCGAGACCCCGGCGTCGGTGCAGGTCTTCGCTCTCGCGCGCGACGTGGACGTCTACTCGCTGACCCAGGTGGTGGCGTGGGACCTGGCGCTCACCGACGAACTCCGCGCCGACGTGCGCGCCGTCGCGGACGGCGTGCAGTTCGGCTCGCTGCGGCTCATGGAGCGGGAGGTCTCGGCCGACCTGGTGCTGTCCTATTCGTTCCCCGCCGGCACGCTCGCGGGCGACGCGCTGCGGGAGTTCGTGCTGTTCGTCCTGGCACAGGGGGTTGACGCGCGCCGCCGCCTCGTCGGCTGAATGTGCGGTCATCCGTTCCAACGATCGCTCGAACGAATGACCGCACATCCCCGGCGGTGGTGATCAGGGGCGCAGCAGCACCTTGCCCACGCGGCCGGGGCGGCCGCTCGCCGCTGCGGCGGAGGAGATCTCGTCGAGCGGGTACACCCCGTCGACGGGCAGTGCGAGGGTGCCGGCGGCGACGCCGCGGACGACCTCGCCCATGAGCTCGGCCCGCTTGGCGGGCGCCATCTCCTGGCTCACGGTGCGTCCCCAGAAGCCCTTGACCACGATCTCCTTGAAGATCGCGACGTTGACGGGGATCTCCAGCATCGCGCCCTCGCCCGGGTTGGTGGCGCTCATCGCGCCGAACGAGACGAGCGTGCCGCGCTGGCCGAGCAGGAGGGCGAGCTGGGTGCTCGCCGCGCCACCGATCGAGTCGACGGCGGCCGCGTAGCCCGCGTCGCCGGCGAGCTCCTTGGCGCGGTCTCGCCAGCCCTCGCTGTCGGTGGCGATCACGTTGGTCACGCCGAAGGTCGCGAGCTCGTCGACGGCGGCGGACCGTCGTACCAGGCCTGTCACGTTGATGCCCCGGGCGGCCGCGAGCTGCGCCAGCAGGCGCCCGACCATGCCGTTGGCGGTGTTCTGCACGATCCACTGGCCGTGCTGGACGTTCAGGTAGTCGAGCAGGCTGATCGCGCTGAAGGGCATCGAGAAGAGCTGTGCGGCGGCCTCATCGGAGATCTCCCCGGGGACCGGAAGCAGACCGGCGGCGCCGGCGACGAAGTACTCCGCCCAGGTGCCGAAGGCCGAGCCGGTGGCGACGCGCTGGCCGACGGTGAAGCCCTCGACCCCCTCGCCGAGAGCGTCGATCACGCCGACGGCCTCGGAGCCGGAGGCGGCGGGGAGGGCGGGCTTGTAGCCGTAGTCGCCCTTCACGGTCCACAGGTCGTGGTTGTGGATCGGGGCGAGCAGAGTGCGGATCCGCACCTGGCCGGGCCGCGGCTCGGGCAGCGGGACCTCGCGGACCGACAGGACGCTCGCGGGGTCGCCGAACTCGTCCTGGATGAGTGCACGCATGGATGTCTCCTTGTGAGAAGTGGTGGGGGAGTTCAGTCGTTCGCGACGGTCACGGTGACGTCGATGTTGCCGCGCACGGCGTTCGAGTACGGGCAGACCTGGTGGGCCGCGTCGGCGAGGGCCTGGGCGGCGTCGTGCTCGACGTCGGGGATGACGACCTCGAGTGCGACGGTGAGGCCGAAACCGCCGGATCCGTTGGGGCCGATGCCCACGCGGGCCCCGACGCTGGAGTCGCCGAGCGCGACCTTCTGCGTGCGGGCGACCATCTGGAGCGCGGAGTGGAAGCAGGCGGCGTAGCCGGCGGCGAAGAGCTGCTCGGGGTTGGCGCCGTCGCCGGATCCGCCCATCTCCTTCGGGATGGCCAGCTGCAGGTCGACGCGGCCGTCGTCGGTGCGGGTGCGGCCGTCGCGGCCGGCGCCGGTGGCGATGGCCTCGGCGGTGTACACGGTGCTCATGTCGGGGGTTCCTCCTGGAACGTCGGGGATGGTCAGGTGTGCGCGGCGCAGAAGCGGTTCGCCAGGTCGCGGAGCGCGACCGCGTCCTCGACGGGCAGGTTGAAGCCCTCGTAGACCCGGCTGCGGGCGGCGTCGACCCGGGGGCGCAGCGCATGCCCCGCGTCGGTGACGTGGACCGTGACCAGCCGTTCGTCGGCCTGGTCTCGGCGGCGCTCGACGAGGCCGGCGCCCTCGAGCCGCCGGATCAGCGGCGACAGGGTGCCGCTGTCGAGGCGCAGGCGTTCGCCCAGCGCCGAGACGGTGACGCCGTCGCGCTCCCACAGGGCGAGGAGCGTGACGTACTGGGTGTAGGTGAGGCCCAGCGTCGACAGCTCCTCGCGGTAGGCGTTCGACGCCACCCGCGCGGCGGAGTACAGCGCGAAGCACAGCTGCTCGTCCAGGGTCCGGTTCGCTTCCACTCCATGATGATGGCACGCAATTCGATTGTGCACAACTTAAAAAGGGAGAGCTTGACGAACCGGGCCGACCTGTCTACCTGCGAGTTTACATATCAGCGCGAACTGTCCACGATTCGCTTGACAAATCGTCGGAACATGTCAAATACTGAGTCCAGAGCGTATGACCTCAGTCACAGCCCCTGCCGGGGGCGAACGGATTAAGGAGGCACCATGAAGGGCCTGGCTTACATCGATGCGGACGGCAAGGAAGCCGTCTGGACCGACCACAAGAAGCGACTCTGGCTGTGGGGCCTGTTCGTCCCCACCGCCCTGTTCTTCGCGGTGGGGCTCATCATGCTGCTGGGCATCGGCAGCACCCCGCTGATGTACCTCGCCCCGGTGCTGTGGTGGATCGGCCCCATCCTGCTGTACGTGATCCTCCCGATCGTCGACATCAAGGCCGGCGACGACGGCGAGAACCCGCCGGAGGAGGTGATGGAGGCGCTGGAGAACTCCAAGTACTACAAGTGGCTCACCTACGTCTTCCTGCCCTTCCAGCTCGCCTCGCTGGTGCTGATGTGCTACCTCCTCACCGCGGACAACCTCACCTGGCTGGGCGGCGTGTACGCGACCGGCGGCGGGCTCGGCCTGATCAGCCAGATCGGCCTCACCCTCAGCCTGGGCGTGGTCGCCGGCATCGCCATCAACACCGGTCACGAGCTGGGCCACAAGAAGCCCGAGAACGAGCGCTGGATCGCCAAGCTCACCCTGGCGCCCGCCATGTACGGCCACTTCTTCATCGAGCACAACCGCGGCCACCACGTGCGCGTCGCCACCCCGGAGGATCCCGCGTCCGGCCGCTTCGGCGAGACCTTCTGGGAGTTCCTGCCGCGCAGCGTGTGGGGCAGCCTCAAGTCCTCGTGGGAGCTGGAGAAGACCCGCCTCGAGCGACTCGGCAAGAGCCCGTGGACCCTGAAGAACGACGTGCTCAACGCCTGGCTCATGACCGTCGTGCTGTTCGGTGGCCTGACCGCGGTCTTCGGCTGGTACGTCCTGCCCTTCCTGATCATCCAGGGCGTCTACGGGTTCAGCCTGCTGGAGTCGGTGAACTACCTCGAGCACTACGGCCTGCTGCGTCAGAAGCTCGCCTCCGGCCGCTACGAGCGGTGCGCCCCGAAGCACTCCTGGAACTCGGATCGCATCATCACCAACGTCTTCCTGTACCACCTGCAGCGCCACAGCGATCACCACGCGAACCCCACGCGCCGCTACCAGACCCTCCGCTCGTTCGAGGAGGCCCCGTCGCTGCCCCAGGGCTACGCCACGCTGATCGGCCTGACCTACTTCCCGCCGCTGTGGCGCCGCCTGATGGACCACCGCGTCCTCGACCACTACGACGGCGACATCACCAAGGTCAACATCCACCCCCGCGTCCGCGACAAGGTCCTCGCCCAGTACGGCGCCACCGCGACCGGAGAGCAGGCCGCCGCATGAGCGCCTTCAAATGCCCCGTGTGCCAGTACGTCTACGACGAGGCGGCGGGCGCGCCCCGCGAGGGCTGGCCGGCCGGCACCCTCTGGGTTGATATTCCCGACGACTGGAACTGCCCCGACTGCGGGGTCCGCGACAAGATCGACTTCGAACCGGTCTGAGCCGGCGCGAATCCTCCCCTCCGAGAAAGGAACCGACAATGAGTGACGCACCCTTCAAGCTGTTCCGCTGCCTCCAGTGCGGCTTCGAGTACGACGAGGCCGAAGGCTGGCCCGAGGACGGCATCGAGCCCGGCACCCGCTGGGACGACATTCCGGACGACTGGTCCTGCCCCGACTGCGGCGCCGCCAAGGCCGACTTCGAGATGGTCGAGGTATCGCGGGCATGAGCACGGACAGCGTGGTGATCGTCGGCACGGGCGTCGCGGGCGCCACCGCGGCCCTGGCGCTGCGGACCGGCGGATACGACGGGGCCGTGACCCTCATCGGGCGCGACCCGCACCTCCCGTACCGGCGGCCCACCCTGTCGAAGGACGTGCTGCTGGCGGGGATGCCCGTCGAGAAGGCGCTCCTCAAGCCGGCCACGCACTGGGAGGACATCGACGTCACGGTCCGCACCGGGGTCACCGTGACGGGTGGCGACACCGCCGCCCGCACCCTGGAGCTGTCCGACGGTGCCGACCTCGCCTACGGCTCGCTGGTTCTCGCGACCGGCGGTGCGGCCCGGGAGCTGCCGGGCCTGCCGCCCGCGCCCCGCGTGAGGTACCTGCGGGACTTCGCCGACGCGACCGCGCTGCGCGACGAATTGGGCCGCGCGGGCCGGGTCATCGTGCTCGGCGCCGGACTCATCGGCTCGGAGGTCGCCTCCGCCGCCGCGAAACTGGGGGCCGCCGTCACCGTCGTCGAGCCGGCCGCTCTGCCGCTCGCCCGCGTCGTGCCCCCGTCGATCGGGGAGCGCCTCGCCGGCCTGCAGCGCGACGCCGGCGTCGACCTGCTGCTGGGCGTCCGGCCGGGGGAGATCACCGTCGACCCCGACCAGGTCTCCGTCGCGCTGCCCGGCGGCGGCGCCCTCGTCGCCGACCTGCTGGTGGTGGCCGTGGGCTCGAGCCCCGACACCGGCCTCGCCGAGCGTCTGGCCCTGCGCGTGGACGACGGTATCCTGGTGGACGAGCAGTACCGCACGTCCGCCGAGGGCGTCTACGCCATCGGCGACTGCGCGCGGGTGCCCCATCCGCTGGAAGGCGGCAGCTACCGGGCCGAGAACTGGTCGGCGGCGCAGGACCAGGGCACCGCGGCCGCGCAGGTGCTCCTCGGCGGCGCGCCCGCCCCCACGGTCCCGTGGGGCTGGTCGAACCAGTTCGGGGCGGTGCTGCAGTTCGCGGGATGGCCCGCGGCGGACGACGAGCTGGAGGTGGACGGTCCCATGGACACGGCGAGCGGTGATCCCTTCTTCGCGCGGTGCAACCGCGGCGGCAGCCTCGCCGGCGCCGTCGCGGTGGGTCGGCCCAAGGAGCTGCGGGCGGTCCGTGGCGAGCTGTCCGAGCAGATCGCGGCGGCGGTCGCACGATGACCGTCCTCGTCGGGCGCGATGCCGCTGATGCCGCGCCGAAGCAAACGGTGCGGGATCAGGCGCTCGACGCGGTCAGCGGCGTCCTGAGCGGGAGGGAGTGGTCGGCGGTCACCATGGCCGCCGTCGCCCGCCAGGCGGGCGTCAGCCGGCAGACCCTGTACAACGAGTTCGGCTCCCGCAAGGGCATGGCCGTCGCCTACGTCACCCGGTTCGTCGACGGCCTCCTCGCCTACGTGCAGGAGCGGATCGACGCGCACCCGGGCGAGATCGACGCCGCCGTCGACGACGCCATGCGCGGCGTCTTCGAGATCGGGATGGGCGACCCCGTCGTCATCAACATCGTGGGACCGAACCCCCACCGCGACCTCATGGGGATCGTGACTATCGACGGCACGCCGATCATGCAGCGCGCCGCCGAGGGCCTCGCGGAGATCCTCGCCATGAGCTGGGCACAGGTCCGCCGGGCCGACGCGCAGATCGCGGCCGGCGTGCTCGTGCGGCTCGCGTTCAGCCACCTCACCATGCCGATCGAGGGCCCGGAGGAGGCGGCGCGCGAGGTGTCCGCGGTGCTCTCGCCGTTCCTCGCCCAGGCCGTTCGTAGCTGAACCGCGCCCGGATCGGGTCAGGGCCGGGAGCAGTCGGCGCAGCGGCCGAAGATCTCCAGCGTGTGGGTCACGTCGGTGAAGCCGTGCGCCGCGGCGGTCCGGGCCGACCACGCCTCGACGGCCCGATCCGTCACCTCGACGGTGCGCCCGCACTCGCGGCACACCAGGTGGTGATGGTGCTCGTCCGAGCACAGCCGGAACAGGGCCTCGCCGCTGTCCGTCCGCAGCGTGTCGACGGCGCCCGCGTCCGCCATCGCCTGCAGGTTCCGGTACACGGTGGTCAGGCCGATCGACTCGCCGTCCGCGCGGAGCCGCTCGTGCAACTCCTGCGCCGACTTGAACTCCGAGACCGATCGCAGCGCCTGCGTGATCGCCCCGCGCTGTTTGGTCGCCCGGATTCCGGTTCCCTTGGCGGCGTGGACGGTCACCGTCACGCCCCCGGCCGCTCGGTGGCGTGGGCGACCGCGTCGACCACGATGTGCGCGAGGTGGTCGTCGACCAGGCGGTAGACGATCTCGCGGCCGTTGCGCTCGCCGCGCACGACGCCGGCCGATTTGAGCACGCGCAGGTGCTGGCTGACGAGGGGCTGGGTCACGCCGAGGGCGTCGACCAGTTGATGCACGCAGAGCTCGGAGTGCATGAGCTCGAGCACGATGGAGATTCGGACCGGGGCGGCCAGGGCGCGCAGGAGGTCGCCCGTGGCGGTGAGTACCTCGGGATCGGGCTGGGTGCGCGGCGGGTCCTCGGGGTCGACGGGGCAGTCGGCGACGAGGGCGGTCGGGACGATGTCGGTGGGAATGGGGTGCCTCCTCTTATCAACAATCATTTTCATATGCGGGATCGGCCACGTCAAGCCGCCGGGCGGGAGGCGTCCCATCGCGCCGTGGTCCGGGGTGCGAACGGTAGAGTCGGTGCGTACGTTTTTCTGGTCTCACAACCCGTCGGAGATGAAGCGCGCCGTGGCCAAAGCAACCAAAGTCGATACCGTCGCCAACCTGTGCAAGCGCAGGGGACTGGTCTTCCAGTCGGGTGAGATCTACGGCGGAACGAAGTCGGCCTGGGATTACGGGCCGCTGGGCGTGGAGCTCAAGGAGAACATCAAGAAGCAGTGGTGGCGCAACATGATCACCTCGCGCGACGACGTGGTGGGTCTGGACAGCGCGATCATCCTGCCCCGCCAGGTGTGGGTCGCGTCCGGCCACGTCTCGGTGTTCAACGATCCGCTGGTCGAGTGCCTCAACTGCCACAAGCGGCACCGTCAGGACCACCTCCAGGAGGCGTTCGCCGAGAAGCGCGCCGCCAAGGGCGAAGAGGTCGACCCGGACGCCGTGCCGATGTCGGAGATCGTCTGCCCGGATTGCGGCACCAAGGGGCAGTGGACCGAGCCCCGCGACTTCAACATGATGCTCAAGACCTACCTCGGCCCGATCGAGTCGGAGGAGGGCCTGCACTACCTGCGGCCCGAGACCGCACAGGGCATCTTCGTGAACTTCAAGAACGTGATGACCACGGCGCGCAAGAAGCCGCCGTTCGGCATCGGCCAGATCGGCAAGAGCTTCCGCAACGAGATCACGCCCGGCAACTTCATCTTCCGGACCCGCGAGTTCGAGCAGATGGAGATGGAGTTCTTCGTCAAGCCGGGCGATGACGACGAGTGGCACCAGTACTGGATCGACTACCGCCTCAAGTGGTACACGGACCTCGGCATCGACCCGGAGAACCTGCGCCTGTTCACGCACCCGCAGGAGAAGCTGAGCCACTACTCCAAGGGCACCGTCGACATCGAGTACCGCTTCGAGTTCACCGGCAGCGAGTGGGGCGAGCTCGAGGGCATCGCCAACCGCACCGACTTCGACCTCGGCACCCACACGAAGCACTCGGGCGAGTCCCTGGAGTTCTTCGACCAGCAGTCGGGTGAGCGGTACACGCCGTACGTCATCGAGCCCGCGGCCGGCCTCACCCGCTCGCTGATGGCCTTCCTCGTGGACGCCTACACCGAGGAGGAGGTGCCGAAGGCCAACGGCGGCACCGACACCCGCGTCGTGCTCAAGCTCGACCGTCGCCTCGCCCCGGTGAAGGTCGCAGTGCTGCCCCTCTCGCGCGACGAGAAGCTCTCGCCCAAGGCACGCGAGCTGTCCGCGCAGCTGCGGCAGTTCTGGAACGTCGACTTCGACGACGCCCAGGGCATCGGCAAGCGCTACCGCCGCCAGGACGAGATCGGCACGCCGTTCTGCGTCACCGTCGACTTCGACACGCTCGAGGACGAGTCCGTGACCGTGCGCGAGCGCGACACGATGGAGCAGGAGCGCGTGCCGCTCGCCGAGATCCAGCAGTACCTGGCCGCGCGCCTCGCCGGCTGCTGATCAGGTCGTGAGAACGGCGCCCCGGTGATGCACCGGGGCGCCGTTGTTCTCTTCGCTCTCGGATCTTGTCCGATCTGGACAGTGCTAGCCGCAGGTGATCTCGACGCGGAACTTCTTGGTGCTCAGGTCGGCGGCGCGGGCCTCTCCGGTGATCGTGTACCGGTTGCCGGCCTTCGAGGCCTTGGCCGAGCCGACCTTCCCGACGGGCGTGTTCAGCACCGTCATCACGTTGCCGCCGGTGGCGATGAACAGGCTGTTCACCGTGGGCGGGTTGCCCTCGGTGAGCATGGCGCCGACGCCGCGGGCGGTCTGCACGCTGCCCGAGCCCACCGTGATGCTGTCGCCGTTGCGGGAGCATCCGGCGTTGACGTACTCGGCCGCGCTCTCGGCCTTCCCGTCGATCGCGACCACGGTGCTGGAGTCGGTGTTGGGGGAGGTGCACGCCGCGAGCGCCACGAGGGTGCAGCCCGCGAGGGCGACTGCCGCTTTCTTCATGGGCAATACGGTACCGGGGGATCGCCGCCGGTCCGGGTGCACCGCATCAAGCGGGTCGCCCCGTCTCACTATGGGATACTCGACGCATGACGAACGGCAAGGTGGTCCATTTCGACACGCAGCGCGGCTTCGGCTTCCTCGCGCCGGACGCGGGGGGCGAGGACGTCTTCCTCCACGTGAACGACATCGATTTCGACGAGTCGGCGCTGCGGCCGGGCACTGCGGTCACGTTCGAGGTGGAGAAGGGCGACAAGGGGCTCAAGGCCGTGAACGTCGCCGTCGTCGGCGGTGCCCCCGCCGCCGCGCCCCGTCGGGACAACCGTGACAGCCGGGACAACCGCGATTTCCGGGGCGACCGTGGTGACCGGCGCGACCAGGCGCCCCGTCGGGACGCCGCACCGCGCGCGGCCGCCGGAGCGCTCGACATGCAGTCCTTCGTCGACGAGCTCACCGAGCTCCTGCTCGATTCCTCGGACGATCTGACCGCTGGCCAGATCATCGCGATCCGTCAGCGGATCGCGGACTTCGCCTTCGCGCGCGGTTGGGTCACCGAGTAGGTGCCGCTGCTGCCCGGGCCGGCCGCGTACCAGCCGGCCGACGTCGAACGCCTCGTCGCCGAGCAGCCCAAAACGGCGGGGCTCGAAGCGGATACGGAGCCCACGCTCTTCTCGGGCCCGCAGTGGGAGGCCCTGCGGTGGGAGGGGCACAGCTCCGCCTTCGCGCGGGATCGCGCGCGCGTGCTGCACAGCGCCGCGCTGCGCCGCCTCGCCGATAAGACGCAGGTCGTGGGCCCGCGCGAGGGCGATACGCCGCGCACCCGGCTCACCCACTCGCTGGAGGTCAGCCAGATCGGCCGGGGCATCGCCCTCGGCATCGGCTGCGATCCCGACCTCGTGGACCTCGCGGGCCTCGCCCACGACATCGGGCACCCGCCCTACGGGCACAACGGCGAGCGCGCCCTCGACGAGGTCGCGTCGAGCATCGGCGGCTTCGAGGGCAACGCGCAGAACCTGCGCATCCTCACTCGCCTCGAGCCCAAGGTGCTGAACGCCGCGGGGGAGTCGGCCGGTCTCAACCTCACCCGCGCCGCGCTCGACGCCGCCACCAAGTACCCGTGGCTCCGCCGCGAGCCGGGCGGCAAGTTCGGCGTCTACGACGACGACGCGTACGTCCTGGACTGGATGCGCGGCGGCGAGAACGGCCCGCACGGCACCCGGCAGTGCCTCGAATCGCAGGTCATGGACTGGTCCGACGACGTCGCCTACTCCGTGCACGACGTCGAGGACGGGGTCCTGTCGGGCCGCCTCGACCTGCGCGCCCTCTCCTCGCCCGCGGAGGTGCGCAGCCTCTCCGGCTTCGGCGCGAGCAGCTTCCGCGGCGCCGAGGCCGCCGAGCTGGAGGACGCCGGCGCCCGCCTCGCCTCCTTCGAGGTGGTCGCCGCGGCCGCGAAGTACGACGGTGACCTCGCCTCCTCGGTGGCGCTCAAGCGCATGACGAGCGAGCTGGTGGGCCGCTTCGCCTCCGCCGCGATCGACGCGACCCGGGCGGCCACGAGCAACGAGCCGGTGTGCCGGTACGAGGCCGACGTCGAAGTGCCGCCGTCCGTGCGCGCCGAGGTGATCCTGCTGAAAACGATGGCGCTGCAGTACATCTACTCGAACCAGATGCACCTCGCCATTCAGCAAGGCCAGCGGGACCGGATCCTGCGCGTGGCCGACTACCTGATGGGCGCGTCACCGTCGAACATCGATCCGCTGTACTCCCCGGCCTACCTCGCCGCGGATTCCGACGCCGTCCGCCTGCGCGTCGTGGTCGACCAGATCGCGTCGATGACGGAGACGCGCCTGGAGCGGCTGGACGAGAAAGTGCTGGAGAGTTGAAAGATTGACACCTCTCCGCGCTCTGAGGGACATCGATTTCGATTGACCTGGGAAAACGCCGGATGCAGGTGTAGATCTTTCACGCCACGGGAGTCAGTAGACTGTTGCCGTGGTCGGCAGAATCCCGGAGCGTGACATCGCGGCGATCCGCGACCGTGCGCGCATCGAGGACGTGGTCGGCGAGTACGTGGCGCTCCGCCCCGCCGGCGTCGGGTCGATGAAGGGCCTGTGCCCGTTCCACGACGAGAAGACCCCCAGCTTCCACGTGCGTCCCACGCAGGGCTTCTTCCACTGCTTCGGCTGCGGCGAGGGCGGCGACGTCATCTCCTTCCTGCAGAAGATCGAGCACGTGCCCTTCGTGGAGGCCGTCGAGCAGCTCGCCGACAAGGTGGGCATCCAGATCTCCTACGAGGGCGGCGCTCCCGGCCCCAAGCAGGACCGCGGCACCCGCATGCGGCTCGTCGCGGCCAATGCCGCCGCACAGAAGTTCTACGCCGAGCAGCTGCGCACCCCGGAGGCGGAGATCGCCCGGACCTACCTCACCGAACGCGAGTTCACCGAGGAGGATGCTCGCTTCTACGGCTGCGGCTACGCCCCGTCGGGCTGGGACACCATGACGAAGGCGCTGCTGCGGCAAGGCTTCGACGTCAAGGAGCTCGAGGCGGCGGGCCTGTCCAAGCAGGGGCAGCGCGGCCCGATCGACCGGTTCCACCGCCGGCTGCTGTGGCCCATCAGGAACCTCGGCGGCGACGTGATCGGCTTCGGCGCGCGTAAGCTCTTCGACGACGACAACCTCGGCAAGTACATGAACACGCCGGAGACGATCCTCTACAAGAAGTCCCAGGTGCTGTTCGGTCTCGACCACGCGAAGAAGCACATCGCCAAGGGGCACCAGGTGGTGGTCGTCGAGGGCTACACCGACGTCATGGCCATGCACTCCGCCGGCGTGGAGACCGCCGTCGCGTCCTGTGGCACCGCCTTCGGCGAGGACCACGTCTCGCTCGTGCGGCGGCTCATGATGGACGACAGCTACTTCCGCGGCGAGGTGATCTACACCTTCGACGGTGATGCCGCCGGCCGCGCAGCCGCGATGAAGGCTTTCGACGGCGACCAGAAGATCGCCGGGCAGTCGTTCGTCGCCATCGCACCGGACGGCATGGACCCGTGCGAGCTGCGCCAGAAGCGCGGCGACGAGGCCGTGCGGGACCTCATCGCGCAGCGCGTGCCCATGTTCGAGTTCGTGGTGAAGACGCTGATCCAGGAGTTCGACCTCGACACCGCCGAGGGGCGCGTGCACGCGCTGCGCCGGTCGGTGCCCGTGGTCGCGCGGATCAAGGACATGGCACTGCGGGACGAGTACTCGCGCCAGCTCGCCGGGTGGGTCGGCTGGGAGGACGTCGCGCAGGTGTTGCGCCGCGTGCGGGAGGAGTCCGCCCGGATCCGCCGCGGCGAGGGGCGTCCCGGGCCCGGCGCGCCCGCACCGTCGACCAACCGGATCCGCGACGCGGTTCCCGAGGTCCCGGCACCCCGACCGACGGGGCCGCAGCGCCCCAACCCCGCCGACCCGGTGCTGTGGGTGCAGCGCGAGGTGCTCAAGGCCGCGCTGCAGGTGCCCGCGCTCGCGGGCATGGTCTTCGACGCGCTCTCCGACGACATGTTCACCGACCCCGCGTACCGCCAGGTGCGGCTGGCGATCGAGGCGGCGGGAGGCATCGCGGCGGGCCTGGGCGGCCCCGAATGGGTGGACACGGTGGTGCGCCACGTCGACGGTCCCGTGCTCGAGCCGCTGGTCACCGAGCTCGCGGTGGAGCCGATGCAGGTGGCGGGCGACCCGTCGCCGCGGTACGTCGAGTCGGTGATGGCGCGGCTGCAGGAGGTGTGGGTCGGGGCGCAGGTGGCCGACCTCAAGTCGAAGCTGCGCCGCATGTCGCCCAATTCCGACGGTGACTACAACCGCCTGTTCGGCGACCTCGTCGCGCTCGAGAGCTACCGGCAGAGCCTGCTCAAGATGGCCGTCGGCGACTCGGCGTTCTAGTCCGGTTCGGTCTAATCCAGGTCGGTCTTGGGGGAGTAGATCACCGTCTGCGCGTCGATCTCGCGCATCGTGCGCATCTTCGGATCGGGGTTGAGCTGCTCGGCGAGCTTGCGGCGCCCGATCTCCACGGCCTTCTTCGTCGCCGGGCTGGTGGCGATGGCCTTCGCGGTGCGGTTGATCTGCTCGTACCGGCGGCGTCCGGCCTTGGTGCCCAGCACGTAGCCGGCACCTGCGGCGATAACCAGTCGCATCATGCCGCCACTGTACCGGCCGCGGCCCCGCTCCGGCGGGCGGTCCCCGGCCGATAGGCTCGATCCATGAGCTCGTACCCGCCCGCCCAGACCGTCGCCGAGTTCGAGGCCGGGATCGCCGAGGTGATGCGCCGCATCGACGCCGCGGCGGCCCGGGCGGGGCGGTCACCGTCGGACGTGCGGCTGCTCCCCGTCAGCAAGACGGTGCCGCAGGAGCGGCTGCGGCTCGCCGTGGCTGCGGGTTGCCGGGAGCTGGGGGAGAACAAGCCGCAGGAGGCGAAGCGCAAGAGCGCCGAGATGGCCGACCTGGACGTCTCCTGGGCCGTGATCGGCCACCTGCAGACCAACAAGGCCAAGGACGTCGCCGCCGTCGCCGCCGAGTTCCAGGCACTCGACAGCGTCCGCGTCGCCGAGGCGCTCGACCGCCGGTTGCAGGCGCTCGGCCGCGGCCTCGATGTGTACGTGCAGGTCAACACGTCGGACGAGGAGCAGAAGTACGGGCTGCCGCCGGCCGAGGTGCCGGCCTTCCTCGCGGAACTGCCCGCGTTCGCTTCGCTGCGGGTGCGCGGCTTCATGACTCTCGCGGAGTTCTCCTCCGACGAGGAACGGGTGCGCGCCTGCTTCCGCCGGCTCCGGGACGTCCGGGACCGGGCCGTGCAGGACTGGCCCGAGGCGGTCGAGTTGTCGATGGGCATGTCGGGCGACTACGAGATCGCCGTGGAGGAGGGCTCGACCTGCGTGCGGGTGGGCCAGGCGATCTTCGGCTCTCGGGCGCTGCCCGACAGCCACTACTGGCCCGAGGGGCAGTAACCTTCCCCTCGTGCTGACCGATGACGAGGATCGCCAGTTCACCGTCGCCGACATCGCCGAGCTCCTGGCGGTCGTCGTGGCGCTCGGCCTGCTGTTCTGGCTGCTCGACCCCCTCAATCCGTGGTTGAAGTACCCCGCGATCCTGTTCGGCTCCGTCGCCGTGCTCGCGGTGTGGCGCGGCCTGCGGAGGGCGATCGCGAAGCGCAGCGGCGGCCGCGCCGGCGGGATCGCGCCCCTGCAACTGGTCGAGACGGTTCCGGGCGAGTACTCGCTGATCCTCCTGGCCGGCGGCACCCCGTCCGACGATGCCGTCGTCGCGCTCGGGCACGAGCCGAACGGCTACTTCTGGCAGGGCGTCGCCGAGCGGATCCTGCCCGAGCAGATGCGCGTGGGAATCCGGTTCGACAGCGAGGCGGGCATGTTCAGCGCGCGGAGCGACAAGGAGACCCTGGTGATCCTGGGCTCGGAGATGGCCCGGATCGCGACCGATCCCGCGCGTGTGCGCGAGGTGGTCGCCGCTGCGGAGGCCGACGGCTTCGTCTTCGACGACTGACGGCCCGGCGGGGGCGCGGCCCGGCACAATGGTCGGGTCCAGCGGTTGCAGACAGTGATCGGAGTCCCATCGTGCTCGGTCTCGTGCGCTCGTGTTCCACTCACCTCGATCCCGCGGTGCGGCGGCTCTGGCGCGCGCACCTGTGCGGGCTGTGCCTGACGCTGCGCGACACCGCGGGGCAGCCGGCGCGGGCGTTCACCAACACCGACGCCGCGCTGCTCTCGGCGCTCGTCGAGGCGCAGCAGCCGCGGCCCGCCGCCACCCGCACGGCCGGCCCGTGCGCGTTGCGCGGGATGCGCCGCGCGGAGGTGATCGCGCCTGCGGAGCTCGGGGTGCGGCTGGGCGCCACCGCCGCGCTCACGTTGGCGTCGGCGAAGATCGGTGATCGCGCCGCCGAGCGGGAGGAGGGCCTGTGCGACTCCGGTCCCGCGGGGCGCGGCACCGTCGGGCTGCTGCGGGCGGCCGAGCGACGGCTCGGGCGTCGGGCCGGAGCCGACGCGCCGGTCGCCGCGGCGGCGCACGTTCCCGACGCCCTCGCCGGGCTCGCCGAGCAGGCGCGGATCGAGTCCCGCGCCACCGAGCTCGCCGAGGTGACCGCGCCGACGGCGTCGGCGGTCGGCGCGATGTTCGCGGCGTCGGCCGGGCTCGCCGGGCGCCCGGAGAACGAGGAGGCCCTCGGCGAGCTGGGCCGCGCCTACGGCGAGTTCGCGCACCTCGCGGACGCGCTGGAGGACCTGCCGCGGGATCGGAAACGGGGCGACTACAACCCGCTCGACGCGACCGGCACGTCCGTGGACGCCGCCGTCGCGCGGCTGCAGGCGTTGCGCGACATCGTGATCGACAGGCTCGGCCGGGTCGAGCTGCGCGACGACCGGCTGGTGCGACCCCTGCTGCTCACCGCGATGGCCACGGTCCTCGTCGCCCAGCGCACGCCGATGACCAAGAAGTCGAAGAAGAAGCTGGGCAGGCGATCGGTCGAGGTGGGCGAGAACGCGGGCGACTGCTGCTGCGACGGCGACTGCTGTTGCGGCGACGGGTGCTGCTGCGACTGCTCGTGAGTCGGTCGCGGTTTCGCCGGTCGATGATCAGGGGCGCGCGGTCCCGAGCCGATCTGCTGCGGTTCACGGGCGCGTGCCGGAGACGACGAGCATCTCGCACGGACCGACGAAACCGGTCGGATCGTCGAACTCGCCGAGTGCCTGCTCGATCCGTTCCCAGGTCCGACCGCGCGTCGATTCGTCGACCCCCGCGAGCATCTGGTGCAATGCGCCGAACGACTCCCGCTCGAACCGTGCGCACTCCGCCGAGGAGGAGAACCGGACGGGCGACGGAACGGCGGTCACGGTGACGTCCACGAGCCCGGCGTCGGTGAAGGCTGCGGCGGCGACGCCGTCGCCGGCGAGGCTGAACGGTCCGGGAAGGCCCGGCGCCGGCGCCGGCAGGCCGGCGGCCGCGCGGATGATGCCGACGGGTACCGCGAAGAAGCCGTTCCGCTCCGCAGCCGAGTACACCACGGTGGACACGCGGCCACCCGGTCGCAGCACGCGGCACATCTCCGACAGCGCGCGCCCGCGATCGGGGAAGTAGATCAGGCCCACCCGGGAGATCGCCGCGTCATAGGTCCCGTCGGGGATGGCGCGCAGGTCCTCCCCGTCGGCCTCCAGGGTCTCGATGTTCGTCAGGCCCGCGGCCGCGGCGGCCCGCGCTGCGAAGGAGAGGATCGCGGGCGAGATGTCGGTCGCGAGTACTCGTCCGGAGGTCCCCACTCGGTGTGCCGCGGCGAGGGTCTGGCCGCCGGCACCGGCGGCGATGTCGATCACGCGGGAGCCAGTGGTGACCCGCGCATCGTCGAGCATCCGCCCCGTGGATTCGCCGAGCCAGTCCTCGATCTGCGGGCCCCACCGATCCCAGGCCTCCGCGGCGGCCTGCCATTGCTCACGTGTGGTGGCCTTGAACACCGATGGATCGAAAGTGCTGGTCATGATCGTCCCTTCGTCGCTGATCTCCTCAGCATGCCGAGGGGCGCGATGCGCGGGCCAGTCTGAGAACTGGACCGCCCCGGGACTGATTCTGGACCTGCGGGCCGGGTGCGCCCACACTCGAAGGAGCGCCCGCACTCCGAGGAGGCTCGCCATGAAGGACTACAACCAGTACTGCCCGGTGGCCCTGGCAAGTTCGGTGATCGGGGAGCGGTGGACTCCGCTCATCGTCCGCGAGTTGATCCTCGGTGGCCGCAGGTTCAACGACATCGACCGTGGCCTTCCGGGGATCTCTCGATCGCTGCTCAAGGCTCGACTCACCTACCTGGAGCGCAAGGGAGTCGTCGAACGCGTCGCCTTGCCACGCGGAGGCGGGCACGAGTACGTGCTGACTCCCGCGGGCCGCGACCTCGAGCGGGTGATCATGGCGTTCGGTGAATGGTCGGTGCGATGGATGTTCAGCGAACCCGAGCCGCGCGAGGTGGATCCGGTGACGTTGACCTGGTGGATGTCTCGGCGATTGGTGGCCGACGCACTGCCGGACAGGCGCACCGTCGTCGAATTCGACTACGTCGGCGACGAGCCGCTGCGGATCTGGCTCGTCATCGAGCGGCGGGAGTCATCGGTCTGTACGGATCCTCCGGGCTACGACACGGACCTCGTCGTCCGGACGGAGCCGGTGGCGTTGATGCGGGTGTTCTCCGGCATCACCGACTATCCGCGATCCGTCGCCACCGGGGGCGTCGTTCTGACCGGCCCCGCCGGCCTGATCCGGTCCTTCCCCACCTGGTTCGCGTGGAGCCCGTTCGCCCCCGCGGTACGGGAGCGACTCGCGGAGGCATGACGGGCCGGCGCTCGAGCGCCGGATACGACACCGCCCCGGTGGAAGCAACGGCTTCCACCGGGGCGGTGACGGATTCGGGTACTTAGGCCTCGACGCGGACGTCGGCGCGGGCCGGGATGACCACGGGGTGCACGCCGGACATGCGCTCGAGCACGCGGACCACCTGGCAGGAGTAGCCGTACTCGTTGTCGTACCAGACGTAGAGCACGAGGTCCTTGCCGTCGGCGATGGTCGCGAGACCGTCGACGATGCCGGCGCGGTGCGAGCCCACGAAGTCCGTGGACACGACCTCGGGCGACTCGATGTAGTCGACCTGCTGGCGCAGCTTCGAGTGCAGCGAGACGCGGCGGAGGTAGTCGTTGACCTCGTCCTTGCTGGTCGGCTTCTCGAGGGTGATGTTGAGGATCGCCAGCGAGACGTCCGGGGTGGGGACGCGGATGGACGAGCCGGTGAGCTTGCCCTCGAGCTGCGGCAGCGCCTTCGAGACGGCCTTCGCGGCGCCCGTCTCGGTGATCACCATGTTGAGCACCGCCGAGCGGCCGCGGCGGTCGCCCTTGTGGAGGTTGTCGATCAGGTTCTGATCGTTGGTGAACGAGTGCACGGTCTCGACGTGGCCGCGCTGGATGCCGTAGGCCTCGTCCAGGGCCGCGAGGACCGGGGTGATCGCGTTCGTGGTGCACGACGCGGCGGAGAGGATGTTGTCGGCGTCCTCGATCGTGCTGTCGTTGATGCCGTGCACGATGTTCTTCAGCGGCGCCTTGCCCGGCGCGGTGAGCAGCACGCGCTTGGCGCCCTTGCTCTTGAGGTGCAGGCCGAGGCCCTCCTCGTCGCGCCACTTGCCGGTGTTGTCGACGATCAGCGCGTCCTTGATGCCGTACGCGGTGTAGTCGATGGTCGACGGGTCGTCCGAGTAGATGACCTGGATCCGCGTGCCGTTGGCGATGATCACGTCGTTCTCGGCATCGATCGAGACCGAGCCGGCGAACGGGCCGTGCACGGAGTCGCGGGCCAGCAGGCTGGCGCGCTTCTCGAGGTCGTTCTTGACGCTGCGGCGCACGACGATCGCGCGCAGGCGCAGGCCGTGGCCGTTGCCGGCGTGGCTGATCAGGATGCGGGCCAGCAGGCGGCCGATGCGGCCGAAGCCGTACAGCACGACGTCGGCGCCGTCACCGTCGGAGACCGGGACGTTGCGCTTGGCGATCTCGGCGCGCAGCAGCTCCTGCACGGCCTCGTCGGACTCGAGGTCCGCGGCGAGGACGGCCAGGCGCGCGATGTCGATCGACGCGGGCTCGGGCGCGATCTCCAGCAGGCCGCGCAGCACCTTCTCCGTCTGCGCCAGCGTGAGGGCCTGATGGCCCAGCTCCTCGGCGCGCTCGTGGGCCGAGATCACCGCGGAGGTGGAGAGGTTGATCAGGCGGTGCCCGTGGATCGACGACACCACACCGTGCTGGCGGTACAGCCGGCCGATGATGGGGATCAGGCGCTCGGCCTGCTCCTCACGGGCGACCCAGGCGTCGCGGTGGCTGTCGTACGCGCCGCGATGCCCATCGGCAGTCGCGGAGTTCGACGGGGACTCGGGCTCCAGCTGTTGCGTCACGCCCATCATTATGCAATGCGCTGACCGCGCCGCGAGCCACCGGGGCGATGGTGGGAGTGTGCAACCAATCGGCTCCGGAATGCCTGGTCACCGTGGTCGGTGCGGCGGAAGTGCGTTCACGCTCCACCGGGACGATCGCCGAGCGCGCGCTCGATCCGGTCGACGACGTCCGACGGTGCGCCCTTCGTGGCGTCGATCGCGACGTGGTGCGCGGGGGAGCGACGGAGGAGCGCCGCCTCGCGGTGGGCGCGATCGGCGAGAATCCGCTGGTGAGCAGGGGCGGCGCCGAGCAGTTGGTCGCCGGGGAGGCGTCCGGTGCTCTCCGCGGAGCGCAGCGCGACGCGGGTGGTGAGCGCCTCGTCCGAGGCGTCGAGCAGGACGCGGGTCAGCCCCTCGGGGTGTGCCTCGTCGACCAGGTCCGGGTCGCGGGTCACGACGATCAGGTCGTCTGCCCCGGCGTTCGCGTATCCCCGGGTCAGCGCCGCGTACGCGGCCGCGTGGACGTCGCGGTGGTAGGCCGGGCCGTGGAAGCCGAGCTGTTCGACGTCGATGTATGCGGTCGCGCGCCCCGCCGCCCACCGGCGCCGGACCAGCTCCCAGCCGACGGTGGATTTGCCGGCGGCGGTCGCGCCGTGGAGCACCGTCGTCGGCAGCGGAGCGGCGCGCGCGCTCGGTGCCGTCGCCCAGGGTGCGGTCCGGGCGGTCGCCCGACGGGCGACCAACTCGCGCGCCACGTCGTCGACGTCGCGCGAGGTGGTGTCGACGGTGTCGGCCGCGCTGCGGTCGAGCCGCGCGGCCAGCTCCTCGAGG
Source organism: Tsukamurella sp. M9C (assembly GCF_020169415.1). Classification (GTDB taxonomy): domain Bacteria; phylum Actinomycetota; class Actinomycetes; order Mycobacteriales; family Mycobacteriaceae; genus Tsukamurella. The sequence continues at coordinate 87,010 of NZ_JAIULG010000012.1, forward strand.
TCGGCGAGCGCGTCCGGCGGCGAGCCGCGGTCCAGGTAGCGCCGCCGCAGCTCCGGCCACGCGCAGCGCAGCCGCACATGCGTGAGGTCGATGCCGGAATCCGCTGGGGCGTCGGCGAACACGGGGTCACCGAGGTCCGGGTCGACGATGCCGGAGATCACCATCTGGCGGAGCCCGAGCCGCGCGAGGGTCCCGACCAGGCGCCGGGCGTTCTCCGCCTTCACCACGTGCGGCGCGGCGCCCGAGAGGCGCTCGAAGGGGCCGAGCAGCCCGAGCTGATCGATGTCGACGTACGCGGCGTTCGCGCCCGCGGCGATGAGCAGTTCGAACACCCGCCACCCGGTGGTGGTCTTGCCCGTCCCGGGCGCGCCGCTGATCCACAGCGCTGGCGTGGTCACGGATTCAACGTATCCGGGGTCGCAAGCGGATTTCCGTGACGATCCGCATGGTCCGTCGTGGTGGGGCAGGTGGGGCTCGAACCCACGACCAGCGGATTATGAGTCCGCGGCTCTAACCGACTGAGCTACTGCCCCCGAGCCGGTCGTCCTGATCATACGAAGCGTCTCGTCGATTACAGGCCCTGACCAGCGCGGATACAGTAGCACTGCGCGGCTTCGTCGTCTGCATCGGCCCGAGCTCGCGGGGGTTGCGGGCGCAGCGAGTCATACGCCCTCGGTGTTACGACTGTTGCAATTGTGGTTCAATGCTCTTCGATGGGCGGATGTGACTGAAGTGACTCAGTGACTTCCGACGATGCTTCAAGACAGCGAGCACCCCGAGGAGTCCGCCATGGCCAGGAGAAACTGGTCCTTCCGCATCACGATCGCCGCGCTCGTCGCGGCCCTGACCGCGACGTGCCTGGCCGCGACGGCGAGCGCGGACACCACCGTCGGCCCCTCGGGCATGACCGTGACCCCGTCCGGCGCCGGCGGCCAGGTCTCCGACTGGCGTGCCGGCACCGTCATGAAGATCTGGAGCAGCGGCGGCGTCTCGATCCCCGTCGTCACGGCGAACGCCGGCGGGAAGTTGGAGGTCCGCGCGCGCGGGGAGATCTGTCGCGGTGCGCCCGTGATGGCGGTCAAACGCGCGGGCGTCACCCTTGCCACGCTCACCCTCGCGTCCGGGTGGAACACCTACTCCGTCGGGCTCGGTGCCCAGACGGGCTCGAGTCCCGTGACCCTGGAGTTCACCAACGACTACCGGTGGTGGTTCTGCGACCGGAACCCGTACATCGCGAGCGTCGCGGTTCGCGACGGTGCGGTGACCCCGACTCCCACGCCCACCCCGACACCGAC
>NZ_JAIULG010000013.1 GCF_020169415.1 Tsukamurella sp. M9C
CGCTCGTCCCGTAGCCGATGAGCACGTTCCCGGACGGCCCGCCCGCCGACGGCCCGTCCGGGAACGTGCTCATCGGCTACGGGACGAGCGCGGACCGGCCCACCCGGCGGCGACGCGCCGCCTCCCCGAAGGCCGCGGCCGCACCCGCGCAGGCTCCGGCCCGCGAGCAGGCGGCGCCGGCCGTCACGCGGGTCATCTCCCCGGTGGTCCGCGACCTCGCCCGCGAGCGCGGGCTGGACCTGTCGGCGGTGCGCCCCTCGGGCGTGGGCGGCGTCATCCGCCGCGCGGATGTCGACGCGGCGCTCGCCGCTCGCACGGCCCCGCCCGTGCCGGCGCAACCGGCCGCGGGCAGGAGCGACGTCCGGATCCCGCTCAACGGCATCCGGAAGGCCGTGGCGGACAAGCTGACCACGAGCCGGCGCGAGATCCCGGAGGCCACCACGTGGGTCGACGTCGACGCCACGGAGCTCCTCGCGGCGCGGACCGCGATGAACGCGACGCTCCCCGACGCGGATCGGGTGAGCCTGCTCGCGCTGCTGGCGCGCCTCGCGGTCGCGGCGCTGCGGCGGTTCCCCCAGCTCAACTCCTCCGTCGACGCCGATCGCCGGCAGATCGTCCAGCACGGTCGGGTGCACCTCGGGATCGCGGCGCAGACGCCGCGGGGCCTCGTCGTGCCGGTGGTCGCGGACGCCGACAGCCTGACCACGGTCGAACTCGCACGGCGGCTGGCCGAGACCACCGCGCTCGCGCGGGACGGCGCGTTGCCGCCCGCCCGGCTCACCGGGGGCACGTTCACGCTCAACAACTACGGCGTCTTCGGCGTCGACGGCTCCGCGCCGATCATCAACCACCCCGAGGCCGCGATCCTCGGGATCGGGCGGATCATCGACCGGCCCTGGGTGGTCGACGGTGCGATCGTCGTCCGCAAGGTCGCCCAGGTCTCGCTCGCCTTCGATCACCGCGTGTGCGACGGCGGCGAGGCGGGCGGCTTCCTCCGGCTGTTCGCCGACTACGTCGAGGACCCCGTCCGGGCGCTCGTGCACCTCTGAGCGGAGACGCGCCTAGGCCACCCGGACAGTGGCCCAGGCGTACCGGCCCGGCACGGCCTCGGCGTAGCCGACGCGGTACTCGCCGGGAACTCCACCGAGGTCGACGGTGACCGTCGCCGTGAACGCAGATCCTCGTCGACGCCAGGTGATCTCGGTCGATGGGGCGTCGTCGTCGGCGACGGGCACCCAGCGGTCACCCTCGCGCCGCTCGACCCGCGCGTAGCTGTCGGGGATCACGCGGTTCGGGTGCGGGCAGTCGAAGTCGACGGCGAACCGGCCCCCGTCGACCGGCGTCCGCACGGCCGCCACGCGGACCGGGCGGGGCCGGCTCAGCACCGTCGAGCCCGACGGCGAACCGATCCGTGGGGCGCGCTGCCGCGGCGGGGGCGCGCCCGGCTCCGAGGGGCGCCCCGCGGCGAGGTCGGCGGCGAGTCGCTGTGCGGCCTCCGTGAAGGCGGCCAGCTGATTGCGCCCGAAGACGGTGCTCCCGGCCTCGTAGCGCTGCGCGTCGTACTCCTCGGGCGTGGTGAGGTAGTGCGCGTAGCCGTTGGCGTAGCCCTGGACCAGCACGTCGTGCGGATCGATCCCCGCCGCCGCGGCGACCGCGTCCCGGAGGCGAGCGCCCGCCGTGACGGTGACCTCGACGGGCAGGCAGAGCAGGTGCAGCTCCCCCAGCCGGATCAACTGGACCGGGAGCACCTCCTGCACCCAGCCGAGCGCGCCGGCGGGCAAGAACATCTCCTTCGGCGCCTGCTGCGCCGCGAGCACCGGGCGGCGGCGGTACAGCGCCCGGCTGATCAGGCCGATGCGGTTGCCCAGGCCCTGGTGGAACGCCGGTGACCCGATCCCGTCGGTCGTGCCGGCGGCGAAGGCGGCGCCGAGCACGGCGCGGCCGGTGGGCCCCGTCGCCGTCTGCGCCGCGCCGAAGTCGACGTGGGTGAGGCGGTGGCCGATGACCGGCGTCAGCGGGCGGCCGGGTCCGTCGGCGAGCAGCCGGGCGGCGTCGAGCTGGCGCCTGCCGATCTCGGCGGTATTGGCCCGCTCGTCGTCCGTGGGGCCGTGGCCGGCGGCGCCCCCAAGATTGGGCGACATGTCGCCGGAGTTGGTCTGAGCGAAGGCGCTCACGAAGTCGGGATGAACGTCGCGCTCGGCGGTCTCCCAGGCGGCCGCGGCCCAGCCCTTGTTGTCGGAGCTGATGAGGCGGTTGCCGTTTCCCATCGACGTGCAGTGCACGGCGAACCAGTCGATCGCGGCGCGGAGCTCGCCGTCGCGCTCGTAGCGGAGCAGGGTGATCGCGGGATCGATGCGCCCGGGCAGCCGGTCGCGGTCCGGATTGCGGTCGAAGGAGCTCGCGCTGCGGTTGACGGAGGCGTCGTGCAGCTCGCCGCGGGCGGACGACAGCGCGGTGGGCGCGAGGGCGGCCTCGGCGTCGAGGACGGCGCGGACGACCCCGTCGACCAGGCGGTGGAAGGTGCGGCGGTGGTGCCCCAGGGTGGTGATGTTGTAGAGGCGGTGGCGGCCGTGGCCGCCGGGGCCGCAGTGGGTGTGGGTGGCGGTGAGCACGACGTTCTCGGCCGACAGCCGGCCGGCGGTCGCGGCGGCCAGCCGATCGGTGATCTCGTCGACGGCGGCCTGGAAGAACATCCCGATGTCGGCGACCACGTAGGCCACCCGGTGCGAGGGGGTGGCGACGACGAAGGCGCGGGCCCACTGCCGGGTGAGCAGGCCGCGGCCGCGCTGGCCGGGCATGCCGTAGCCCATCAGCCCCACGCCCCAGGGCTCCCCCGTGATGTCCGTCTTCGCCCATCCGGCCCGCCACCCCGTCGTAGTCACGGCTTCGAGGTTAGAACCTCCCCTGCGCGTCGCCGTCGACCGGCGTAGGGTCGGTCGCGCGATGAAGGAACGGTCGCCAGCCACCGCAGCCGACACCAGGACACCGACATGCGCACTCTCGCAGCAATCGTCGCCGCCGCAGCCATCACCTTCTCCGGAGCCGGGATCGCGTCCGCCGCCGACGAGGAGACCGACAAGCCGTCCACTGCGACCATCGACACCGGGAACGCACCCCGCGAGGTCGGCACGCCGGCCGAGTCGCCCGGCATCATCGAATCGGCCGCCGAGCCCGAATCCGCCTCCGCCCCCATCGAGCCCGTCGCCGAACCGGAATCCGCCGACGAGCCGCGCCCGGACCCCGAGGCGGCGACGGCGGACGAGCTGATCGAGGCCACCGCGGCCGACGAGGAGGAGTGACCCGAGGGGTCAGTCGTCCAGCCGGGGCGGCGCGGTCCGCGTGAGCCTCGGATCCGGCGGGCCGCTCTGCATCCGGAGGGCGCCGACCAGGACCCGTCCGAGCGTCAGCAGACCCTTCGGGCTGCGCAGGTTCAGGCCCCCGATGAGCTGCCGCAGGATGGTCAGCTGGTCGAAGTAGATCCGCTCGGCGACAAGGCGCTCCTCCTCGTCGAAGACGAAGTACGCCGTCATCCGCGTGCGGTGGCGGGTTCCGGTGGGCGGGATCGCGCCGAGCGGCCCACGATGGGTCCCGAGCAGCCAGAACTCGACGATCACGGCGTCCACGCTGTGCCGCAGCGCGATGAGCTCGTGGTCCTGGTCGGGGAAGGCGACCCGGGTGTCCGCGTAGTAGTCGCGTACCTCGTCGTCGCCGTCGTGCACGGTCATCTGCGCGACGAGCTCGTAGTGCGGATGCGGGAAGGTCGCCAGGGTCGCGTCCCAGTCCTGGCGCACCTCGTCGTGGAAGTGGTCGAGCACCAGCTTCTCGCGCGCCCGGAGGACGGACGCGGGCGGCATGACGAAGCGGGAGGTGTGGGCGATCATCCCGCCATATTACCCACAGCGTGGATATTTTCAGGTGCCGAATGTAGGGGATGATGGGGTTCATGACCACGCCGCGGCCCCGACGGGGGCGCCCCGCCCTCGGAGCACCCAGGCTGTCGCGCGCCGCGGTCGTCGAGGCGGCCCTCGCGCTCATCGACCGCGACGGCGTCGCCGAGGTCGGGATGCGCGCGATCGCGCGGTACCTGTCCGTGGACGCGAAAAGCCTCTACAACCACGTCCGCGACAAGGACGACCTGCTCGACGCGGTCACCGAGCACCTGCTCCGCTCGATCGTCGTGCACGTGCCGACCGGTGACCTGGGCGCCGATCTCGCCGGCGTGGCGCGCGCCTTCCGCACCGCGGCCCAGGCACACCCCCGGGCCGCCACGCTCGTGCTGACCCGCCAGGTGCAGTCCGTCGCCGCACTAGCGCCGACGCAGTCGATCCTGGACGTCCTGCTCAGTGCGGGATTCGCCCCCGCGGAGGCCGTGCACCTGATGCGCTCTCTGCTCGCCTCCCTCATCGGCACGCTGCTCCGCGAGTTCGAGGCGGCGCCGACCTTCGGGATGACGGACGCCGAGGCCATCGAGCGCCGCCGGGCGGGGCTCGCCGCGTGCGGCCTGCCGGCCGTCGAGTCGGTGGCTCCCGACCTCGCGCGGTTCGACGCGGACGCCGAGTTCGAGTACATGATCGGCCTGTCGATCAGCGCCGTCGAGGCCCGGCTGCCACAGCGCCGGGGCGGCGCCTAGCCGATCCGCAGCGGGTCGATCTGGATGCGGACGGGGTTGCCCTCGCGCCGCAGGCTCCGGCCCACCTGCGCCAGGAACAGCGCCCGCGCCAGGGCGCGACCGTCCCGGCGCGCGACGCGCACCAGGAGCCGCTGCGGCGGCGGTCCCTCGTCGGGTGCGCCGGGGATCCGCACCCCGGGCGGCAGGTCGACGGGGCCGAGCACCTCGGCACCGTCGGGCAGCGTCGCGGCGTCCGCGACGGCCCGGATGTCGGCCTCGGCACCGTCGAGCGCGGCGAGGTGCGTGGCCGGCGGGAACCCCACCTCGGCCCGCTCGGCGAGCTCCGCGGCGGCGAAACCGGCCGCGTCCCAACGGATCAGCGCCTGCACCGCGCGGATACCCGCATCCGCGCCGCAGACCACGGCGCCGTCGGCGGCGACCAGCGCGGTCGCGTTCATCCAGCGGCGGAAGGTCTCCTCCGCGGCCCGCAGGTCCGCGCGGCCGAGCAGCAGCCAGCCGTCGAGCAGCAGCGCCGCGCCGTAGCCGCCGTCGACCACGGGCTCCGCGCCGGGCGTGGCGACCACGATCCGCCGGCCCGCGGGCGCCTCGGCGTGCACCGTCTCGCCGCCGGAGACCGTGACGGCCGCCCCGGGGAAGGCCCGGCCGAGTTCCTCGGCGGTGCGCATCGCGCCCACGATCACCGCGCGCATCGCGGTGCCGCCGCAGGCGGGGCATCGGTACCCGGGGTCGTCCTGCGCGCACCACCGGCAGCGCAGGACGCCGCCGCCGGCCTGCTCGAGCGGGCCGTGGCAGCGCCGGCACCGGGCCGGTGTGCGGCAGCGCTCGCACGACAGCGCGGGCGCGTACCCGCGGCGCGGGACCTGGACGAGCACGGGGCGTTCGGCGTCGAGCGCCTCCCGCGCGGCGGCGAAGGCCGCGGCGGGCAGCCGGGCCGAGCGCGCGAGCGGGTCGCGGGCCAGCGCGATGTCCGAGTCCGCGGTCCCGGAGATGCGGGGCGAGCGGCTGCGGACCAGCTCGCGGGGCGCCGCGATCTCCGCGGCCCACCCCGCCTCGACGAGGGCCTGCGATTCGGGGGTGCGGGCGAAACCGCCGATGACCAGCGCCGCGCCCTCCTGGTGCGCCCGCAGCGCGAGCACCTCCCGCGTGTGCGGGTACGGGGCGCGCGGCTCCACGAAGGACTCGTCACCGTCGTCCCACACGGCCACGAGACCGAGGTCGGGCAGCGGCGCGAACGCGGCGCTCCGCGTGCCGATCACGACCCGGGTCCGCCTGAGCAGCGCGAGCAGCCACCGCCGGTACCGGGCGGAGGGCCCCAGGCCGGCGGCCAGCACCGCGGGGTCGAGGTGGGCGCACGCCGCGGCGAGCCGGTCGAGGTCGGCCTGGTCGGGGACGATGAGCAGCGCCGTGCGTCCGGCCGCGACGACGGTGGCCGCGAGCTCGGCCAGGCGCGCCGCCCAGTCCTCGCCCGGGAGGGCCTGCCAGACCGCGCGCGGCGACCGTCCGGCGACCGCCGCCGCCGCGAACTGGGTGCCGTGGGTGTACTCGGCGAGGGCTGCCGGGGGTGCCTCCGGCGGCGCGGGTTCGGCGGGTTCCTGCTCCAGCAGGGTCTTCTCGACGCGGGCGTGTCGCGGCGGGATCGCGAGGCGCAGCACGTCGGCCCTGGTTCCGGCGTAGCGTGCGGCGACCTCGGTGACGAGCTTGAGCACCGGCGGGGTGAGGACCGGCAGCGGGGAGACGACGCGCTGCAGCGGCGCGAGCTTGCCCTCGTGCTCGGTGCGCGGGAGCCGCTCGAGGAGATAGCCGTCGACGAGCCGGCCGGAGAACCGGATCCGGACCCGGACGCCGGGCCGGGCCTGCTCGTCCAGCTCGGGCGGGACGAGATAGTCGAACTCCCGATCGAGGTGGCTGACCTGCAGCAGCGGCAGGACGCGGGCGATCGGGAGTTCGACGGCCGCTTGCGCGGCCTCGGCGGGGCCGGGTGCGGTCACACCGGTCGGGGCGGGTGTCAGAGGCCGGCCGCGGAGCGCAGGGCGTCCACGCGGTCGGTGCGCTCCCACGGCAGGTCGATGTCGGTGCGCCCGAAGTGGCCGTACGCCGCGGTGGGCGCGTAGATCGGCCGGAGCAGGTCGAGGTCGTTGATGATCGCGCGGGGACGCAGGTCGAAGACCTGGGCGATGGCCTGCTGGATCTTGATCGGGTCGAGCTGCTCGGTGCCGAAGGTCTCGACGAACAGGCCGACGGGCGAGGCCTTGCCGATGGCGTAGGCGACCTGGACCTCGATCCGCTCCGCGAGGCCCGCGGCGACGGCGTTCTTCGCGACCCAGCGCATCGCGTACGCGGCCGAGCGGTCCACCTTCGACGGGTCCTTGCCGGAGAAGGCGCCGCCGCCGTGGCGGGCCATGCCGCCGTAGGTGTCGACGATGATCTTGCGGCCGGTCAGGCCCGCGTCGCCCATCGGCCCGCCGAGCACGAACTTGCCCGTCGGGTTCACCAGCAGCCGCACCGCGGAGGTGTCGAGGCTGGGCAGGTTCAGGTCGGCGATCACGGTGTTCAGCACATGGGTGCGCAGGTCGGGGGCGAGCATGCCGTCGATGTCGATGTCGGCGGCGTGCTGGCTGGAGATGACCACGGTGTCGAGGCGGACGGGCTGCTCGCCCGCGTACTCGATGGTGACCTGGGTCTTGCCGTCCGGGCGCAGGTAGGGCAGGGCGCCGTTCTTCCGCACCTCGGTGAGGCGGCGCGAGAGGCGGTGGGCCAGCGAGATCGGCAGCGGCATGAGCTCGGGGGTGTCCGAGCAGGCGTAGCCGAACATCAGGCCCTGGTCGCCGGCGCCCTGGGCGTCGATCTCGTCCTGCGCGCCGTCGACGCGGTGCTCGTAGGCCCGGTCGACGCCCTGGGCGATCTCGGGGCTCTGCGCGCCGATGGCGATGTTCACGCCGCAGGAGTTGCCGTCGAAGCCCTTGGCGGAGCTGTCGTAGCCGATCTCGAGCACCTTGTCGCGCACGATGTGCGGGATGTCGGCGTAGGCGGAGGTGGTCACCTCGCCGGCGACGTGGACCTGGCCGGTGGTGACCAGGGTCTCGACCGCGACGCGCGAGGTCGGATCCTCCGCGAGGAGGGCGTCGAGGATCGAGTCCGAGATGGCGTCACAGATCTTGTCCGGGTGGCCCTCGGTGACCGACTCGCTGGTGAACAGGCGGTGGGCGGAACTGGCGAAACCGGAAACCACTTCGGACGTCCTCTCGATGATGTTTGCGATTGGAAATGCTAGCGCGCTGCCGGCACGCGGGAGACCGCGGCATCCAGTATGCGCGCGGCCATGGCGGCCTTCGAGCCGAGGGGCAGGGCGGTCTCGCCGCCGTCCGCACCCAGCAGCCAGCCGGAGTTCTCGTCGACCTCGAAGGCGCGGCCGTCGCCGACCGCGTTGAGCACCAACAGGTCGCAGCCCTTGCGGCGCAGCTTGGCCCGGCCGTAGTCGAGGACGGAGCCGTTGGCGTCGCCCGTCTCCGCGGCGAAGCCGACGATGACGGCGTCGGAGCGCAGGGAGCCCTCGCGGCGCGCGGCGACGAGCCCGGCGAGCACGTCGGGGTTTTCGATCATGGTGATCGATTCGAGGGCCTCGCTCTTGCCGTCGGCGCCCTTCTTGAGCTTGGTGGTGGCGACCTCGGCGGGCCGGTAGTCGGCGACCGCGGCGGCCATGATCACGAGATCGGCGTCGGCGGCGTGCTCGGCCATGGCGGCCTGGAGGTCCAGCGCGGAGGCGATGCGCACGACCTCGACGGCCGACGGGTCGGCCAGGCCGACGGTGTTCCCCGCGACCAGCGTCACCTGCGCGCCGCGCTGCGCGGCGAGCCGGGCGAGGGCGTAGCCCTGCTTCCCGGAGCTGCGGTTGGTGAGGTAGCGGACCGGGTCGAGCGCCTCCTTGGTACCGCCCGCGGAGACGACGACCTTCCGGCCCTCGAGGTCGCGGTTCAGTGCTCCCGGGTGCTCCAGCAGGACGTCGGCGAGGGCGCCGATCTCGTCGGGCTCGGGCAGCCGGCCGGCGCCGGTGTCCTTCCCGGTGAGCCGGCCCGAGGCGGGCTCGATGACGACGGCGCCGCGCTCGCGCAGAGTCGCGACGTTGGCCCGGGTGGCGGGGTGCTCCCACATCTCGGTGTGCATCGCCGGAGCGAAGACGACCGGGCAGCGGGCGGTGAGGAGGGTGCCGGTCAGCAGGTCGTCGGCGCGGCCCTGGGCGGCGCGCGCCATCAGGTCGGCGGTCGCCGGGGCGATGACGACGAGGTCGGCCGACTGCCCGAGGCGCACGTGCGGCACCTCGGGGATCGACTCGAAGACCCCCGTCTGGACGGGGTTGCCCGACAGCGCCTCGAAGGTCGCGGCACCGACGAACTTGAGCGCGGACTCGGTGGGGATCACCCGCACCTCGTGCCCGCGTTCGGTGAAGTGCCGGACCAGAGCGCACGCCTTGTAGGCGGCGATACCGCCGCCGACGCCGACGATGATCATGGGCGCGTCAGCTCTACTCGCCCTCGGTGTGCTCCAGGAGATCCTCGTGGATCTCGCGCATGGCGATCGACAGCGGCTTCTCGTGCAGGCCCGGCTCGACGAGCGGGCCGACGTACTCGAGGATGCCGTCGGACAGGCTGTTGTAGTAGTCGTTGATCTGACGCGCGCGCTTGGCCGCGTAGATCACCAGGGCGTACTTCGAGGAGGTGCGCTCGAGCAGCTCGTCGATCGGCGGGTTGGTGATGCCGAGCGGCTGGTCGTACACGGTCTCAGTGGTGGTGCTCACGCTTCTCCTACGTCACAAACTTCACGATTATCGCTGGTCCGCCCAGTCTACGCCCGCAAGGCGGCAGGGCTAGGCCGTCGGGTCGCCGGCGCCGACCAGCAAGGATACCAAATCCGACACGGCGCGGTCCAAGTCGTCGTTCACGACCACCGCGTCGTAGTCGTCCCGCGTGGCCATCTCGGCCCGCGCGGTCTCGAGTCGGCGCTCGATCTTCTCAGCGCTCTCGGTGCCCCGGCCGCGGAGCCGGCGCTCCAGCTCGTCCCAGCTCGGGGGGCTCAGGAAGACGGTGACCGCCTCGGGCAGCGCGGCCTTGACGCTGGCCGCGCCGGCGAGGTCCACCTCGACCAGCACGGGCCGCCCGGCCTCGAGCGCCGCGTACACGGGCTGCGCGGGCGTCCCCGACCGCTGCAGGCCGCCGTGGATCTCCGCCCACTCGAGGAGCGCACCGTCGGCGATCAGGCGGTCGAAACCTCCGTCGCCGACGAAGTGGTAGTCCCGGCCGTCCACCTCACCGGGGCGCGGATCGCGCGTGGTGGCGGACACCGAGAAGAACAGGTCGGGAACCTCCGAGCGGAGCTTGCCGACCACAGACGACTTACCGACGGCGGAGGGGCCGACCAGTACAACCAGTCGGCCCCTCCGGCCCGCGGGAACTTCTCCGGACACTACGTGTCAGGCGGAGAACTTCTCGAGCAGCGCCTTGCGCTGCCGGTCGCCCAGACCCCGCACGCGGCGGGTGGGGGCGATCTCGAGCTCGGTCATCAGCTCCTGCGCCTTGACCTTGCCCACCTTGGGAAGCGCCTCGAGCAGTGCCGAGACCTTCATCTTGCCGATGACCTCGTCGGTCTCCGCGTCCTTGAGCACCTGCTGCAGGGTGGTGGTGCCGCCCTTGAGCCGGTTCTTCAGCTCGGCGCGTGCACGACGAGCGGCAGCTGCCTTCTCCAGAGCAGCGGCGCGCTGCTCGTCGGTCAACTGGGGAAGGGCCACGATTCCTCCGTCTTCGATGTACTTAGGTCTTTGCCGCGTACTTGCGACTCCTGCGACGGTACCCACGTTTCGCGCGGGATGGGAACCCCACCCCCCTCTCACCTGCGGTTTGGCGGTGTTGTAGGCGTCCCGGCCGGGCGACGGCCCGAACAGCTGCACACAGTGTGCGTTGCAATCGAGAACCGTTGCACCACAATGCTTTCAGATCGGTAGAACCTCGCGACGAGCGACCGACCGATGTGACAGGTGAAACTCAAGTGACCTGCGAAAATACCTGCACTTCGCGGCGGGCCCGGGCGTGTCGGCGCCCCGTTCGCCGTCGACGAGGGCCCGCCGTCACCCCGCCGAGGGCGATGCGCCGGAACGCACGCGCCGCACCGTCCGCTCCCCCGCCCGGACCACGGGCTCGACGACCCGGGCGATGATCGGCCCCACCACGGCCATGATCAGGACGTACGTAGTGGCGAGCGCGGCGACGCGGCCGTCCACGGCACCCGCCGTGACCGCCAGTCCGGCGATGACGATGGAGAACTCCCCGCGCGCCACGAGGGCCGCGCCGGCGCGGGCCCGGCCCATCCGCTTCACGCCGACCCGCTTCGCCGCCCACCACCCGGTGGCGAGCTTCGTCGCGGTGGTCACGACGGCGAGCAGGACCGCCCAGCCGAGGACGGGCGGAATGGCCCGCGGATCGGTGTTCAGCCCGAAGACCACGAAGAACAGGGCCGCGAAGAGGTCGCGCAGCGGCTCCAGCAGGCGCGTCGCCTCGTGCGCGATCGACCCGGAGATGGCGATGCCGAGCAGGAAGGCGCCCACGGCCGCGGAGACCTGCAGCGCCGACGCCACACCCGCCACCAGCAGGGCGGCGCCGATGAGTTTGAGCAGGAAGACCTCGCGGTCGTCGCTGTAGACCAGCGCCGATACCCGGTGGCCGTACTTGACCGCCGAGATCAGCACGACGCTAACCACCACCACCGCGATCGTCACCGCCGAGACCTCGCCCGCGAGTCCGAGACCGGCCAGGATCGCCGTGAGGATCGGGAGGTAGATCGCCATCGCCAGGTCCTCGAAGACCAGCACCGAGAGCACGACGGGCGTCTCGCGGTTGCCGAGCCGGCCGAGGTCGCTGAGCACCTTCGCGGCGATGCCCGACGACGAGATGTACGTGACGCCCGCGAGTACGAGGGCGCCGGTCGGCCCCCAGCCGAGGACGAGCGCGACGACGGCGCCCGGGGTGGCGTTGAGCACGATGTCGGCCACACCGGCGAGCCAGGACTGCCGCAGGCCGGTGGTGAGCTCCGCCGCGGTGTACTCGAGGCCCAGCATGAGCAGCAGCAGGATCACGCCGATCTCGCCGGCGGTGTGGCTGAACTCCGAGGCCTCGCCGAGCGGGATCACGCCGCCGACCCCGAAGGCCAGGCCGCCGATCAGGTACAGCGGGATGGGCGAGACCCCCACCTTGCTGGCGGCGCGGCCGAGGAAGCCCAGGACGAAGAAGATGGCGCCGAGTTCGATCAGCGCGACCGTGTTCTCGTCGAGGTGGAGGGTCACCCGTTCGTCAGGATCTGCGCGGCGGCGTCGAGCCCCTCGGCCGTCCCGACGACCACCAGCAGATCGCCCGCGGTGAAGACGAACTCGGGGCCGGGCGAGGGCTGCACCTCGCCCGCCCGCATCACCGCCACGAGCGAGACCTTGGTCCGGGTCCGCATCTGGGTCTCCCCCAGTGTCCGCCCGTCGTACGGCGAGCCGGCGAGGATCGGCAGCTGCCGCGTGTTGATGCCCTCGAGTCCGCGCTGGTCAGCGCGCAACTGGTTGACCAGCTGCGGCGCGCCGAGGAGGTTGGCGAGCACGCCGGCCTCCTCGCCGGACAGGGGCACCTGGGCGGCGCTCGCGTCGGGATCGTCGCGTTCCGAGAGGAACAGTTCGACGGTGCCGTCGCGGTGCGCCACGACCCCCACGCGGCGGCCGGTGGCGAGCTCGAAGTCCTTGCGCACTCCGATGCCGGGGAGCGGTGTCACATCGACGTTCACCCCGTCGACGATAGCCGCGGCGGATCGGGCGAGGATCGGATCGGGCGAGGACGGATCAGCCGAGCGCGCGCTCGACCTCGTCCCGCACGGCCAGCGCCGCGGACCGCAGCGCCGCGGCCTCGGGGCCCGCCCCGAGCACCTGCCGCGACGAGTTGGGCAGCACCGTCGCACCCGTGCCGAAGATCGCCGCGAGGTCCGCCGGAGTGGCGCCCTGCGCGCCCAGTCCCGGCGCGAGGATCGGCCCGGCCAGGCCGTCCAGGTCCAGGCCGTGCTCGCGGGTGGCACCCACCACGAGGCCGACGGTGCCGGTCCCGTCGGCGTTGTCGGCCCGGGCGTCGTCGACGATCCGCTGCCCGACGCCGTCGGCCTGCACCTGCGCGCCCTCGGGGTTGGAGGTGCGGGCGAGGACGAAGACGCCGCGCCCGGCGGCGCGGGCCGCGTCGATCGCCGGTCGCAGCGAGCCGTAGCCGAGGTAGGGCGAGAGCGTCACCGCGTCGGCGGACAGGGGCGAGTCGCCGAGCCAGGCGCGCGCGTAGCCGGCCATGGTGGAGCCGATGTCGCCGCGCTTGGCGTCGGCGATCACGACCGCGCCCGCCTCGCGGCACGCGGCCATGACCTCCTCCAGCGCGAGCATCCCGGCGGCGCCGAACTGCTCGAAGAAGGCCACCTGCGGCTTGACGAAGCCGACCTCGCCGGCGAAGGCCTCGGCGCAGCGCAGCCCGAAGGCCCGCACGCCGGCGGCGTCGTCGGACAGGCCCCACGCGGCGAGCAGCGGCGGGTGCGGGTCGATGCCCACGACCAGCCGCCCCCGGTCGGCGACGGCGGTGGCGACGCGCGCGGCGAAGGTCACCGGTTCACCAGTGCCGCGTGCATGTCCTGCAGGCTCTTGACGCCGATGCCGCCGCGCAGCGCCGCCTCGATGCCCTGCACGGCCGCCGAGGCGCCCTGCACCGTGGTCACGCACGGCACGGAGGCCTGCACCGCGGCGGTGCGGATCTCGTAGCCGTCGACGCGAGGGCCGGCGTTGCCGAACGGAGTGTTGATGATCAGGCCCACGTCGCCGGCCTTGATCTTCTCGACGATGGACTGCTCACCCTCGGGGATGACGTCCGAGTGCTTGAGCACCGTCTCCACCTGGACCCCGTTGCGCCGCAGCACGTCCGCGGTGCCCTCGGTGGCGAGGATGGAGAAGCCGAGGTCGGCCAGGCGCTTGATCGGGAAGATCAGGGCCCGCTTGTCCTTGTTCGCGACGGAGACGAAGACGTTGCCGGTGGCGGGCAGCGAGCCGCTGATCGCCGTCTGCGACTTGGCGAAGGCGGTGCCGAAGTCGCGGTCGACGCCCATCACCTCGCCGGTGGACTTCATCTCGGGCGAGAGCAGCGAGTCGACGCCGGTGCCGTCCGCGCGCCGGAAGCGGTTGAACGGCAGCACCGCCTCCTTGACGGAGACCGGCGCGTCGATCGGCATCTGCGAGCCGTCGCCCTCCGCGGGCAGGATCTGCTGCTCGCGCAGCTCGGCGATGGTCTGGCCGAGCATGACCCGGGCACAGGCCTTCGCGAGCTGGACCGCGGTGGCCTTCGAGACGAAGGGCACGGTCCGCGAGGCGCGGGGGTTGGCCTCGAGGACGTAGAGCACGTCGTCCTTGAGCGCGTACTGCACGTTCATCAGGCCGTGCACGCCGATACCGCGGGCGAGTGCCTCGGTGGCGGCGCGCACCGCGTCGATGTCGGCGCGGCCGAGCGTGGTGGGCGGCAGGGTGCAGGCCGAGTCGCCGGAGTGGATGCCGGCCTCCTCGATGTGCTCCATGATGCCGCCGATGAAGACCTCGCCCGTGGCGTCGCACAGCGCGTCGACGTCGATCTCCACGGCGTCCTCGAGGAACCGGTCCACCAGCACCGGGCGATCGGGCGCGAGCTCCGTGGCGCGGGAGATGTAGTCGAGGAGCGCCTGCTCGTCGTAGACGATCTCCATGCCGCGGCCGCCGAGCACGTACGACGGGCGCACGAGCACGGGGTAGCCGATCCCGGCGGCGACCTCGCGGGCGCCCTCGGCGGTGGTGGCGGTGCCGAACTTCGGCGCCGGCAGCCCGGCCTCGGTGAGCACGCGGCCGAACTCGCCGCGGTCCTCGGCGAGGTCGATGGCCTCGGGCGAGGTGCCGACGATGGGCAGGCCCGCGGCCTTGAGGCGCGCGGCCAGGCCCAACGGCGTCTGCCCGCCGAGCTGCACGATGACGCCGACGACGCCCGGGCCGCCCTCGCCGGAGCGCTGCTCCGAGTGGTAGACCTCGAGCACGTCCTCGAAGGTCAGCGGCTCGAAGTAGAGCCGGTCGGCGGTGTCGTAGTCGGTGGAGACCGTCTCCGGGTTGCAGTTGATCATCACGGTCTCGTAGCCGGCCTCGCTCAGGGTGAGCGCGGCGTGGACGCACGAGTAGTCGAACTCGATGCCCTGGCCGATGCGGTTCGGGCCCGAGCCGAGGATGAGCACCTTGGGCCGCTCCGTCTGCGGGGCCACCTCGCCGGTGGCCGACGGGTCCAGCTCGTAGCTGCTGTAGTGGTACGGGGTCTTCGCCTCGAACTCGGCGGCGCACGTGTCGACGGTCTTGTAGACCGGGCGCACGTCGTGCTCGTGCCGGAAGGCGCGGATCTCGTCCTCGCTCACCCCGCGCAGCTCGGCGATCTGCAGGTCGGAGAAGCCGTGGGTCTTGGCCAGCCGCACCAGGTCCGGCGTCAGGTCCGCGTCGCGGACCTGCGTGCCGAGGTCGATGACCGCCTTGATCTCCTCGAGGAACCAGGGATCGATCGCCGTGGCGTCGAAGACCTGCTCCACGGTGGCGCCCAGCTCGAAGGCCCGGCCGATCAGGTAGAACCGGCCGTCCTTGGGGACGGTGATCTCCTGCAGCAGCTCCTCGAGCGTGCCCTCGACGGGCGCACCCGTCCAGAAGCCGTGGCGCTTGGTCTCCAGGGAACGCATCACCTTGCCGAAGGCCTCGGCGAAGCTGCGGCCCAGGCTCATGGCCTCGCCCACCGACTTCATCGTGGTGGTGAGCGTGTCGTCGGCGCCGGGGAACTTCTCGAAGGCGAAGCGCGGGGCCTTGACCACGACGTAGTCGAGCGTGGGCTCGAAGCACGCCGGGGTCTCGCCGGTGATGTCGTTGAGGATCTCGTCGAGCGTGTAGCCCACGGCGAGCTTCGCGGCGATCTTGGCGATCGGGAAGCCGGTGGCCTTCGACGCCAGCGCCGAGGAGCGCGAGACGCGCGGGTTCATCTCGATGGTGACCAGCCGGCCGTCGCGCGGGTCCTGCGCGAACTGGATGTTGCAGCCGCCGGTGTCGACGCCCACCTCGCGGAGGATGGCGATCGACTGGTCGCGCATGATCTGGTACTCGCGGTCGGTGAGCGTCATCGCCGGGGCCACGGTGACCGAGTCGCCGGTGTGCACGCCCACGGGGTCGACGTTCTCGATGGAGCAGACGACCACCACGTTGTCGCGGCCGTCGCGCATGAGCTCGAGCTCGTACTCCTTCCAGCCGAGGATCGACTCCTCGATGAGCACGTTCGCGGTCGGTGAGGCCGCGAGGCCCGCGCCCGCGATGCGGACCAGGTCGGCCTCGTCGTAGGCCATGCCCGAGCCGAGGCCGCCCATGGTGAACGACGGCCGCACGACGACCGGGTAGCCCAGGTCGGCGACGGTCTCCTTGCACTCGTCCAGGGTGAAGCAGACCTTGGACCGCGCGGACTCGCCACCGATCTTGGCGACGATGTCCTTGAACTTCTGCCGGTCCTCACCGCGCTGGATGGCGTCGAAGTCGGCGCCGATGAGGTTGATGCCGTACTTCTCGAGGATGCCCTGCTCGTGCAGGCCGACCGCGGCGTTGAGCGCGGTCTGGCCGCCGAGGGTGGCGAGCACGGCGTCGATCGGGAAGCCCTTGTCGCGCTCGGCGACGATCACCTTCTCGATGTACTCGGGGGTGATGGGCTCGATGTAGGTGGCGTCCGCGAACTCGGGGTCCGTCATGATCGTCGCCGGGTTCGAGTTCAC
Source organism: Tsukamurella sp. M9C (assembly GCF_020169415.1). Classification (GTDB taxonomy): domain Bacteria; phylum Actinomycetota; class Actinomycetes; order Mycobacteriales; family Mycobacteriaceae; genus Tsukamurella. The sequence goes on from NZ_JAIULG010000013.1 coordinate 16,475, forward strand.
CAGCGAGACGCGCAGGCCCTCGGCGCGCAGCACGCGGCAGGCCTGGGTGCCGGAGTAGTCGAACTCGCAGGCCTGGCCGATCACGATCGGGCCCGAGCCGATCACCAGGACGTGCTGGATGTCGGTGCGCCGTGGCATTTACTTGTCTCCCATAACAGTCGCGAACTTGTCGAAGAGGTAGGCGGCGTCGTGCGGACCCGCAGCGGCCTCCGGGTGGTACTGGACCGAGAAGGCGCGGCCGTCGAGCAGCTCGACGCCCTCCACGACCCCGTCGTTGGCGCACACGTGGCTGACGCGGCCGCGGCCGAACGGGGTGTCGAACTCGGCGCCGCGCTCGCCCTCGAGGGCGAAGCCGTGGTTCTGCGCGGTGATCGAGATCCGGCCGGTGGCGTGCTCCACGACGGGGATGTTGATGCCGCGGTGGCCGAACTTCATCTTGTAGGTCTCCAGGCCGAAGGCACGGCCCAGCAGCTGGTTGCCCAGGCAGATGCCGAACAGCGGCAGCCCGGCGTCCAGGACGCCGCGGGTCAGCTCCACCTCGTGCGCGGCGGTGGCGGGGTCGCCGGGGCCGTTGGAGAGGAAGAAGCCGTCCGGGTTGAACGAGCGCACCTCGTCGAGCGTGATGGTCGAGGGCACCACGTGCACCCGCATGCCGCGCTCGGCGAACATGCGCGGCGTGTTGGTCTTGATGCCGAGGTCGACGGCGACCACGGTGAAGCGGGCCTCGCCCTCCGGCTCGATGGTGTAGGACTCGGTGGTCGAGACCTCGCCGATCAGGTTCTGCCCCTTCATCGACGGCTGCTCCCGCACCCGGTCGAGGAGCTCGGCCTCGGGAGCGAGCGCCTCGCCGGAGAACACACCGGCGCGCATGGAGCCGTTGTCGCGGAGGCGGCGCACCAGCGCGCGGGTGTCGATGCCGGCGATGCCGACGACGCCCTGGTCCACCAGCTCGCCCTCGAGGGTGCCGCTGGCGCGCCAGTTGCTCACCCGGCGGGTGGGGTTGCGCACGGCGTAGCCGGCGACCCAGATCTTGTCGCCGCGGGACTCGTCGTCCTCGTCGTTCCAGCCCGTGTTGCCGATCTGCGGGGCGGTCGCCACCACGATCTGTCGCGCGTACGACGGGTCGGTCAGCGTCTCCTGGTAGCCGGTCATCGCGGTGCAGAAGACGGCCTCGCCGAGGGTCTGCCCGACGGCGCCGAACTCGACTCCGCGGTGCACGGTTCCGTCCTCCAGGACCAGCAGTGCTTTGTTGTCGGCAGCCATCTAACTTTCCCTCACGTCCATCAGTTTTCGATACGTCGTCTTGTCGTCGGCGCGGAAGCCCGTGTCCACGACGGTGCCGGTGGGCAGCTCCCAGCGGAACACCAGCAGTCCGTCGCCGGGCATCACCTTGCCGGCCAGCTTGGAGGCTCGCCGCACCTCCACCAGGTGCTCGTCGGCGATCCACATCGGGTTGCCCCTGCCGCGCTCCATCAGGTAGCCGTCGGCGTAGCGGCTCAGGTTCACGGTGGCGCGGTAGCCCCAGTCCCCCACCGCCACCCGGTCCTGCCAGTGCGGCGCCACGGTGCTGCCGACGTACACGCCGGAGACCGGGCCGAAGACCAGCTCGCTGAGCTGCTCCGGCGTGCTGGGGATCTCGCCCACCGACGCGGCCTGGCGCTGCCCGCGGCGGCGCCAGCCCAGCGCCATCAGCGCGAACAGGGCGGCCAACACCACGAGCACGAGCAGCAGCGTGGCGAAGTCGCTGACGCTCACGCCCGCACCCCGGTCCCGGGCTGCGCGGCCGCGCCGTCGCGGGCGGTGACCCGACCGCGGAGCAGCGTGAGCACGGGCTTGGCCCGGAAGCTCAGCTCCGCGAACGGGGTGTTGCGCGAGCGGCTGGCGAGCTCGTCCGCACGCACCGTCCACCCCAGGTCGGGGTCGACCAGCGTCAGGTTCGCGGGCTCACCCACGCCGATCGGCCGGCCCTGATCGTCCAGGCGCGCGATCTGCGCGGGCTTCTCACTCATCACCCGCGCCACGTCGCGCCAGTCGAGGTCGCCGGTCTCCACCGAGACCTGCGCGACGATCGCCAGCGCCGTCTCCAGTCCCAGCATGCCGGGGCGGGCGGCGGCGAACTCGCAGCACTTGTCCTGCTCGGCGTGCGGCGCGTGATCGGTGGCGACGCAGTCGATCACGCCGTCCCGCAGCGCCTTCCGCAGCGCGGCCACGTCGGAGGCCTCGCGCAGCGGCGGGTTCACCCGGTTCACCGCGTCGTAGGTCTGCAGCCGCGAGTCGTCGAGCAGCAGGTGGTGCGGGGTCACCTCGGCGGTGATCGCGATGCCCTGGCCCTTGGCCCACTTCAGCAGTTCGACGGTGCCCGCCGTGGAGGCGTGGCAGATGTGCACGCGCGCACCGGCATCGCGGGCCAGCAGCGCGTCGCGGGCGACGATCGCCTCCTCGGCGGCGCGCGGCCAGCCGGCCAGGCCCAGGCGCGCGGCCTCGGGACCCTCGTGCGCCACGGCCCCCTTGGTCAGGCGCGGCTCCTCGGCGTGCTGCGCGATGACCACGCCCAGCGACGCCGAGTACTCCAGGGCGCGGCGCATGAGCAGCGGATCCGACACGCAGACACCGTCGTCGGAGAACACCCGCACCCGACCGGGGCCGGCGGCCATCATGCCCATCTCGGCGAGCTTCTCGCCCTTCAGGCCGACGGTGACGGCGCCCACGGGGTGCACGTCGACGAGGCCGACCTCCTGGCCCCGGCGGTAGACGTGGTCGGTGACCACGGCGGAGTCGGCGACCGGACTGGTGTTGGCCATGGCGAAGACGGCGGTGTAGCCGCCGAGCGCGGCGGCGGCGGAACCGGACTCGATGGTCTCGGTGTCCTCACGGCCGGGCTCGCGCAGGTGCGTGTGCAGGTCGACGAAGCCCGGCAGCAGGACCTTGCCGCCGCCGTCGATCACCTCGGCGCCCTCGGCGGGCGTGAGACCGGCACCGATGGCGGTGATCTCGCCGCCGGCGATCGCGACGTCGACCGGATCGCCTTCGCCGTACGGCCGGACATCAGTGAGCAGCACACTCATTCGGGGCCTCCCTCAGTGGCGAGAAGATGGAAGAGGACCGCCATGCGGACGTGCACGCCGTTGTTGACCTGCTGCAGGATCGCGGCCTGCGCGGAGTCCGCGACCGAGTAGCCGATCTCCATGCCGCGCAGCATCGGTCCGGGGTGCAGTACGACGGCGTGATCGGGCAGCAGGGCCGCGCGCTGCGGGTTGAGGCCGAAGCGCACCGAGTACTCGCGCTCGCTGGGGAAGAAGCCGCCGTTCATGCGCTCGGCCTGCACGCGCAGCATCATCACCGCGTCCGCCCCGGGGAGCTCGGCCTCGAGCGAATCGGCGACCGTGACCGGCCACGTCTCGACGCCGACCGGCAGCAGCGTGCGCGGCGCCACCAGGACGACCTCGGCACCCAGCGTGGACAGCAGCAGCGCGTTCGACCGGGCGACCCGGCTGTGCAGCACGTCGCCGACGATGACGATGCGCCGGCCCTCGATGCCGCCGAGCCGCTGCCGCAGGGTCAGCGCGTCGAGCAGGGCCTGGGTGGGGTGCTCGTGCATGCCGTCGCCGGCGTTGATCACCACGGGCCCGGGCAGGCCGCCGAGCGCGGCGGCCGAGTGGGTCCAGTCCGCGATCTGTTGCGCCGCACCGGACGCCGGGTGCCGGACGATCAGCGCGTCGGCGCCGGCGGCGTGCAGGGTGAGCGCGGTGTCGCGCAGCGACTCGCCCTTCGCGACGGAGCTGCCGGACGCGGAGACGTTGATCACGTCGGCGCTCATCCACTTGCCCGCGACCTCGAAGGAGACGCGGGTGCGGGTGGAGTTCTCGTAGAAGACCGTCATCACGGTGCGGCCGCGCAGCGTGGGCAGCTTCTTGACCTCGCGGCCCATCAGCGCCTGCTGCAGCCGGTCCGCCTCGTCGAGGATCTCCTCGGCCTCGGCGCGGCTCAGGTCCGCGGCGGAGAGCAGGTGCCTGGTCACAGCGCGTCCTCCGTCGTCTCCGGTGCGGGCAGCTCGGAGATCACCACGGCGTCCTCGCCGTCCTTCTCCTGCAGCCGCACCTGCACGTCCTCCTGCCGGGAGGTGGGGATGTTCTTGCCCACGTAGTCGGCGCGGATCGGCAGCTGCCGGTGACCGCGGTCGACGAGGACCGCGAGCTGGACCGCGGCGGGCCGCCCGATGTCGCGCAGCGAGTCGAGCGCGGCGCGCACCGTCCGGCCCGAGAACAGGACGTCGTCGACGAGGATGACCAGCGCACCATCGACCCCCTGCGGCGGCACCGTGGTGCGCTCGAGGGGACGGTGCGGCTTGTGCCGCAGATCGTCGCGGTAGAGGGTGATGTCGAGGTGACCGACGGGCACCGCCACGCCCGAGAACTCCTCGATGTCGGCCGCCAGCCGGGCGGCGAGAACCGCACCGCGCGTAGGGATGCCGAAGATGACGACGCGGGGATGCGATTCATCACCCGCGGCCCTGGTGTCTAAGGCCGTCTTCTCGATGATCTGATGCGCGATCCGAGCCACCGTTCGGGTGACATCGGCCGCGGACATGAGTTCCCGAGCCACGTGACCCCCTTCTCCGCCTCTCCGGACGGCTCGCTCCGCCTCACTGGACGGACTGAAAAGGATGCCTTGATGCGACACGAAGCATACCAGTACGTTCAGGTCATGGAATTGTCGACCAGGCAACGCACGACGCTGTCCGCGATCGTCGACTCCTTCGCCCCGGGGGACGGGGTGGCGATCCCCTCCGCAAGCGACCTCCGGGCCGGTGACCTGGCCGTTTCCTACGCCGACCGCAGTCCACGCGACAGCGACGGCGTGACGCTCGCGCAGTCCCTGTCACTCTTCGACAACCGCGTGTTCTGCACCACTGTGTTGGGGACCCGGGGGCAGCGCTTCGCCGACCTCTCGGCCGCCGAACGCGAGCGGGTGCTGATCGATCTGTCCCGGTCGCGGTTCGTGCAGAAGCGAATGTTGTTCAAGCGCCTGCGCAACATCGCGCTGCTCGCCTACTACGCCGCGGGCGGGGCCGACGGCGAGCACGGCCCGGGAGCCGAGCTGATGGCCGCGATCGGCTACCCGCGGCAGGCGCCCATGAAGAAGCCGCGGGCCCGCGCCCTGCGCGCGCAGCGGCCCCTCTCCCCCGCGCGCTACGAGATCGACGCCTCGACCGCGTGCGACGTGGTGGTGATCGGCTCCGGCGCGGGCGGCGCGGTGGCCGCGGCGGCGCTCGCCGAGGCGGGGCTCGACGTGCTGGTCCTCGAGCGCGGCGACTACGTCGCGCCCACGGAGGTGGGCGACTCCGACCTCGACAACCTGGCGCAGCTGTACGCGCCGGGACCGTTCTGGACCGAGAACGCGCAGTCCTACCTCCTGACCTCGCGCTGCCTCGGCGGGGGCACGACCGTCTCGCACGGCGGCTACTTCCTCCCGCCCGAGGAGGTGCGCGCCGACTGGGCGGCGCGGGGCATCGACACCGGACCCGCACTGGACGCCGCCCTCGCGGAGGTGTGGCAGCGCTCGGGCGTGACCGACGGCGCCGGCACCCCCTCTGCGCGGGACGTGATCCTGGAGAAGGGCTGCCGCGCGCTCGACCTGCCGGTACGGCCCGTGAGCCTGGCGGACGACTTTGAGTCCGAGGGCCGGTGGGGCCCGTCCAGCCGGGTCGCGGCCAAGCAGGACGCCGGCCGCACGTGGCTGCGCGACGCCGAGAAGAAGGGCGCCCGCATCGTGACCGGCGCACAGGCCCGGTCGATCGAGACGCAGGGCGGGCGCGCCCGCACGGTGATCGCGCGGACCTCGGGCGGCTCGTGGCTCACGGTGCGCTGCAGCGCCGTCGTGGTGGCCGCGGGCGGCTTCGAGACGCCGGCGCTGCTCGCCCGCTCGGGCATCGGCGGGCAGCACGTGGGCAAGCACCTGCACCTGCACCCCACCGCCACTGCGGTCGGCCTGTTCGGCGAGACCGTGGACCCGTGGCTGGGCGCACCATCGACCCGGTTCAGCGACGCGCACGCGAACCTCGACGGCAACGGCTTCGGCGTGCGGTACGAGACCGCGCCGCTCACGCCCGCGCTGGCGTCGAGCTTCGTGCCGTGGCGCAACCCCGTCGAACACCTCAACGTGATGCGGCAGTTCCCGCACCTGTCGATCGTGCGCGTGGTGCTGCGCGACCGGGGCGCGGGCGAGGTGGTGATGGACGCCTCCGGCGAGCCCTCCGTGCGGTACGACCTGGCGGAGGCCGACCGGACGAACCTGCGGACGGGTGTGGACACCGCGGTCCGCATCCTCGAAGCCGCGGGGGCGCGGCGGATCTTCACCGGCCAGCAGCGCGGGGGCGATCACGTTCCCGGCGACCGCCCGGTCGAGCGGTTCCTGGAACAGTCGCACGCGGCCGGGTACGGCGTCGGCGAGATCGCGCTCGGCGCGCAGGACCCGATGAGCACCGTCCGGATGGCGTCCTCGGAGCGGCGCGGCGCGGCGAACCCGGAGGGCGCGCTGTGGGACGTGCCGAACGTGGTGATCGCCGACGCCTCGGCCCTGCCGACCGCGAGCGGCGTGCACCCCATCGGTGTGGTGCAGGCCCTCGCGCTGCGCAACGCCCGCGCCCTCGCGGAGCGCCTCAAGGGCTGAGCGGCTACTCCGGGCGGTCGGCCGGCTGGGCGGCGGCTGCGGCCCGGACCTGCGGCGCGAGCGCCGCGACCTTGCCGAGCACCCCGTTGAGGTAGGTCGGCGAATCGTCGGTCGAGAGCTCCTTGGCGAGCTCGACGGCCTCGTCGACCACGACGGCGGGAGGCACGTCGACGGCGTTGAAGAGCTCCCAGACGGCGATCCGCAGGATCGCCCGGTCGACGGCGGGCAGGCGCGTGAGCGTCCAGCCCGTCAGGTGCGAGGAGATCACCGAGTCGACCTGGGCGCCGTCGAGGCCGACGCCGGTGACCAGCGTGGCGGTGTACTCGGACACCGGGGCGACGGAGGCGTCGTCGGCGGCGAGCTGCCGGCGCTCCGCGAGCAGGTCGTCGAGATCGGTGACCCCGCGGGCCTCCGCCTCGAACAGCAGGTCGACGGCGCGCTTGCGCGCCCGGTGTCGGGCGCCCGACTTCTTCGGGCGCCGGTTGTCAGACTGCTCGGGCACTTAGGAGTTCACGCGCCCCAGGTAGCCGCCGTCACGGGTGTCGACCTTGAGCTTGTCGCCGGTGTTGATGAACAGCGGGACGTTGATCTCGGCGCCGGTCTCCAGGGTGGCGGGCTTGGTGCCGCCGGTGGAGCGGTCGCCCTGCAGGCCCGGGTCGGTGTGCTGCACGACGTACTCGGCCGACAGGGGCAGCTCGACGAAGAGCGCCTCGCCCTCGTGCATCGAGATCTGCACGCGCATGCTCTCGAGCAGGAACTTCGCGCCGTCGCCGACCTTGGCGTCGTCCAGGTTGATCTGGTCGTAGGTCTCGGCGTCCATGAAGACGTAGTCCGAGCCGTCGTGGTACAGGTAGTCGAAGTCACGCCGGTCGACGGTGGCGACCTCGACCTTGACGCCCGCGTTGAAGGTCTTGTCGACGGTCTTGCCCGACACGACGTTCTTCAGCTTGGTCCGCACGAAGGCGGGGCCCTTGCCCGGCTTCACGTGCTGGAACTCGATGATCTGCCACAGCTGGCCCTCCTGGTTGAGGACCAGGCCGTTCTTGAAATCAGCAGTCGATGCCACGTTGTGTCGATTCTCCTAGAGTGCGATCAAGTCTTTGGTGGTGCGCGTCAGCAGTTCCGGTCCGTCCGCACGGACCACGAGGGTGTCCTCGATGCGGACTCCACCACGACCCGGGAGGTACACACCCGGCTCCACGGTGACCACAGCACCGTCGGACAGTGTACCGCTGCCGAGTTTGCCCAGCGTCGGGGCTTCGTGGATCTGCACACCGACGCCGTGACCGAGGCCGTGCAGGAACTGCTCGCCGTAGCCCGCGGCCTCGATCACCGCGCGGGCCGCGCCGTCGATCGCGCGGACGTCGGCGCCCGGCACGAGGGCCTCCCGCCCGGCGGTCTGCGCCGCCCGGACCACGTCGTAGATCTCCCGTTGCCAGGCCGCCGGCTCGCCGAGGACGAAGGTGCGCGTCTCGTCGGCGTGGTAGCCGCGGAACCGCGCGCCGAAGTCGATCTTGACGAAGTCGCCGGCCGCGAGCACCGCGTCGGTGGGCCGGTGGTGCGGGATCGCCGAGTTCGCCCCGGCGGCGACGATGGTCTCGAAGGCGACCGCCTCGGCCCCGAACTCGTACATCAGATTCTCGAGGCGCCGCGCGACCTGCGCCTCCGTGGCCCCGGGGCGGATCGCGCCCTCCTCCACCAGCGCGCCGAGGGCCTGATCGCTGATCGCGCAGGCGCGGCGGAGAAGCTCGATCTCGCCGTCGTCCTTGACCTCGCGGAGCTTCTCGACGAGCCGGGTGGTCGGGACCAGGCGCGCCTCCGGCGCGAGCCGGGCGTGGTCGGCGTAGCTCAGGGCCGTCGCCTCGAAGCCGACGGTGCCGTCCGCCTCCGCGAGGAGGGCCTTCGCGACGTCGCGCTCGATGATCGCGCGCAGGTCGCCGGACTGCTCCGCGACCTGGGTGAGGTAGCGGCCGTCGGTGGCGATGGCGTCGGCGGCGGGATCCGAGGCCACGAGCAGCGCGCCGTTGGAGCCGGTGAAGCCCGCGAGGTAGCGCACGTTGTCGAGATCGGTGACGAGCAGTGCGTCGAGGGCGGGGTCGTGGCTCGCGAGCGCGGCGCGGAGGGTGTCGCGCCGGCGGGCGTGGTCGGTGATCGTCTGCGGCATCCTGCCACGGTATCGCGGCGCGGCGGTCGCGCGCCGCCGCGCGGCGTCGGACCGTCCCGCTGCGTCAGACCGTCGCGCGCGCGACGACCGTGACCTCGTCGACCACCTGCAGGGTGCCCATCATGAGCGAGAAGGGCTTGATCCCGAAATCCGTCTGCCGCACCGGGACGGCCGTGGCCAACGCGGGAGCCGGCTCGGCCTCCTCGTACGCGAGGGCGAAGTCGCACGGGCGGGTGGTGCCGCAGATCGTCAGCTCCCCGCGCACGCGGAAGCCGTTCTCGGAGGCCTCGATCGTCGCCGAGCGGTACTCGATCGTCGGGTTCGCCTTGACCTTGAGCGAGCGGTGCGCGTTGGCGGTGGCCACCGCCCGCTCCGGCGAGGTCAGCGGCGTGAGCCCGCCCTCGCCGGAGACGACCTCCAGGGAGCCCGCGTCGACGGTGACGACGAGGGAGACCGGCTGCTCGCCGTCGACCTCGATCGCCGCCCGCCACGTCGTCGGCGCGAGCACCAGGCGGTGCCCCAGCCGGGCCGACCGCCCGGCCACGCCGGTGTGCACCTCCAGCACGCCGCTGGACTGATCGATGGTCCTGGTCTCGGTCACAGTCCCGAATGTACCGGCGGTCGAGCGCCGGCACCGGTCACGCGGGCGCTTCCTGCAGCGCGCGGACCTCCACCCGGCTGCGCAGCGCGCGGGACGCCTTCTTGGCCCACTCGATCGCGTCGTCGTCGTTGTCGGCCTCGATCACCCAGAAGCCGCCGAGGTACTCGGGCGCCTCCACGAACGGGCCCGGGGTGAACACCGGCGCGTCGCCCGAGGCGTCGACGGTGGTCGCGGTCGACGGTGGCTGCAGGCCGCCGGCGAAGACGAACGCGCCCGTCGACTGGAGCTCGTCGTTGAACGCCCCGACCTCGGCGAAGAGCGCCTCCAGCTCGGCGGGGTCGATGTCGGCCATCGTCGTCTCCTCCGCGGAGTCGTGGGGAAGGCTGAGGAAGTACTGCGTCATGATCGCTCCTTGGTGCGGTTGTCCGGTGTGGGGCCGAATGCCCTACGGAGAACGCTACGAGCGCACAGCGGCGGGCGGATCAGTCACGGTGACCGGGTTCCGGGTGCGACGTACCGGTACCGCTTCCGTGCGCGACGAGGGCCGCCAGGTCGCCTCGGGCGGCGACGCCGAGCTTGGGATACGCGTTGTAGAGGTGGTAGCCGACCGTGCGCGGGCTGAGGAAGAGGCGGGCCGCGATCTCCTTGTTGGTGCAGCCGGCCGCCGCGAGCTGCACCACCTGTAGTTCCTGCGGGGTGAGCCGGTTGAGCGGGCCCGCGCTGCGCCGGCCCGCGTCCTGGCCGCCGAGCGCCACGAGCTCGGCGCGGGCGCGTTCCGCCCACAGCGCGGCGCCGACGTCCTCGAACCCGGCGAGTGCGGCCGCGAGCTCCGCCCGCGCCTCCGTCCGCCGGCGCCGGCGGCGGAGCCACTCCCCGTGCACCAGTCGGGTGCGGGCCAGGTCGTAGCCGCCGGCGGCCTCCTCGTGCAGCCGCAGCGCGGCGCGGTACAGGTCCTCGCCCTCGTCGTCGGGGGCGAGGAGGGCACGGCAGCGCAGCACGAGGCCGCTGGTCACGGGGCGGTCGACCACCTCCGCCCACTCCACGAAGCCCGCGAACGGCGCGGCCGCCCGCTCGGGCACCCCGCCCCGCGCGGCGGCCTCGACCAGGTCGGGGACCGCGCGCAGGAGGACGTCGCGCCCTGCGGGTCCGGTGCACACCGACTCCAGCACGGTCAGCGCGTCCGCGTATCGCGCCGCGGCGAGATCGAGCAGACCGGTCCCCCACGCCCCGACCTCGGCGTCGACGCGATGCCGGTTCCGGGCATCGGGCAGGGTCCGTTCGGCGAGGGCGCGACACGCGTCCTGCTCGCCCGCGACCGCGAGGAGCCACACCTCGAGCGAGCGGTGCGCGAGGTACTCCGTCCGGTTACCCAGTTCCTCGCTCACCGCCGCCCCCTCCGCGACGCAGACGCGGGCGTCCGCGAACTCCCCGCGGAGCAGCCGGGCCACTGCCAGGACGCCGAGGCAGTACGGGATCCAGCCCAGGGCCCCCTCCGCCCGCGCGGCGTCCAGCATGTCGGCGACGAGGCCGACGACCTCGTCCTCCCGCGCGGTGAGCAGCCCGCTGATGGCGGCGGTGATCGCATGGGTCAACGGGGCGTCCGCCCCCGCCGCGAGCGGACGCATCCGGGCGACTGCCGGTCCCGGTCGCCCGTCGGCGAGCTCGGCCCAGCCACGGATCGCGTCGATCACGAGCGTCCACTGCGCCGGGGGCGCGAAGTCGCTCAGCATCGCGGCGACCCGGCCGAGCAGATCGCCCTCCGCACCGTGCCGAGCGGCGTGCCCCGCCTCGTACAGGGCGAGCGCGGTCCGCTCGGGGTCGTCGTCCATCGTCGACGCGGCCGCATCGAGGGTGAGCTCGGCGTCGGCGCGCGGGGAGTCGCGCTCGTAGGCGACGGCGCCGAGCACGTAGACCGCGTCGGCGCAGACCCCCGGGTCGCTGCTGAGCGACAGGGCCTCCGCGGCGAGCCGCTGTGCGCGGTCGGGCCGTCCGCCGTCGTAGGCGGCCTGGGCGGCGCGCGCGATCCGCGCGGCGCGGCGCGGATCGTCCTCGCTGAGCCGCGCCGCGCGGTCGTACGCGATCGACACCGCCATGGCCCCGCCGCGATGCCGGGCGCGCTCCGCGACCCCGTCGAGCGCGACGGCGACCGACTCGGACGGCGTCGGCGTGCCCGCGGCGAGATGCCACGCGTACCGGTCCGGGTCCGCCGCGCAGGCGCGCGCGAGAGCCCGGTGCGCCTCGAGCCGGTGCGGCAGGGGCTCGCCCCGGTACGCCGCGGACCGCACCAGCGGATGCCGGAAGGAGACGCGGTCCCCGATCCCGATCAAGCCGGCGCGTTCCGCGGGCGCCAGGTCCGCGACCGCGCCGCCGAGCCCCTCGACGGCGCGCACGATCGTCGCCAGCGGGGCCGCGGAGTCCGCCGCGGCCACGAGCAGGGCGCGGCGCGTCGGCTCGGGCAGGGCCGCGATCTGTCCGCGGAAGGCCTCCTGGACGCGCAACGGCGCGGCCAGCGCGCCCACCGGGCCGACGGGTTCCGACGGTGCTCCGCCGCCCGACCGCGGCACCGCACCGAGTTCGATGAGCGCGAGCGGATTGCCCGCCGATTCCTCGAGCACCCGGGCGCGCAGGGCGTCGTCGATCCCCGGCGCGTGCGCGTCGAGGATGCGGGCCGCGGCGTGCGCCTCGAGGCCGTCCAGGTGCAGGGTGTCGATTCCGGGGGTGGCGAAGGGCATCGACGTCTCGCGCACCGCGAACATCAGCGCGACCGGATCAGCGGCGAACCGGCGCGCCGCGAACTGCAGCGCCACCGCCGATCCCCGATCGAGCCACTGCAGGTCGTCGACCACGCACAGCAGGGGCGCCTCGTCGGCGAGGTCGGAGAGCAGTGCCAGCACGCCCGCGGACACCAGGAAGCGATTCGGAGCCGACCCCTCGGCGAGGCCGAACGCGGTGCGCAGTGCCGCGGCCTGCGGGACCGGCAATCCGTCGAGCCGGTTCAGATACGGGTGCAGGAGCTGGTGCAGGCCGCCGTGCGCGAGTTCGGAATCGGACTCGATTCCCGCCCCGCGGACGACCCGCATGCCGGCGTCGGACGCGAGCCCCACCGCATGATCAAGGAGGGCGGTCTTGCCGATGCCCGGTTCGCCGCGCACGACGAGAGCCCCGCCGCGGTCGGCGCGCGCCCCGGCGAGCAGCCGGTCGATCCGCGCGCGCTCGTCGTCCCTGCCCACCAGCGCCACGCGGCCACCCTAGCTGGGCGGGCGCGCCGCCGGGGTCGCCTCAGGGACGGTGGAGCACGAAGACCGGGTAGCGGACCGCGGCGGCGGCGAGCTCGTCGTCGGAACTGTCGGCGGAGAGGCCGGGGAAGAAGGCGCCCACCTCCCAGGCCCACTTGCGCAGGTAGGCGCGCAGCACTGGCACCTTGGCGGCCGGATCCGTGACCTCGGTGGCGGTGAAGGAATCGGCGTTCCGCCCGAGCCGGAGCTCGCCCGAGCCCGCCACGCGCATGTTCCGCACCCACTGGGTGACGCCGCGCGCGGCGACGAGGTACTCGCCGCCGTCGACCGCGAGGACGTTGACGGGGGTGGTGCGCCACTCCCCCGAGGTGCGCCCGCGGACCGCGAGTTCCCTGCTGCCGTATAGGGAGACGCCGCGCCGGGCGAGCCAGGCGACGGTGTTGTTGAACGCGGTCGCGGTGCGGCCGGGGCGGACGTGGTCGGCGGCGGGTGCGGTCATGAGATCCTCCAAAGTGTGAGCACTGCTCTCGTTTCGATTCCATGCTCCGTCTTCGACCCGCCGTTGTCAAGAGCAGTGCTCTCGTTTCGGATCAGTGCAATGATCGAGGGGTGAACGCCTCCCTGACCGCCCGCGAGCGCGCCCGCGCCGAACTCACCGCCGAGATCACCCGCAGCGCGCGGGACCAGCTCCGCGAGGTCGGCGCCGCCGCACTGTCGCTGCGCGCGGTCGCCCGCGACCTGGGCCTGGCCTCGTCGGCGGTGTACCGCTACTTCTCCAGCCGCGACGCGCTGCTCACCGCGCTGATCACGGACGCCTACACGGCGCTCGGTGACGCGGTGGAGGCGGCGGACGCGAGCGTTGACGACCCGCGGGCGCGGTGGCTCGCCGCGGGACGGGCCCTGCGCGCCTGGGCCCTGGCGAACCCGCACGAATACACGCTGCTCTACGGCTCGCCGGTGCCCGGCTACCACGCGCCGGCGGAGACGACCGCCGCCGCGATCCGCACGTCGGGCGCCTTCGCGCGGATCGCGGTGTGCGGGAAGGGCGGTGGCCCGGCACCGTCGGGCGGGCTCGACGAGCAGCTGCGCGCCGCGGCGGAGGTCGTGGCCCCGGACGCCGATCGAGCCCAGCTCGCACTGGGCGTGCTCGCCTGGACGCAGCTCTTCGGCGCCGTGAGCTTCGAGCTGTTCGGCCAGTACGCGAACACCTTCGAGCCCGCCGACGCGCTGTTCGACTACACCCTGGAGCGGACCGCGGACCTACTCGGGCTGGACTGATCGATGGGGCGAGGCGCCCTCCGCCTCAGCGGCGGATCACGACTGCGATGAGCAGTGCCAGAACCGACATGAGCACGAGATCGATGGTCGCGACCGTGTGCAAGCCCGTCGTGAACGCCTCGCGCGCTGCCGCGATCAGCTCGCCGCCGGCGGCGGGCGGCATGAGATCGGCTGCCACAAACGCACCGGACAGAGTCTCCGAAGCACGTGCTGCCACCTCGGCCGGGACCTCCGTCACCGACACGTCGGACAGGCGGCCGCGGTAGACGACCGCAGCGGCACTGCCGAGGATCGCGACGCCCAGCGCTCCACCCAGTTCCGGCGCCGTCTCGGACAGCGCGGAAGCCTGCCCCGCACGGGCGACGGGCACGGCTCCGACGACGAGGTCGGTGGACAGTGTCATCATCGCCCCCAGGCCCAGTGAGACGATCACCGAACCGACGACCGGAAGCATCGCTCCGCCAGCGGGGTCCACGCGCATCAGCACCGCGAAGCCCCCGGCGGCGACGAGGAGCCCGGCGACCACGACGTTGCCGGGCGGCCAACGTCGTGCCGCGACCGGCGCGGCCGTCGCCGCTGCGAGCACCCCGAGCGCGGCGGGGACGGTCCAGAGCCCGGCGGCGAGCGGGGAAAGCCCGAGGACCAGTTGCAGATACTGGGCGAGGAGGAAGTTCGTGCCGAACAGGGCGAAGATTCCGAGCAGCAGGGTGACGATCGCGAGCCGGAACCGCCTGGAACGGAACAGGGTCAGATCCACCAGCGGATCGTCGATTCGCCGCTGGCGCCGGAGGAAGACTCCGGCCGCGACCACGCCGAGGCCGAGCGTCACGGTCGCCGGCAGACGGATACCGTTCTCCGCCATCTCCTTCAGACCGAGAATGACCGACAGGACGGCGACCAGAGACAACGCGACACTGAGGAGATCCACGCACCCCGCCCCCTGCGAGCGTCCTTCGGGAAGGACGAACGGGCCGATCACGAGGAGGGCGAGCACCAACGGCACCACGGTCAGGAAGGTCGCACCCCACCAGAAGTGCTCGAGAACCCAACCGCCGATCAGGGGACCCACCGCGGTGCCTCCGGCGACGCTCGCGATCACGGCGCCCACGGCCGACGTCCGTTGGCGTGGATCAGCGAACATCGTCGCGACGAGTGCGAGCGCCGTCGGCATCAGAGTCGCGCCCATCACCCCGAGCAGCGCCCTGCCGGCGATGAGCGCCTCAACACTCGGCGCGTACGCGGCGAGGACCGATACCGCTCCGAATCCCGCGGCACCGAACAGGAGCAGCCGACGACGACCGACCCGGTCACCCAATGCCCCCATGGCCATCAACGACCCCGCGAGCAGGAAACCGTAGACGTCCACGAGCCAGAGGGACTGAGAGGCCGAAGGGCCGAGATCCCGCGCGATCGCCGGCAGGGCGAGATTGGGCAGGGTGAGCTCGAGCGACGCCACCGACGTCGGCAGGACCAGCACCGCGAGCCCCGCCCACTGCTTCCGCCCCGCTCGCGCCGGTGCGACATTCGTCATGCGGCCACGCTAAGACCACAACGACGGTTGAGGTCAACTGCGCAGCAGCGCTCAGAGGAGCACGGCGCCCGCGGGCTGCGTCCCCTCCTTGGCGACGGCGGAGTAGGCGGCGACCAGCAGGGACGGGTCCGGGCCCTCGAGCCGGCCGGGACGGGCCAAGCCGTCGAGCACGACGAACCGGAGCAGGCCCGCACGGTTCTTCTTGTCCTTGCCCATGTACTCGAGCAGCTGACCGAAGGCGTCGGCGTCGTAACTCGTGGGCAGGCCGACGGATTCGAGGACCCGACGGTGCCGGTCGGCGGTCTCGTCGTCGAGGCGGCCGGCGAGGCGACCCAGCTCCGCGGCGTAGATCAGGCCGACGGAGACGGCGGCGCCGTGGCGCCAGCGGTAGCGCTCGCGGCGCTCCAGCGCATGTGCGAGAGTGTGGCCGTAGTTGAGGATCTCGCGCAGCGAGGACTCCTTGAGGTCGGCGGAGACCACTTTCGCCTTGACCTCGATGGAGCGGCGGACCAGCTCGGGCAGCACGTCGCCGGTGGGATCGAGCGCGGCCTCGGGGTCCTTCTCTATCAGCTCGAGGATCACCGGGTCGGCGATGAAGCCGGTCTTGATGACCTCGGCCATGCCGGCGACGATCTCGTTGCGCGGCACCGTCTCCAGCGTCACCAGGTCGACGATCACGGCCCGCGGCTCGTGGAAGGAGCCGACCAGGTTCTTGCCGGCGTCGGTGTTGATGCCTGTCTTGCCGCCGACGGCCGCGTCGACCATCGCGAGCAGCGTGGTGGGGACGTGCACCACCGGCACGCCGCGCATCCAGGTGGCCGCCACGAAGCCGGTGACGTCGGTCGCGGCGCCGCCGCCGAGGCTGTAGATCACGTCCTGGCGGCTGAGGCCGATGCGGCCGAGCACCTCCCAGCAGAACCCGGCGACCTGGAGGTCCTTGCCGGCCTCGGCGTCGGGCAGCTCGATGCGGTGCGCATCGATCCCCTTGTCCGCCAGGGCCTGCCGCAGTACCTCGGCGGTCTCGGCGAGGGTCGGCTGGTAGAAGATCGCGGCCGTGGTCGCCTCGCCGGCCGCGGCGACGGTCTCGTCGAGGAGCCCGCGACCGATCACCACGTCGTAGGGGCTGCCCGCGTCGACGCGGACCTTCACCGGATTCTCGCTCATCTACTACTCCGATCGATTCTTGGCGGACGTGCGGAGGACGGTGGGCAGCTTCGGCCAGGGGCCGCGGCGTTCCCGCCCGGGTGCGGTGTCCTTGAGGCGCCGCTGCACCTGCCGGACGACGGACGACGGTGCGCGCCCCACGGTGGAGACGCGGATCGTCGCGAGTTCACGGTAGATCGGCGTGCGCCGCGCCATCAGGGCGCGGTACGCCGCGGCGGGGTCGTCGCCCTTGAGGAGCGGGCGGTTCGACGCGGCCGGGCTGACGGTCCGCCGGATCCCCTCCTCCTCGGTCAGTTCGAGGTAGACCACCTGGTGCCGGCGCAGCAGCGTACGGGTGGTCTCGGAGAGAACGGCGCCGCCGCCGAGCGAGACGACGCCGGGATGGTGCGCGACCACGTCGGCCACGACCTCCTCCTCGATGGCGCGGAAGGCGGGCTCGCCGTCGCCGGCGAAGATCTGCGGAATGGTGCGGCCCTCGCGGCGCTCGATCTCCTCGTCGATGTCGAGGAACTCCACCCGGAGGGCGCGCGCGAGCCGACGGCCGATGGTCGTCTTCCCCGCCCCGGGCGGGCCGATCAGGATCGCCGCGGGCCCCGGCTCGCGGCCGGGCGCGGTGCCCATCAGATCGCCTCGGGCGTCACCCGCTGCAACCGCGCCGCCACCTGCTCGGAGTACCGCTCGAAGTTGCTGCGGGTCTCGTCGAGGCTGTCGCCGCCGAACTTCTCGAGCGCCGCCTGGGCCACGACGAGCGCCACCATGGCCTCGGCCACGACGCCGGCGGCGGGCACGGCGCAGACGTCGCTGCGCTGGTGGATCGCCACGGCCTCGGTACCGGTCTGCATGTCGATGGTGCGCAGCGCGCGCGGCACCGTGGAGATCGGCTTCATCGCCGCGCGGACGCGCAGCTCCTCACCGTTGGTCATGCCGCCCTCGACGCCGCCCGCGCGGTTGGTCGAGCGGAGCACGCCGCCCTTGTCGGGCAGCATCTCGTCGTGCGCGGCGCTGCCGCGGCGGCGGGCGGTCTCGAAGCCGTCGCCGACCTCGACGCCCTTGATCGCCTGGATGCCCATGAGCGCGGCCGCGAGGCGCGCGTCGAGGCGGCTCTCCCCGGACGCGACGGAGCCGATGCCCACCGGCAGGCCCGTGACCACGACCTCGACGACGCCGCCGAGGGTGTCGCCGTCCTTCTTGGCGGCCTCGATCTCGGCGATCATCGACTGCTCGGCGGCCTCGTCGAAGGCCCGCACGGGCGAGGCGTCGATCTTCTCGAGGTCGTCGCCCGACGGGGTCGGCCCGACGTAGGGCTCGGACGCTCCGATGGAGATGACGTGGCTGACCACCTCGGCGCCGAAGGCCTGGCGCAGGAAGTTCCGGGCGACGGTACCGGCGGCGACGCGGGCGGCCGTCTCGCGGGCGCTGGCGCGCTCGAGGACGGGACGGGCGTCGTCGAAGCCGTACTTCAGCATCCCCGAGTAGTCGGCGTGACCGGGGCGCGGCCGGGTGAGCGGCGCGTTGCGGGCCATGCCGTCGAGCAGCTCCTGGTCGACGGGGTCGGCCGACATGACCTGCTCCCACTTGGGCCACTCGGTGTTGCCGATCTCGATGGCGACGGGACCCGCCTGGGTACGGCCGTGCCGGACACCACCGAGGATGGTGACCTTGTCGGCCTCGAACTTCATCCGCGCACCCCGGCCGTAGCCGAGGCGTCGCCGCGCCAACTGGGCGGCGATGTCCGACGACGTGACCTCGACGCCCGCGACCATGCCCTCCATGAGGGCCACGAGGGCGGGGCCGTGCGATTCTCCTGCGGTTATCCAGCGCAACACGCGTCCCATCATCCCAGATCGACCCGCCGGACCGTGAGTTCGGGTGGCCGAAATCTCGGTCGCAGGGTAGGGTGAACTCCATGACCACCGTCGCCGCATCCTCGACTTCCGACCTCCGTGCCGCAGCACAGCGGTCCACCGTCGACGTTTTCGGTGTCGCGTGGCCCCGCTACAAGGCCGAGGCGCTGGTCGCCGCGCTGGTCGTGCTCGCCCTGGGCGTCGTACTCACGCTCGCCACGGGTGCGGCCTCATTCGCGCCCGCCGTGCTCGCCGCGGCCGGAGTCGGCGTCGCGGTGTGGTGGGCGGCGCGCGCAGTCCACGCCCGCGCGTAACTGCACCTCCGGCGCCTTGCGCCTCGACCGCCTCCCCCCTTAGGATCGCCTAACCAAACCGGTCCTCATCACGGGAGTCGTCGTGCCACGAACGCTGCGCAGCCGCCGCTCCTTCCTGCACTTCGCGGGGGCGGGCGCCGTCGCAGCGACGCTGGGCACCGCCGCCTGCGGGAGCACTGACTCGTCGGGGTCCGGGGCGCCGACCGTCGACGTCCGGTACCTCGACCTGTCCTTCGCCGTCCCTCGCGAGCCGAAGCGGGTCGTGGTCATGGAGGGCCGCGGCGACCTGGAGTTCGCCCTGCTCGCGGGCTATCCCGTCGTGGCCACCGCGAACGCCTACGACCAGGGGAAGCGGCCGTCGGGGCAGTTCGCCGGCAGGCTCGGCGACGACGTGACGATCCTCTCCCCCGCCGCCGGGGCGCGTCCCACGGCCGAAGAGGTGCTGATCCACGCGCCGGACCTGGTGGTGATGCGCGCCAACGCCTACCGCGGCGACTGGTACAACAACTCCCAGCTCTCCGGCGCCACCGCGATCCTGGCCGTCGAGGTGAACCGCCCGCAGTGGCGCGAGGACATGAACGCACAGCTCGCCGCCGTCGGTCGCACGGCGAACGCGCAGCAGTACGTCGCCGATTACGACGCGAAGGTCGCGGCGACCAAGCGGGACCTCGCCGGGACGCTCGCGGGCAAGCGGATCGCGATGGTGACCACGACCGGGAGCAAGGCCCGCGGCACCGTCCTGGTGTGGGCGCAGACCTTCGGTACCGCGATCGGGCGCGAGATCGGCATGGACGTCCTCTTCGGCGACCGGCAGGTCGACCCGTCGAAGGGCTCCTTCGAGGCGAGCCTCGAGAACCTCGACGTGCTCGCCGGCGCCGACCTGATCCTCCACCAGGACACCGACGGATCCATCGCGGACGTCAAGACCTGGCGCACGCTCCCCGCGGTCCAGGCGGGCCGCGTGGCGAAGCTGAACCCGCAGTACAACAACGGCCTCGTCCTGACCGCGTCCGCGCTGGTCGACGACCTGGCCGCGGCCGCGCAGTCGCTGCGCTGAAAGGAGATCCGGACCGATGGCCCGATTCGACGGGTACTACCAGGCGGAGGTCGTCGCGGCGCACCGCGTGACACCGAACATGGTCCGCGTGCGGTTCGGTGGGCCGGAGCTCGCGCAGTGGGTCAGCAGCGGCGACCCCGACGAACGCCTGACCATCGCGTTCCCCAGTCCGGGCAGGCGTACGCCCCCGCGCCCCCGGATCGCCGGCGGCGCCTGGCACTTCGACGACGCCGCCGCGCCCGAACAGCGCAGCTACACGGTCCGCCGGGTCGGAACGGGAACGCTCGACGTGGACTTCGTGGTGCACGAGGGCGGCGTCGCCGCCGAGTGGGCTATGCGAGCCGGGCCGGGCGACGCGGTCGGACTCTCCCAGGCGGGAGGCTGGTACCGCCGCCCCGCCGGCGTCACGTCCGTCTTCCTGGTCGGCGACGCGACCGCGCTCCCCGCGATCGGCCGGATCGCCGAGGAACTCCCCGCTGACGTCCGCGCCCACGCGATCGTCGAGGTCGCCTCCGACGACGACGTCCAGGACCTGCCGTCGGCGGCGGACCTCACGACCACGTGGCTGACGGGCAGCGGGATGGGCCGCGCACCGTCGGGCCTCCCCGATGCGGTCCGGAACCTCGCGCTCCCCGGCGACGGGGTGTACGTCTGGGCTGCCGCGGAGACATCGGCCACGCGCGCGATCCGCAAGCACCTGCGGCACGAGCGCGGCCTGCCGAACGCGGCGATGACCGTGATCGGCTACTGGCGCACGCAGAAGGAGGCGTGGCTGCAGCGGTACGAGCCGGCGAGGCCCGGCCTCCGTCGACGACGGGACGCCCTCGAGGCCGCCGGCCTGTCCGGCCAGGATCTCATCGAGGCGTGGGACCAGGAGATGGAGCGCGCGGGCCTGTAGACCGCGGTCACGCCGCCCAGCACGGCCCTTGCCCCCGCGTTCGCCGCGGACGTACGGTCGAAGAACCGGCGGACCTCGTGAGGCGCCGCCGCCACACCCGCCGGTCGGCCCGTGACGACACGGACGAGAGCGGAGGTGCGCCGTGGACTCCCCCTCCCTCCTGGGCGCGCCCTCCCATGACTCCCCCGGCCGCGACCCCGCGTACTTCGCCGATCTGGGACTGGACCGCATCATCGCCGAGGCCGCGGCGCACGACCCGGACATCGCGCCCCTCTTCCGCGCCCCGGCCCCGACGGTGGCCGCCGCGCGGTACCGGCAGGACGTATGCCGGGTGCTGCGCCGGGACGCGCGCCTCACCACAGCGCTGCGCCGGTTCTGCGCGACGATGGCCGGGATGCGCGAGGCCGCATCGAACGCCGAGCGCCTGCGGCTGCGCCCCGAGCGCGACGCGTGGGCGCTCGACGGCGCCCGCCGCTACCTCGCCGCCGTCGCCGACCTCCGCGCGGCGCTCGCCGAGCCGACGGACCCGCCGGCGGCGGTGCGCGACCTGTTGGTCCACCTCGACGCGCTGTCGGACTCGCCCGGACATCGGGGGCTCGAGCGTGATGCGGCGGAGGTCACGGCGCTGATGGATGCGGTCGAGTACACCGTCCGGATCAAGAAGTCCGACGTCCGCGTGGGCCGCTATCATGGCGAACCGGACTACGGCGCCGAGGTCGCCGCGGTCTTCGAGCGGTTCCGGGTCGACGGTGCCACCCGCCGCGCGGAGGACGCCCCCGTCCGCCCCGGACTCGACGGCGTCGAGGCCGCCATCCTCACGGACGTCACCGCCCTGTTCCCCGAGGCGTTCGCCGCGCTCGCCCGGTTCCGAGAGCGGCGCGCCGGCTACGGCGACCCGGTCGTGACCGCGGCCGACCTCGAGATCCGCTGGTACCTCGGCTATCTGGACTTCGTCGCCCGCTCGGAGGCCGCCGGACTGCCGTTCACCCTCCCGACCATCGCCGACGATCCCGTCCTCGACGCGCGCGGCACCGTCGACCTCGCAATGGCGACCGACCTGCACCGCCGCGGAACGCCCGTCGTCGGCAACGACCTCCGGCTCGACGCGGACGAGCGCGTCCTCGTGGTGACCGGCCCCAACCACGGCGGGAAGACGGCGCTCGCGCGGGCCTTCGGCCAGATCCACCACCTGGCGGCGCTCGGCCTGCCCGTGCCCGGCACCGCGGCCGAGATCGGGCTCTTCGACGCGCTGTTCACGCAGTTCGAGCGCCCCGAATCCGCCGACGACCGGCACGGCAGGCTGGAGTCCGACATCGCGGGTATGCGCGAGATCCTCACCGCGGCCACCGATCGGAGCGTCGTGGTGATGAACGAGACCTTCGCGTCGACCTCCCTGGAGGACGGGATCCGCCTCGGCTCCGCCGTCGTCCGCGGACTGGTGTCGACCGGGGCGCGCTGCGTCTACGTCACCTTCGTCGACGAGATCGCCCTGCTCGGCGACGGGGTGGTGAGCATGACCGCCGACGTCCCCGCCGATCCCGCCGAGCGCACCTACCGGGTACGACGGGGCCGGCCGCAGGGGCCCGCCCACGCCGCGGCCCTCGCCCGCCGGCACGGCCTCGACGCCGAGACCCTGCGCCGCAGGATCGCGTCATGAGGACGCGCCTGCTGTGCCGCGACCGGGATCTGCACGACACCCCGGCGGCGCCTCCGCGCTCCGAGGAGCTGCGCCGCAACCTCGGGCTGGACCGCCTGCTTCCGGTCATGGCCGCCGGCGACGACGCGCTGTACCGCGTCGCGGAGAGCCTGTTGCTCGGCGACGTCGCCTCCGCGGCGGACATCCGCTACCGGCACGAGGTCCTGCGGGACTGCCTCGTCCACCCCGACGCGGTCGACGAGCTGCGCCGGATCGCAGCAGCCGCGGTCGAACGGGAGCGGCACAACTACTTCGGGCTCTTCACCCGCGCGACGCCCGACAAGGTGCTCTACCGCTCCCTCGACGTGCTGGACATGTTCGTGGACGCGTTCGCCGAGCTGCGGGCGGCCTGCGACCGGTGGCGCGGCGGCTTCTCCTCGGCGGGCTTCGACGCCTTCTTCACGTGCATCGCGACCGAGCTCGACGACGAGTACCTGGCGACGGTGCGGGCGCACCTCAAGGAGCTCCGGTTCGCGAAGGGAGAACTGATCAGCGTGCGCCTCGGGGCCGGGGCGCACGGAACGGATCACGTGCTGCGCCACCCGGACCACTCGACGTGGCGCCGCCTGCGCGGACGGGACGGAACGATCGACCTCGACGTCGACGACCCCGCCGCCGCGGAGGCCCTGGCCGTGCTGGCGGGCCGCGGCATCCGGACGGCCGCGGACGCCGTCGCGCAGGCGGCGGAACACGTGGCCGCGTACTTCCGGACCATCGCCGACGAGCTCGGCTTCTACCGCGCCGTCATGAACCTCCTCGCCGCCCTCGACGAGCGCGGCGCGCCCTGGTGCCTGCCCGAGCCGGCGGCGCGGGGCCTGACCTGCCGCGGGCTCTACCACCCCGTGCTCGCCCTCGAGGCCCGGGAGCCGGCGGTCGGGAACGACATCGACACCGAGGACGCGGCGGTCACGATGATCACCGGCGCGAATCACGGCGGGAAGACCACGCTGCTGCGGAGCATCGGGACAGCGCAGCTCATGCTGCGCTGCGGCATGCCGGTCCCCGCGCGCGAGTACCGCGGCGCCGTCCACCCCCAGGTGCTCACCCATTTCGGCGGCGAGGAGCGCGAGGGCGGAGACACCGCCGGGCGGCTCGAGGAGGAGCTGGGGCGCATGAGCGCGATCGCCGACGTGATCCGCCCCGGCGCGCTGCTGCTCTGCAACGAATCGCTCGCGTCGACGAACGAACGCGAGGGCGCGGCACTGGCGCGGCAGATCGTCGAGACCATGCGGGACTGCGGGATCACCGTCGTGTACGTGACCCACATGTACGAGCTCGCGCGCGGTCTCGCCGACGCGGCAGATCCGCGGCACGCCTTCCTCCGCGCCGAACGCCTCGACTCCGGCGACCGCACCTTCCGGGTGCTACCCGGCCGCCCCCTCCCGACCAGTCACGGAGAGGACCTGTTCCAGCGGATCTTCGGCGCCGGAGCGGGAGTCTGACGCGGCGAGCGCGGCCGCGTCCACGTCAGGAGAGGGTCACGAGAGGCAGTTGGGCCCCAGCAGCGCCTTCAGGTCACCCATCAGCGACGACGACTGATTCACCCGCAAGGTGTCGTCGAGCCGCAGCGTGGTGGCCTTGTCGCCGCTGACGAGCTTGACGTGCACGTCGGAGACGCCCGGGTGCCGCTGCAGCACCTGCTTGAGCGCGGAGACCTTGTCCTGCGTGCACACCCGCGTCTGCATCGTGAGCGACAGTGGCTTCGCGACCCCGATCTGAGAGAGGTCGATGGGCGCGATGTCGTTCGCGATCAGCGTGACCTTGTCGTCGCGGAAGTTCACGCGGGCCTTGATCAGCACCACCGCGTCCTCGACCACCTCGGCGCCGAACGCGGCGTAGGCCTGCGGGAAGAAGAAGACCTCGATACCGCCGGAGAGGTCCTCGAGCTGCGCCGACGCGAACGGGGCGCCGTTCTTGTTCACGCGCCGGTTCACCGACTGCAGGATGCCGCCGACGGTGACCTGGGTGCCGTCCTTGACGTCGCCCTCGACGATCGCGGGGATGGGTGTGTCCGTCTGCGCGGCGATCACGTGCTCCACCCCGTCGAGCGGGTGCGCGGAGACGTACAGGCCGAGCATCTCGCGTTCGAGGGCGAGCTTGTGCTTGCCGTCCCACTCCTCCTCGGGCACCTTGATGGTGAAGACGTCGTCGATGGGACCGGCGGCGCCCTCCTCCTCTCCCATGGAACCGAAGAGATCGAACTGGCCCACGGCCTCGGCCTTCTTGGTGGACAGCACCGATTCGATGGCGTCGCTGTGCACCAGGAACAGGCCCTTGCGCGGGTGCTCGAGGGAGTCGAAACCGCCCGCCTTGATGAGCGATTCCGTGACCTTCTTGGAACAGGCCGCGACCTCGATCTTGGCGAGGTAGTCGGAGAAGGAGGTGAAGTTCCCCTTCTCGGCGCGGCTGCGCACGATGGACGCGACGACGCCCTCACCGACGTTGCGCACCGAGCCGAGGCCGAACCGGATGTCCTCGCCGACCGAGGTGAACTGCAGGTGCGACTCGTTGACGTCGGGCGGGAGCACCGTGACCCCGAGGCGGCGGCAGTCGCCGAGGTAGATGGCGGCCTTGTCCTTGTCGTCACCGACCGACGTGAGCAACCCGGCCATGTACTCGGCCGGGTAGTTCGCCTTGAGGTACGCGGTCCAGTACGAGACCAGGCCGTACGCGGCGGCGTGCGACTTGTTGAACGCGTACCCGGCGAAGGGCAGCACGGTGTCCCAGAGCGCGGTGATCGCGGCCTGCGAGAAGCCGTTGTCGAGCATGCCCTGCTGGAAACCGCCGTAGGCCTCGTCCAGCACCGACTTCTTCTTCTTGCCCATCGCGCGACGCAGGATGTCGGCCTGGCCCAGGCTGTACCCGGCGACCTTCTGCGCGATGTGCATGATCTGCTCCTGGTACACGATCAGGCCGAACGTGTCCGCGAGGATCTCCTTGAGGGGCTCTTCCAGCTCCGGGTGGATCGGCTTGACGTCCTGCCGCCCGTTCTTCCGGTCCGCGTAGTCGTTGTGCGCGTTCATGCCCATCGGGCCGGGGCGGTACAGGGCGCCGACGGCGACGATGTCCTCGAACTTGGTGGGCTGCATGCGGCGCAGCAGATCCCGCATCGGGCCGCCGTCGAGCTGGAAGACGCCGAGGGTGTTGCCCTTCTGCAGCAGCTGGTACGTGGTCTCGTCGTCGAGCGGCAGCTCGTCCATGTCGAGCTCGATGCCGCGGTTGGCCTTGATGTTCTCCAGGGCGTCACCGATCACGGTGAGGTTGCGCAGGCCCAGGAAGTCCATCTTCAGCAGGCCGATGGCCTCGCACGACGGGTAGTCCCAGCCGGTGATGATGGCGCCGTCCTGCGCGCGCTTCCACACCGGGATCGCGTCGGTGAGCGGATCACAGGACATGATCACCGCGCAGGCGTGCACGCCCGCGTTGCGGATCAGCCCCTCGAGCCCGAGCGCCATGTCGTAGATCTTCTTGACGTCCGGGTCCGTCTCGATGAGCTGCCGGACCTCGACGGCCTCCTTGTACCGCTCGTGCGAGGGGTCCGTGATGCCCTTGACCGAGATGTCCTTGGCCATGATGGGCGGCGGCAGCGCCTTGGTGATGCGGTCGGCGATCGAGTAGCCGGGCTGGCCGTAGATGACGCGGGCCGAGTCCTTGATCGCGGCCTTGGTCTTGATGGTGCCGAACGTGATGACCTGGGCCACCTTGTCCGAGCCCCACTTCTCCGAGGCGTAGGTGATCATCTCCCCACGCCGGCGATCATCGAAGTCGATATCGATATCGGGCATCGACACGCGCTCGGGGTTGAGGAACCGCTCGAACAGCAGGCCGTGCGGGATCGGGTCGATGTTGGTGATGCCCAGCGCCCACGCGACGAGCGAGCCGGCCGCGGAGCCACGGCCCGGGCCCACGCGGATGCCGACCTCGTGCGCGTGCGCGATCAGGTCGCCGACCACGAGGAAGTACGCGGGGAAGCCCATCTCGTTGATCACCGAGAGCTCGTACTTCGCGCGCTCGACGTAGTCCGCCGGCGGGCCGTCCGGGAACCGGCGGTTCAGGCCGTCCATGACCTCGGACTCGAGGAACGACTCCTGGGTGTGGTGCTCCGGGACCGGGAACCGCGGCATGCGGTCCTTGTGCTCCCAGACCTCCTTGTAGGACTGGACGCGCTCGCCGATCTCCACGGTCGAATCGCACGCGCCGGGCACCTGCGAATCCCACAGGTCACGCATCTCCTGCGCCGACTTCAGGTAGTAGCCGTCACCGTCGAACTGGAACCGCGTGGGATCGGACAGGGTCTTGCCGGTCTGGATGCACAGCAGCGCGCCGTGCGACTCGGCCTTGTCCTTCGTGACGTAGTGGCAGTCGTTGGTGGCCAGCGGCTTGATCCCGAGCTTGCGGCCGATGTCGAGCAGGCCCTCGCGGACCCGGCGCTCGATGTCGATGCCGTGGTCCATCAGCTCCAGGTAGAAGTTCTCCTTGCCGAAGATCTCCTGCCACTTCGCCGCGGCCTCCAGCGCCTCCTGCTCGTGCCCCAGCCGCAGCCGCGTCTGCACCTCGCCCGACGGGCAGCCGGTGGTGGCGATGATCCCCGCAGCGTGCTCGGCGATGATCTCGGCGTCCATGCGGGACCACTTGCCCAGCTGCCCCTCGAGCGACGCCAGCGAGCTGAGTTTGAACAGGTTCCGCAGGCCGGTGGCGTTCTCCGCCACCATCGTCATATGGGTGTACGCGCCCGAGCCCGAGACGTCGTCGCTCTTCTGCGACGGATCGCCCCACTTCACCCGCTTGGTGTTGAACCGCGACTCCGGCGCGATGTACGCCTCGATACCGATGATCGGCTTGATCTCGTACTTCACCGCGGTGTTGTAGAAGTCCGACGCGCCGAACATGTTGCCGTGGTCGGACATGCCCACCGCCGTCATGCCCAGCCGCTTCGCCTCGGCGAACAACGGGTCGACCTTGGCCGCACCGTCGAGCATCGAGTACTCGGTGTGGTTGTGCAGATGGACGAACGAGCCGGCGGCGGACGTCATGGGCTACTCACCTCCGGTGAAGAATCTCATCGCTGTCATTAGGCAGTGTAGGCCCCTCCACCGACACGTCCCGCGGATCGTCAGCCGAAGGCGATGACCAGGATCAACACCAGCAACGCGGCCACCGCCACCCCCACCAGCACCAGCACGGCGGGCGACATCCCGCCCGGCGCCGAGGGCGTGGCCGGTGCCGAGGGCTTCGCGGGCTGCGCGCGCGGCGCCGGCGGGCGCGGCATCGCGCCGGACTGGGCACCCGCGGTCGCCCCGTACAACGGCTGCGGGGCTGCGGACTGCGGAACGGCGGGCTGCGGGGGACGCCCCGTCGGGTAGCTCGGCCGGTTCGCCTGCCCCCGGATCCCCGGGGCGACGGTCCGCTGCACGGGCAGGGACGGACGTCCCGCGGTCGCGGGGGCCTGCGGGCCCGACGGATGCCCGGGACCGGGCACGTAACCGGGCGGCGTGGGTCGCGGCACCGGGCGCGGCGCGGCGCGGCCGACGGGCGCCGTCAGCGCGGACTTGAGCGCGGTCGCGAACTCCTTGCACGTCGCGAATCGCTCCGCCGGGGTCTTGGCGAGCCCCCGCGCGACCACGGCGTCGACGGCGGGCGGCACGCCCTGGCGGATCTGCGAGATCCGCGGCGGCGGCGCGTTGAAGTGCGCGTCGATCACCGCATCGGTGCTCGCCCCCGTGTAGGGCACCTTGCCGGTGACCAGGTGGAAGAACGTCGCGGCCAGCGAGTACTGATCCGAGCGCGGGTCGAGTTCCTCGCCACACAGCTGCTCCGGGGAGGCGTAGGCGAGCGTCGCGAGGACGGTGCCGACGGCCGTGAGCTGCGAGGTGTCCTCGCCGCCCTTCGCCACGCCGAAGTCGGTGAGCAGGGCGCGCCGCTCGTCGCCGTCGTCCTCGTCGTCGACGGCTGCCACCAGGATGTTCGCGGGCTTGATGTCGCGGTGGAGCAGGCCGGCGCGGTGCGCGCGGTCGAGGCCTCGGCCGATCTGGCCGATGATCTCCACGGCGACGGTGGGGTCGAGCCCGCCCGGGCTGCGCTTGAGCAGCACCGAGCAGTCGTCGCCCTCGACGTACTGCATCGCGATCCACAGCCGGGCGCCCTCGGTGCCGCGGTTGTAGATGGTGACCACGTTCGGGTGGTCGAGGCGCGCGGCGAGCTCCGCCTCCCGCAGGAAGCGCTTGCGGAAGGCCTCGTCGCCCGAGTAGCCGGCGCCCAGCACCTTGAGCGCGTCGTATCGGGGCAGCTCCGGGTGCTTGGCGAGGTAGACGGAGCCCATGCCGCCGGATCCGAGGCGCCGCTCGATCCGATAACCGCCGATCACCGTCCCGGGTGCGAGTTCGTCACTCATGTCCGCCGCTTCTGCCCCATATCGTCCGTTCCGTCGAACACCAGCGTAACCCGGCCGCGGACCGTCGCCCCGGTGGCGAGCCGTTCGCGGACTCGCGCGTCAGATCTCGACGCCCTCGAACTGGGCCCGGTACAGGTCGGCGTAGTGGCCGCCGGCCGCGAGCAGCTCGTCGTGCGAGCCCTGCTCGACGATCCGCCCGTGGTCCATCACGACGATGACGTCGGCGTCGCGGATGGTCGACAGGCGGTGCGCGATGACGAAGCTGGTCCGGTCGGCCCGCAGCGCGTGCATGGCCCGCTGCAGCAGCACCTCGGTGCGGGTGTCCACCGAGCTGGTCGCCTCGTCGAGGATGAGGATGGCCGGCTCGGCGAGGAAGGCCCGCGCGATGGTGATCAGCTGCCGCTCACCCGCGGAGACGCTGCCGGACTCGTCGTCGAGCACGGTGTCGTAGCCGTCGGGCAGCGAGTGCGCGAAGCGGTCGACGAAGGTGGCGCGCGCGGCGGCGTAGACCTCCTCGTCGGTCGCGTCGAGGCGGCCGTACCGGATGTTCTCCCGGATCGTGCCCTCGAACAGCCAGGTGTCCTGCAGCACCATGCCCATCCGTCGCCGCAGGTCCGCGCGCTCGACCTCGGCGATGTCGACCCCGTCGATGGTGATCCGGCCGCCGCTGAGCTCGTAGAACCGCATGATCAGGTTGACCAGGGTGGTCTTGCCCGCGCCGGTGTGGCCCACGATCGCGACGGTGCGGCCCGGCTCGGCGACCAGGTTCAGCCCCTCGATCAGCGGTTCGTCGGGCTTGTAGCCGAACGAGACGTCCTCGAAGGCGACACGGCCACGCGTGGGCACGGGCAGCGCGCCGGCGAGCTCGGCGGTCTGCT
Organism: Tsukamurella sp. M9C; assembly: GCF_020169415.1. Taxonomy (GTDB): domain Bacteria; phylum Actinomycetota; class Actinomycetes; order Mycobacteriales; family Mycobacteriaceae; genus Tsukamurella. The sequence goes on from NZ_JAIULG010000013.1 coordinate 46,196, forward strand.
CATCGGCGTCGAGGATCGCGAAGACCCGCTCGGCGGAGGCGACGCCCGACTGCAGCATGTTCACCATCGAGGCCATCTGCGTGACGGGCTGGGTGAACTGCCGCGAGTACTGGATGAAGGCGATCACGTCGCCCAGGCTCATGCCGCCGGCGGCCACCCGCAGCCCGCCCACGACGCACACGGCGACGTACTGCAGGTTGCCGACGAACATGCTGATCGGCATCACGAGGCCGGAGAGGAACTGCGCCTTGTAGCTCGCGTTCATGAGCGCGTCGTTCTCCTGCGCGAAGCGCTCCTGCAGCGCGTCGCCGCGGCCGTAGACGGTGACCAGGTCGTGGCCGGTGAAGGCCTCCTCGACCTGCGCGTTGAGCGAGCCCGTCGACTTCCATTGCGCGACGAAGTGCTTCTGGCTGCGCTTCATGATCTGTCCCGCGAAGATCACGATGAGCGGGATCACGACGACCGCGACAGCGGTCAGGAGCGGCGACACGACGAGCATCATGATCAGCACCCCGACCACCGTGAACGCCGAGACGATGAGCTGGCTCAGCGCCTGCGTCAGCGACTGGCCCAGGTTGTCGATGTCGTTGGTCACGCGGGAGAGCAACTCGCCGCGGGGCTGCTTGTCGAAGTAGCTCAACGGCAGTCGGTTCAGCTTCTCCTCGACCTCGCGCCGCAGCGAGTACATGACCCGCTGCACCGCGCCGTTGAGCAGGAAGCCCTGCGCGTACTGCAGCAGCGCGCTCGCCACGAACAACCCGATCACCCACGCGAGGATGGTGCCGACGTGCTGGAAGTCGATGCCCGGCCCGTGCTGCAGCTGCGAGCGGAAGCCGTCGTAGATCGCGTCGACCGCGCTGCCGATCACCTTCGGCGCGATCACCGCGGCGGTGACCGAGCCGACCGACAGCAGCACCGCGGCCGTCATCGCCGAGCGCTGCTCCCGCAGCCGGCCCAACAGTCGTTTCAGCGAGGGCCAGAAGGTCATCGGCTTCTGTGCGGGCGAGCCCGCCGTCGCGGCGGCGGACGCCCGTGCTCCCGGTCCGGTCATGCTGCACTCCCCGCCGTCGCCTGGCTGCCGGCGATCTCCTGGTAGGTGGGACACGTCTCGAGGAGTTCGGCGTGGGTGCCGTGGCCGACCACCTCGCCGTCCTCGAGAACGATGATCTGGTCGGCGCCCGCGATCGTCGAGATGCGCTGGCCGACGATGAAGACGGTGGCGTCCCGCGTGTACGGCCGCAGGGCCGCACGCAGTTTCGCGTCGGTCGCGAGGTCGAGCGCGGAGAAGCTGTCGTCGAAGAGGTAGACCGCGGGCTTGGCGACGAGGGCTCGGGCGATGGCGAGTCGCTGCCGCTGCCCGCCGGAGACGTTGGTGCCGCCCTGGGCGATCGGCGCGTCCAGCCCGCCGATCTCGGCGACGAAGTCGTCGGCTTGCGCGATGCGCAGCGCCTCCGCGAGGTCGTCGTCGGTGGCGTCCGGGTTGCCGAAGCGCAGGTTGCTCGCAACGGTGCCGCTGAACAGGTAGCCGCGCTGCGGCACCAGTCCGACGTGCCCCCACAGGGCGTCGGTGCGGAGATCGCGGACGTCGACGCCGTCGTAGCGCACCGCGCCGGCGGTGGCGTCGAAGAGGCGCGCGAGCAGGTTGATCAGCGTCGACTTGCCGGAGCCCGTGGACCCGATGATCGCGACCGTCTCCCCCGGGCGGGCCGTCAGGTTCACGTTCTGCAGCACCGGTTTCGCGGCGCCGGGGTAGCACATCGTGACGTCGTCGAGCTCGACGGTGCCGGTGATCGCGGGGAGTGCGTCGGGGCGCTCCGGCGGTCCGACCGTGGAGGTCGTGTCGAGCACCTCCGTGATGCGCTCGGCCGCGACGGAGGCGCGCGGCACCATCATCACCATGAAGGTCGCCATCATCACCGACATGAGGATCTGCATCATGTACTGCATGTAGGCGGTGACCGAGCCGATCTGGGCGGAGCCGTCGGCGATGAGGTGCGCCCCGAACCACCAGACCGCGACCGTGGAGAGGTTGAGCACCAGCATCACCCACGGGAACATGACCGCCATCAGCCGCATCACGCGGACGGAGGCGTCGGTGAGGACGGTGTTGGCACCGTCGAACCGCTCGCGCTCGACGGGCTCGCGGACGAAGGCCCGGATCACCCGGACGCCCGTGAGCTGTTCGCGGAGTACCTGATTGACCGAGTCGAGCCGGGTCTGCACCACGCGGAAGCCGGGAATCATCTTGGCGATCACCACGCCGAGGACCGCGCCGAGAACGGGCACGGCGACCACCATGAGCCAGGCGAGTCCGGGTTCCTCGCGCAGCGCCATGAAGACGCCGCCGACGGCCATGAACGGGGCCTGGATCATCATCGACAGCGTCATCAGCACGAGGAGCTGCACCTGCTGCACGTCGTTGGTGGTGCGGGTGATGAGCGAGGCGGCGCCGAAGCCGGAGACCTCGCGACCGGAGAAGGTGCGGACGCGGCCGAACAGGGACCGCCGGGTGTCGCGGCCGAAGGCCATGGCGCTGCGGGCCGCGAAGTACGTCGCGCCGCCGGCGGCGATCACCTGGAACAGCGTGATCACCAGCATGATTCCGCCCATGCGCCAGATGTAGCCGGTGTCGCCCGGGGTGACGCCGAGGTCGATGATCTTGGCGTTGATGCTGGGCAGCACCAGGTTCGCGACGACGCTGACGAGTTGGAAGGCGGCCACGGCGAGCAGCCACGGCCGGTAGGGCCGCAGGTGCTCGACGATCAGTCTGAGAAGGGTCACTGGGGGCTGTTCCTTCCCGCGAAGGGAGTGGTGGGCTGGGCTGAGATGCCGTCGAGCAGGACGTCGACGATGCGTTGCGGCGACAGGACGTGCCCGTCGCTGATGTGGGGGTGGCTGCCGGAGAAGGTGAGCAGGCGCAGGAGGTGAATGGCCTCCTCCGGAGGGACGGATAGCTGGTCGGCGTCGTCGCCGATGACGCCGTGGAGCCGGGCCATCACCGCCGGGCCGCCGTCCTTCGCCCGACGGTGCGCTTCCCGGTCGCGGGTGTGGGGCGGGGCGACGAGGCCGAGTGCGTCCATGAGGCCGAAGATCCGCTGGAACCGGGCCTGGACGAGCTCGGTGAACCGGTAGAGCCGTTCCCGCAGCGGCGGCGCGGGGTCGATGCCGTCGATCTGCGCGAGCAACTCGTCGGGGTCGAAGGATTCGATCATCACCGCGTCGAGCAGGGCCTCCTTGGAGTCGAAGACGCGGAAGATGGTGCCCTCGGCGACGCCCGCGGCGGCGGCGATCTGCTTGGTCGTGGGCACGGCGCCGTGCTCGAGCAGGGCGTCCCGGGTGGCGGCGATCAGCGCCGCGCGCCGCTCGTCAGGCGGCAGGTGCGGCGCGCGGGTTCGAGTTTCGTTAGCCGCGGGCACGACTTCGAGACTACAGAAGTGAGCGCCCACTCACAATTGATTCTCCGTTCGCCCCGGGCGAATCGGTCGATTGCGGACGAGCCCCGTCAGTCGAGGAGATCGGCCAGGGCCCCGTCGAGGTCCGGATGCGCGAACGCGAAGCCCGCGGCCGGCAGCACCGTCGACGTGGCGTGCCGGCCCGTGAGGCCGAGGGCCGGATCGCTGCGCATCGCGATCGCGCCGAGCGCCAGGACTGGCGCGGGTGTCGGCGGCGCGGGCGGCCGGTGCAGGTGCCGGCGCAGCGCACCCATCAGGTCGGCGTTGCGCACGGGGTGCGGCGCGGCCGCGACCACCACGCCGTCGGACAGGTCGACGCCCGGCTCGATTCCCAGTCCCGCCCGGACGACCGCGAGCCAGTCGTCCCGGCGGATCCAGCTGAACCACTGCCGACCGTCGCCGAGCCGGCCGCCCAGGAAGGCCCTGGTGACGCCGACCATCTTCGCCAGCGCGGGCGAGTCGGTGTCGAGCACGATGGAGGTGCGCAGCACGGTCAGGTGGTCGGTTTCGGCGTCGGCGGCGGACTCCTCCCACGGGCGGGCGACGCCGGTCATCTGGGGGAGCCCCGGGTCGGGCAACGGAGTGTCCTCGGTGCACCACAGCTCCCCCGCGTCGCTCCAGATGGCCGTCGTGCTCGCCTGCACCCAGCGGCGGACGCCCTTACCGCGGGCCGCCGCGACGAGCGCGCGGGTCGCGTCCACTCTGCTCGCGGTGAGCGCGGCGACGTTCACCGCGGTGGGCCGGCAGTCGACCAGTTTCCCGGCCAGGTTGATCACCGCGGTGTTCGGCGCGTCGAGCACCGCCTCCCACGCGCCGACGGTGCGCCCGTCCCACGCGACCTGCGGGTACGGCAGGTCGTCGCGGATCGAGCGGGTGAGGATCGTGACGTCGTGCCCGCGGCGGACGAGGTCGGCCGCCACCCGGCGGCCCAGCGCCCCGGTGCCGCCCGCGATGACGACGTGGAGCGGTTCCGCGGCGCGGGGCGGGCCCGCGAGCATCGCCAGCCGCGCGAGACTCGTGTCGGCGTCGGCGGCGAACCGCCGGGCGACGAGGCGATCGAAGAACGGCCCGGACGGGCCGTCGGAGGTCACGGTCTGCTCGACGACGGTGCCGCCCTCGACCGGATGCAGCACCCAGCGCAGGACGGTGGTCCCCGCGGGCTCCTCCTGCGTGAGCGCGAGGGCGCGTTCCGGCGCGAACTCGGTCACGCGGGCGGGTTCCGCGAACCGGCGATGGACCCACGCCGCGCGCAGATCCGGCACCCAATCCACGCGGGCGCCGAGGGCGACCGGGTCGCGCAGCGCTGCCGAGGTGACGAAGGGCTGCCACTGCGGCAGGCGTTCCAGGTCGACGAGGACGTCCCACAACGAACGCGCCGGAAGGGCGATGAATCCGCTGCTGCGATGCACGGTGGCCATGCCTCCGACGCTAGTTCGCGATGGCGCGGATTCACTGTGTGATCGCGGAGAGCTTTCTCACATCGTGAGATGTATCTCGTGCGCCTCGCCGGCCGTCAGCGTCACCAGCAGTGCCACCTCCACGAAAACCCGCCCCCGCGATGTCATCTCACCACGGTACCGATCCAGCGAGCAGAGAAGCGGCCAGCGTCGTCAGCGCTGTTCGCGCAGGATCTTCTCGATGTCGTCGAGGACCATGCCGCCGCCCTTCGGCCCGACGCCGGAGACCCAGTACGCGGTGTCCACGACGGACACGCGCGGGAACCAGGCGCGGTTGTCGCGGATCTCCGCGGGGATCGTGGAGGCGTCCCCCGGCTTCTGCGACGGCACGAAGACGTAATCGGCCTGCGCGGTCGACAGGTTCTCGAGGGAGATGTCGGCCTGGATCCCGTCCGCCCAGTCGCGCGGGGGAATCGTGAAGCCGACGCACTGCAGGGCGCTGCCGGCGAAGGACGTGGGTCCGTACAGGCTCAGCTGGGAGCTGCGCGGCCGGATGAACTGCGCCGTCTTCCCGTCGAGCGAGAACTCCGCCTTGATCGCGGCGCACCGCCCGTTGTAGTCGGCGAGCAGCTTGTCGACGTCGGCGCTGCGATTCAGCGCGTCGCCGATCACGCGCGCGTTGTCCTGCCAGGGATCCGCCTGGGTCTTGATGTACACCGTCGGAGCGACCTTGCTGAGCCGGTCGTACAGCGCCGCGTGGCGCGCCTCCGTTCCGAGGATGAGATCGGGCTTGAGGGCGGCGATCTTCTCGACGTCCGGATCGGGCACAGTGCCCACGGCCTCGACGCCGCTGACGCCGAGGTAGGCCGGCATCGTCGTCACGTTGCTGGCGACCGCCGCGCCGACCGGCGTGATCCCGAGCGCGACCGCCGTGTCCAGCTCCAGCGGCTCCAGGGTCACGATCCGCTGCGGATGCTGCGCGACCTGGGTCGTACCCCGCGCGTGGGTCACGGTACGGGTATCCGACGGAGCACCGTCGCCCCCGCCACCGCCGGAGCACGCGGCGACCGCCAGCGCCGTACCCACCAGAACCATCGCCCATTGCCTCTTCATGGACTTAGGTTAGCCTGATCTATATTGCAAACCTCCGGGTCCCACGTGAGACACCTGTCGAGTCAGGTGTACACCACGCTGAGGATCACCCGACTAACCCCAGCACCGCCGGCCTGGACGGCGGCATCCACGAACGGGTCGGTCGGCCTCGCGGACACGGCGACGACAGTGCGACACCTGTCGAGGCGGCCCTGTTCGACCGCCTGCGTCACGAGGAACTGCCAGCTACTTCCGCCTCGTTCGAACCGGGATCCCGGCGCCGCGTCGAGAAGGCGTACAGAGCCTGGCACCTCACTGAACCCGACCGGCTGCGCAAGGTCGCGACAGTCCGGGGCGAGCTCGCGGACACTACGTTCGCCGAGTTGCGCGAAGAAGTCGTCGAGACCACCGGAGGGGGCGTCGAAGACGGCGTGCATCGACGAATCCCGCGACGGGTACTCCTGCGCCGTCACGACGGCGATCCCCTCCGGCAGCACGGCTCCCGTCCAGTTCTTCACAACCGTCCGCACACCGTCGGCGTCGAGGTCGCGCGTCGTGTCACCGAAAGTCACGCACGAGGCGACCACGCAGACGAAGGTCGCCAACACCGCCATGGCCACGACGACGGAGACCAGGCATCCCGACTGCCGCGCCCGCGACGAATTCATATCAACACGATACAGATCCAGAACAGCAATCTATCGCGGCGGCACCGGACGGTCATCGGGGCCGGGGACGACGGTCACCGCCGACGACGGGAGCAGGGCGGAGACGCCGAACCGGGCACCGTCGCGCGGGAGGACCTGGACGGACCGCACCCCGGGCCGGCCGGACACCGCGCGCAGCGCCTCGCCCGTGCCCCACGCCACGACGCCGACCACCGCGGGAACACCCGCGCGCAAGCGGGAGGCGGTGACACGGGCGATCGCGTCACCCCGCGCCCCGGGGGCGACGAGTCCCGGCATCGCCAGGGCGGCCAGCTCGTTCACCGCCCGCACGCCCTCGATGCTCTGGCCGGGCGGCACCGTCGCCGTGGGGGTCTGGACGCCGGGGATGCGCACCCGGACCAGCACGCGGCCCACGCGGTCCAGGCCCGCGGCACGGGTCCACACCTCGTCGGGCGTCCACTCGGTCGCCGGGGAGATCAGCGCCCAGCGCCGCTCCCCCGCGGGCGCCGCGGCCAGCGACGCGCGCGCCTCGCCGAGGTACTCGGCGACGGCCTGGCCGGACTGCGGGCCGAGCCGGTCACCGTCGGACCGCGCAACCCGCACCGGCGTCGCCGAGCCGAGCCAGAAGGCCAGGCCGAGGGCGACGGCGAGCAGCGCGGCCCAGCCGGCGAGGGTCCGGGTCACGCGTCCCGCAGGACGTCCAGGGCGTGCTGCAGATCGTCGGGGTAGGGCGAGGTGAACTCCACGTACTCCCCCTGCGTGGGGTGCGTGAAGCCCAGGGTGCGGGCGTGCAGCCACTGCCGGTCCAGGCCCAGCCGCTTGGCGAGAACCGGGTCGGAGCCGTAGGTCTGGTCGCCGCAGCACGGGTGGTGCAGCGCCGCGAAATGCACGCGGATCTGGTGCGTGCGGCCGGTCTCGAGGTGCACGTCCAGCAGCGTCGCGGCCTGGAAGGCCTCGATCGTGTCGTAGTGCGTGATCGACGGCTTGCCGTCCTTGGTGACCGCGAACTTCCAGTCGGAGCTGCGGTGCCGGCCGATCGGGGCGTCGATGGTGCCGGACATCGGATCCGGGTGGCCCTGTACCAGCGCGTGGTACCGCTTGTCGACGGTGCGCTGCTTGAACGCCCGCTTGAGCACGGTGTAAGCGCGCTCGGAGACGGCGACGGCCATGACGCCGGAGGTGCCGACGTCGAGGCGGTGCACGATGCCCTGCCGCTCGGCCGCGCCCGAGGTGGAGATCCGGAAGCCGGCGGCGGCGAGGCCGCCGATCACCGTCGGACCGGTCCAGCCGACGGAGGCGTGCGCGGCGACGCCCACGGGCTTGTCGACGACGACGATGTCGGCGTCGGAGTAGAGGATGTTCATCCCGGGCACGGGCTCGGCGACGATCTCCAGCGGCCGCGCGGGCTCGGGGAGCGTCACGTCGAGCAGGGCCCCGGCGTGCAGCTTGTCGGACTTGCCGACCGCGACCCCGTCGAGCGTGACGGAGCCCTCGGCGGCCAGCTCGGAGACGACGGTCCGCGAGAGCCCCAGCAGGCGGGCGACGCCCGCGTCGACCCGCAGGCCGTCGAGCCCGTCGGGCACGGGCATGGTGCGCGATTCACGCATCGGTCGCCTCCGATCCGGTGGTGCCGGCCTTCTCGGCCGTGGTCTTATCCGGTGTGCGCGTGCGCTTCTCGCCGAAGCCCTCGTAGGGGTCGCGCCCGAACAGCGTGAGCGCCACGAGCAGCACGGCGGCGACGCTGATCGCGCAGTCGGCGGTGTTGAACACGGGGAACCAGTCGCCGACGGAGAAGAAGTCGATCACGTGGCCCCGGAAGACGCCGGGAGCACGGAAGATCCGGTCGGCGAGGTTGCCCAGCGCGCCGCCGAGGACCAGGCCGAGGCCGAGCGCCCAGGGCAGCGACGTGAGCTTGGAGCCCATCCGCACGATCCATACGACGACGCCCACGGCGATCAGCGTGAGCACCCAGGTGTAGCCGGTGGCCATGGAGAAGGCGGCGCCCGGGTTCTTCACGAACAGCAGGCTGAACGGGCCGAGCACGTGGATCTTCTCGCCGTAGGTCATGTGCCGGACCACCGTGGTCTTCGCGGCCAGGTCGATGAGGAAGACCGCGACCGCGACCACCGCCAGGAGGATGCGCGGGTTCCGATACCAGCTCGGCCGTGCGGTTGCGGGGGAATCCATGGCTCCATCATCCACTACGGTGGCGGTGTGCATGGCAAGCGGTTGCGGCTGGTCCCGGTGGTGGCGACATCGACGGTGGTGCTCGTCACCGCCCTCGCGGGATGCGGGGACGGCGACTCCGCCGGCGCCGGCGCCTCCTCGTCGGCGGCGCCCGCCCGGCAGTCGGTGGCGGCCCCGGCCGCGACGGCGGGCTGCGTCGCGACCCCGCCGGCGCTCCCCAGCCACGCGGTCACCGTCGACGTGCCACAGGCGAAGGTGGTGCTCGACTCCCCCGGCACCGGTGCGCCGCGCGCGCTGACGGTGCGCCCGACCGCGGTCGCGGAGTACGCCCTGTTCACCAACTCCCTGCAGGTCTCCCAGGTCGGGACCGAGCCACCGTCGGGTGGCAACCGCGACGTCACGCTGCCGATGGTCGCGCAGCCGACCTGCGCCGATCCGCTCGACGTCTACCTCTTCTTCGCCGCGCCGCGGTCCACCGACGCCGCCACCACGCAGGCCCTCGAGGTCGAGGCCGGGTCCGTCGCCCGCGTGCGGCTCGCCCCGAGCGGCGAGGTGCGCGCGTTCACCCTCGCTGCCCCGCCCGGAGTCTCCGCCGAGGCGCAGTCCACGTTCGAGCAGGCCCTGCTGCAGACCTTCCTGCGGCTCGTTCCCCTGCCCGCCGAGCCGGTCGCCCCGGGCGCGACGTGGACCGTCACGCGGTCCATCCGCGCCGACAGCACCCTCACCCAGACCATGCAGGTGACGCTCGGCGGCACCGTCGAGCGGCCCGAGCTGAAGGCGAAGGTCGACGAGTCGCCCGACGACTCCGTCTTCCGGGTGCCCGGCAGCGGCACCACCCTGACGATCGAGAGCTACACCTCCGAGGGCAACGGCACCATCGAGATCGACCCGGCGCGGGCCTTCGGCCAGGGCGGCGTGCAGTTGGAGGGCGGCCGCACGCTGCTCGGCGACGATCCGGCGAAGAAGCTCACGCAGAAGACGGGCAGCGTCTACCGGTTCGGGCCGAAGTAGCCCGGATCCCGCGGTCAGTGGCAGGAGGGCGAGTCGCGCCCGACCTGGACGATCATCTGGCAGGCGTAGGAGCGCTGCAGCTTCCACCGGCCCTCGTCGAAGGCGAGGGACGCGTAGGCGAGCTGGTTCGTGCCGCCCATGAGCACCGAGAACTGCGCCTTCGCCAGGCCCGGCTGCTCCAGCACCGGTCGGCCGATGTGCCAGCTGACCTGAGGATTGTCGCTGCGCAGCTTGACCAGCTCGTCGAACAGCGGGGCGTCGGCGGGGGTGGCGCCCTGCACCAGCTGCACCTTCTCCTCGAGCGGGACCTTCGGATCGACGGCCCGGGAGAGCATCTCCTCGAGCTGCTGCGTCGACGGCGCGCGGTCCGGCGTGCTCGACGGGGCCTCCGTCACCTGGGCGGAGACGGCCGAGGGGGTGCTCGACCGCGATTCGGTGCTCTCCCCGCTGCAGGCACCGCAGGCCAGGCCCACGAGTACCGCGACGGGGGCCATGAAGACCCGTCCGCGCATCGAGAAGTTCACCTCCGTCCGGCCGCTGCTTCGCCGCCTCCACTATGCCAAACGCGGCGCGGTGCGCCACCGCAGCCCGCGTCCGGCATGCGATGCTGCTCGCATGCCTGAAGTGATCGTGCTCGCCACGGGCGGCACCATCGCCAGCCGTTACGACGACGCCGGCGCCGCGGTCCCCGCCGACGCGGGCGCGGCGCTGGTCGCGACCGCCGGGGCCGTACCCGGCGTCGACGTGACGGTCCGCGACGTGACCTCGGCGGACTCGTCCGCGCTGACGCTCGACCAGCTGGACGAGATCCGCGCCGCGGTCACGGACGCCCTCGGCGACCCGGGCGTGGCGGGCGTCGTGGTGACGCACGGCACGGACACCATGGAGGAGACCTCACTGCTGGTCGATCTCACGCATGCGGACCCGCGGCCCGTCGTCTTCACCGGCGCGCAGCACCCCGCCGACTCCCCCGCCGCCGACGGTCCCGCGAACCTCGCGGAGGCGATCGCCGTCGCCGCCGACCCCGCCTACCGCGGACTCGGGGTGCTGCTCTCCTTCGCCGGGCAGGTCCAGACGGTGCGTGGCCTCGCTAAGGTCTCCACGGTCGCGCCGCAGCCCTTCGCCGGCGGCCTCCCCGTGGCCGAGCTCGCCGGCACCGCGCCGCACCGGCTGCTGACCAAGCCCGCGCCGGTCGCGGGGGTCCGGGTGGACGTCGTGGCGTCGTATCCGGGGGCCGACGGTGCGCTCGTCGACGCGGCCGTCGAAGCCGGGGCGCGCGGGATCGTGCTGGCGGGCACCGGAAGCGGGAACACGACGGTGGCGCTGGCGGACGCGGTGCGGCGCGCCCTGGACGCGGGTGTCGTCGTGGTCGTCTCCACGCGGATCGCGTCCGGACCCGTCGACGCGGCGTACGGCGGGGGCGGCGGCGCGGCCGATCTCGTCGCCGCCGGGGCGCTGCTGTCGCGGCGCCTGCGGCCCGGCCAGGCGCGGATCGTGCTGCTGGCGCTACTGGCGGCCGGCGTGGGCCCGCGGTGGATCGGGGCGTATCTGGGGCGGTAGCCCGGGGGCGCGGTAGGTTCGGCTCATGGCCCGCGGAATGGCCGGCCCCACCCAGCCGGCACGCCTGATCGTCCTCGGTTTCGGCCTGACGACGGTGCTCGGCACCATCCTGCTCTCCCTGCCGATCGCGTCGACCGACGGCCGGCGGACCGGCCTGAGTACGGCCCTGTTCACCGCCACGTCGGCGGTGTGCGTCAACGGCCTCGCGGTGGTCGACACCGAATCGCACTGGTCCACCTTCGGCGAGGTGGTGATCATGGTGCTGGTGCAGGTGGGCGGCCTCGGGATCATCTCGCTGGCGTCGCTGCTGGGGCTGCTCGTGGCGCGGCACATCGGGCTACGGCTGCAGATCGTGGCGCAGGCGGAGAACAAGAGCCTGCAGCTCGGCGAGAGCAAACGGGTGGTGCTCGGTGTGGTCCGGATGAGCCTCGCAGTGGAGGCGGTGACGGCGCTGTTCCTGTTCGCGCGGTTCGCGACCGCCTACGACCACTCCCTCGGGCGGGCGGCGTACCTCGCCGTGTTCCACGCCGTCACCGCCTACAACAACGCGGGCATCGCGCTGTGGGGCGACAGCCTCACGCGGTTCGCCACCGACCCGATGATCATCGTGCCGATCATGGTCGCGATCGTGATCGGCGGACTCGGCTTCCCGGTGATCTACGAGGTCACGCGGGCGGTGCGGCGCAGCGTGGGTCGCGAGACCGCGCTCACCCGATGGTCGCTGCACACCAAGCTGACACTGGTCACCTACTTCGCGCTCACGGTGGTGGGCGTCGCGATGATCACCGCGTTCGAGTGGACGAACCCGGCCACGCTGGGGCCGCGGGACGTCGCCGGCAAGATCCTCACCGGCACGTTCGCGGGCGTCTCGCCGCGGACCGCCGGTTTCAACTCGATCGACGTGGGAGCGATGCACCCGACGTCGCTGCTGACGACCGACGTCCTGATGTTCATCGGCGGCGGCAGCGGCGGTGTGGCGGGCGGGATCAAGGTGACGACGTTCGCGATCCTGGCGTTCGTGATCTGGGCCGAGATCCGGGGCGAGCCCACCGTGCACGCGTTCGGCCGGCGCATCGGCGCGGACGTGCAGCGCCAGGCGATCACGGTGGCCCTGATGAGCGTGGGCGCGGTGATGACGGGCACGCTGATCATGCTGCAGATGACGCGGTTCGACCTCGACGTGGTGCTGTTCGAGGTGGTGTCGGCGTTCTCGACGGTGGGCCTGAGCACCGGAATCACCGACGAGCTGCCCCTCGGCGGGCGGATACTGCTGGTGGTGCTGATGTTCGCGGGCCGACTCGGTCCCGTGACCGTGGCGTCCGCGCTCGCCCTGCGTGAGCGCGAACGCCGTTACGAATTGCCGGAGGAGCGTCCGATCGTTGGCTAAGTCACTCAAACGCAGCGGAATGCGCATCGTCGTGATCGGGCTGGGGCGGTTCGGGACGTCCCTGGCGAACGAGCTCATCCTGCAGGGCGCGGAAGTACTCGGGCTGGACGCCGATCCGCGCCGGGTCCAGCGCATCTCCGACGACCTGACGTACGCCGCCGTCGCCGACTCCACCGACGAGGAGGCGCTGAAGCAGTTGGGAGTCCCCGACTTCGAGCACGCGGTGGTCGCCATCGGGTCGGATCTCGAAGCCGGGATCCTCACGACCTCGCTGCTCGCCGAGTTCCGGATCCCCAACATCTGGGCGAAAGCCACGAGCCATCAGCACCGCAGGATCCTCGAGCGGGTCGGCGCACACCACGTGGTGCTCCCCGAGCACGAGATGGGCGAGCGGGTGGCGCATTTGGTGACGGGCGGGAAGATGCTCGACTACGTGGAGTTCGAGCAGGACTACGCGATGGTCAAGGCGCACGCGCCGCGCAGCATCGTCGGGAAGGCGCTCAAGGATTCCGGCGTGCGGTACAAGTACGGGATCACCGTGGTCGCGATCAAGCACCCCGGCGAGGATTTCACGCACGCCGACTACGACACGATCGTCCAGGACGGCGACGTGTTGATCGTGGCGGGCCGGAACGAGGCCGTCGAGGCGTTCGCGGACGTGAACTGACGGCGTTTCAGTCGCACTGCTTCGGAGAGTTCAGTGCGGCGCGGACTGCGTCGGTGTGCTCGCCCAGGGCCGGCGGTCGGCGGTAGTCGGCGACGGGGGTGCGCGAGAAGGCGATCGGGTTGCGCACCTGGTCCATCGCACCGTCGCCGACGGTGACCCGCGGGCGCAGCCCGAGGCGGTCGGCGAGCGCGAATCCCGAGGCGACGTCGCCGACGGTGCCGGCCGGGACCCCGGCATCGGTCAGTCTGCGGGCCCACTCCTCGGCGTCCTGCGCCGCGAGGCGGTCCTCGAGCAGCGCGACCATCTCGGCGCGGTGCCGCACGCGGTCGGGATTGGTCGCGAACCGCGGATCGTCCGCCAGTTCCGCGGCGCCGACGGTGCCCGCGAGCCGGGCGAACTGACCGTCGTTGCCGCACGCCACGGCGATGATGCCGTCGCGGCATCGGAGGGTCTCGTAGGGCGAGATCGACGGGTGGGTGTTGCCCATCCGTGCCGGGGCGGTGTCCGTCGCGAGGAAGTTCGCGCCCTGGTTGGCGAGCGAACCGAGAAGGGACGAGAGCAGATTCACCTCGACGCGCTGCCCCAGGCCCGAGCGCTCCCGCTCGTAGAGGGCGGCGAGGATCCCGGCGACGGCGTCCTTGGCGGTGACGACGTCGACGAGGGCGACGCCCACCTTCATCGGATCGCCGTCCGGCTCGCCCGTGATGCTCATCAGCCCGCCGACGGCCTGGACGAGGAAGTCGTAGCCCGGCAGGGCGGCGCCCTCGCCGGAGCCGAAACCGGTGACGGAGCAGTAGATCAGGCGCGGGTTGGCCGCGGCCAACTCCTCGTAGCCGAAGCCCTTCTTCTCGAGCGCCCCGCTGCGGAAGTTCTCGACGAGAACGTCGGCGCGGAGCGCCAGTTCGCGGGCGGCGGCGCGGTCCTCGGGATCGTCGAGGTCGAGCTCGACGCTGCGCTTGGAGCGGTTCGCCGACTCGAAGTAGGCGCTGGTCCGCTCGGTCCAGGGCGGTCCCCAGGCCCGGGTGTCGTCGCCGGTGCCGGGACGTTCTAGCTTGATCACGTCGGCGCCGAGGTCCGCGAGCATCACCGTCGCAAGGGGACCCGCCAGCACGCGACTGAAGTCCGCGACCACGATTCCGTCGAGTATCGATGTCATCGTCTCTCCCTGCCTGACCGGTATCCGTTCGCGCCGAGCCGCACGTCGCCCTCGCACCCTAGCCGCGTCCCGTCGAACCTCGGTAGCGTGGCGGAATGACCGAGGAGTCCCGCCACATCAGCGTCGTGATCCCCCGTCCGGCGGAGGAGGTGTACGCCTTCGCGCGCGATCCGCAGAACCTCGTCCGCTGGGCGGCCGGCCTCGCGACCGGCGTGCGGTTCGACGGTGACGACCTGCTGACGGACTCGCCGATGGGCGAGGTGCGGGTGCGGTTCGCGCCGGACAATCCGTTCGGCGTCCTCGACCACGACGTGACTCTGCCCGACGGCACCGTCGTGAACAATCCCCTGCGCGTGCTGACGCACCCGGACGGCGCGGAGGTGCTGTTCACGGTGCGGCGGCTGGGCGCGAGCGACGCCGACTTCGCCCGGGACTGCGCGACGGTGCTCGCCGACCTGGAGCGCCTGCGCTCGGTGATGCTCGCGCCCTGACGACCCACCGCGTCATCGAACTTTTTATCGATGAATGTTGCAGTCCCATCGAACGCCGAGGTAGAATCGAGGTATTCAAGGGGGCCAGATGGAGACTTCTACCTGCACAGCAGCGGAGTATCTCGATGCGCTCGCCTGCTTCGAACAGGCGGCCGAGCGGCTCGCGCAGGCCGACCCCGTCATGCTCGACTCACAGGACGTTCTCGCCTCGCTGGAGCGGCTGGAGACAGCGGTTCGGATGGTGCCCTTCGGCCAGCACCTCCTCACTCAGGTCGCGGTGGAACAGGGTCTGCCGGGGCAACTGGGGTACACCGGCATGAAGGAGCTGCTGGTGCAGCGGCTCCGTCTCGCGGGCGGCGAGGCGCGGGATCGGATCCACGGCGCGCGGGACCGCGCTCCCCAGCACGGGCACGGCGTGTGCCCCGAGCCCCGGTACCCGCTCGTAGCCGAGGCGCAGCAGGAGGGGGCGATCTCGGACCGGCATGCCCTCGCCATCGAGCGGGTCTTCGCGAGCTGTCGCAAGACGATCCGCCCCGACCAGGCCGCGATCCTCGAGGACGTGCTCGTCACCGCCGCCGCGGACGTCACGCCGGAGGACCTCGCCGTCATCGGCGCCCGCGCGCTCGCACACCTCGATCCCGATGGGGCGGAGCCCGATTCCGATGTCGTCGATCGCGCCCGCGGGCTCACCGTGGGCAAGCAGGACGAGGATCTGATGACGGCGCTCGACGGTGACCTCTCCCCCGAGGGCCGCGCGCTACTGGACACGATCCTGGAGAAGCTCGCGCGGCCCGGCGTGAACAACCCCGCAGACGCAGACGATCCCGTGGACCTGGCGGATCAGGACGCGGTGCGGGCGGCCGCCGAGCGCGACCGGCGCACCACGCCGCAACGCAACCACGACGCGCTGGTGACCGCGCTGGGGCTCGCCATCGCGTCGGGCGGGCTCGGGCAGCACCGAGGAGTGCCCTGCGTCCCGATCATCACGCTCGGCATCGATCAGCTCGAGTCGGAGACCGGCATCGCGACCACCGCCACCGGTGGCCGGCTCCCGGTCGCCGACGCGCTACGCATGATGGGCGCCAATCCGAAGTACGTCCTCGTGTTGGACCTCGCCTCTCGGCCGCTGTTCCTGGGGCGGGAGAAGCGCCTCGCGTCCGCGGATCAGCGGATCGCGCTGTACGGCTCCGAGAAGGGCTGCACCGCACCCGGATGCGACGCGCCCGCCACCCGCTGCCAGGTCCACCACATCACCGAGTGGGCCCACGGCGGCGCCACCGACGTCACCGCGCTCACGCTCGCGTGCGACGCCCACCACGGCAAGGTCGTCCCCGACCTCACGGAGAACCCGCGCGGATGGGACACGATCACAGTCCGCAGCGGCGAGTACGCGGGCCGCACCGGCTGGCGACGCACCGCGGATCCGTCGCACGAGCACCGGGTGAACCACAAGCATCACGCCGACGAGCTCTACCGACACGCACTCGAACGGTGGCGCGCCCGCTGCGCGGAGCTTCGGAACCTGTGGCGCAGCGAGGAACTGCGTGTCCAGCACAGCAAGTGCGTCGGCACGATCCACGACGACATCGGCGCGATCCTCGATGGACCCCACGGCCCGCCCATCCTCGAAGCCCTCCTTGCCGAACATGACGCTGACGAGCCGTGGAACTGCCAGATGCCCGCCGACCTGCGCGCCGCCGCCTGACGGCGAGCATCCAGCCATGACCGCGGACACGTCACCGGGGAGCGTCGAGCTGAGACAGGAATGCGCGCCGGATTCGCCGCGTACGGCGAGTAGCTCAGTCCTCGTCGTCCTCGTCGGTGCGCAGGTGCTCGGCGGGCCAGTCGAGGGAGTCCAGCGGGTCGGCCTCGCGGAGGTCGGGGTCGTCGGCCTTGAAGCTGCGCATGCGGCCGGCGCCCGAGGTCCGGGTCTCGAAGCGCACCGACAGCACGCCGTGGCCGGCGCCCTGCACCCAGCCGTGCCCGAACTCGGGGTGACGCACGTCCATGCCGGGGCGCCACCCCACCACAGGTACCTGGACCTCGGCCGGGTCCACACCGCCGTCGTCGTCTGCGACCTCGTCGGCTTCCCCGGAGATGTCGTCGCTCTTGTCGCTCTCCTCGCCGAACAGCGTGAACTGCTCGACGCTGCTGAGGCCTGTGAAGCCGACCCCGACGAGCCGCAGGCCGCCGACCTCCATGGGGTCGAGCGCGAGGCGCTGCGCGGTCGCGGTGAGCACGGCACCGTCGGTGGTGGCGGACGGCAGCGTCGCGGACCGGGTGAGCAGGGACATGTCCGACCGCTTGAGCTTGAGCACGACGGTGCGCGCCCCGCGCCCGTCCCGTCGCAGCCGCCGCAGCGCGTGCTCGGCGCTCCGGTCGATCTCCCGCCGCAGGGCGTTCATGGTCGTCACGTCGGTCTCGAGGGTGTGCTCCGCGCTGATCGACTTCGCCTCGCCGTTCACCGCGACCGGCCGGTCGTCCTCGCCGCGGGCCAGCCGGTGCAGCGCCGGCCCCAGCGTGACGCCGAGCACCGACACCACCTCGACCTCGCTCATCGCCGCGAACTGGCCGATGGTGTCGATCCCCAAGCGGGACAGCCGCTCCCCCGCCACCGGGCCGATCCCCCAGAGCTTGCGCACCGGCAGCGGGTACAGCATCGATTCCTGCGCGGCGGGCGGGATGACGGACACCCCGTCGGGCTTGGCGAGCCCGGAGGCGATCTTGGCGGCCTGCTTCCCCGCCCCCGCGCCGACGGAGGCGACGAGCCCCGTCGCGCCGCGGATCCGGGCGCGGAGCTCCTCGGCGAACGCCGTCACCTCGTCGGTGGAGGCCCCGGCGAGCTCGACCGGCTCGCCGAAGGCCTCGTCGAAGGACAGGGTCTCGACCACGGGGATGAGCTCCCGCACGGTCGCGAAGACCCGCCGGCTGACGGTGCCGTACAGGGCGCCGCGCGGCGGCAGCACCACCGCGCCCGCGCCGACGAGCCGCCGTGCCTGGTGCATCGGCATGGCGGAGCGCGCGCCGAAGACGCGCGCCTCGTACGAGCACCCGGCCACAACGCCGCGGCCGCCGAGCCCGCCCACCAGCACGGGACGCCCGCGCAGGGTGGGCCGGGTCAGCTGCTCGCAGGACGCGAAGAAGGCGTCCATGTCGAAGTGGAGCACCCAGCGGGCGCTCCTGTCCGACCGCGCCCCGGGATCAGGCCTTGGTGAGTCGGCCTCGGACACCATCGCCCAGATCCACCCCGTCGGGCACGGCCGCGAACTCCAGCGACGTGGCCAGCACCTCGCCCGCGATGAGGTCCCGGTGCGCCTCCGCGGCCGCCTGGTGCTCGGCCGGCACGTCGAGCACCAGGGAGATCCGGTCGCTCACGTCGAGGCCGGCGGACCGTCGCGCCTCCTGCAGCTCACGGATCCGATCCTTGGCCCAGCCCTCGGCCTCGAGCTCGGCGTCGACCGTGAGGTCGAGCACGACGAGCCCGGCACCGTCGGGCAGCTCCGCGGTGGAGTCGGGCGCGGCGGCGACCAGCTTGCGCGTGTACTCGCCGTCCTGCAGGGCGATGCCCGCGGCGGTCACGACCCCGTCGGCGACGGTGTAGTCGCCGGACTTCACGGCCTTGATCACCGTCTGCACGTCCTTGCCCAGGCGCGGGCCCGCGGCGCGCGCGTTCACGGCGATCTCGACCCGGCCGTACTGATCGGCGTCGGGCGAGACCTGCACGTCGCGGACGTTCACCTCGTCGGCGATGATCGACGCGAAGGGCGCGAGCTTCTCCGCGCCGGGCCCGGCGACGGTGAGCGTGTGCAGCGGCAGCCGCACACGCAGCTTGTTCGCCTTGCGCACCGACGACGCCACCGAGCAGACGTCGCGGACCTCGTCCATCGCCGCGACCAACTCCGGATCCGCCGGCAGATCCGTCTCCGAAGGCCAATCGGTCAGGTGCACCGACTCGCCGCCCGTGAGGCCGCGCCACATGGCCTCGGTGGCCATGGGGAGCAGCGGCGCCGCGAGCCGGCAGACGGTCTCCAGCACGGTGTACAGCGTGTCGAAGGCGCCGGAGTCAGCGCCGTCCCAGAACCGCGCGCGCGAGCGGCGCACGTACCAGTTCGTCAGCGCGTCGACGAAGAGACGCAGCTCCTCGCAGGCGTCGGCGATGTTGCAGGTGTCGAGCGCCTCGGTCATCGCGTCGCGGGTCTGCGCCAGCTTCGCGAGGATGTACCGGTCCAGCACGTCCTCGGAATCGGTGCGCCACACGGCCGGCTTCTCCGCGTACAGCTGCAGGAACGAGTAGGCGTTCCACAGCGGCAGCAGCGTCTGCCGCACGCCGTCGCGGATGCCCTGCTCGGTGACCACGAGGTTGCCGCCGCGCAGGATGGGCGAGGCCATGAGGAACCAGCGCATGGCGTCGGAGCCGTCGCGGTTGAAGACCTCGTTGACGTCCGGGTAGTTCCGCTTCGACTTCGACATCTTCAGCCCGTCGTGGCCGAGGACGATGCCGTGCGCCGCGACCGTACGGAAGGCGGCGCTGTCGAACAGCGCCGTCGCCAGCACGTGCAGGTTGTAGAACCAGCCCTTGGTCTGGCCGTTGTACTCGACGATGAAGTCGCCCGGGAAGTGCGTGTCGAACCAGTCGCGGTTCTCGAACGGGTAGTGCACCTGCGCGAAGGGCATCGAGCCCGACTCGAACCAGCAGTCCAGCACCTCGGGAACGCGATGCATCGTCGACTTCCCGGTCGGGTCATCGGGATTCGGCCGGGTCAGCTCGTCGATGTACGGACGGTGCAGGTTCGTCGGGCGCACGCCGAAGTCGCGCTCCAGCTCGTCCAGCGAGCCGTAGACGTCGACGCGCGGGTACGCGGGATCGTCGGACACCCACACCGGGATGGGGGCGCCCCAGTAGCGGTTGCGGCTGATGTTCCAGTCGCGCGCGCCCTCGACCCACTTGCCGAACTGGCCGTCGCGGATGTGCGCGGGGTTCCAGGTGATGTCCTGGTTCAACTCCAGCATGCGCGGGATGATCTTGGTGACCTCGACGAACCAGGACGGCACGGCCATGTAGATCAGCGGCTGACCGGAGCGCCAGGAGTGCGGGTAGCTGTGCTCGATGGTCTCGTGCCGCAGCAGCCGGCCCTTGGCCTTGAGATCCTTGGCGATGACCGGGTTCGCGTCGAAGACCTGCAGGCCCTCGTACGGCGGCACGGCGGAGGTGAACTTCCCGCCCGGATCCAGCGGCTGCACGACCTCGATGCCGTACTTGCCGGTGGCCAGGTCCATGTCCTCCTCACCGAAGGCCGGCGCGAGGTGCACCACGCCGGTACCGGAATCGGTGGTCACGTAGTCGGCGAGCAGCGTCACGTGCGCCTTGGGATGCCCGGCGAAGAAGTCGAAGGGCGGCTCGTAGGCGGCGAACTCGAGCTCGCGCCCCTTGTACGTCCCCTTGACCTCCGGCGACTCCCCCAGCTCGCGGGCGTACTGGCCCAGCCGCGCCTCGGCCAGCAGGTAGTCCTTGCCGTCCGCGCCCGTCACGTGCACGTAGTCCAGGTCCGGGTGCACGGCGATCGCGAGGTTCGACGGCAGCGTCCAGGGCGTGGTGGTCCAGATCAGCGCCTCGACACCGTCGAGCGCCTCCAGCGGGGTGCCCTTGGTGCGCAACGGCATCCCGACGGTGACCGCCGGGTCCTGCCGCATCTTGTAGGCGTCGTCGAGCTTGCTCTCCTGGTTCGACAGCGGCGTCTGCTCGTACCAGGAGTACGGCAGCACGCGGTAGCCCTGGTAGATCAGGCCCTTCTCGTGGAGGGTCTTGAACGCCCACATGACGGACTCCATGAAGTCCAGGTCGAGCGTCTTGTAGTCGTTGTCGAAGTCCACCCAGCGGGCCTGGCGGGTGACGTACTGGCGCCACTCCTCGGTGTACCGCAGCACCGAGGTGCGGCAGTAGTCGTTGAACTTCTCCACGCCCATGGTCTCGATCTCGGACTTGTCCTTGATCCCCAGCTGGCGCTCGGCCTCGAGCTCGGCGGGCAGGCCGTGGGTGTCCCAGCCGAAGCGGCGGTCGACCTTCTTGCCGCGCATCGTCTGGTAGCGCGGGACGAGGTCCTTGACGTAGCCGGTCAGCAGGTGGCCGTAGTGCGGCAGGCCGTTGGCGAAGGGCGGACCGTCGTAGAAGACGAACTCGTCGGCCTCGGCACGGTTCGCGATGGACCGGCGGAAGGTGTCGTTCTCGGCCCAGTAGGCCAGAACGCGCTCCTCGAGGTCGGGGAACGACGGTGCGCCCGTCCTGGCGGGGCCGTCGTCGTCGCGGGTCATGTCGACCAGCGGATAGGGGCGCTTCTCACTCACGGGTACTCCTCGTGCCGTCGACAACCAGCACGGGGACGATGCCCGGCCTGTAGCCGAACTCCGCGGTACCACCCCGCTTGCGCCTCCCCGGTGCTTCCGGGGCGACGCCACTTGAACCGGGCTGTGACGGGCCCACCCGTCCGGTTCTACTGGGACCCGCGGGCGGGACCGTTCTTCCGGATGCTCCCCGGTGATGGCCGGATCAACGCAGTGCTGTCACCAAGGATAGCGCTCAGTGCAACGTCATTTCTTGCCGGGATCTTCCGACTCCGGCTCCTGGGGCGGAGTCCACTCCGTGCCCCACGCCTGATCGATCCGGATCTGCGGGATCTGATCGGTCATGTCCGGGTCGTACTTCCCGGGAGCGAACAGGCCGCGCGTGGCGTCGTCGTCCGTGTCGGCCGGCGACTCGTGCTCCCACCCCGTCGGACCGCCGAGCGGTCCCATCGCGAACTGGGTGGTCGGGTTCGCATCGTCGTCGTGGTGACCGAATTCCTCGTGCCCGACGATGCCCGCCTCGCGCGTCGCGTCGTCGACGGCCGCGGGCGTCTCCGCCTCGGTGTCGTCCTCCGACGACGTGGCAGCGGCGCGCGCGGGGCTGTTCGACGGTGCCCCGTCCTCGTCGTCCGCGTCGTCGTCCCGGTCTCCCGGGCTCCACTGCGCGGAGGCACGATCCGCCTTGTCCCGATCGCCGCGGCGGTAGGTGAGGACGTCGCCGAGCAGCAGGCCGACGCCGATCACGGACACCACCACGCAGGCGATCGCGAGCCAGAGATTGGACGTGACCAGGGCGACGATCAGCAGGATGAACCCGATGACCGTCGCCCCCAGTGCGGCTAGCAGCATGAGAACTCCGCCCTAGTACCGGCTGGTACCAGCGGCTACTTGTACTGCTGGTTGCCGCCGGCGGCGTTGCCGGGGTCGTTGAAGTCGCCACCGCGACCCTGGCCGTGATCGACCGGGGCGGCGCTGCGCAGCGACTGCAGCTCCTCGAGCTGTCCCTCCAGGTACGTCTTGAGGCGGGTACGGTACTCGCGCTCGTACGTCTTGAGCTGCTCGATCCGACCCTCCAGCACGGTGCGCTGCTGGTTGATGGTGGTCATGATCTCGGTGTGCTTCGACTCGGCCTCGGCCTGCAGTGCGTCGGAGCGCTCCTGCGCCTGGCGCAGCTGGTTCTCCGAACGGGTCTGCGCGTCGGCGAGCAGGGCGTCCGAACGCTGACGCGCGTCGGCCACCATGGCCTCGGACTTCTGCCGGGCGTCGGTGACCATGGCCTCCGACTGGGCGCGCGCGTCCGAGACGAGCTTCTCGGCCTCGGACCGCGAGTTGTTGGTGAGCCGGTCGGCGGTCTCCTGCGCGAGGCCCAGCACCTTGGCGGCGCGCACGTGCGCCTCCTCGGTGGTCGCCGGCGCCGCAGCAGCGGCCGGAGCCGGCTCGGCGAGCGCGGGCGCGTTCGGCGCGGGCGACGCGAAGGCGACGGTGCTGTCAGCGGACGGCTGCTCGCCGCCACCGGCGCGGGCCTCGGCCAGCTCGCGCTCGAGCTCGGCGTTGCGCTGCTGCAGATCGTTGTTCTCGTCGATCAGCCGAGCGAGCTCGGTCTCGACCAGGTCGAGGAACTGATCCACCTCGTCCTCGTTGTAGCCGCGCTTGCCGATCGGCGGCTTGCTGAACGCGACGTTCCGCACGTCGGCGGGTGTCAGCTTCATAGGTCGTTTCCCCTCAATTCGGCTGCTCGACAGATCTCAAGTCACTCGGACCAACACTGTAACTAGTGCACATCCTGTCACACCAGACCCGTTTGTTCCTCATCACCCAACAATCACGCGATGAAATGTCCGAAATCACGCACGCGATCACCCCGTTGACCGGGTCAGAGAGCGAAGGCGTAGATCAGCTCACGCGCGACCCAGAGCAGCAGGAACAGGACGATGTAGGACAGGTCCAGGCGGACCGGACCCAGGGTCACCGGCGGGATCAGCTTGCGGAGCAGCTTGAGCGGCGGATCCGTGACGGTGAACAGCGCCTCCAACAGGATCGCGAGGATCCCGGTCGGGAACCACTCCCTCGCGAAGGACTTCACCACCT
Organism: Tsukamurella sp. M9C; assembly: GCF_020169415.1. Taxonomy (GTDB): domain Bacteria; phylum Actinomycetota; class Actinomycetes; order Mycobacteriales; family Mycobacteriaceae; genus Tsukamurella. The sequence continues at coordinate 69,691 of NZ_JAIULG010000013.1, forward strand.
CGATGACGAGCCGGATCAGCAGGAGGAAGGAGTAGATCGACAGGAGGGCGACGATGGTCAGCCAGAACGCTTGCACGGGTACTAGTCTGCCCGAATCCGTCAGCGGTTGTAGAAACCGGTCTCCGCGATCCGCGCCCGGTCCTCCGCCGTGACGTCCACATCGGCCGTGGCCAGCATGAACACCTTGGTGGTGATCCGGTCGAAGGAGCCGTGCAGCGCGAAGGTCAGGCCGGCCGCGAAGTCGACGAGACGCTTGGCGTCGGCGTTGTCCATCGCCGTCAGGTCCATGATCACCGGGATGCCCTCGCGGAACCGCTCACCGATCGTGCGCGCCTCCTCGTAGGAGGTGGGACGCAGGGTGGTGATGCGCGACATCGGGTTCTCCTGGCTGAGCACGTCGGCGCGGGTGTCCATCGCCAGCGCGCCGCGGGTGGACGGGGCGGCGGTGCGCGAGACGTCCCGCAGCGGCTCCAGGCGCGGCAGCGGCGCCCGGGCGGGCTCGCGGTAGCCGCGCTCGTAGCCGGCGTCGTAGCGGGCGTCGTAGGAGGCGCCGCGGGCGTCGTAGGAGTCCGCGTAGGCGGGCTCGTACGCGTCGTACTCGTCCGCGCGACGGCCGTCGTAGGCGTATCCGCGCTCGCCGCGGTAGTCGTCGAACTCGTCGTCGAGGCTGCGGCGGCCGCGCGGCTGCGGGGTGCCCTCGTCGACGTATCCGTCGTCGTAGGCATCCAGCGGAACCATCCCGAAGTACGCCTTGACCTTGTGCAGAGTGCTCATCTTTGCCCTTCCTCGGCGCCTGCATGGGCTGGTGTGACGGTTGTGACTGTCGTTATGGAAGTGAGATTAGTGGGGAAGACGGGCGAATGGTGGTTCCGACACGCGCACGAATCCCATCGATGTCATTTCGCCGTGTCGATCCAGATCACCGAGGCCAGGCGCCCTGTCGGAGCGCCTCGTCGATGCGAGAACAGCGTGGGGTCGCTGATAGTGCACCGCGGGTCCTGCGCGACCGCCGCGACGCCCAGTCCCTGCAGCTGACGACGGATGCCCGCCCGCAGGTCCAGCCCGTCGGTGCCCTTCTCGGTGCGGCACCGGCTGCCCGGCAGATGCTGCTCGACGTCGGCCGCCATCGATGCCGGGACCTCGTACTTGGCACCGCTCGCCGCGGGGCCCAGGAAGGCGCCGATCCGCTCCGGGCGGGCGCCCAGGTCGCGCATCGCCTCGACGACGGCGGGCACGATGCCGATCCGGGCGCCGACGCGGCCCGCGTGGACCGCGGCGAGCACGCCCGCCTCGTCGTCCGAGAGCAGGAGCGGGACGCAGTCCGCGGTGAGGACGGCGAGGGCGAGGCCGGGCACCGTCGTGACGAGCGCGTCGGTGGCCTCCACGGGCTCCGCACGCGGACCGTCGACGACGGTGACGGTCCGGCTGTGGATCTGCTCCATCCAGACCACGTGGCCCGGCTCGACGCCGATCTCCCGCTCAAGACGGAGCCGGTTCGCGGCGACGGCCGCCGGGTCGTCACCGACGTGATCGCCGAGGTTGAAGGTGTCGTACGGGGCCTGCGAGACGCCGCCCGCGCGGGTGGTGGTCACCCGCCGGACACGGGCCGCAGAGACAGGAGCGTTCGCGGGATCAGTCATGGCTCAAGACTACGGACGGCGCCCCCGGCAGAGCCGGGAGCGCCGTCGGAGTCGAATTCCTCAGCGGCGGTTCTGCAGGAACGACGGGACGTCGAGGTCGAAGTCGTCGTCCGAGCGCGTCTCGCGGCCGGTGGAGCGGGCCGGGAACGGGTCGTTCGAGCGCGGCGGGCGGCTGTCGAAGGGATTGCCCCGACGCGCGTCCTCGGGCTCGGCGGCGGGCTGCTCGACGGCGGTGTGCTGGCCGCCGATGCGGGTCACGGGACGGCGCGCGGGCGCGGCACCGTCGAAGCCCGCGGCGATCACGGTGATCCGCACCTCGTCGCCGAGATTGTCGTCGATCACGGTGCCGAAGATGATGTTCGCGTCCTCGTGCGAGGCGCCCTGCACGAGCGAGGCGGCCTCGTTGATCTCGAACAGGCCCAGGTCGCTGCCGCCGGCGATGGACATGAGCACGCCGTGCGCGCCCTCCATCGAGGTCTCCAGCAGCGGCGAGTTCACCGCGGCCTCGGCGGCCTTGATCGCGCGCCCCTCGCCCCGCGCGGAGCCGATGCCCATGAGGGCGCTGCCCGCGCCGGACATGACGCTCTTGACGTCCGCGAAGTCGACGTTGATCAGGCCGGGCGTGGTGATCAGGTCGGTGATGCCCTGGACGCCGTTGAGGAGCACCTCGTCGGCGCTCTTGAACGCGTCCAGCGCGGAGACGTTCACGTCGCCCAGCTGCAGCAGCCGGTCGTTCGGGATCACGATCAGGGTGTCGCAGGACTCGCGCAGCGAGCCGATCCCGGTCTCCGCCTGCTTGCCGCGGCGGGCACCCTCGAACGTGAACGGGCGGGTGACCACACCCACGGTGAGTGCGCCCAGCTTGCGGGCGATGCTGGCGACGACGGGCGCGCCGCCGGTGCCGGTACCGCCGCCCTCGCCCGCGGTGACGAAGACCATGTCGGCGCCCTTGAGGAGCTCCTCGATCTCGTCCTTGGCGTCCTCGGCGGCCTTGCGGCCCACCTCGGGATCGGCGCCGGCGCCGAGGCCGCGGGTCGAGTCGCGACCCACGTCGAGCTTGACGTCGGCGTCGCTCATGATGAGCGCCTGGGCATCGGTGTTGATCGCGATGAACTCGACGCCCTTGAGCCCCTGTTCGATCATCCGGTTCACGGCGTTGACGCCGCCGCCGCCGATGCCGACGACCTTGATTACGGCGAGGTAGTTGTGCGCGGCGGTCATGTTTCGCCTTTCCCCTGATGTGAAGTCTGTTGCTTCTGAGACGAACCCTAAACCTCAACAGAAGGCTTAAAGTTATGTCAAGTAGCTGGTCTGAAACCAAGGTAGAGGGCAGTGCACCGCTTGCCCCGCAGGCGCGCGGGCGTGTCGGGAAAAACGTTCTCGGTGAGGGGAAGAACACCCTCAGCGGGTGGTGGGCATGTCCGGATTGATCACGGTGAACTCCTTGCCCGGGCGGGTCAGCACCATGCGCAGCGCGGCGGTCTTGTCCGCCGTCCGCTGGTCGTCGCCCCAGTACACGACCCGCTTGTCGCGCAGCACGAAGCGCACGTTCGCCGGGGAATCCGCCCCGATCTCGACGACCTGTCCGTGCAGGTCCGGCGGCAGCGCCCGGAGCACCGCGATCGCGGACGTCGTCGCGGGATCGTCGGACTTCGGATCGTCGACGACGAGCTTGGGCGTGAGGATGGGCGGCTCCCCCACCTTGATGAAGGGCACGCCCTTGGCGTCCACGAGCACCGTCCCGGCGGGGCGCTGGGCGTAGGCGACGACCTCGCGCTCGGTGACCTCGACGACCAGCGTCGACGGGTACGAGACCGTGACCGTGGCGCGGTCGATCCACGGGCTCACCGCGACCACCTGCGCGGCGTAGGCGTCGCGCTGTCCGGGCGTGATCTGCAGCAGCGGACGCCCCTTGAGCGGCTCCACCACCTTCGCGACCTGATCGGCGGGCGCATTGGTCGCGCCCGTCACGGAGACGTCGCGTGCCGAGAGCACCGGCGAGAAGTACGCCGCCGCAGCGAGTCCCGCCACCACTGCCAGCGCGAGCAGGATCAGCAGCAATCGCCGCAGACCCGGCACGCGCCTGCGCGTCGCGGGAGAACTCACGCGCCCGCCTCGGCGCCGCGCTGCGCCAGCGTGTTGAGGATCGTCGGGCCCTGCATGGTCACGTCACCGGCGCCCATGGTGATCACGACGTCGCCGGGTCGCGCGAGGCCGGCGACCACACCGGCCACCTCCGCCTGGCTCGGAACGTAGTGCGCGGAGGCGGTCACCTTCTCGGCGATCCGCTCCCCCGTGACGCCCGGCAGCGGGTCCTCGCGCGCGCCGTAGACGTCGAGCACCACGACCTCATCGGCGAGGCTGAGGGCCTGCGCGAACTCGGCGGCGAACTGCTCGGTCCGCGAGTACAGGTGGGGCTGGAAGGCGACGATCACGCGGCCCGGCTCGGCCTGCTTGGCGACCATCTCCGCCGCGGCGGTGAGAACGGCGCGGACCTCGGTCGGATGGTGCGCGTAGTCGTCGAAGACGCGCACGCCCTGCTCGGTGCCGCGCAGTTGGAACCGGCGGTGCACGCCGCCGAAGGCCTCGATCCCCTCGATCACCTTCGCGGTCGGCTGGCCCGTGCTGACGACCGCGATCGTCGCGGCGATGGCGTTGAGCGCCATGTGCTTCCCGGGCACGGAGAGCAGGATCGCCCGCTCGGTGACCTTCCGGTTCTCGTCGGAGAAACGGACCTTGAGCATGCCGCCCTCGGCACGGGGCTTGTAGTCCAACAGCTCCGCGATCAGCGTCACGTCGGGCGCGAGGTCGCGGTGAGTGCCCTCGCCGTAGCCCAGCACGCGGACGCCGCGGGCGCGCAGCGCGGCGTGGGTGCGCTGCGCCAGCGCCGCCGAGCCCGGGTCGTCGAGGCACACCACGAGGGTGCCGCCGGGGCGGATCCGCTCGGTGAAGGCGTCGAAGACGGCGACGTACTTCTCCTCGGAGCCGAAGAAGTCCAGGTGATCGGCCTCGACGTTGGTGACGACCACCACGTCGGGCGCGTACTGCAGCAGCGAGCCGTCGGACTCGTCGGCCTCGGCCACGAAGACGTCGCCCGTGCCGTGGAAGGCGTTGGTGCCGGACTCGTTGAGCTCGCCGCCCACGGCGAAGGACGGGTTGGCGCCGCAGTGCTGCAGGCCCACAACCGCCATCGACGTGGTGGAGGTCTTCCCGTGGGTGCCGCTGACCAACAGGGTGCGGTAGCCGTCCATGAGGTCGGCGAGCACCTCGGGCCGCAGGATCACCGGGATGCCGCGGCGCTGCGCCTCGACCAGCTCGGGGTTGTCCTTGGGGATGGCGGCGTGGGTGGTCACGACCACCGTCGGGCCGCCGGGCAGCAGGTCGAGCGCCTCGGGGCTGTGCCCCACCTGGATCTGGGCCCCGCGGGCCCGCAGGGCGATGACGCCGCGCGACTCCTTGGCGTCGGAGCCCGACACCTGGCCGCCGCGGGCCAGCAGGATCCGCGCGATGCCGGACATGCCGGCGCCGCCGATGCCCACCATGTGGACGCGCTGCAGCCGTTCGGGCAGCGCTCCCGTCGACTCGGTCACGACGTCCGCCTCTCCTGTGCCAGTGCGAGGGCCGCGGCCGCCACGGTGCCCGCGGCGTCCCGGTGCCCGCTGCCGCCGGCCGCGGCGCTCATGGCCGCGAGCCGCCCGGCGTCACCCGCGAGCGGGATCACCGTCTCCCGCACGAGATCCGGGGTGAATGCCGCGTCGTCGACGAGCAGTCCCCCGCCCGCGGCGACGACCGGCTGCGCGTTGAGCGCCTGCTCGCCGTTGCCGTGCGAGAGGGGCACGTACACCGCCGGGAGGCCGACGGCGGCGACCTCGGCCACCGTCATCGCGCCCGACCGGCACACGGCGAGGTCGGCGGCGGCGTAGGCGAGGTCCATCCGCGACAGGTAGGGCACGGCGACGTAGCCGGGCACGTCCACCTCGACGGAGTTCTTGGGGCCGTAGGCGTGCAGCACGCCGACGCCGGCGTCGGCGAAGTCCCGGGCGGCGCCGACGACACCGTCGTTCAGCCGGACGGCGCCCTGGCTGCCACCGAACACGAGCACGACGGGCCCGTCGGCGGGCAGCCCGAAGTGCGCGCGGGCCTCGGCGCGCAGGGCCGCGCGGTCGAGCCCGGTGATGGAGGCGCGGACGGGGATGCCGACGACCTCGGCGGGCACGCCGGATCCGGGGACCGCGGCGAAGACCTTCGTGGCGAGCTTCGCGCCGACCTTGTTCGCGACGCCCGCGCTGGCGTTGGCCTCGTGGATGACGATGGGCACGCCCATGCTGCGGGCGGCGAGGTAGGCGGGCAGGGCGACGTACCCCCCGAAGCCGACGACCACGTCGGCGCCGGTCTCGCGGAGCACCTTCCGGGTGCGGCGCACCGCGCCGGTGAGCGTGAAGGGCAGCTTCGCCAGGTCCTTGCCGGGCTTCCGCGGCAGCGGGACGGGCGGGATCATGGCCAGCGGGTAGCCGCGCTCCGGGACGAGGCGGCCCTCGAGCCCCTTCGGCGTGCCGAGGGCGGTGACCACGGCGTCGGGGCGCTGGGCCCGGACGGCGTCGGCCACCGCCAGTGCGGGTTCGATGTGTCCTGCGGTGCCGCCACCGGCCACCACCACCGAAACCGCTCGAGAAGAACTCACCACGCCCGTCTGCCCTTTTCCTGTCCTCGGCGCCGCTGCTGCGGCGCGTTCCGCTGCTGTCCGGCACGATCGCCCCGCCAGGGCTCGCCGCCGCGGCCCTGCGGCCGCATCGGCGGGAGGTCCCGGCGCGGCGCGCTGCGCCGGCCCAGGCTCTCGTCACCGTACGGGTGTCGATCGTACGGCGACGGCGCCGCGGGCGCGGTACGCCCCTTCGCGGGCGCACGCCGGGCGGGCGCGGGACGGCCCTGTCGGGGCGCCGGCCCGCGGCCGGCCGGGCGCTCGGGGCGCGGCGGGATGTAGGGCAGCGGCTTGGGCAGGCGCAGGAGCCGGCCGGCACGGCCCTCGCGGCCGCCGGCGAGCGCGGCGATCGCCTCCGGCTCGTGCCGGGCGGCGTTGGCCAGGAGGCCCATCATGAACAAGACGAGGATCACCGAGTTGCCGCCCGCGGACAGCAGGGGCAGCTGGATGCCGGTCACCGGCAGCAGGCCCACGACGTAGCCCATGTTGATGATCGCCTGCAGCGCGACGAGCGTCGTGATGGAGGCGGCCATGAGGCGCAGGAAGGGGTCGGCGACCCGGCCGGCGATCCGCATACCCACCCAGGTGAGGATGCCGAACATGAGGATGACGACGCCCGCACCGAGGTAGCCGAGCTCCTCGCCGATGATCGCGAAGATGAAGTCGTTGTGCGCGTTGGGCAGGTAGCTCCACTTGGCCGTCGAATTGCCCAGGCCCACGCCGAAGAGGCCGCCGTCGGCGAGCGAGTACCGCGCCTGGTTCGACTGGTAGTTGGCGCCGAGCGCGTCGTCGGTGCGGCCGAGCCAGGCCTGCACGCGCGCCGAGCGGTAGCCCTCCGCGAGCGCGAAGAAGATGCCGAGCAGGGCGAAGACGACCAGCAGCGAGGCGATCAGCTTCGACGACAGCCCGGCGTAGTAGAGCAGCATCGCGCCGATGGCGACGATGATCATGGCCGTCGACTGGTTGGGCTCGGCGACGACGAGCGCGGCCATCAGCACCACGACGGGGCCGAGCGGCAGCAGCAGCTCCTTGATGTTGCCCTTGCGCCCGCGGTCCGCGAGCAGGTGCGCACCCCAGATGATGAGCGCGACCTTCGCGATCTCCGAGGGCTGCAGGGTGAAGCCGCCCACGTCGATCCAGCGGCGCGCGCCGCCGACCATCGTGCCGACGCCGGGTACGAGCACGGCCGCGAGCAGCGCGATGGAGACGAGCACGCCGCCGAGCGCCACCCGGCGCAACAGCGCGGGTCGCAGGTACAGGGCGAAGACGAAGGCGACCACGCCGAGGGCGACGTAGATCAGCTGGCTGGTGAACTTGCCCCAGGGCGATCCGGTGGCGCTGATGTCCTCGACGGACGACGCGGAGAGCACCATGATCAGGCCCATCACCGTCAGGACGGCGGTGAGGCCGAGCACCAGGTGGAAGGACGCGAGCGGGCGGCGCAGGGCCGTCGCGAGCCCGACGGCGCCGCCCCGCAGCAGCGAGGCGCCGGTGCGGGCGACGTCCGCGCCCGAGCGCGCCGCGGACGCGGCGGCCGCGCCGCGGGAGCCCGTCGTCGACGCGGCCGTCTCCTGGGGCTGCGCGTCGAACTCGGTGCTCTCGGGGGCGTTGACGCCGCCGGGGGCGAGATCGGAATCGGTGTCGGTACCGGCGGCGGCCTTGCCGGCGCGGCTCACGAGGCGTCCCCGAGCGCGCGGGCGGAGGCGGCGAAGGCGTCGCCGCGGTGCCCGTACGACGTGAACATGTCGAGCGAGGCCGCGGCGGGCGCGAGCAGCACCACCGGCGCCGCACCGTCGCGGGCTGCGGCTTCGGCGATCCGGGAGGCCTCGGCGACGACGGCGGCCATCACCGCATCAGCATCGCCGGACACTCGCACATCGCCAGCCCCAGTCGTCCCTACAGAACGATTCGCATCATTAGTCACAGGAGACACAGGACTATGTTCGCCCGAGGACACCCGAACCACGGGGACATCCGGTGCGTGTCGCGCGAGTGAATCCGCGATTTCGTCTCGATCCAGTCCGAGCAGCACGGCGCCCACGAGCCGCGGCGCCACGCGCGCCACGAGCGGCCCGATGTCGGCGCCCTTGAGCTGACCTCCCGCGACCCACACCACCCGCTCGTGCGCCTCGATGGAATTCAGCGCGGCGTGCGGGTTGGTGGCCTTGGAGTCGTCGACGTACGTGATGCCGCGCACGGTCGCGACGGGCTCGGCGCGGTGCGCGCCCACCCGGAACGCGGCGAGGGCCTCCCCCGCCTGCGCGGCGGTCACGCCGACCGCCTGCGCGAGCGCCGTCGCGGCCAGGGCGTCCGAGATCCCGGCGGGTCCGGGTGGCGAGACCGCGTCGGCGGGCAGGACGGGCGCGCCGGCACCGTCGACCAGGACGCCCCCGCGCACGCCGTACTGCCCCGGCCCGGGCTCTCCCGCGGTGAAGCCGACGGTGACCGCCCCGCGCAGGCCCGACGCCACGGGGTCGTCGAGGCCGATGACGGCGAGCTCGCCGGCGAGGGCGCGCGCCTTGTCGGCGGTGTACGCGGCCATCGAGCCGTGCCAGTCGAGGTGGTCCTCCGCGACGTTGAGCACGACGCCCGCGCGCGGCCGCACCGACGGGGCCCAGTGCAACTGGAAGGACGAGAGCTCGACGGCGAGCACGCGCGGATCGGCGTCGTCGCCGATCGCGTCGATGACGGGTCGGCCGATGTTGCCGCAGGCGACGGCGCGCACGCCGGCGTGCAACAGGATCGCCTCGAGCATCTGCGTGGTGGTGGTCTTGCCGTTGGTGCCGGTCACCACGAGCCAGTCGCGGGGCGCGCCGAAGGCGCCGGCGCGGTCGATCCGCCAGGCCAGCTCCACGTCGCCGATCACCTCGACGCCGGCGGCCTCGGCGGCCACCACGACGGGGGCGGTGGGGCGGAACCCGGGCGCGACCACGACGAGGTCGTAGCCGGACGGGTCGTGCCCGTCGAGATCGGCGACGACGATGCCCGGCACCTCGCTCGCGATCTTCTCCCGCGCGGCGGGCTTACCGTCGGCGACGGTGACCGTGGACCCGAGCCGGAGCAGGGCCCGGGCGACGGCCGGGCCGGTGACGCCCCCGCCCGCGACGAGGACGTGCGCGCCGGGGCCGGGGATCGTCGCCATCTAGCCGACCGCGCCGGAGCCGAGGAACTCGGCGTAGAACAGCACGAGGCCGAGGCCGCACGAAATGGCCGTGAGCAGCCAGAACCGGATGATCACCGTGGTTTCGGCCCACCCGGAGAGTTCGAAGTGGTGATGGAACGGCGCCATCCGGAAGACGCGGCGGCCCGTCGAGCGGAAGACCGCGATCTGGATGACCACCGAGACCATCTCGGCCACGAACAGCGCGCCCAGCACGACGGCGAGCAGCTCGGTGCGGGTGGTGATCGACAGGCCGGCCAGCAGGCCGCCCAGCATCAGCGAGCCCGTGTCGCCCATGAAGATCTTCGCGGGCGCGGCGTTCCACCAGAGGAAGCCGAGGCAGGCGCCGCCCGCGGCGACCGCGATGAGCGCCAGGTCGAGCGGATCGCGCACGTCGTAGCAGCCGGCGACCTGCTTGGTCTCGCAGGCGTAGCGGAACTGCCAGAAGCTGATGAGCACGTAACTGCCGAGCACCATCGCCATGGAACCGGCGGCGAGGCCGTCGAGACCGTCGGTGAAGTTCACCGCATTCGACCAGGCGGAGACGACGAACCAGCAGAAGATCACGAAGACGATCGCGCCCATCGAGATGGTGTTGATGTCGCGCGTGTAGCTGAGGAACTCGCTGGCCGGGCGCACCCCCTGGGCGTTGGGGAACTGCAGCACGAGCACGCCGAAGATCAGGGCGGCGACGGTCTGGCCGACGGTCTTCGCGGTCTTGTTCAGGCCCAGGTTGCGCTGCTTGCGCACCTTGATGAAGTCGTCGAGGAAGCCGACGATCGCGAGCGACGTGGCGAGGCCGAGGACCAGCAGGCCCGAGGCACTGGGGCCGGGGCCGGAGTTCCAGCCCAGCAGGTGCGCGCCGAGGTAGCCGGCCCACAGGGCCACGACGATCGCGACGCCGCCCATCGACGGGGTGCCGCGCTTCTTCTGGTGGCTCTGCGGCCCCTCGACGCGGATCTCCTGACCGAAGCCCTGCCGGGAGAAGACCCGGATCAGGACGGGCGTGAGCAGGATCGCCACGGCCAGCGAGATGCCGCCCGCGAACAGGATCTGGATCACTTCGGTGACTCCCCGTTCTCGTTGTTGACCGCGCTCGCCGTGCCCAGGTGCTCGGCGACCTCCCACATCTTCTCGGACTTCGACGCCTTGACCAAAACGAGGTCGCCCGGCCGGAGCTCGTCCCGCAGCCGCTCGACGGCCTCCTCGCGGGTGTCGACGCGCACGGCCTCGCTGCCCCAGGAGCCCTCCATCACGGCGCCCTGCCACAGCGCGTGCACGGCGCGGGAGGTGCCGACGCAGATGGTCGACGTGATGTCGAGCCGCACCAGGAACCGGCCCAGCCGATCGTGCTCGACGATCGACTCCTCGCCCAGCTCGCCCATCTCGCCGAGCACCGCGAAGGTGCGGCGACGGTCGCGGCCGGGCAGCCGCTCCCCCGCCTCGTCGTGCTCGGACATGAGGACGAGGCTGCGGAGCGCGGCCCGCATGGCGTCGGGATTCGCGTTGTAGGTGTCGTTGACCACGGTGACGCCGTCGTCGGTGGTGAAGACGTCCATCCGGCGCGGCGATGCGGCGCCGGCGCCCGAAAGCGCCTCGGCGACCTGCGCGACCGTCGCGCCGCACTCGAGACCGACCGCGGCAGCGGCCAACGCGTTGTGCACCTGGTGCTCGCCGTGGACCTTGAGCGCGACGGGCGCGGCGCCCGCCGGGGCGCGCAGGGTGAAGGACGCGCGGGCCTGGGCGTCGATCTTCACGTCCGCCGCCGCGACCTCCGCCTCGCCCGTGCCGTAGAACACCACCCGCGCGCCGGTCCGCGAGGCCATCGCGGCCACCGCGGCGTCGTCGGCGTTGAGGATCGCGAGCCCGTCCGCGGGCAGCGCCTCGACCAGCTCGCCCTTCGCGCGGGCGATGGCCTCGCGGGAGCCGAACTCGCCGAGGTGCGCGGTGCCCACGTTGAGCTCGACGCCGATGCGCGGCGGCGCGACCCGCGCGAGGGCGGCGATGTGGCCCTCGCCGCGGGCCGACATCTCGAGGACGAGGAACTTCGTCGACGCGGTCGCGCGCAATGCGGTCCACGGGTGGCCGATCTCGTTGTTGAAGGAGCCGGGCGGCGCGACGGTCTCGCCCAGCGGCCGCAGCACGGCGGCGATGAGGTCCTTCGTCGATGTCTTGCCGGCCGAGCCGGTGACGCCCACGACGGTCAGCCCGTCTGCGGCGAGGGCCTTCGTGCAGTGCGCGGCCAGGTCGCCCAGGGCCTTCAGCACCGCGGCGCCCGCGCCGTCGGTGTCGTTCTCCAGCGCCATGACGCGGTTGTCGGTCTCGCCGGAGACCGGGACGACGATCGCGGGGACGCCCACGGGGCGGGCGCCGAGCACGGCGACCGCGCCCCTGTCGATCGCGGTCGCGGCGAACTCGTGGCCGTCGACGCGGGCGCCGGGCAGGGCGAGGAACAGCCCGCCGGGGCCGATCTCGCGGGAGTCGAATTCGACGGTGCCGGTGACCTTGGCCTCGGGGTCGGGCACGTCGTGCAGAGTGCCGCCGACGATCGCGGCGACCTCGCGGAGGGTGAGTTCGATCATGCGCGGGCCTCCAGCGCGGCGGCCACCTCGTCGCGGTCGTCGAAGGGGTGCTTGACGCCGTTGATCTCCTGGCCGGCCTCGTGACCCTTGCCCGCGACGAGCACGACGTCGCCGGTGCGGGCCCAGTTCACGGCCTCGACGATGGCGGCGCGGCGGTCGCCGATCTCGCGGACCTCGCCGCCGCCGGTCACGGCGCGCGCGCCCGCCACCACGGCGGCTCGGATCGCGGCCGGATCCTCGGTGCGGGGGTTGTCGTCGGTCACGATGACCAGCTCGGCGGCGCTCGCGGCCGCCTCGCCCATGAGCGGCCGCTTGCCGCGGTCGCGGTCGCCGCCCGCGCCCACGACCACGACGATCCGGCCGGCGGTCTGGCCGCGCAGCGTCGCGATCACGGCGTCGAGGGCGGCGGGCTTGTGGGCGTAGTCCACGACGGCCAGGAAGTCCTGCCCGCGGTCGATGCGCTGCACCCGGCCGGGCACGGCGACGGCGCCGATGCCGCGGGCCGCGTCGGCGAGCGGGACGCCCGCCTCGTGGGCGATGACCAGCGCCAGCGCGGCGTTGGCGACGTTGTACGCGCCGGGCAGCCCGACGACGGCGGAGAAGGTCTGTCCGTCCGGCCCGCTGAGGGTGAACCGCTGGGTGCCGTCGGAGTACGCGGCGACCTCGCCCGCGGTCCAGTCGGCGGGCCCGGTGGTGGCGACGGTGACCAGCGGCAGCCCGGACGCGCGGCGCAGCTCGGCCATGCGGTGGCCCCACTCGTCGTCGACGCAGATCACGGCGCGCTCGCAGGCTCCCGGCCCGAGGAAGAGCAGCGACTTCGCGGCGAAGTAGTCCTCCATCGTCGGGTGGTAGTCGAGGTGGTCCTGGCTGAGGTTGGTGAAGGCGCCGACGGCGAACCGGGTGCCGCCCGCCCGGTTCTGGGCCAGCGCGTGCGAGCTGACCTCCATCACGGCGGCGGTCACGCCGCGCTCGACCATCGACGCGAACAGCCCCTGCAGCGCGGAGCCCTCGGGCGTGGTGAGGGTGGTCGGGACGTCGACGCCGGCGATCCGGGTGCCGACGGTGCCGATCAGGCCCGTCGGGTTCCCGCCCGCGGCGAGCGCCGCCTCGACGAGGTAGCTGGTGGTGGTCTTGCCGGAGGTGCCGGTGATGCCGACGAGAGTCATCCGCGCCGACGGTGCGCCGTAGACCACGGCCGCGACGGGGCCGAGGACGCGGCGCGGGTCGTCGTGCAGGAGCACGGGGACGTCGTGGCCGTCCTCCGCGAGGAGCGCGGCACCGTCGGGATCGGTGAGGACGGCGACGGCCCCCGCCTCGATCGCGCCGGCGGCGAACCGCGCGCCGTGGGTGGCGGTGCCGGGGACGGCGCAGAACAGGTCGCCGGGCCGCGCGTCCTGGGCGCGGACGGTGGCCCCGGTCAGCCGGAGATCCCCGGCGTCGGCACCCGCGAGGGTGACGCCCGGGACCTGCGCCGCGACCTCGG
>NZ_JAIULG010000014.1 GCF_020169415.1 Tsukamurella sp. M9C
TCCCGACGGTGACCCGCACATCCCCCCGTGCGGCCGTCCCCATGCCCGAAACTCGGGCCAATCGCTCACGGACCTCGTGCGCCTGCTCGACCGTCTTCTCCGCGTGAGCGACGTCCGACCAGACCTGCGGTGTCGTGTCCAACTCGTTCCCCCGATCTCGTTGGTTTTTCCTCCGCATGAATTAGACGCACCAACTCGACGAACGGTTCCAACTTTCTGTTTCCGCAGTTCACAGGCGATGTCGCCCGCGACTCACGGCGCCGTGGGCAGACCTTCCGCGCACGCATCGCCGGCCGCCCTCGCGCCCCGCTTGGCGCGGTACATCTCGGCGTCCGCGCGCCGCAGGGCGTCGTCGAGCCGGTCGGTTCCCGGATCGAACCGCGTGACCCCCACGGACACCTCCGGCACGACGTATCCGCCCGTCACCGGCACGCGGGCCCGGTAGGCGAGCGCGCGGAGGCGCGCGGGAGCGAAGTCGTCCGCGGTGGGCCGCGGTACGAAGGCGACGAACTCGTCGCCGGACCAGCGGCACAGCACGCCGTCGTCCGGCAGCGCGAGCGCCAGGGTCCTCGCGACCGCGACGATCACCTCGTCACCCGCGGCGTGACCGAAGCGGTCGTTGACGGACTTGAGGTGGTCCACGTCGAGCATCGCCAGCACGGACGGGAGGTTCTCCGGGTAGGAGACGGCCAGGGCCTCCCGGAAGCCGCGCCTGTTCAGCAGGCCCGTCAGGTCGTCGTGGCGCGAGGCGTACTCCGACGTGTGCTCCTCGTCGATCCGGTCGATCACTGCGAGCGCGACCAGGGCACCGTCGGGGCCGCCCGGGTCCAGGACGTACTTGCGGATCCGGGCGCTGACGACCCCGCCGTCCTTGCGGACGATCCGTCCGAACAGCCGGGATTCCCTGCCGATCCCGGCGAGCCACTGCGCCGCGAACCGCGCGCTGGTGTCGCGCTCCTCGGGATGGACGACGTCCATCACCGTCATCACCTGGAGCTCTTCGAGCGAGTAGCCGAGCAGGTCGACCATCGCGTCGTTCGCGTGCAGGAAGCGACGGTCCGCGCTGTGCAGTGCCATCGGGAGGCCGGCCCGGAGGAAGACCTGCTGATACAGGGCATCGGTCAGTAGCGGATCAGGGCGCACGACACGCACTCCTTCGGTCGTTCGGCACGAACCCGCACGACCGGAATCCGCTCGCTGCATCATCGCGCTCGCGCTGACGAACGTTACGACCGCGGGGAGGCGACATCGGCACATCCGAACACGCCACGTCCGGGCGAATCCCCCGTTCCGACCTGCACCTATTCCCCGAATCCTGCACCCGTGCTTGTTTTCGTCGATCCGGTTCTGATTAAGTGGTGCGGCAACCCTCCGCAGAAAGGTGGTCACCCCATGGCCGCACGCCGCCGCTCGAGCTGGATGAACGAAGAGCTCGACGCCCTCCGCGACCTCGCGGACAAGTTCCTGGCGAAGGAACTCACCCCCAACATCGAGAAGTTCGCCGAGCAGCACCACGTCGACCGCGACCTGTGGAACAAGGCCGGCGAGCTGGGCCTGCTGTGCCTGTCGATCCCCGAGGAGTACGGCGGCGGTGGCGGCGACTTCCGCCACGAGTCGGTGCTCATCGCCGCGCAGGCGCAGGCGTTCGACACCAGCTGGGGCGTCTCGCTGCACAACGGCATCGTCGCGCATTACATCCTCGCGTACGGCACTGAGGAGCAGAAGCAGGCATGGCTGCCGAAGATGGCCTCCGGCGAGGCCGTCGGCGCCATCGCGATGACCGAGCCGGGCACCGGCTCGGACCTGCAGAACGTGAAGACCCGCGCCATCAAGACCGGCGGCGAGTACGTGATCAACGGCAGCAAGACCTTCATCACGAACGGCCAGCAGGCCGACATCGTGGTCCTGGTCTGCAAGACCAACCCGGACGAGGGCGCCGCCGGCATCTCCCTCATCCTGGTCGAGGCCGACCGCGAGGGTTTCCGCAAGGGCAACATCCTCAACAAGATCGGCCAGAAGGGCCAGGACACCTCCGAGCTGTTCTTCGACGACGTGCACGTGCCCGTCGAGAACCTCCTCGGCACCCAGGAGGGGCAGGGCTTCTACCAGCTCATGCAGCAGCTGCCGCAGGAGCGCCTCATCATCGGCCAGGCCTGCGTCGCGGGCATGGAGGTCATCTTCGAGGAGACCCTCCGCTACACCAAGGAGCGGGAGGCCTTCGGCCGCCCCATCTTCGGTTTCCAGAACACCAAGTTCAAGCTCGCCGAGGCGCTCACCGAGACCACCATCGCGCGGGTCTTCGTGGACGACTGCATCGAGAAGCACGTCAAGGGCGAGCTCGACATCCCCACCGTCGCCATGGCGAAGTGGTGGACCTCGGACCGCGCCCAGGAGGTCGCATCCGAGTGCCTGCAGCTGTTCGGCGGCTACGGCTACATGGCCGAGTACCCCGCCGCGCGCTTCTGGGTCGACAACCGCGTCCAGATGATCTACGCCGGCACCAACGAGATCATGAAGGAGATCATCGCGCGCACGCTCTGAGCGCACGAGATCCCCGGCGCCCGGGTGCCATCCGTTCGGATGGCACCCGGGCGTTCCCGTGTCCGGAGTCTGACTCATCACGGCCGTTCCTGTCGGTCGATCCCGCTACGATCAGCGCAGCACCCAGCGGGAGGGGACGTCCATGAGCGAGGGCACGCGCAGCGGGAGCACGCTGGGGCCGTACGAGATCGGGCGCCTGCTCGGCCGGGGCGGGATGGGCGAGGTGTACCTCGCACACGACGCGCAGCGCGACCGGGACGTCGCGCTGAAGCTGCTGCACGCCTCGGCGGCCGAGGATCCGCAGTTCCGCGAGCGGTTCTCCCGCGAATCGCAGACGGTGGCGCGCCTCGCGGACCCGCACGTCATCCCGATCCACGACTTCGGCGAGATCGACGGGGTGCTGTTCATCGACATGCGCCTCGTCGAGGGTCGCAACCTCGCGGAGGCCCTGCGCGACGGTCCGCTGCCCCCGGAGCGCGCCGTCGCCCTCGTCGAGCAGGTGGCCGGCGCGCTCGATGCGGCGCACGCCAAGGGCCTCGTGCACCGGGACGTCAAGCCCGCCAACATCGAGCTCACCGAGTCGGGCTTCCCGTACCTGCTCGACTTCGGACTCGCGGTGGCCGATACGCAGTCCCGGATGACATCGGCGGGGCTGTTCGTCGGCTCGCAGGCCTACGCGGCGCCCGAGCGGTTCGACGGTGACTCGGCCACCGTCGCGAGCGACGTGTACTCGCTGGCGTGCGTCCTGTTCGAGGCGCTCACGGGGCACGCTCCCTACCGCGGCGCGAGCCTGGGATCCATGCTCAAGCAGCACGTCACCGCCCCGATTCCCCGGGTGAGCGAGGAGGCTCCGGTCCCGGCGGCGATGGACACCGTGATCGCGCGGGGCATGGCGAAGGACCCCGCCGACCGGTTCGCCGGCTGCGGCGAGCTGGCTACCGCCGCGCGCGAGGCCCTCGCCGGCCACAGCGTGGACGTGCCGTTGCCCTCCCCCGCCTACGACCGCACACTGATCCGGCCGCTCGCGGAGCCGTCCGACCCCACCGTGATCTCGCAGCCGTATCCACCCGCGGATTCCGACCTCACCGTGGTCTCCCAGCCGTCGCCGCCCGCGTCGTACCCACGCGCGGTGTCCTATCCGCAGGCTCCGTCGTATCCGGCCGCTCCCTCGTACCCGGTCGCGCCGTCGTACCCGATGGCACCGGCCTACCAGCAAGCACCGCCGCCCGCGAAGAGCCGCGCGGTGCCGGTCCTCGCGGTGGTCGCCGCCGTGCTGGTGGGCGCCACCGCCGTACTGGGCTACGTCGCACTGTCGGACCGCCAGAGCTCGCCGGTCGCACAGACCGGCGGCGCCACCGCCACGGCGACCGTCACCGCGACGGCGGCCGCGCCGACCACCACCGACGCGCCGCCCACCACGACGACCACCGCCGCACCGAACCCACTGGCCGCCCTGCAGACCCGCGCCGCGGCGGACCGGCCCGTGGTGCTGGCGACGCTCAACAACCGCTGGGTGGCGCAACTCGCCTCGAAGTACTCCGGCGCGTTCGACGACGGCAAGACCTGGTTCGAGGCGGACATCCTCGGCGAGGTCGCGTACTTCGACCAGCGCCACGGGAGCGTCCGTCTCCTGCAGAGCGGCGGCTGGCCGGTCTTCGACCGCGACGACTCCTGGGTGCCGGTGTACGCCGGAGCCAGCTGGGACACCTACGAGCCCGCATTGGCGTGGTGTCTGCAGCAGAACTACGACGGGAAACACTGCGCCGCGAAGTTCGTCTCCGACACGATCCGGCCCGAGATCAGCACCCGGTACAACAAGTAGGTCAGCGCTGCAGGGGCGTCATCTTCCGCTGCGCGGCGGGGATCGCCAGAGCGAGCACGCCGCGCACGACGCCCTTGGCGATGTCCAGGTTGTCGAAGTAGTCCCGCCACAGCACGATCCGGCCGTCGTGCACGTCGAACCGACCGCACACCCAGAACCGCACGCGCAGCGGGCCCACCCGCAGCTCGTCGATGCGCTCGGTGAGGACGACGGCACCGTCGGACGCGATGGACGTGACCTCGACGCCGAAGCCGAGAGCGGGCTGCGCGAGGAGCCGGATCACCCGGCCGGCACGGTTGCGACCGCGCAGGGTCGCGAGGCCCACGTTCGTGTAGACCACGTCCTCGTCGAAGGCGGCGACCGCCTCCTCCGCCCGGCCGTCTTGCATATCGGCGAGGAAGGTCAGCACCGTCGCCTGTTCGTCCTGCACCACTACGTCAGTCATGCGGCCGACAGTACCGGCGCCGGGTCGTCCCGTCCTCCGCCCTGGGGCGGAGAATCCGGGGGCGGAGGAGCTAGCCGGAGTTGCGCAGCGCCGTGGCGAGGCCGTTCATGGTCAGCAGGATGCCGCGCTGCACCAGCGGGTCCTCGTCGCCGGAGCGGTACCGGCGCAGCAGCTCCACCTGCAGGTGGTTGAGCGGCTCGAGGTACGGGAAGCGGTTGAACACCGAACGCTTGAGGGCGTGGTTGTCGGCGAGCAGGTCGTCGGTCTCGGTGATCGCGAAGTACGTCTCGATGGTGCGGCGGTGCTCGTCGGCGATCTTGCCGAAGACGCGCTCACGCAGGTCGGCGTCGGGCACGAGGTCGGCGTAGCGGGCGGCGAGGCCGAGGTCGGACTTGGCGAGGACCTGCGCCATGTTGGAGAGCACCGACCGGAAGAAGGGCCAGCGCCGGTACAGCGCGCGCAGCCGCTCGAGGCGATCCGGGTCTCCCCCGATCCACGTCTCGAACGCCGTTCCCGTGCCGTAGAAGCCGGGCAGCATGACCCGCGACAGCGACCACGCCATGACCCACGGGATGGCGCGCAGGTCGGAGATCTTCGACGTCTGTTTGCGCGAGCTGGGCCGCGAACCGATGTTCAGCGAGCCGATCTCCTCCACCGGCGTGGCGGTGGTGAAGTACTCGACGAAGCCCTCGGTCCGGTGCACGAGGTCGCCGTAGGCGTCGCGCGCGAGGGCGGCGAGCTCGTCGAGCACCGCGTAGGCCTCGTCGGCGTCGTCGCCGAGGCCCTCCACGTCGAGCAGCGAGGACTCCAGCGTCGCCGCGACGAGCGACTCCAGGTTCCGCACGGCCAGTGCGGGTTCGGCGTACTTCGCGGCGATGATCTCGCCCTGCTCGGTCAACCGCAGCGAGCCGCGGACCGCGCCGGGCGGCTGCGCGAGGATCGCGTCGTAACTCGGACCGCCGCCGCGGCCGACGGTGCCGCCACGCCCGTGGAAGAGCCGCAGCGTGATCCCGGCCTCGCGCGCCATCGCGACGAGGTCCAGCTCGGCGCGGTAGAGCGCCCAGTTGGCCGCGAGGTAGCCGCCGTCCTTGTTGGAATCGCTGTAGCCCAGCATGATCTCCTGCAGCCCGCCCTTGCCGTCGACCAGCGAGCGGTAGGCCGGCACGGCGAACGCGGCGCGCATCGTCGCGGCGCCCTGCTGGAGGTCCTCGATCGTCTCGAAGAGCGGGACGATGTTGACCGGGCACTCGGCGCCGCCGTCGGTGTCGGGCCGCAGCAGCCCCACCTCCTTGAGCAGCACCGCGGCCTCGAGCAGGTCGGAGACCGACGTGCACATCGAGATGATGTAGTTCGGGATCGCCTTGGCGCCCAGCGCTTCCACGGCGCGCGCCGCGGCGCGGAGCACCCCGAGCTCCTTCGCCGTCTGGTCGGAGAACTCCGCGCCCGGTCCCACGAGCGGCCGCCGCAGCCGGAGCTCGGCGGTGAGCAGGCGCACCCGCTCCTCCTCGTCGAGCGCGGCGTAGTCGGGGTGCACGCCGGCCCACGCGAAGAGCTCCGCGACGGTCTCCTCGTGCACGTCGGAGTTCTGCCGCATGTCGAGGCCGGAGAGGTGGAAGCCGAAGGTGTTCACGGCCTCCCGGAGCGACTGCAGGCGGTCGTCCGCGATGAGTCCGTCGCCGCCGGCCCGCAGGGAGGCGTCCACGACGCCCAGGTCCGCGAGCAGCTCCGACGGTCCGCCGTAGGGCTCGGCACCGATGTCGGTGCGCGCGTCCAGCTGCTCGTCGAGCAGGCGGTCCGCGGTGGCGGTGAGGCGGCCGCGGATACCGTGCAGCGCGCGGCGATAGGGCTCATCGGCGCGGCGGGGAGAGTCGTCCCAGGCGGCGAGGTCCAGCAGCGCGTCGGCGACGGTGGTCAGGCGGGAGCTGAGCGCGAGCTCCTGCTCCAGCTGCAGCAGCTCGCGCAGGTAGTGCCCGATGGCGGTGGCCGCGGCCCGCCGCGAGGCCATCGTGACCACCTCGTCGGTGACGTACGGGTTGCCGTCGCGGTCGCCGCCGATCCACGATCCGGGGCGCACGATGGGCTCGGACAGGAGGGCGGTCCCGGGGTACAGCTCGCGCAGCCGGATCCGGGCCTCGCGGTTGATCGCGGGCATCACCTGGAGGAAGGCGGAATCGAAGTAGCGCAGGCCGTTCTCGATCTCGTCCTGGATGCGCAGCCGCTCGAGCCGTACCAGCGCGGTGTCCCACAGGGTGAGGATCTGGCGCCGGAGCGCGACCTGGGTCTGCTCCTCCTCGCGCGCATCCAGCTGGGTCCGGTCGCGGTAGCGCATGAGCTCGGTGATCCGGTGCTGCGTGTCGAAGACGGTGCGCCGCCGGGTCTCGGTCGGGTGGGCGGTGATCACGGGCACGACGAGTGCGTGCCGGAGCGCCGCGGCGACGTCCGCACCGTCGAGGCCCGCGTCCTCCAGGAGGCCATAGGTGTGCGCGAGGGACGAGGCCTGCGGCGGCTCTCCCGCGCGGACGTGGATGGCGCGCCGGCGCTCGCGGTGGAGGTCCTCGGCGAGGTTGGCGAGCAGCGCGAAGTGCGAGAAGGCGCGGATGACCGGGATCGCCTCGCCGGTGGGGACGTCGGCGAACAGGGCGGCGAGCTGCTCGCGGTCCAGCTCGGAGCGGCGCACGGCGAAGGACTCCTGCCGGGCGCGTTCGACGAGGTCGAAGATCTGCGGCCCGGCCTGCTCGCGGACGGTGTCGCCGAGAATCCCGCCCAGCAGCCGGATGTCGTCACGGAGGGGTTCGGTGGCGGCGCGCGCTGGCTCACTGGTCATGCTGGGCAGTATTCCTACCGCCTGCTCAGATTTCGAGGCCGGCGCTCATATGGGCGCCCTGCCCGGCAGCACCCCGCCGACGACGAAGGCGCCCCGAACCCTGCGGGTTCGAGGCGCCTCGCCGAAGTCTTCGGGGCGACGTCTAGGACGTCAGCTTGATGCTCAGCGTCACGCCGACGATGCACACCGTCCAGATGATGCCGACGAAGATCGTCACCCGGTCGAGGTTCTTCTCCACCACCGAGGAGCCCGAGAGCGACGACTGCACACCGCCGCCGAACAGCGACGACAGGCCGCCGCCCTTACCGCGGTGGAGCAGGACGAGCACCACCAGCAGCAGGCTCAGCACGAGGATGGCGATCTTCAGCACCAGCTGCAATGTTTCCACGAGGATCCAGTGTACCTTCCGGTCGACGTCGGTCGTTCAGGGCGTGGCAGGCGCGTCGGCCCACAGCGGCCGGCTCCGGATCAGAGCGGCCCGCCCGCGGCGATGGCGCTGAGCGCGGCGAACTCGTCGGGCTTGAGCGAGGCGCCGCCCACGAGGCCGCCGTCCACGTCGGGCTGCGCGACGAGCTCCCCCACGTTCTTGCTGGACACCGAGCCGCCGTAGAGCACGCGGATCCCCGCGGCCACCTCGGCACCGCCGAGCTCGGCGATGGTGGCCCGCACCGCGGCGCACACCTCCTGCGCGTCCTGCGGGGTCGCCACCTTGCCGGTGCCGATCGCCCAGACGGGCTCGTACGCGATGACCGTCTTGGACAGCTCCTCGGCGGTCAGCCCGGCGAGCGAGCCCTTGAGCTGCTCGACGTTGTACTCGACCTGCGTGCCCTGCTCGCGGATGTCGAGCCCCTCCCCGATGCAGACGATCGGGGTGAGGCCGTGCCGGAGCGCCGCCTTGGTCTTGGCGAGCACGATCTCGTTCGTCTCGCCGTGGATGGTGCGGCGCTCGCTGTGCCCGACCACGACGTAGGTGCAGCCGAGCTTGGCGAGGAAGGCGCCGGAGATGTCGCCGGTGTAGGCGCCGGAGTCGTGCGGCGAGAGGTCCTGCGCGCCGTAGGTGATCTTCAGATCGTCACCGTCGACGGCGGTCTGCACCGAGCGCAGGTCGGTGAACGGCGGGATGACCGTCACGTCGACGTGCGCGAAGTACTTGTCGGGCAGCGCGAAGGCCAGCTTCTGCACCACCGCGATCGCCTCGAGGTGGTTGAGGTTCATCTTCCAGTTGCCGGCGATGAGCGGCTTACGGCTCATGCGTCACCCCTTTCGAGCACCTTCAGCCCCGGGAGCTCCTTGCCCTCGAGGTACTCCAGCGAAGCGCCGCCACCGGTGGAGATGTGGCTGAAGCCGTCCTCGTCGAGGCCCAGCGTGCGCACGGCCGCGGCCGAGTCGCCGCCGCCCACCACGGTGAAGGCGCCGTTGCCGGTGGCCTTGATGACCGACTCCGCGACGGCCTTCGTGCCGGCCGCGAAGGCCGGGAACTCGAAGACGCCCATGGGGCCGTTCCAGAACACCGTCTTGGCCTGGGTGAGCACGGCGCCGAAGCGCTGCGCGGACTCGGGGCCGATGTCGAGGCCCATCCAGCCGTCCTCGATGGCGTCGGCGGCGACGGTCTTCGACGCGGCGTCGGCGGCGAAGGCGTCGGCGACCACGACGTCGATCGGCAGGTGCAGCACGTCGCCGAACTCCTCGAGCAGCTGCTTGCAGGTGTCGATCTGGTCCTCCTGCAGCAGCGAGGTGCCCACGGAGTAGCCCTGCGCGGCGAGGAAGGTGAAGGCCATGCCGCCGCCGATCACCAGGGTGTCGACCTTGGGGGCCAGCGCCCGGATGACGCCCAGCTTGTCGGAGACCTTCGAGCCGCCGAGCACCACGGCATAGGGCCGCGACGGGTTCTCGGTCAGCTGCGCCAGCACCTTGACCTCGGCGTCGACGAGGCCGCCGGCGTAGGCCGGGAGCAGCTTCGCGACGTCGAAGACGGAGGCCTGCTTGCGGTGCACGACGCCGAAGCCGTCGGAGACGAAGGCGCCCTCACCGGCGTGCGAGGAGACGTCGACGAGCTCGGCGAGGTCGCGGGCGAGCGCCTCGCGCTCGGCGTCGTCCTTGCTGGTCTCGCGCGGATCGAAGCGCACGTTCTCGAGGAGGAGGACGTCACCGTCGGTGAGGCCCTCGGCACGCGCCAGGGCGTCCTGGCCCACGACGTCGCCCGCGAGCTGGACGTTGCGGCCCAGGCGCTCCGCCAGCTCCGCCGCGACGGGCGCGAGGGAGAACTTCGGGTCGGGTGCGCCCTTCGGGCGGCCGAGGTGCGCGGTCACGATCACCTTGGCGCCGGCCTCGGCGAGCGCCTTCAGTGTGGGCACCGAGGCGATGATGCGGCCCGCATCGGTGATGGCGCCGGCATCGTCGAGCGGCACGTTGAGGTCGCTGCGGACCAGCACGGTGCGTCCCTCGACGCCCTCGGACAGCAGGTCGGAAAGAGTGGAAACGGTCATCAGAGCGATTTACCTACCAGATCAGTCACGTCGACGAGGCGGTTGCTGTAGCCCCATTCGTTGTCATACCAGGACACGACCTTAGCCTGATCGTCGATCACCTTGGTCAGACCCGCGTCGAAGAGCGAGCTGTGCGGGTCGGTGACGATGTCCGACGAGACGATCGGAGCGTCGTAGTACTTGAGGATGCCCTTGAGCTTCCCCTCGGCCGCGGCCTTCATCGCGGCGTTGATCTCCTCCACGGTCGCCTTCTTCGCGAGCTGCACGGTCAGGTCGGTGACCGAGCCCGTGGGGATCGGCACCCGCAGCGCATAGCCGTCGAGCTTGCCCTCCAGCTCGGGCAGCACGAGCCCGATGGCCTTGGCCGCGCCGGTCGAGGTGGGCACCACGTTGATCGCGGCGGCGCGGGCGCGGCGCGGGTCCTTGTGCGGGCCGTCTTGCAGGTTCTGGTCCTGCGTGTAGGCGTGGACCGTGGTCATCAGGCCCTTGACTATGCCGAACTCGTCGTTGACCACCTTCGCCAGCGGGCCGAGGCAGTTCGTGGTGCACGAGGCGTTGGAGATGACGTGCTGGCTGCCGTCGTACTTGTCGTCGTTGACGCCCATCACGACGGTGAGGTCGGCGCCGGCGGCGGGGGCCGAGACGATCACCTTCTTGGCGCCGGAATCGAGGTGGCCCTGCGCCTTGTCACGGGCGGTGAAGATGCCCGTCGACTCGATGACGACGTCCACGCCGAGGTCGCCCCAGGGCAGCGCCGACGGTCCCTCGCGGACCTCGAGGGCCTTGATCACCTGATCGCCGACGCGGATGGAATCGCCGTCCGCGACCACGTCCGCGTCGAGGCGGCCGAGGATCGAGTCGAACTTGAGGAGATGCGCCAGCATCGCGTTGTCGGTCAGGTCGTTGACCGCCACGATCTCCACGTCCGTCGTCCCCAGGGCCTTCTGGGCGGCGACCGCCCGGAAGAAGTTGCGGCCGATCCGACCGAATCCGTTGACACCTACGCGAACCGTCACTGTAGTGCTCCTTCGGGTCAGGAATACCTGCCCGTCAACGGTAGCCCCGGAACACCCCCGCCGCTCGGCGTTATCGAGACGCTCAGCCCTCGTCGAGCATGTCCGCGGTGACGGCGGACTCGGTGTCCGGCACCCCGTCGGTGGCGGCGCGCTTGTCCGCCATGGACAGCAGGCGGCGGATCCGTCCCGCCACGGCGTCCTTGGTCATGGGCGGGTCGGCGAGCTGCCCCAGTTCCTCGAGGGAGGCCTGACGGTGCTGCACGCGCAGCGAGCCCGCCTGCGCCAGGTGGTCGGGCACGTCGGCGCCCAGGATCTCGAGCGCCCGCTCGACGCGCGCGGCGGCCGCGACGGCGGCCCGGGCGGAGCGGCGGAGGTTGGCGTCGTCGAAGTTGGCGAGCCGGTTCGCCGTCGCCCGGACCTCGCGCCGCATGCGGCGCTCCTCCCAGACGAGGCGCGTGTCGTTGGCGCCCATGCGGGTGAGCAGCGCGCCGATGGCCTCGCCGTCGCGGACGACGACGCGGTCGGCGCCGCGCACCTCGCGGGCCTTGGCGGTCACGCCGAGCCGTCGCGCACAGCCGACGAGCGCGAGCGCCACCTCGGGGCCCGGGCAGGAGACCTCGAGCGCGCTGGAGCGGCCGGGCTCGGTGAGCGAGCCGTGCGCCAGGAAGGCGCCGCGCCACGCGGCCTCGGCGTCGTGCACCGAGCCGCCGACGATCTGCGAGGGCAGCCCGACGACCGGCCGGCCGCGCATGTCGAGCAGCCCCGTCTGCCGCGCGAGCGCCTCCCCGTCCTTGACCACCCGGACGATGTAGCGCGCCGCCTTGCGCAGGCCACCCGCGCTGAGCACGTGCACGTCCGAGTTGTAGCCGTACAGGTCGAGGATCTCCTTGCGGAGCCGCCGGGCGGTGATCCCCGTGTCGACCTCGGCCTCGACGATCACGCGGCCGCCCTGGATGTGGAGGCCGCCCGCGAACCGCAGCAACGAGGCGACCTCGGCGCGGCGCGCACTCACCTGGGTGATGGAGAGCCTGCTCAGCTCGTCCTTGACCTGGGATGTCAGCGCCACAGCTGGACCCTCCTAGGGAAACGTCGACTACATCGGATGGGGAAACGGGAAAGGTTGACTATTCGCGGTCCGAGAGTTCACTGTAGGCCACTTTCGCGATCGCGGCTGCCAGTGCCTCGGGGTCGTGCTGGTGCGTCCCGGGGACGCCGACGTCCACGAAGTGGGGCGTCGCACCCAGCAGCGCGGTGGCGCGGATGAGGTGCTCGCGCTCGGTGCCCGGGGGCACCGTCCGGGCGTCGACGAGGACGTCGTCGAACCGCAACCCGTCGGCGTGGGCCGCGAGCACGTGCAGGTGCCGCTCGGGCGAGTAGCCCCCGGTCTCCTCGGGCTCGGGAGCCAGGTTCAGGATCAGCACCCGACGGGCCGACGTGCGCCGCAGCGCGTCCACCTGCTCGGGCACGAGGACGTGCGGGATGACGGAGCTGAACCACGAGCCGGGGCCGAGCGTCACGACGTCGGCGGCGAGGATCGCCTCGACCGCGTCGGCGCACGCCTCGGGGTGCGGGGGCAGCAGCCGGACGCGGCGCACCTGCCCCGGCGTCACGGCCACGGCGACCTGCCCGCGGATCACGCGGGACAGTCTGGGGTCGTCCTCGAGCCCGGTCACGTCGGCCTCGATCCGCAAGGGCCCCGGCACCATCGGCAGCACCCGGCCCTGAACGCCGAACCGGTCGGCGATCGCATCGAGGGCGTCGACGGGGTCGCCCAGGACCTCGCAGAGCCCGGCCAGCAGCAGGTTTCCGACGGGGTGCCCGGCCATCGCGCCGCCCCCGCCGAAGCGGTGCTGCAGGATCCCGGCCCAGAACTCGCCGCGGTCGTCGTCGGGCATGAGGGCCGCCAGCGCCATGCGCAGGTCGCCGGGCGGGATGATGCCGAGCTCGCTCCGCAAGCGGCCGGAGGATCCCCCGTCGTCGGCGACGGTCACGATGGCGGTGATCTCCGCGCCCAGGGCACGGCCCGCGCGCAGGGTCGCGAACAGTCCGTGGCCGCCGCCGAGGGAGGCCAGTTTGAGGGCCGTCATTCGAGCCCCAGATCCCGGTGCGCGGCACGGACTTCGATGCCCGGCCGGCCCGCGAGCCGGCGCACCAGCTCCTCGGTCATCGCGACGCTGCGGTGCTTGCCGCCGGTGCAGCCGATGCCCACGGTGAGGTAGGTCTTGCCCTCGCGCCGGTACCCGGCGAGCAGCGGGTCGAGCAGCTGCGCGTAGGTGTCGAGGAAGTCGGACGCGCCGGGCTGCCCCAGCACGTACCCGGAGACCTCCTCGGTCAGCCCGTTGAGCGGGCGCAGCTCGGGCACCCAGAACGGGTTCGGGAGGAAGCGCACGTCCAGCACCATGTCGGCGTCCAGCAGGATGCCGTTCTTGAAGCCGAAGGACTCGACGGTGACGGTGATGGTGCCGGAGCGCAGCGTGCGGAAGGAGTTCTCGATCGTCTCGCGCAGCCGGGCCACCGAGAGAGTGGAGGTGTCGAGCACGAGGTCCGCGGTCGACCGGATGGGCTGCAGGATGCGGCGCTCCGCGGCGATGCCCTCGGCGAGCGTGCCGCTGCCCTGCAGCGGGTGCTTGCGGCGCACCTGCTCGAACCGGCGGATGAGGGTCTCGTCGGAGGCGTCCAGGAACAGCACGCGGGGCTCGATGTCCTTCTCCGCCAACTCCCGCCGGATGTTCGCGAAGTCCCCCGTGAAGGTGCGGCTGCGCACGTCGGTCACGATGCACAGCCGATGGATCCGCGACTCGTCGGCCAGAGAGATGTCCACCATGTTGCTGATCAGCGCGGGCGGGAGGTTGTCGGCGACGTACCAGCCCAGGTCCTCCAGCACCTTGGCCGCGGTGCCGCGGCCGGCGCCGGACAGGCCGGTCACCAGGAGCACGTCCATGGGGCCGTCGCTGCGGTGTTCGCCGACGGTCCGCTCCTCGGCTCGGTCGTCCGGATTCCCGGTCGGGCGCACGGACCCTCCTCCTCGGTCGTCGGTACTCCGTCAGCCTAGCCATCGCGGCCGTTTCCCGCGGTGGTCTCGGCGGCCCGTTCGCCGGGATCGCCGACCGCCTAGAGTCATCGTCGTGTCCGTCTCCCGTACCGCCTCCGTGACCGCCGCGGCCCTCGCCGTCGCGGCGTCCGTGCTGGTGGCTCCCGCGGCGTCGGCGGACACGGTGCCCGGCACCGCGGGCCTCGATCCGGCCCTCGCGGAGGCCTACTCGGCGGCGTACCGCGCCGCCGCCGCGAACGGAGTGGTGCTCAGCATCACGTCGGGCAAGCGCTCGTGGGACCAGCAGCAGTGGCTGTGGGAGGACGGCCTCGCCCGCTACGGCTCGCCCGCGGCCGCGCGCCGCTGGGTGCTCCCGCCCGCCGAGTCCACGCACGTCGGCGGCGAGGCGGTCGACGTCGGCCCGTGGCAGGGCGCCGCGTGGCTGCAGGCGAACGGGAACCGGTGGGGCCTGTGCCGCACCTTCGACAACGAGTGGTGGCACTTCGAACTCGTCGCCTCCCCGGGCGGAGCCTGCCCGCCGACGGTGCCCGACGCCTCCTACCGCTGACGTCTCGCCGAACCCTTCGCGCGGCTCACGGGCCGGTGTTAGGTTTCGATGACCCGATTCTCGTGGAGGACGTCATGCTCCGTCTCAGGTCGGCGGCTGCGGCCGCATTCGTCATTCCCCTCACGCTCACCGCGTGCGGGACGTCCGGATCGGACGGTGGCCCCTCCGGCGGACCGTCGTCCGTGACCATCGCGGCGGGCGGATGCGACGCCACCAGTCCGACGGGCACGATGTACCGCCCCTCGGCCACGGCGTCGCCGACCGGGCCGCGCGACATCAGCACCAATCCGGAGGGCGCGTCCGGGTACCGGTCCGGCCTGCCCGTCACGCACACCAAGGACTACGGCGTCGCCACCGCGAACCCGATCGCCACGAAGGCGGCGTGCGAGGTGCTCGAGCAGGGCGGCAGCGCGGCCGATGCGCTCGTGGCGGCGCAGACGGTGCTCGGCCTCGTCGAGCCGCAGTCCTCCGGCATCGCCGGCGGCGCGTTCCTGCTGTACTACGACGCGAAGTCGAAGAAGGTGCAGGCGTACGACGGCCGCGAGACGGCGCCCGCGAGCGCCGACGAGAACTACCTCCGGTGGGTCTCCCCCGAGGACCGGACGGCACCCAAGCCCGACGCCCGGTCGTCCGGCCGCGCGATCGGCGTCCCCGGCGCGCTGCGCCTGCTGGAGGCCGTCCACGGCGAGCACGGCAGCAAGACGTGGCGCGAGCTCTTCGACCCGGCGGTGAGGATCGCCGACGACGGCTTCGAGATCAGCCCGCGCCTCGCCGGCGCGATCGCCGACGAGGCGAAGAACTTCGCCAACGACGCCGACCTCCGGGCCTACTTCCTCGAGCCCGACGGTGCGCCGAAGAAGGCCGGCGTCAAGCTCACCAACCCGGCGTACGCGAAGACCCTGGGCGCCATCGCCTCCGAGGGCGCCAAGGCCTTCTACACCGGGCCGATCGCCGAGGCGATCGTCGCCTCCGTGCGCGACACCACCGGCGGCCGCACGGCCGGGACGATGACCGTGCAGGACCTCGAGCAGTACGCCGTGAAGACCCGCGAGGCGGTGTGCACGCCCTATCGCGACCGCGAGCTGTGCGGCATGCCCGCACCCTCGTCGGGCGGGATCACCGTGGCGCAGGCGCTCGGCATCCTCAACTCCTTCGACCTGTCGAAGCTCGGGCCCGACGCGGTGCACGGCGGCGACCCCGGACCCGACGGCGGCATCCCCACCGCGGAGGCCATCCACTTGATCTCCGAGGCCGAGCGCCTCGCCTACGCGGACCGCGACAAGTACATCGCCGATCCCGACTTCATCCCGCTGCCCGGCGGCTCCCCCGCCGCTCTGGTGGATCCCGCCTATCTCGAGGGCCGCGCCAAGCTCATCGACCGGAACAAGACCATGGGCACCGCGAAGCCCGGCGAGTTCGCCACCGCCACACCCGGCGTCACGACGACACCCGAACACGGCACCAGCCACATCACGGTGCTCGACAAGGCCGGCAACGTCGCGTCCATGACCACCACGATCGAGTCGGCCTTCGGCTCGTACCACATGGTCGACGGCTTCCTGCTGAACAACCAACTCACCGACTTCTCCGCGGAGCCCGCCGATTCCGCGGGCCTGCCGGTGGCGAACCGGGTGCAGCCGAACAAGCGCCCGCGCAGCTCGATGTCGCCGACGATCCTGTTCGGCCGCGGCGCGGACGGTGCGCGCGGCGACGCGATCGGCGCGCTGGGCTCCCCCGGCGGCGCGGTCATCATCCAGTACGTGATCAAGACGATCATCGGCCTCACCGACTGGAAGTTGAACCCGCAGCAGGCCGTCGGCGTCGCGAACTTCGGCGCGGCGAACACGGCGAAGACGAACGTGGACAGCGCGCACCCGACGCTGAACACCGACGAGGGGCGCAAGGTCGTCGAGCAGCTCCAGGCGCTCGGCCACCAGCTCAACCTCGCGCCACAGGTGTCGGGGCTCTCCGCGATCGTCAAGCAAGGCGACGTCTACGCGGGCGGCGTCGATCCGCGCCGCGAGGGGGTCGTGCTCGGCGGCAGCTGATCCGACCCCCGGAGCTCACTGGCCCGGTCCAAGCGCCACGCAAGGCACCGCGCCTACGATCTCGGCATGGGAATGAAGTGCAACTTCGTCGTCGCGTGCCGATCCGATCCGGCGGAAAGGCTTCGGAACCTGCCGCCGCTGGACGTCGACGCGAGCGACGCCCTGGCGACTGCGGTCCTCGGCAAGCGTTCCTGGGGCCGATCGCGTCGATCGCACCGGACAGGCGATCTCTCTGTCGACGTCTACCCCAAGGACGGCGAGATCGCGGTGGCGGTCTACGGCGACCTCGTCATCGTCGCCAGCGACGACGTGTTGTCCTGGTTCGAGCAGACCGTCGAGGGCTGGGGCGTGGCGCTGATCGACGACTACGACGCGGACGTGTTCGTACTCCATTCCGTCGTCGACATGGGATGCTTCGCCGCCTGGCGCGGCGGAGAACTGATCCGGTCGTTCGCCGGCTCGAGTGACGACGGGGTGATCGTCGACGAGGGCGGAAGGCTGCCGTTCGAACGCGACCTCCACGGTGAGGACGACGATTTCGGCTGGATCACCGAGAACGCCATCCTCGATCGCCTCGGGTACTGCTACGAAGGTCCGTACTCCGCGGACAACATCGATCCGGCGACGGTGCCGCTCCTCGTCTACCGCTGAGCCGCGGGCGATTCGAGGATCACGGCCTCCCCCACCACCTGCAGCCGCACCTCGTCGCCGGGCGCGGGCAGCTCGGTACTGGGGTGCCGGATCTCGATGCTCGTCCCGTCGGCGAGGCGCAGCCCCACGGTGGCGTCCGGACCGAAGAACTCGACCCGGATGACGGTGGCGGGCACACCCTCCCCCGCGATCCGGATCTGCTCGGGGCGCAACAGGAGTGGCACTGACCCGCGCGGGGCGGCACCGTCGGTCCCGGCGACGGGGATCCGTCCCAGCACCGTCTCGGCGGCGGGGCCGTCGAGCGCACCGTCGAGCACGACGACGTCGCCGAGGAACCGCGCGACGGACTCGGAGGCGGGCCGCGCGTAGACCCGCGCCGGCGGACCGACCTGTTCCAGGGCACCGCCGCGGAGCACCGCGACCTGGTCGGCGAAGGAGAGGGCCTCGGACTGGTCGTGGGTGACGAGCACCGTCGTGATGCCGGCCGCGCCGAGCACCTCGGCGACGGCGGCGCGGGTCGCGACCCGTAGGCCCGCGTCGAGGGCGGAGAAGGATTCGTCCAGGAGCATGATCCGCGGCGCCCCGGCCAGTGCCCGCGCCAGCGCCACGCGCTGCTGCTGGCCGCCGGACAGCTCGTGCGGATACCGCTGGGCCAGTATTGGATCCAGCGAGACCGTCTCCAGCAGCTCGGCGACGCGTCCGGCCGCGGCCCGCCGCCGCACGGGCAGCGAGGCACCGAGACCGAAGGCGATGTTGCGCGCGACCGAGAGGTGCGGGAACAGCGCGCCGTCCTGCGCGACGTAGCCGACGCCCCGCCGGTGCGCGGCGACCCACGCGGCGTCCGAGGCGAGGTCGCGGTCGCCGAGCCGGACGCTCCCGGCGTCGGGCCGGGCGAAGCCCGCGACGAGCCGGAGCAGCGTCGTCTTCCCGGAACCGGAGGGCCCGACGACGGCGGTGATCGAGCCCGCCGCCACCGTCAGGTCGACGTCCCGCAGCACGGTGTCGGCGCCGTAGCGCTTGGTGAGCCCGCGCAGGGCGAGTTCGGCGCTCATGCGGCTCCTCTCGTCCGGGTGGTGCGTCCGGCGGCCCGTCGGGACTGGCGGAACAGCAGGTAGGTGGTGGGCAGCGACAGGAGCACCATCGCCATGGCGTAGGGCGCGGCGCCGGGATAGTCGATCTCGCTGCTGCGCGCCCAGAACTCGGTCGCGAGGGTGCGGGTTCCGTTGGGCGCCAGGATCAGCGTCGCCGTCAGTTCGTTGGTGACGGCGAGGAAGACGAGGGCCGCGCCCGCCGCCGACGCGGGCGCGGTGAGGCGGAGGGTGATGCGCGCGAAGGCGATCGGGGGCGGCGCGCCGAGGGCGCGGGCCGCCTCCTCCAGCGAGACCGGCGCCTGGGCCAGGCCCGCCCGCAGGCCCACGGCGGCGCGCGGCAGGAAGAGCAGCACGTAGGCGAGGATCAGCACCGTCGCGCTCTGGTACAGGTCCGGTACCGCCCGGATCGAGACGGTGACCAGCGCCAGGCCGATGACGATGCCGGGCATCGCGCTGCTGACGTAGGTCGAGGCCTCGAGTGTCCGGGTGATGCGGTTCGGCCGGCGCACGGCGAGGTACGCGAGCGGGAAGGCGGCGGCGACGGTGAGGACGGCGGTCGCCGCGCCGTAGCCGAGCGACGTGCCGAGCGCCTCGAGGAGGTCGGCCGGCACCGTCTGCGCGGCCCCGCGCACGGTCCAGCGGACGACGAACCACAGCGGGAGCCCGAGGGCGGCCCCGACGAGCGCCAGGAGCGCGACCTGTGCGCCGGCCTGGTAGCCGCCCAACGGGATCCGCTCCGGCGTCGCGACCGCGCCCGACCCCACCCGGGCGTACCTGGCGCGGCCGCGGGCGGCGACCTCGGCGACGAGCAGGAGCAGGCACAGCAGCGCCAACACCCCGGCGAGCATCGACCCCGCGGCCCCGTTGAAGGTCGACTGGTACTGGACCATGATCGCGGTGGTGAAGGTGTCGAACCGGATCATCGCGAAGGCGCCGTACTCGGCGAGCAGGTGCAGCGCCACGAGCACCGCGCCGCCCAGGGCGGCGAGCCGCAACTGCGGGAGGACGACCCGGACGAACACCGCCCACCGCCCGAGGCCGAGCGCGGCGGCGGACTCCTCGAGCGCGGGGTCGAGCCGGCTCAGCGCCGCCGCGACCGGGATGTAGACGAGCGGGTAGTAGAACAGCACCGCGATCAGCACGCCCGACCACAGTCCGCCGAGCGACGGGATCGCCGAGACCCAGCCGTAGCTGCCGACGAACGCGGGGATCGCGAGCGGCGCCGCAAGGAGCAGCGACCACGCCCGGCGGCCCCAGAGCGTGGTCCGCTCGACCAGCCAGGCGCCGCCGACGCCGAGGATCACGCTGAGCGGCACCGCGATCACCGTGAGAAGCACGGTGTTGATGAGGAGCTCGGCGACGCGGGGCCGGAAGACGAGCCGGACGGATTCCGCCCAGCCGGTGTCGATCGTCGTGTAGACGACGAAGCCCAGCGGCACCGCCGCGACCGCCGCGATGGCGGCGGCCGCGAGGGTGAGCAGCCTCAGAGCAGGCCCGCCTCGGTCATCAGGGTCACGACCTGCGGGCCGTTGAGGGTGGCCGGGTCGACGGTCGGCGCCTGCAGATCCGCCATCGGGACGAGCTTCGCGTTGGCCGGGAAGCCGGAGGCCACCGGGTACTCGAAGGACGTGCCCTTCTCGAGCACCTCCTGGCCCGCCTTGGAGGTGATGAACTTGAGCAGCTGCTGGGCCTGCGCCTGCTTCTTCGACGACTTCAGCACGCCGCCGCCGGAGATCGAGACGAAGGCACCCGGGTCCTGGTTCTTGAAGTAGTGGGTGCCCACGTTGCCGGAGTTCTCGCCGGTCTTCGCCTGGTCGCCGTAGAAGTAGTAGTGGTAGATGAGGGCGGTGTCG
Organism: Tsukamurella sp. M9C; assembly: GCF_020169415.1. Taxonomy (GTDB): domain Bacteria; phylum Actinomycetota; class Actinomycetes; order Mycobacteriales; family Mycobacteriaceae; genus Tsukamurella. Next base: position 20,377 of record NZ_JAIULG010000014.1, read on the forward strand.
ACCTCGCCGGCGTTGACGGCCTTCATCGCGGCGCCGTTGCCCTTGTACTCCTTGGCGTTCTCCTTCATCGCCTTCAGCCAGTCCTTCGTGGCCTGCTCGCCCTTGAGCTGCAGGTAGGCCGAGACGATCGCCTGGAAGTCCGCGCCGGACGGCGACGCGCTCCAGCGGCCCTTCCACTCCGGCGTCGCGAGGTCGGCCATCGACTTCGGGAGCTGCTCGGGCGTCACCTTGCGCTTGTCGTAGACGAGCACCGTCGACCGGGCCGCGATCCCCGTCCACTTGCCCGTGGACGGCCTGAGGCCGTTGTTCACCTGCGCGAGCGTCGCCGGGTCGACGTCGGCGAACAGGCCCTTGTTCTCGACCTGGGTCATCGCGGGCGAGTTCTCGGTGAGGAAGACGTCGGCGGGCGAGCGCTCGCCCTCGGCGATGATCTGCTGCGCCAGTTCGGAATCCTTGCCCTGGCGGATCGTGACCTTGATGCCGGTCTCCGCGGTGAACTTCTCCACCCACTCCTTGGCGAGGGTGTCGTGCTGGGCGTTGTAGAGCGTCAGCTCGCCGCCCGCCGGGCCCGAGCTCGACGGTGCCGCACCGTCGCCGCTCGACCCGCAGGCCGTGATCGTGAGGGAGGCCACCGCCACCAGGGCGGCGGCCAGAGTGGAGCGCTTGCGCAACGACATCGTCGAATCCTTTTCTTGAGCAACGAAATCACTCACGACGGGCGAGAGTAAGGCGACGCTACACTAAGCCCGCCGAGATGGGGAGCAACCGGACATACCTGACGCGTCAGAGAACCAGGACCGCGGCGACAGTCGCGGGAACGGCGAGCAGCAGGCCGTGGAACGCGAACCGGCGGGCGGGGATCCGCACTCCCGCGCGGGCGCACCGCTCCCGCCAGAGCAGCGTCGCCAGCGAGGCCCACAGCGTCACGATCGGCGCCACTCCCACGCCGATGAGCAGCGCCATGAGGCGTACGGGATCGCCGGCGGCGACCGGTTCGAGGGCCAGGTACGCGGGCAGGTTGTTCACTCCGTTCGCGGCCAGGGCCCCGACGCCCGCCACCCGCAGCAGGTCCGACGGTGCCGTGCCCGCCCCCGCGACGTCGCGCAGAACACCCTCGAGGCCCACCGCGAGGAGCACCTGCACCCCGGCGAAGACGGCCGCCAGGATCAGCACCATCCGCCACGGCACCACGATCTCGCGGAGCCGCTGCGGCGCGCGAACGGCCACCGTGCCGGCCAGGACGAGCGCGGCCACCGTCGACGCCGCGGCGGGCGGGACACCGAGCGCGAAGGCCGGCCCCAGGGCGAGGCAGACGGCCGCGGCGACGCCGAACAGGACCCGATCGGCGGGCGCCTCGAAGTCGGGGATCTCGTACCGGCCGCGCAGGTCCCGGCGGTGCAGCAGCCACAGCACGACGACGGTGACCGCGATCGCCGCCAGCGCGGGCCGCCACGACAGCGCGACGTACGCCCGCACGCCGCCCTCGAGGTGGTAGACGGCGAGCAGGTTGGTGAGGTTCGAGACCGGCAGCAGCAACGACGCCGTGTTCGCGAGCCAGACCGTGGTCATCGCGAAGGGCAGGGGCGCCAGCCCGAGTCGCGACGCCGCGGCCAGCACGACGGGTGTCAGCAGCACCGCGGTGGTGTCGAGGCTCAGCACGATCGTCGCCGCGCAGGCGGCCGCGACCGTGCACAGCCACATGAGCGGCACCCGGCCCCGGCCGAGGCGCGCCGCGAGCACGCCGAGGGCGTCGAACACCCCTGCCAGCTGCGCGATCTCGGCGACCACGGTGATCGCGAGGAGGAAGACGAGAACGGGCGCGACCTGCGCCGCCACGTCGGCCGCGTTCACGCGCCGTCGGTGCGCAGGCCGTCGAGCACGGTGCGGGCGGTGGTCATCCCGATCCCGGGCACCTCCACGATCTCCTCGAGGCTGGCCTCGCGGAGCTTGGTCACCGAGCCGAAGTGCTGCAGCAGCGCGGTCTTGCGGGTGTCGCCGAGGCCGGGGATCGCGTCGAGCGCGCTCGCGGTCATCCGCTTGGACCGCTTGCTGCGGTGGAAGGAGATGGCGAACCGGTGCGCCTCGTCGCGCACACGCTGCAGCAGGAACAGCGCATCCGAGCTGCGGGGAAGGATCACCGGGTCCTCGTCGCCGGGGACCCACACCTCCTCGAGCCGCTTCGCGAGGCCCACCACCGCCACGTCGGTCACGCCCAGCTCGTCCAGCACCTCCTGCGCGGCGGCGGCCTGCGGCGCGCCACCGTCGACCACGAAGAGGTTGGGCGGGTACGCGAACCGGCGCGGGCGCCCCGTCTGCGGGTCGAGCGCGGCCTCCGGGGCGAGGTCTCCCCCGTTGTCGTCGCCCTGCTGCCCTGCCTCCGCGCCGCCGGCGTCCTCGGTCTGCCGGGCGTCCGCGCGGTGGCGCAGGAAGCGGCGACGGGTGACCTCGGCGATGGACGCGACGTCGTCGCTGTGGCCGTCGCCCGCGGCCTCCTTGATCCCGTAGTGCCGGTAGTCGGACTTCTTCGCCAGGCCGTCCTCGAAGACCACGAGGGAGGCCACCACGTCGGAGCCCTGGATGTGGCTGATGTCGACGCACTCGATGCGCAGCGGCGCCTCGTCGAGGTCCAGCGCGTCCTGCAGGCCCTGCAGCGCCGCCGAGCGGGCCGTGAGGTCGCCCGAGCGCTTGAGCTTGTGCTGGTGCAGCGCCTCGACGGCGTTGCGCTCCACCGTCTCCATGAGGGTGCGCTTGTCGCCGCGCTGAGGGATGCGCAAGGACACCCGAGCGCCGCGGAGCCCCGACAGCCAGTCCTGCAGCTCGTCCGCATCGTCCGGCAGCACCGGCACGAGGACCTCGCGCGGCACGGGATTGACCGCGCCGTCGCCCGACTGCTCGGCGCGCTCGACCTCCTCGCCGTAGAACTGGGTGACGAACTGCTCCAGCAGCTCGGCGTGCTCGTTCTGCTCCGCGTCGCCCGGCTTCTCGACGACCCAGCCGCGCTGGCCGCGGACCCGGCCGCCGCGGACGTGGAAGATCTGGACGGCGGCCTCGAGCTCATCGGCGGAGAAGGCGATGACATCGGCGTCGGTGCCGTCGCCGAGCACCACGGCCTGCTTCTCGACGGCCTTGCGCAGGGCCGCCACGTCGTCGCGCAGCCGCGCGGCGCGCTCGAAGTCCAGGTCCTCGCTGGCGGCCAGCATGTCGTTCTCGAGCTGCTTGACGAGGTTGTCGGTCTTGCCGGCGAGGAAGTCGCAGAAGTCCTCGACGATCTGCCGGTGCTCCGCGGCGGTGACCCGCCCGACGCACGGCGCCGAGCACTTGTCGATGTAGCCCAGCAGGCACGGGCGGCCCATCTGGTTGTGCCGCTTGAAGACCCCCGCCGAGCAGGTGCGGGCGGGGAAGACCCGCAGGAGCAGGTCGAGGGTCTCGCGGATGGCCCAGGCGTGGCTGTAGGGGCCGAAGTAGCGCACGCCCTTGCGCCGGGGGCCGCGGTAGACGTACAGCCGCGGGTACTCCTCGTTGAGGGTGACCGCGAGCATCGGGTACGTCTTGTCGTCCCGGTAGCGGACGTTGAACTGCGGGTCGAACTCCTTGATCCAGTTGTATTCGAGCTGCAGCGCCTCGACCTCGGTGCCCACCACGGTCCATTCGACGGACGCGGCGGTGGTGACCATCTGGTAGGTCCGCGGGTGCAGGCCGAAGACGTCGGCGAAGTAGGAGTTGAGGCGGCTGCGCAGCGACTTCGCCTTGCCGACGTAGATGACGCGGCCGTGCTTGTCCCGGAACTTGTACACGCCGGGCTGCGTGGGGATGGTGCCCGGTGCGGGACGGTAACTCTGCGGATCGGCCACCCGTCCAGATTAGGACGGGTGGCCGACAGGTTCGGGTGCGGGCGGGGCGCAGGGTCAGCCGATGGGGATCCAGATCGGCCCGAGCCAGAAGCCCCAGTGGTTGCGGCCCTGGTCCCAGACCGGGGTGTGCCAGGCGCCTTGGCGGTACACCGGGCCGGGCCGCCAGTTCGGGTTCTGCCCGTTCGGCCGCGGTGCGACCTGGCGGGGCACCTGGTTGGGCGCCGGCCAGGCGGCCGGCTTCGGCGCGGGCTTCGCGGCGGGGCGCGCGCCCTGCCCGACACCCGGGGCACCGGGCTGGCCGGGGCTCGGCGTTGCGGCCGCGGCGCCGGCGCCGACGGTGGCGAGGCCGCCGATCGCGGTGGCACCCAGGAGCGTGGATCCGATCATCTTCTTCATCGTGGTCATACGAGAAGCGTGACCGCCCGTCCTGCGCGCGAGCGGGGGACGACCTGGGCGTTCGCTGGGACTCGTCAGGCGGTCACCGTGGGCTCGACCGCGCTCCCGGCAGGACGACGGGGCGCGCGGGGACGCCGCGGGACCATGCTGCGCGAGGCGAGCGGGTCGTCGGCGGCCAGGCCGAACCGGCGGCGGTAGGCCTCCGCGTCGATGTCGTGCACCCCGAGGTGCGGGACGAGCATCGCCATCCATAAGCCGCACAGGTGGCACTGCACCCGGTCGCCATCGTCCTCCAGCCGTCCCGAGCGGGAGCGCAGCAGGTCGCCGAGGGCGTCGGCGTAGTCGCCGTGCGCCGGCATCCGTTCCAAGAGCTCGGCGACCCGCTGGTCCGTGGCATCGATGCGGGAGCGGAACTGCGGCGGGCTCAGGTGCCCGAGGACGCATCGGCGCAGTTCGAGGTAGTGGTCGAGCAGCCCCTCGCGCTCCATCGCGTGCTCGAAGGCGGTGCGCGGGGCGGCGTGCCCGTCGTGCTCGGTCCGGGCTCCCCACCGCGCCTGCGTGCGGGTCGAGCCCCGTCGCCGCCCGCTGATCCGACCGTGCGCCGCGACGTGGTTGTCGACGCTCGCGAACCACAGTCCGCACGCCGGGCACTGTTTGAGCGCCCCGCCGGGGGCGTTGACGGCGGAGGGCACGGTGAACGCCGTCGGGTCGTGGCTCCACGCGTCGATGATCGCGACCGTCACCGACGCGGCGTCGGTACCCACGCGGTCCGCGAGCCGGCTCGGCCCGAGGCCGTTGGCGGCGGCCCAGTTGGCCGCCTCGGCCCAACTGCCCCAGGGCGCGTCCGGGGGCAGCTCGGTCAACGGGACTCCCCGCCCCGGCGGCGGGGCCTCCAGCGAGCCTTCCAGGGCGCTCGGAGAGGCACGTGGACGTATGGGTCGACCGCTCTGCCGCGCCGGGTCGACGGTCCGCTGCCGGTTCGCGCGCCGAGGGCGGGGCGTTGTGGAGCGCTGGCGGCCCCGCCGGTGCACGACCCGGTGCGCCTCGACGTCCGAGAACCAGATCCCGCACTCGGGGCACTGCTCCACACCGACCGGCGGCACGGTGGCGGGCGGCCGGGTGAACAGGTCGGGGAACCTCATCCACTCGTCGGCGATGGCCAGCAGAGCATCGATCCGGGTGACTCCTTCGCGCTGCGCGATCGCGCCCACGCCGAAGCCGCCGGCCGCCGCCCAATTAGCAGCGGCGACCCAGCGCGGATCGTGAGACTGCTCGGGCACGCCTTTCAGAATGCATCATCGTGTCAACCCCAGATGTTCTGACACGCCCGTGCGGTTCCTTATTCGTGGACGACGGAAAGATCTCCGGCGGCGTGCTGCGCGCGCAGGACCTTCTTGTCGAACTTGCCCACGGAGGTCTTCGGGACCTCCGCGATGAAGGCCCAGTTGTCGGGGATCTGCCACTTCGCGAACTTTCCGCCGAGGTGTTCCTGCAGCTCAGCGATGGTGACCTCGGCGCCCGGCTGGAGCACGACCGCCACCAGCGGCCGCTCGTCCCACTTGGGGTCGGGCACGCCGATCGCCACCGCCTCGAGCACCGCCGGGTGCGCCATCACCTCGTTCTCGAGCTCGACCGAGCTGATCCACTCGCCGCCGGACTTGATGACGTCCTTCGAGCGGTCGACGAGGGTCACGTAGCCGTCCGCGGTGAGCTTGCCGATGTCGCCGGTGCGCAGCCAGCCGCCCTCGAACTTGTCGGCGCCGACGGGCTCGGACCCCTCCGGGCTGTAGTAGCTGCCGGTGACCCAGGGCCCGCGGACCTGCACCTCGCCCTGCTCCCCGCCCGCCGGGACGACCTCGCCGAGGTCGTCGACCAGACGGCCCTGGACGCCCGGGAAGAACCTGCCCTGCGTGTTCCGGTAGGCCCAGGCCTCCTCGCCCGTCACGCCGCGCGGCGGCCACGCGATGCTCGCGAGCGGCGAGGTCTCCGTCATGCCCCAGGCCTGGACCACCTGCACGCCGTGCCGGTCGAGGGCCTTCGCGAGGCTCAGCGGGACCGCCGACCCGCCGCACGCGATGTGCCGCAGGTGGCTGATGTCCTGGGGATGCGCGTCCAGGTGGTTGACGATGCCGATCCACACCGCCGGCACCGCGGCGGAGATGGTCGGCCTCTCCTCGGCGAGGAGGCGGGTCATCGGCTCGGGCTGCAGGTAGCGGTCCGGCAGGATCAGCGAGGCGCCCGACATGAGCGCCCCGAACGGCGTGCCCCAGCTCATGGCGTGGAACATCGGCACGATCGGCAGCACGGTGTCGTTCGGGCCCATGCCGAGGCCGTAGCTCGCGCACACCGCGGTGGAGTGGAGCCAGATGCTGCGGTGGCTGTACATGACGCCCTTGGGGTCGCCGGTGGTGCCCGAGGTGTAGCAGGCGGCCGCCGCCGCGCGTTCGTCGATCTCGGGCCAGTCGTACTCGTCGGCCTGCGCGTCGAGCAGGTCGCGGTAGTCGTGCAGCTGGACGCCCGACGGCGCCTCCACCTCGTCCTTGTGCCCGTCCACCACGATCACGTGCTCGATGGTGGTCATGCCGCCGATCGCGGCGTTGAGCTGCGGAATCAGGCTGCCGTCGGTGATGATCACGCGGTCGGCGGCGTGGTTGGCGATGTAGGTGATCTGGTCCGGGAAGAGCCGGATGTTGATGGTGTGCAGGACGCTGCCCATCGCGGGGATCGCGACGTACGCCGTCATGTGCTCGTTGTTGTTCCACTGGAAGGTGCCGACGCGGTCGCCCGGGACGACGCCCAGCGCCGTCAGCGCGTTCGCGAGCCGCGCGGCCTCGCGCCCCAGCTCGCCGAAGCTCATCCGGGTGGTCTTCTCGGGTGTCCACGTGGCGACCTCGCCGGCGTCCGCGTACCAGGTGGTGGCGTGGCGGAGCAGCGTCGCCAGGGACAGGTGCTCGTCTTGCATCGTGGAGGCCAGGGGCAGGATCCGCTCGGTCATAGGGCATGCGTACCGCATGTCCGACGGTGCGCGGCCCGGTTTCGGCCAGCTCACGGGGACGGCTCAGGCGACCGCCCGGAACAGTTGCAGGTCCGTCGCGGCGCCGAGCCCCGACTCGAGTCCCGATTCCAGGCCCCGCCGGTCGCCCGGGCGCCAGTCGTCGAGGAGGACCCGCACCGTCCAGCCCGTGAACTGCCCCGCGTCCTCGTCGAAGCCGGTCGGCTGGGAGACCTCCAGGTGCACCGCGGCGCCGTCGTCGCAGTAGAGGAGCACCCAGGTGCCGGCGAGCGCACCGTCGGACCGGGCCGCGGGGCGGAGGGCCGAGAGCGGGAACAGCACCTCGTCGGGCCGGAAGGAGTCGGCGGTGGCCATCCCCTTGCGGCGGACGACGTGCGGTCCGTGTAGGGCCCCGGCGCTGCCGGTGGCCGCGTCGCCGCTCATCACCGTGAGCGTGCGGCGGCTGGCGATGTGGCGGCTTGTGGGCTGGCCGCGCCTGTTGTCCGGGAACCATCGTCCCGTCGCCGCGAGCCGCCGGCGCAGCTCCGCGACGAGTTCGACCCAGCGCACGAAGCCCGGCGCCATGGGCGGGGCGAAGTGGTCGAGTGCATCGGCTGCGCGCTCCCCCGCCGTCACGGCGGCGTACAGGTCCTCGACCTCGATGTCCATGGCGCGCAGGTAGTCCGCCGCCCGCTCGGGCGGGACGATCTGCGCGGTGAGCAGTGGCTCCAGGTCCGTCATCGTGCCCCCTTCGACGATGCCCGAACGGTAGCGCGGGGCACTGACAGTTCCTCGTTCCCAGCGACCTCACAGCGAACTCCACGGCGGGTGCGCGAATCGGCCGATACCGTTCATTTCGTCGCGGAGGCCGACTCCGCCGGAAGGACCGTCATGCGCACCTATGAGGGACGTCCCCTGCCCCGCCCGCACGAGGACGTCGTCGACCAGGGGCTGCGTTTCGACCTCGGGACGGTGACGACCCGACGGCGGATGCTCGCCGCGCTCGGGATCGGCGCCGCCGGGATCGGGCTGGCGGCGTGCGGGAAAGGCACGCAGAGCGGACCGTCGACCTCCATGGCGGCGTCCTCGTCCACGGCGGGGCCGACGACGACACCGTCCACACTCGCCGAGATCCCCGAGGAGACCGCGGGCCCGTACCCGGGCGACGGGTCGAACGGGCCCGATGTGCTGGAGGTCGACAGGGTGGTGCGCAGCGACATCCGGTCGAGCTTCGGCGCGATGTCCGGAACCGCGGACGGCGTGCCGATCACCCTCGAGCTGACGGTGCGCGATCTCGCGCGCGACGGTGCGCCCTTCGCCGGCGCCGCCGTGTACGTGTGGCACTGCGACCGGGAGGGCCGCTATTCGCTGTACACCGCGGGCGCGACGGACCAGAACTACTTGCGGGGCGTGCAGATCGCCGACGATGCCGGCGTCGTGCGCTTCACCAGCGTCTTCCCCGCCTGCTACGAGGGCCGGTGGCCGCACGTCCACTTCGAGGTCTACCGCGACCGGGCGGGCATCACCGACGCGGAGAGCGCGATCGCGACCTCGCAGCTGGCCTTCCCTGAGGATGTCTGCGACGCCGTCTACGCCACGTCCGGGTACGAATCCTCCGTGCGGACGATGAGCCGCGTGTCGCTGGCCTCCGACAGCGTCTTCCGCGAGGACGGCGCCGAGCACCAATTGGCCACCGTCACCGGTGACGTACGGGCCGGCTACCGCTCGTCCTTGCCGGTGGGCGTGGATACGCGGACCGCTCCGGGCAGTGGCTCCATTCCCGGGCAACCGCCGATCAATGGGCGCCCGAGGTAGTCGTCACCGTCTGATCCGCGCTCACCGAAAGCCTGGAAGCCCGACAGGACGGACGACTGGGACCGGCTCAGCGAGGCTCACCCCTTCGGGCACCTCGAGCTCGCCGTCGATGCTCGCGATCTGCCGGCCGGCGAAGCTGTTGTGCACCTCGAAGTCATCACCGATGCACTCGAACGATGCCTCTCTTTCCCTTCTGTATCACCGGCTTTCGTCGTGAACTACTCGACTCGGGGTGATCGCGCGGTCGACGATACGAACAATCACCAATTCCACGAAGCCATCTCCACGTCGTCGCTGGCGTTCCGAAGAACGTGCGTGTCGCCGATTACGCGACCGCCGGTACGAGTCGTCCGGGCGGACGCTCAGCCGGGTGTCACTGGCCTCCGACATCGTGGACGGTGCAGCGCACCAGATAGCGACCCGTGACCGGCGACGTGTCGTCCGGCTATCGCATCTCCCTGCTCGTTCGGGGTGGATACCGGACTGCCCCGCAAGCCGTGAGCACGTCCGGGCCGCCGCCGGGTGGTGGGCGTCCGCGGTACGCACCTCACTCGGGGCGGAGGAGCCCCCTCCCTGCCGCGCACCTCTCGCGTGCATCTTCCAGGGCAGCACGGAGGCCGTCGGCGAGCTGGGCCTGTCCACCGCCCGCGACTTCGATCAGTTCTGCAGTCTCGGAGACGCGCGCCTCCCATTGCTGGAGAGCAATCTCGTGGACCTTCTCGATGAAGGAATCGACATGTCCGCGCCACGCAGTCGCCTCGGCCCGCGCCTGAGCGTGGTTGATCAATGCTTCCTCGACCAGTGGGGCCACCCGATCGATGACGAAGTCCGCCCCGGCGTTCACCTTCCCGACACGACCCGCTTGCGCCGCAACGAACTTTTCCAGGTCACCGATTCCGTCGAGCCCGGTGGAACGGAGGTGCGTGATCAAGGGAACGCCGACAACGACAGCTTGCACGACGTACGGCGCATACCGCCTCAACTTCTCGTGCAGCTCAGGCGTCTCAACATCGTCGACCTCGTAATCGATTGCCGCCGAAACAAGTTCATCGAGCTTCTGCCAGTTCGGACTCTGACGTTCGGTCCGCGCGCTGCGATTGACGTCGTTCGCGAGACGGTCGAGCTCACCGGTTTCCTGCGTAATCCACGAGTCCACGGACTGCGAAAGGGCCGGCCCCACATTGCTCCAAGACTCCGGGCTCGAGGTGTAGCCGTCGCGTGCTGATACCGCCAGAATGCCACGCAGGCTGGCCTTCGCCGCTGCATCGAGGTGCTCGAGCTCCTCGCGCCAGGCCTGGGTGGCCTGTTCGACGAGGAGTGCTTGCGCCGCCGCCGACTCCATGTCCGGGAGTTGTGTTGCGATGTCGTCGCACACGCCACGAACGATCGTTCGCCAGTACCTGTCCGCGGCGGATCCACGCAGGCTCGTGCTCTCGTCCACGATTCCGTCGAGTGCGGCCGAAAGGTCTCCCATTCCGTCCCATGCTCGGTTGGACTCCCATACAGCCGGGTCCGGGTCGTGCTCGCTGGCGGCGTACTGGAATCCGTCCGCAGCGACTACGAAGACGGGCACGTCCTCTGCAAGGGCGAACGCGGCTCGCAGCTCGGCCCGTTTTCTGTCCGCAAGGTCGCTGTAGCCGGCAGGATCCGTCTCCGGATCCACACCGGCCTCGTCGAAACGCGAGATGACGAACCAGAGAGTTCCCGGATCCCACCCTCGGGCCAGAATCGTCCGCAGCACGTCGAGCTCACCTGTGGCCAGCTGCGGCGTCAGGACGACCACCAGCACATCAGTGGCCATGGACGAGGCCAGCGCGTGCGCGGAGTTCGACAGGCCCCGTGCGTCACCTGCTCCCACGGCAAGTCCAGGCGTGTCCCGCAGCCTAATGCCGTGCACTCCCGCCTCGTTGACATCGAAGGTCTCGTGCCGGGCGCTGATGGTGAGCCAGTCGGGCACGTCCACGCCCGCGTCGACCAGAAGGCGGCGGACGAGGCTGCTCTTACCCACGTCGTACGAACCAAGGACCGTGACGACGGGCCGCGGATCGCCGATGAACGCCACCCATTCCTCAACGGCAGAGCCGTCCTCGGCCGCTTCCTCGTACCACTGTTTCGCATGTTCGATATTCATCGTGTCAGTCCTTCACATTCTCGATGTGGGTCAGGTCCGCCGCGTCCGATAGGAGCTCGGAGATGCGAAGGCGCTCCGCGTGCAACGCCTCCCACTCTGCGAAAGACTCAGCGTGCGTGACGCGAATCTCCTCGCGCAGGTCGCGCACGGTCGTTGCGAAGTCCGAGAGAACTGCGCCAGGACCGGGGTGTTCCTCGTCGCCACGCATCACCGATTCCACCAACTCCGCTGAGCTCGCGCGCAGCCGTTCCTCCGCTTCGACCTTCGCCAGGCGCATCTTGTTCGCTGCGACGGAGTCAGCGTGAAGTTTGTATGATTCGAGCCCCGCTGCCACGAGGCTCAGAATCGGCGCGACCTTGCCGACCGCCTTGCCTGCGTTCACCGCGCCCCACGGCCGGAATTTCACGCCGACCGCCTTGCCGATGGCGTAGACGGCGTCCCTGTTTCCCAGCGTCTGGGCCAGTCCGGCGGACAGCCTGAATGCGCTGGATCCCGCAGCGGCGGCCCCGCTGCCCTGGCCACCCGGCGCACCGATGAAGTCGTCGGCTGATCCTCCCGGCCGCATTCCAGCGAACTCGATGCGCGTGAACTCCAGTTCACGCCGGATCGCCGACGAGTGTTCCTCCACCAGGTGTTGGCTCTCCGTAGCGATGACATCGAACAGTCGCTCCAGATCGCGCGAGAAGGACTCGTCGAGCCACCCGTCAACGGCATCCCTGAGGCCGCTGCCGTCGCCCGGCGCGATTTTCCGTATCTCGTCGATCGTGCAATCCGTTCGGCGGCGTACGGCCTTGGCGATCCGCTCTCGCACCGAATCCTCCAGGATTCGCGCCTCGTTCTCGGCCGCAGTGAGCGCACGGATCAGGTCCTCTGTCGCGTCGGACTCGTGCTCGAGCTCCCGGGATCGGTCGTCGACCACCTGCCCACGACGTGCCAGGATCATGCACGCCTCGTCGATGATTCCCCGGGTAGCTCCGGAACGTGCTGCACCACGGCTGAATCCGAGGAGCGCACTCTTGAGGGGGTCGATGCCGTCCCACGACCGGTTCTCGTCGAAGTCGGACGGTACGACGGTGGTCCGATCCGCGTACTGGCCGAACGGATCGCCTGCCACCAGGTGAACCTGCAGGTCGTCGATATCGACGGACATGGACGCGAGCGCTCCCCGCAGTTCGGCGGCCTTGAGCTCCCTCAGACGTGCGAAGTCCTCAGGCACGATAGTCGGGTCCGCACCCAATTCGTCGGCCCGGTTCACGAGGAACAGCACCCTCCGCGCCTTACCCACAGTGAGGTCGGTCCCGGCCACGATCGATTCGAGCAGCCCAGTATCGCCGATCATCAGGTTGACGTGCACGACCACGATGACGAGCGCAGCGCTGACCGTCGCCGCCAGGGCGATGGAGTCGTGATGCGCCCGACCACTCTGGAACCCGGGACAGTCGACGATGCGAAAATGCCCTGCGTCACAGACCTGAACGGTGTCTGTCGCGACAGCACCGGAGATCCGGAGATCTCGCGGTTCCGTGGCGCCCACCTCTGCCAGAAGACGTTTGACCAGACTGCTCTTGCCCGCGCTGTAGTCACCCACCACCACGACCGACGGGACGCCGTCGAACACGGCGAAGATGCTCTCGATCCGACCGTTGGTCTTTTCGTCCACCACGCCGTCGATCCGTGAAAGCCATTTGTCCAGGCGTTCTTGGTCTATAGGGGTCCAGGCTCTGGCGATGAAGCGGTCCAACCGCATCCGATCGTCGGCGCGCACTGCAGCGAGGTGATCGAGCACCTCCGCGCGGGTCTCGACCGATGCCGCGTCTGCGGCATCGATCCAATCCTCACCCAGCCAGACATCTGCCGAGGTAAGGGCACGGGCGGAATCTCGCCTCCGGCTCGCCATGACCTCGGCGACCGCACAATCGATGACCTCCCGCGGCTCAGGCGAGCGGCGGATCCGGTCACGACTCTGAGCTATCCCGATGTTCGCCGCCGGGACGGACTGCGCGTACCGGTTCAGCTTCACCACGTGATCCAACGCCTCGATGACATGTGGCGCGGCGGCATTCCACTTCTGCTCGCGAAAGGCGTGACGCAGATCCGCCTCCACCGTGTCGAAGGACTCGTTCACCGCATCTCGCACGCCTTGGAGTGCACGCGATCGGTGCCGGTCACCGTCCTTCTGGCCATCCGCGCTCAGCTTGTCCCCAAGAGCTCCCGCTGCCGCGCTGACAGCGCTCAACCCGATGACCGCCGTACCGCTCACCCACCCGGCAGGATTCCAGAAATTGGTCACCGCAGGCAGCACGAGCACGCCGCCTGCCGCAGATGCACCGATACCGACGACCCTCAGAACACGTCCGAAAACGCCCTTCAATCCACCGTCTCGTCGGGCTCCCGCCTCACCACCCAGCGCCACGTCCTGATCGCCCTGCGCAAGAACGATGCTCACCCTGCGGTTGAGAAACGCACCTGCGGCAGCCCACATCTCGGCGACCGCCGCAGTGAGGTCCTCGCGGTGGCGTTCGTACACGTCTCGGATGTCCTCGGCTGCGGTGTCGTCCCCGTTCTCGAGGTTCACGCTCACCAGGGTCTCGACCTCGTTCAACACCAATTGCCGTGGCGCTGCCAAGTGCTTCTCTACGAGCCTCTCGAAGTATCGGTCGATGGACCCGCTCGCCGTTCCGAGATACGGACCACCACGTGCCTCCTCAGCGTCCGCGAGGATCGGCGCACTGTCACCGAGCAGATCCGACCGGTTCTCCTCCTCCGGGTAGCCCAGGACCTCGATCAGCTTCATCGCCGTGACATCGGCCAGCGCGATGCGATCCTCCACATCAGTGACCATGGCCGCGAGGTCGGCCGAGGCTCGGCCTGCGGCCCCCCGCAGCCCGTCTCGCATCGATGCCCTCCGCAGATCCGCAGCGCCGTGTGCGATCGTGCTCACGATGAGTTGTTCGAGTGTCGGGAAGTTCGAACTCGTGAGCAGGTAGTCAGTGCCGAACTGCTCGCGTTCCACGGCGAGGCTATCCCGTGCCGGCCCCGAGTAGGGCTCGGACGCTCGCGCAAAAAGGGCCCGCTGAGCGTGGTAGGCAACGATCGGCGTACCAGTGAGCCCTATCCGGTCGAGCTCAGTACGGATATTGCCGGCGTGCTCGGCTACAGCGCGCGATAGCGTCTTCCGCGCTGCCACCGCGGCAAGCCTGCGCGAGTGGCGCCAGCGTGGATTCCGCACGTTCAAGACCGCTATCACGGGCTTGCCGAACTCCTGGACCCACGCCGCGATCTTGCCGAACTCCGACGCTTGCTGGCTCTGGCTGTCGAAGCAGAGGAGAACCAGGTCGGCCTTCTCGACGGCCCGCCGCGCTCTGCTCTCAAGAATCGAGCGACGCTCCCGAGCGGAGTCCTTCGACGGGAGCTCGGTCCCCTCGTCGCTATCTGGCCGCCCCCAGCCATTGATCCCCGGAGTGTCCCAGAGCTGGCACTTGTTCCAGGCGACCGGGGTGACCTCGGTGGTGAAGTCGCTGTGGCCGTCTGACACACGCGCACCATCCAGGTGCCCCAGGATGGATAGCAATGTGCTTTTCCCTGCCCCGGTGCGGCCGAAGAACGCGATGTTGAACGTGTCGCCCTGCCCGGCATCGCCGATGAGTCCAGCGGATACCTGGGCGAATTCCGTGATAATCCGTCGAAGCTCGCTGCTCTCGGCCATCCCGGGCGTAAGCACCGATTCGATCGCGGACCGGATGTCAGCGACAACTCCGCGCAGTTCGTCGCGTTCGGTCTCGGCCTGTTGGACTGCATCGTCGATCGCACTTTCCAAAGGTGAATTCACCATGCAACGAAGCCCCACCGCTTCGAATGCTTCGCAGACGGGACTGAGCGCTCCTGAGCACGACCTGACCACAGTTCTTCAGCCATGCGCGACATCGTAAGGCGCATCTCCGACATGTTTCCGACCGTTTCGCAGCGTAATGCCCGTTGCCGAAGAGAGACGCAGCTCTGATTGATATCGTCGCCGGGGAGATCCCGCGCGCCCGCGCGGGTGGGGTGTCGGGAGGTTCCAACGGTGGGTGGCGAGGATCGCTGGATCGAGGTCACGCCGTCGAACTACGCCCACGAGGCGGCAGGCCTCCGACTGCTCCGTGAGATCTTCCCGAACACCTCCCCCTACCGCGCGTGGACGAACTTCGAATTCATGGACGGCCAGGGGCAGTGGCACGAGATCGACGCCGCGATCCTGGGTCGCGGTCGCCTGCACCTCGTCGAGATGAAGTCCTACGCCGGCCACCTCACCGGCACGGAGCAGACCTGGACTCGGCGTTTTGGCAACGGGCGTACCAAAACGGAGCGTTCGCCGCTCATCCTCACCCGCCGCAAGGCGCAACGACTCTCCTCTCGGATCAAGGACGAAGCACGCAAGGTCGCAATCGAGCACGACCTCGACCCGAACAAGGTCGACCGCGCGCTCCCCTGGATCCAGGAGTGCGTGTACCTCCACGGCGACGACTTCACGACCGACCTCAGCGACCTGGCCCGCTCGAGCCTGTTCAGCATCGACGGCCTCGAATCCGTGACCGGGCTTCCCGGGATCTCCACCCGCGTCCTCGAGCCTCCACGCGATCGCCAACCGATCCACGAGGACATCAGCGTGATCGTCGGCTTGGCGATGCGCGCGATCACCGGCCATCGCCGCGCGGAGCGGCACGCGGGCTCGTGGACCATCAACGGCCAGCCGCTCGCCGCCGGCGACGATTGGCAGGAGTGGGAGGCGCAGCACCAGACCACGAATTCCAAGGCGCGCGCTCGGATCATCAGCATGCCGCCCGGCACCCCGACGCAGGCGCGGCTCGCCCGCTTCCGCGCCATGAACCGCGAGTTCACGCTGCTCGAGGGCCTCCGCCACGAGTCGATCGTCTCCCCCATCGATCTCCCCCAGGACACGCACGGCAACACCGTGATCGTGTATCCCGAGATCGAAGGATTCACGCCCCTCGACCTGTATCTCGCCGAGCACGTTCTCACCGCCGACCAGCAACTCGAGGTCCTCCAACAGGCCGCCGACGCTCTGGCCTACGCCCACCGCAACCACGTCGCGCACCGCGGGCTCACCCCCGGCAGCGTGCTGGTGAAGGTCGACGACGGTGCCGTATCCGTGAAACTGGTGGACTGGACGTGGGCGGGCAAGATCCATCAGGGCACCGCCACACCGGGCACGGCCCTGGGGTCCTCCGAACAACCCACGCAGAACGACGTCTTCCAGGCGCCCGAGGATCGGTGGGCGCAGGACGCCGACCGCGTCGCGATCGACATGTTCTCGCTCGGAGCGCTCGCCTACTTCCTCCTCTCGGGCGGTGACGCGCCTGCGCGTGACCGGGCCGAGCTCCTGAACCGCCTTCGCCAGGAGGGCGGGCTCGACCTCGCCGCCTCGGGTCGGTTCGTCGACGGTGCCCTCCGCGACCTGGTCCTCAAGGTCACGTCGCCGCAGGCGACCAAACGCACGAAGCCGATCACCACGAAGGATGACACGTTCGGCGCCCAGGAGTTCGCCGGCGCGCTGGCGAACCACCGCAAGAGCACCGCCGACGACGCGCCCGAGGTCGATCCGCTCAATCCTGCCCAGGATGATGTGATCGACGACCGTTTCGATGTGGTCAAGGTGCTGGGCGCGGGATCGACCGCCCGCGGCATCCTGGTCCGGGACCGCGAGGCCGACGATGCGGAGCGCGTCCTCAAGGTCGGCATCGACGACGGTGCCGCCTCTCGCCTGGCCGACGAGGCCGAGACCCTGCGTTCCGTGGCCGACCTCGCACCGTCCCTGACGGGAGTGGTCCGGCTCATCGAGGGCCCGAAGCAGTTGCCGCGCGGCCGAACCGCGCTCCTGCTCACCTACTGCGGCCAGCAGACCCTGGCCGATCTGGTGCGCTACGACTCGGTTTCGGAGAACCGCCTCAAGCTATGGGGCACAGAGCTGCTCAACACGTTGATCGGCCTCGACGAAGCCGGCATCACTCACCGCGACATCAAGCCGTCCAACCTGGGCCTGTACCGCGAGCCCGGACGCAACACGCAGCCACGGCTGGTGCTCTTCGACTTCTCCCTCGCCCGGGCGTCGGCGGATTCGATCGAGGCCGGCACTCCCCCGTACCGGGACCCGGACCTGGGCATCGGTACCCGTCGCGCGTACGACTCCGCCGCCGAGCGCTACTCCGTAGCGGTGGTCCTGTACGAGATGGCCACGGCGTCCACGCCGCTGTACGGCGACGGCCGGAGCGACCCCAGCGCCCTCACCGACGAGCCGACCATCGAGGTGGAGGACTTCGTCGCGCACGACTTCGCTCCCACCCGCGCGCAGGCCCTCACGGAGTTCTTCCGCCGCGCGCTCGCACGGGATGCGCGCAAGCGCTTCGATACGGCTGCGGCGATGCGCGAAGCGTGGACCGCGGTGTTCGCAGCGAAGACGCAAGACCCGACGCCGCCCGCGGCTCCCACGACGAAGGCCAAGCCTGCCAGACCGGAAACCACCTCGCCTCCGCTGACCAGCCTGACCGGTATCACGGACGCGATGCTCGCCGTCGCGGGGACCAAGGTATCGGGAGTCCGGCGACAGGTGGTCGCCCTCCTGCTCGGCACCCACGAGCAATCCCCCGCCGATCCCTTCGAGTCGTACGGCCGACTGGCGGAGATCCTGGAGGTGACGCCGGGCCGGATCGCACAGATCTTCACGGAGTTCTCCACGCTGTGGCAGAAGAATCCACAGTTGAACAGCACGATCGAGAAGATCTACGGCTCGGTGATCGCGCTGCTGGAGTCCTCCGGCGGAGTCTCGACACCGGATCTGCTTGCCCGCGAACTGGTTGCAGGCTTCGACGACTCGGCGGATCGGATTCTGGAGCGCCGCGCGCTCGGGGTCCTGCGCATCGCGCTCGCGTCCGGTCTGGACGCCGACGGTGCGCGGATCAGCCCGGTCCGGCGGCAGGCCACCGGCAGTGTCGCGATGCTCACGCTCTCCAAGCAGGCCCAAGCACTGCCCCGGGAGTTGGCGAAGGCCGCGGAGAAGTTGGTCGACGGTGCCGAGGCCGACGGCCGGGCCCTCGTCGGTCCCGCCGACGCGACCGCCGAGCTGCGCCGAGCCGCAGCGAAGATACTGGGAGATACCGCAGATCAGGTGGAGGTGCCGACGCACGTCCTGCTGCGGATCGCGGCTACGTCGTCCGCGGAGGTCGCCCTGTCCGCCCGCGATGAGCTGCACCGGATCCCTCTGGATCCTAGGGCTGCGCTGCGAGAGGTCCTTGCGGGCGCGTCTCGCACCGAAACCTTCACGGTGAAGACCTTGCGCTCCCGCATCGCGGCGCGGTTCCCGCACGCGGCGCCGCTGCCGTCCGGCGATGCGCTGCACGCACTCGTTGAGGACGTGCTCCCCGGCACCGAGTGGAACACGGACGAACAGCGTTTCCAGCGAAAGCCCGATCCGGACCAGTTCACGAAGGTCCCGACCTACACCACGCGGACGGCCGCACCGACGCAGCTTCAGTCCGGTAGCGAGCTGGAGGTGCTGCTGGCCAGTAGCTCCCGCGATCGGACGTTCCGCGCGATCGGCGTACCGCTGGGCGACACCGATCGTGTCGCTGAGGCGATCGCTGCCCGCTTCGGCGCGGTGCACATCGACGTGACCGACGTACTGCTGAGCGAGATGCGCGCCCGCGCGGCTGCGGCCGGGATGCCGTGGGAGGCGATCGTCGCCGCCGATTCCGGCGCATCGACCGACCGGGAGGGGCTGCGCGGCTTCGTGTCCCAGTGCGTACCGGCCATCGCGGATCGGGTCGCAGAAGCCGGCGCGCCGGTCGTCCTCACCGACCTGTCGACGCTCGCAGCATACGGCCAACTCGGTGTGCTGCAATGCTGGGTGGACGTGACGAATCCGCCGCCGCACGCGGTCTGGGCCCTGGTGCCGCAGCCGGAGGAGTCCGGTGGCCGGCCCGGTGCCAGGATCGACGACATCGCGCTCCCCCAGTCCGCGCCGGAGCAGTTCGTCCAGGCATCCGACGACGATGTCCATGCCCTGATCTCCACCTCCACACCTAGTTCTCCCGAGGAGTCGCTTCAATGACCGTCGCCACCACGTCCGGTGCCGAGCTGAACGCTGCGCTGAAGCCGCAGCTGAAGGTGCTCGTGGAGGACATGCGAGCGCGCCTCACCGACGACGAGGTCGGTGCCCTCGCGCAGTGGCGCGCAACCTACGACGAGGCACGCAAACAGGAGCGCACCGCAGTCTCGTGGACGGACTGGTCGGAGGACCAGCTCACACAGGCAGCGGTGGGCTGGCTACTCACCTCGGTGTTCGTGCGCTTCTGCGAGGACAACCTGCTCCTCGGCGATACCGGCGTGTGGATCGCCAGCCCAGACCACACGCTGCGCCAGCGCGCCCTCGACGCGGAGAACAGCTTCTACCGCAGCAACCCCGACGCCTCGTACCGCGAATGGTTGCAGGTGGCCTTCGATGAGCTCGGCGCGCACCGGGCCACCGAAGGCCTCGTGGATAGCCACGCCGCAATCCACATCTTCGCCCCGAGCTCGGACGCTGTGCAGCGACTGTTGGAGTTCTGGAGGGCGACCGATGACGACGGTGTCCTCCTCTGGTCCTTCGCCGATCCCGAATTGGAGACCCGCTTCCTTGGCGACCTCTACCAGGATCTCTCGGACTTCGCGAAGAAGAAGTACGCCCTCCTCCAGACGCCGGTCTTCGTCGAGGAGTTCATCCTCGACCAGACGATGGAGCCGGCTCTCAATGATCGCCCGCTCGACGGCTTCAAACTCGTCGACCCCACCTGCGGATCGGGCCACTTCCTACTCGGCGCATTCCAGCGCCTCCTCGGACGCTGGCGCGCTCAGGCTCCCGCGATGGAACCGCGTGCCCTCGCGGACAAGGCTCTGGGATCGATCTACGGCGTCGACCTGAACCCCTTCGCCGTCTCAATCGCCCAGTTCCGGCTGCTCGTCGCGGCGATGCAGGCCTCCGGCGATTCCTCGCTCATCGGCCTCCCCGCCTTTACCCTCAACGTGATCAACGGCGACTCCCTACTCCACGGCCCCGACTCCGGCGGCCGCGACGCGCTGGACTACGGCGACGCCGCCTTCGACAAGGACGCCGTCGTCACCGGCTTCGCCTACAGCACCGAAGACCGCACCAAGCTCGCCCAGTTCCTCGCTTCGGGCCAGTACGACTGCGTCGTGGGCAACCCTCCATACATCACGGTCAAAGACAAGGCCCTCAACGCGAGGTACCGCGAGATCTACCACTACTGCAAGGGCACCTATGCCCTGACGGTTCCATTCATGGAGCGGTTCTTCGCCCTCGCGAAGCCCGGCGACAATGCTGGCTGGGTCGGCCAAATCACGTCGAACTCGTTCATGAAGCGCGAGTTCGGCGTTCCGCTGATCGAGAAATTCCTCGCGAACATCGACCTCCGCCTCGTGATCGACACCTCCGGTGCGTACATCCCGGGCCACGGCACCCCGACTGTGATCCTCGTCGGTCGCAACCACGGTGCCGTGACCGAAACCGTCCGCGCCGTTCTCGGCATCCAGGGCGAACCCGGCGCACCCAAGAATCCCGCACAAGGAACGGTCTGGTCGTCAATCACGAGTCACACCGAGCAACCCGGGTTTGAAGACCAATGGATCTCTGTCACAGATTTGCCGATCTCTAACCTGGCCGTTCACCCATGGAGCCTTTCAGGCGGCGGCGCGGTCGAACTTCTTGCGGCAATCAATCTAGCTGGGAGCCAAGCACTCTCCGAAACTACGACGGACATCGGCTTCATGGCGGTCACGCGCGAAGATGACGCGTTCGACCTCGGAGCCCCCACTCTGAGACGACTCGGCATAGAACAGCAGCTCCAAAGGCCGTTCGTGGGTGGATCTTCGGTGCGGGACTGGTGCCTCACGGAGGCAAGCCGAGCAATGTGTCCGTATGGTGCTGACGGCAATGCCGCAGCAGACGAACCAACCAGGCGTGCTCTATGGCCTGTGCGTCCGCTGCTTAGAATCAGACGCGCACTGTCGGGGACCCAGGAAGAACAGGGTCTTGAATGGTGGGAGTATTCCCAGTTAAACAAGCGGCGATTCACGTCGGAACTCCTTATCGCATTTCCGTTCGTCAGCACGCACAACCACTTTTATCTGGCGAGAAACTCCGCTATCTTCATCCGCACGGCTCCCGTGATCAAGCTCCCCGAGGGCGCAACCGAGGACGAGCACCTCCGGCTCCTCGGCATCCTCAACAGCTCCACCGCCTGCTTCTGGCTCAAGCAGAACAGCCACAGCAAGGGCAACGCCACCGCCGCGAGTGGAATGCCTGACCAACCTTGGTCTTGGAACTGGGAATTCACCGGCACAACCTTGAAGGACTTCCCACTTCCCCAGGATCTTCCACTCACCCGTGCTCGTTACATCGACGAACTCGCACAACGCCTTGCATTGATTCAGCCAGATGTGGCAACGATCGAGGCCTTGGTCCACTCCCCTTCTGAGTTACTCGACGAAGATCGAGAGCTCCGCTCACGATTGATCTCCGAACAAGAGGAACTCGATTGGGAGACGTATTATCATTATGGCCTGACCACCGAGAACCTCTCATTTCCAACCGGTACCGGGATTCCAATCACAGCTGGCCTGCGGTCTTTCGAGATTGTTATGGCCCGCAACATCCGCTCCGGGATTGACACGTCAAAATGGTTCTCACACGCAAATCATCAACATCCGATGCATGCAGATTTTCCAACCGACTGGCCACAGGCCTACCGCGATCTCATCCAGCGTCGCGTGAGCGAAATTGAGTCCAATCCCTTCATTCGCTTACTCGAGAAGCCCGAGTACAAGCGCCGTTGGGCTGGCGAGTCCTGGGGCACGAAGGTGGAACGAGCCGTGCGAAACTGGCTCCTCGACAGCCTCGAAGACAAGTCGCTCTGGTTCACCCCACAGGGCACGCCCCAGCCGCTGTCGGTCGCTGAGCTTGCGGCCCGCGTCGAGACGAACTCGGAGTTCATCACCGCTCTGGACATGTGGGCCGGCCAGAAGGATGCACCAGTCACGAAGACTCTGGAAAAACTCCTCAAGGACGAGGCCGTGCCCTTCCTCGCCGAACTGCGCTACAAGCCCTCGGGTCTGCGTAAGCGCGCCGAGTGGGAGAAGGTCTGGGAACTCCAGCGCCAAGAGGACGCTGGTCTGGTCAAGGCAGAGGACATCCCCGTCCCTCCGAAGTACACCAGCGCCGACTTCAAGAAGCCATCGTATTGGCAGCATCGAGGCAAGCTCGACGTCCCCAAGGAACGATTCATCTCTTATCCCGGCCTCGGCCGCGCCACCGACCCCACCTCCCTCCTCGGCTGGGCCGGCTGGAACCACGCCTACCAGGGGCTCGCTCTGGCTCTGATTTTCGCCGGCGACGTCTCCGACGGCGCCAAAAATGAATACGCCGTCGCCGCCATTCAATCAGGCATCAATGAAATCTTGCCTTTCGTCCGCCAGTACCACAGTTTGCCAGACCCGGCCCTCTCGGCAAACTTGGCAGACTACCTTCAAACCCAGTTGTCCGAGATGGCGATCCATGCCAGAAAATTCTATCAGCCCAAATGAATGAGATTCGAAGAGTCATAAATGCCTGAAGATGACACAAGCCGATCGATGGTTAGAACTCTGCTCGAAGAGAAGGGGTTCTCGATCGTCGATGAACACAATTCTGGAATTTTGACCATCCCTCAAGGTGAAGACACCTCGACAGCCTGGGCGCGAAGGGGAGCAATTGTAATCGACGATCACTTCGAAGAACTGGTCGAACAACTTAGGGAAAACCCGTCGCCGTTAGAAGAATTCCACGGATTTCAAACGAGCAACGGATACTTCGAATTCTACGTCGAGAATCCATCGATCCAGCTGTACCGTCGTTCTACGCCGATCTATTCAGGCAGACTCGGCAAACTGACGGCTCCGACAAATTCGGACACCTTCAACTGTCAGCATATCGCGGGTGCGCGATCTATCGATATGAGTCGCTACACCCAGGTCCCGGACCGCCCGTCTGCACGCCTACCTGAGCCGATCCACCTACCAGGAGCTCCTTGCGTCGAGTTGTCCTGGGGGACGGCGTGCGCGCGACTCTATTCGCCAGGAGAGTTGCGAATACGCTTCGAGCAAGATCGAAGCCAATTGCGACCAGATCTAACTATCAAGATCTTTGGAACGGAGCAACTCTCAGAGGCCGAGGCGATGAAGATCGCGTCGTCATTTCTGTACGAGCTCGCCGCCCGCAACGGAGCACTACTAGCCCTCGCACCCCGCACCGAAAACACTCAATCGCCCGCTAAGAAGCATCGAACAATTGTTGATGAGGTTCGATATCCTTCAACAAGGATCAATAGCGAGGTTTCAGAACTTTTCCAATTCGCCGAAGCGGTCAATCTCAACCGCCCACTTTCATTTCTGTCCTATTACCAAGTGCTCGAGTATTACTTCCCACTCGCAACTACCCAGGACACAGTTCGTCGGCTACGAAAGGAAATAAGAGACGTCCGTTTCAACCCCGACGCCAACGAAGACCTCTTACGCGTTGTGAAGATCGCAGGTGCATCCGCACGCGTTACAGAAGAGGAACAGTTAAAACTGCTGGTCCACGAGGTCGCCGACGAGACGCGGATACGAGAATTCGTGATGCACGAGGACGTCAGAGCACACTTCGGGAAACGTGGAAAGATAACGGTACGGCAGCCGATCAACACTGGTCAATCGATCAGTTCCGCAGCACTTCTCACCCAGGTCGCGGAACGAATATACTTCATTCGCAACAGAATCGTTCACTCAAAAGACGATCCACGCTTTGCTGATGCGCCGATTCTACTTCCTAGGAGCGGCGAAGCCGAAGCGCTCGGACCCGATATCGAGGTTGTGCGCATGCTTGCAATCGATGCAATATCATACTTTCAATAGTTCGAACTAGTCGCACCGCACGCACACCCGGGGTGATGCCACGAGTACATACGCACCTACGAAGGGCGGATTGGGCCAGGTACTGCCATCCTTCGCCCGATACGCCCCACCCCGCAGTGCCCGTATCAACCGTTGTCATGCGGTCTAACCGGCGCTTACATCACAGCCCCTACGGCTCAAGGCCGTCTGGACGGATAGGCTCGACCCGACCAGCGAAAAGACGGAGTAGCGACACACCATGTTCTCAGGCCCCGGCACCGCCGCACGCACGCTGCGGGAGACGTTCTCGATCCCTGAATCGCACGGCACGAACGACTACGTGCTGCGTCTGTCGGACTCGGTCGAGCGCGGGCACATGCAGGGGACCGTCGACGCCTACGTGGTCACCCCCGCGATCGCCGAGGCCTTCGACCAGGCACTCGGCACCGTCGAAGAGGCGCTGCGGACCGGAGAGAACAAGGCCGCGTACCTGAACGGATCATTCGGCTCCGGTAAGTCACACTTCATGGCCGTGTTGTACGGAGTGCTCGGTCGTGCGTCCGAGACCCTCGCCATCACCGACCTGCAGCCGATCATCGCCAAACACCCCCGGGCCACCGAGGCGAACCTGCTTCGGCTCACGTTCCACTTCCTCGACTCCACCACCATCGAATCCGCGCTGTTCGATCAGTACCTGCGTCAGATCGCCCAGTTTCATCCCGATGCCAGGCCGCCCGTACTCCACTCCGCCGGCGGCCTCTTCGAGGACGCCGCGCGCCTCCGCTCCGAGATGGGGGACGAGAAGTTCTTCGCCGGCCTCAATCAGGGCGAGGCGGCACCGTCGGGCACCGTGAACTGGGCGGCGCTCGGCGCGGCCACCACCACGTGGAACGACAACACCTACGCCGAGTCCTCCGCGCCGGGGGCCCCCGCCGCGGACCGCGCGCGACTGAAGCAAGCGCTGATCGCCACGTACTTCACCAGCTTCTCGCGCAACACCGACTGGCTGCCGCTCGAGGATGGCCTCTCAGTAATCGCGGATCACGCGAAGTCGCTCGGTTACGACGGAGTCGTCCTCCTCCTCGACGAGCTCGTCCTGTGGCTCACGTTCCTCATCACCGAGCGCGAGAAGTTCAGCGCCGAGGTCCAGAAGATCACCAAGCTCGTCGAGACCAGCCGGGGGCGGCTCGCCGTCCCGATCGCCTCGTTCATCGCGCGCCAGCACGACCTTTCCAAGTGGGTCGCGGGCGGCAGCGATTCCGGTGCCACCCAGCAGGCCGTCGAGCAGGCGTTCGCGCACCAGGCCGGCCGTTTCGGCGAGGTCACCCTGGGCGACGAGAACCTTCCCTACATCGCCAACAAGCGCCTCCTCCAGCCCTTGGACGCCGAGGCTGCCTCCGCGCTACAGGATTCGTTCGGCCGGATCGAACGCAGCCCCAAGGTGTGGGACGTGCTGCTCGACGGCGTGAACACCGACGATCAGCACCGCGGCGCTGACGCCGACGCCTTCAAACTGACCTACCCCTTCTCCCCGGCCCTCATCGCCACCCTTCGCGCCCTCTCCGGCCAGATGCAACGCGAGCGCACCGCCCTCAAGGTGATGCAGCAAATGCTGCAGGACGAGGCCGATCAGCTGACCATCTCCAACGTGATCCCCGTGGGCGACGCCTTCGACTACGTGATCGACAGCGCGGGCGGCACCGCGATCAATGCCGCCGCCGCATCCACGTTCAAGACCGCGCGCACCCTGTGGTTGGAGAAGCTGCGCCCGCTGCTATTCCGCGAGGCCGGCGTCGATACCGACATCACCGACGGCGAGACCCCTCCAGGGCTCCGTGCCGACATCCGGATCGCCAAGACTCTGCTCATGGCCGCGATCGCGCCGAACGTGCCCGCGCTCAAACAGATCGACGCCAACCGGCTCGCCTCCCTCAACCACGGCAGCGTGATCTCTCTGATCCCCGGCGACCAGGCCACGCAGATCCTCGGCAAGGTCAAGCGCTGGGCCGCCGAGATCCCCGAGATCAGCGTGACCTCGGACGCGAACCCCATCATCTCCGCCTCCCTCGAATCTGTCGACTACGAACGGATCGTCAAGCGCGCCTCCGGCGAGGACACCGACGGCCGGCGCCGCGAACTCATCCGCCGGCTCCTCGCCGAGCAGTTCGGCGTCGCCGACGCGACCGCCACCATCGACGCTGCCCGCCTCCGGCAGATCGTCTGGCGCGGGACCGAGCGCATCGTCGAGATCGTCTTCGGCAACGTACGCGACCGCGGCTACCTCTCCGACGAGGCCTTCGTCCCGCAGACGCACGGCGCGCTGCGCCTGGTGGTCGATCTCCCCTTCGACGACCCCGGCCACACCGTCCAGGAGGACCACGACCGGATCGACGAACTCCGACGCACCGGCGACGAGGCCTTCACCATCGCCTGGCTGCCCACCTTCTTCGACGACGACACCAACCGCCGCCTCGGCCGGCTCGTGGTGCTCGAGTACCTGCTCAACGGCGAGCGCTGGGGCACCTACGCCAACGAGCTCCCGGAGGCCGACCGGTCCACCGCGAAGGCCATCCTCGAGGGCCAGCGCAGCCAGACCACCGCGCAGCTGGAGTTGGCGCTGCAGGTGGCGTACGGCGTGGTCGGTGGGGCGAAAGCGCCGGAGCCCTACCTCCGGCCCCTGCACTCCGGGGTCAGCGTGAGCACGCCGATCGGCAACTCGCTCGGCGCCGCCGCGGAACGACTGTTCGCAGACTCCTTCGCCTCCCGCTTCCCCGAGCACCCCGAGTTCTCGCCCGAGGACAAGCTCATCGTGCGGCGTGATCTGAACGTCGTGCTCCGCCGCCTGCGGCAGGCGCAGTCGGTGCCGGACGGCCGGGTGGCTCTCGACCAGTCCGAACGCTCGACGGCGCGCCGCATCGTTGGACCTCTCGAACTGGCCCGCACCAACGAGACGCACCTCATGTTCGGCCCGGATCAGTTCACCACCTGGCAGAACCGCATCACGCAGGAGCTGGGGCGCGCCGGGATCGACGAGGGCGGCACCGTCGAAGTGGCGGCGCTGCGGCAGGCGATTGCGAAAATCGCGGAGCGCCGCGGCCTGACGGACGACATGGTCGACCTGATCGCGGCGGTGTGGGCGACGCGGACCAAGCGGTCCTGGTTCCTGTTCAAGTCGACGGTGGAGGAACCCGCCGTCGGCGAGATCAAGCCTGCCATGGAGCTTCGTCTCGAGCCCCTTCCCGACCAGGCGGTGTTCGAGCGCGCCGTGCAGCGGTGGAGGACGTGGACCGGCCAGAACCTCAGCGAGTACCTCACGGCGACGAATCTCGGCGTGTTCGGTGACGCGGTGCGCGAGTACGCGCGCTCCGAGTTCGCCGGCCGCCGCAGCTTCGTCCGCGAGCTGCAGACGTACTACGAGTACTTCGGGCTCCCCTTCAGCGAGGGCCGCGGCCCGCTCGCGGCCGATCTGATGGAACTCTTTGAAGACCGGGTACCGGGTGCCAAGAACTTGGACCTCGTTCCACTCATCGCGGACGCATTGCTCCGCGGGTCCGACATCGAGGTCTCGCAATCGCTGAGCACCGCCGCCGACGTAGCGCAGGCGATCACGAAGTACCCCGTCACACGGTGGGACGTCCTGGTCCAGGCGCCGGGCGACACCCCGCACGGCAGCCAGGCCAAGCGGATCCTCTCCGACATCCAGCAAGCGGTGACCTCCCAGGAGTTCGCCATCGGCCTTGCCGGTGCTCTGGAGCGCGCCAATGGTCAGCGCGAGTCGTGGTTGGAGGCCCTCGCGCCGGGCCCCGTCGCCCCGCCTCCGCCGCCACCGGCACGGCCGGACCCCGACAAGATTCCACTCCCGGTCGATCCCGCTACACGGACGTTCCAGCCGGTCACCCTTGACCTGAATGCCGACACGGAGTCGGTGTTCGAGCAGCGCCTTCAGGCGCTGCTGCGCGCCCACCCCGGAGCACGATTCCAGGTCACCATCACGCGGGTGGACGAGTGACGAGTTCACTGCCGATCGCCGACCGCGCCGGAATCCGCGCGCTGGTACGGCAACTCAAGGCGAAGGAGTACGCACGCGGCGCGATCGCCGTCGCGGCGCGACCGGAGTGGTCCGGTGACCCGACGCTCACCCTCGACGGACAGCGCGTCCGCGTGCGCACGGCCCCGAGCGTGCTCGCGATCCGTGACGCATTGCTGGACCGGTACGAGGTGGACTGGGTCGTGATCCTCACGGACCGTCCGGCGACGGAGATCCCCGTCGGTGTGCAGGAGCACCTCACCGGCCGGCACACCCTCTCCCATCTGGATCCGTGGCCCGCACTGCGTGAGGCGTTCAACGCGACCAGCCAGGAGTACAGCCTGCTGGGCAACAAGAACGACGCCGCGCGGTCAGCCCTGCGCTCGCTCCCGGACGCCGTGCAACCCGCCCCCGGAGGCGTGCTCACCGGCGACCACCTCTTCGGTGCGCTCACGCGCGGCTTCGGACTCGAGGCAGACAGTGTGGCGCCCCATCGCGTGGCGCTGTGGTCGATCTCCTCCACACATGTCAGGTTCGAGTCCTGGCGGGAGAGCGCCGATCCGGTCCTGCTCGAACAGTTCAACGCCTGGCTGTCCAGACGACTCGGGGATGCCGGCCGCGCGATGACCGCCGTCTGGCGCACGCGCGGGCCGGCCGACCTCGTGCCGCTCGGCCTCGTCGCTGCGCTCACCGACGACACCCACACGGAGCACTCCGCAGCGACGGCACGGGACACTGTGGTCGTCGTCCGCACGCTGCTCGCTCAGGCGCTCGGCGTCGAGCTGACCGAACGCGAAATCCGTGCCTGGGGCACCGCCGCCACGCTCGCCGCCCAGGAGAGCGGCACGGCACCCGTGCTCCGACGCGCCACCGACCTCGTCTCGGAGTTTCGCGCCACCCCGCTCGTGGGTCGCTCGGACGTGCTCCCCGACGCGCTCCCGCACCGACTCGCTCACTTCGCCGTAGCCCTCGACTCCGCCGTCGAAGGCGGTCCCCTCGCCGACGCCGAGGACAGTTGGGAGGCGGTCCGAGCGCACTCCTCCGCCCTCGCGGACGGTCCCGACGCACCGCAGGACGTCCGGGTCGCCCGGTCTGCACTACGCCTCCTGCGATGGACACGCGGAGAATTCGAGTCGCCCGTCGGGCTGAGCGCCTGGCTTCTTGCGTACCGCACTGAGCTCTCCTGGGTCGATGCGGCGATCGACGAGGCTTTCGTCGGTGCAGAGGATCCCGCACTGCAGTCCGCCAACGGTCGAATCCTGGAGACGGTCCGCGCGCGGCGCGGGGCATATGACCGCGAGTTCGCCAGGGAGCTCGCGGCTTCAGCCACGCACGCCCCGTCCGATGACGCGTTCCTGCCGATCGAGAACCTGCTCGACCGCGTCGTCGTGCCACTGACCCAGCCTGCGCCGTCGACCTTCGGGGACGATCGGCAGGACCGCTCCCCCGTGCTGCTGATCGTCGCGGACGGCATGGGCTCCGCAGCGGCCAACGAGATCGTCACCGATCTCACCCGACGCAGTCCGCAGTGGCAACAGTTCACACGGGACGACCTGCCCACCTCAGCTGTCGCAGTCCTTCCCACGGTCACGCGCTTCTCCCGATGCTCGCTGCTCACCGGCGCTCTCACCGCGGGCGACCAAACCAAAGAAAAGCCCGGTTTCGCCTCGTGGCTCGAACGAAATGGGCTGCCGGCCGAACAGACTCCGCTGTTTCACAAGGCCCAGCTCGATACACTCGCTGGCGGGTCCCTCGCCCCCGAGGTGCGCGAGTCCATCAATGACACCGTCGGAACCCCCGTGGTCGCGTGCGTGCTCAACACGATCGATGACGCCCTGGACAAGTCCGATCCGATCGGCACTGTCTGGACCGTCTCGCAGGTGCGGCACCTGGAGGCGCTGCTCGCGGCGGCCGCGACCGTCGGGCGCACCGTCGTCCTCGTCTCCGACCACGGACACGTCGTCGAGCGGAGTGAGGCACCGTCGGTCCAGCGCGGCACCCGGACCTCCGCACGGCACCGTCCCGTCGACGAGCCGGCTGAGGCGTACGAGGTTCTCTTGACGGGCCCACGGGTTCTCGCGGACGGGAGCCAGGAGATCCTCGCCGTCGATGAACAGGTCCGGTACACGGGCAAGAAGGCCGGGTATCACGGCGGAGGGTCGCCCGCGGAAGTCACCATCCCCGTCACGATCCTCGTGAAGGGCGCCCCGCCCGCCCATCTGGAGCTGAGGCCCGGAGGCATCGAGGCGCCGCAGTTCTGGAACGGGTCGCCGGCCTCAATCATCGGTCCGGTACCGATGGCAGCACCGAAGGCACCGACCAAGCCCGCCCGGAGGAAGGCGGAGCCGAAGGGTGACGGTCTGTTCGACCTTCCCGATGCGCCGAGCACATCACCTTCGGCACCTGTCCAAGACAGCGCCGTGGCCGCCCTTGAGGAGAGTGACCTGTTCCGATCACAGATGCGGCTGTTCGCGCCCCGGATGAAGGCAGCGGCGGTCGGCAGCGTCATCCGAGAAGCGATCTCGCTGGGCGGCGTCCTGCCGCTCGCCCGCGTCGATGCCCTACTCGGGTCGACGTCCGCGCGCGTCGGGCGCACCGCCCCCACGCTCCTGCAGGTGTTCAACGTCGACGGCGTGGAGGCCGTCTCGGTGAACGGAACAGAGTTGGTGGTCGCTGCCGATGTTCTCTTCGAGCAGTTCGGAGTTCGACGGTGAGCCCGGTCTCGCCGGTCCGGCGACGCGAGATCCTGCAGTCGCTCCGCCAGGGAACGGTGCCGGATGGCGGGCTCGATGCGCTGGCCGTCGGCATCGACAAATTCGCCGGAGCCATCGACGAGGATCTCGTCGCGGTTGCCGCCGGCGGATCCGCGTTCAAGGCAGTCCGTGGCGAGTACGGCGCGGGTAAGACGTTCTTCGCCCGTTGGGTCGAACAGCGTGCGATGGCAAGGGGTTTCGCCGTCGCCGAGGTGCAGATCAGTGAGCTGGAAACGCCACTTCACCGCCTGGAGACGGTCTACCGGCGCACGATCGAAGAACTCCGGACGTCGGCGTTCAGCAAGAGCGCTTTCCGCGCAGTGATCGACGCGTGGCTGTACGGGGTGGAGGAGGATGCTGCGGACGCACTCGGCGCCGCCGAAGCGCCCGCGGCCGAGGTGGAGAAGCTCCTCGAGCAACGCCTGGCGACGGTCGCTTCGTCCACACCGCAGTACCCGATGGTGCTGCGCAAGTACCGCGAGGCTCTGGAATCCGGCGACGCCGCCACCGCTGACGGGTTGATCGCGTGGCTCGGGGGCCAGCCCCACGTGGGCGCGCAGGCCAAACGGTTCGCCGGGGTGAAGCAGGACGTCGACCACTTCCTCGCGATGGGCTTCTTGACCGGCCTTCTGTCGGTCCTCAAGGGTTCCAGGCACGCCGGCCTTGTTCTCGTGATCGACGAGGTGGAGACGCTGCAGCGCATGCGCCGGGACTCGCGGGAGAAGGCCCTCAATGCCCTGCGGCAATGGCTCGATGAGCTGGACTCCGGCCGCTACCCCGGCCTGTACCTGATCGTCACGGGCACGCCCGCGTTCTACGACGGCCGGATGGGGGTCCAGACGCTGCCACCGCTCGCGCAACGCCTCCACACCGACTTCGGTGACCCGCGATTCGACAATCCGCGCGCACCGCAGATCCGACTCACCGGGTTCGATATGGACAAGCTCGTCGAGGTCGGTACACGGGTGCGCGATCTGTACGCCGATGGCGCCTCCTCGCCCTCTCGGATTCTGTCGGTGTGCGACGACGCCTACCTGCGCGACCTCGCTGCCGCCGTCGCCGGCGAGCTCGGCGGCAAGGTCGGGGTCTCTCCACGGCTGTTCCTCAAGAAGTTGGTCGCCGATGTACTGGACCGGATCGATCAGTTCGAAGACTTCGATCCTCGGCGCGACTACCGCCTGACCATCGCCACCACCGAGCGTGACGAGGTCGTGCGCGCGTCGTCCGCGGACGACGTGGAGCTCTGAGCCGTCCATGACCAGTACTGCGGGATTCGACGCGCTGGACTCTGGTATCCAGCACCACATCGTAAACAGCCTCCGGTGGCCGGGCCTGCGGCCACTCCAGAATCACGCGGTGGCGCCGATTCTGGCCGGCGAGGATGCCATCCTGCTCGCGCCTACGGCCGGTGGCAAGACGGAGGCAGCGGTCTTTCCGATCCTGACCAAGATGCAACGCGAACGCTGGTCGGGGACGTCGGTTCTCTACCTCTGCCCGCTCAAAGCGCTACTCAACAACCTCCAGCCACGCGTCGCCGAGTACGCCGACTGGGTCGGCCGTGATGCGGCCACGTGGCACGGCGATGTCACGGCCGGACAGCGCAAGCGCATCAAGGCCGAACGCCCGGACGTGTTGCTGACTACGCCCGAGTCCCTTGAATCGATGCTCGTCTCCGAATCGGTCGATCCGGCAGTTGTGCTCGGCGAACTGCGAGCCGTCGTGATCGACGAGGTGCACGCTTTCGCCGGGGACGATCGTGGTTGGCATCTCCTCGCGGTGTTGGCGAGACTCGAGAGTCTCGTCGGTAGGCGGCTGCAGCGGATCGGAATGTCCGCCACCGTCGGTAATCCCGACGACCTCTTGAGCTGGCTCCAGGGTGGCGCCCGCACTGCCGGCCGGGTGATCAATCCTCCCGCGCGCCAGGCCGACCCACCGGAGCTCACAGTCGATTCGGTGGGCAACATCGAGAACGCCGCAACGGTGATCGCCGCGCTGCATCACGGTGAGAAGCGTCTGGTGTTCGTCGATTCTCGGAGGTTGGCCGAGGAGCTCGGATCTGAGCTTCGCGAGCGCGGAATCACTACGTTCGTCTCCCATTCCTCGTTGTCGGCGGATGAACGCCGACAGTCGGAGGAGGCCTTCGCCGAAGCCAGGGACTGCGTGATCGTCGCAACGTCCACGCTCGAGCTCGGCATCGACGTCGGAGACCTCGATCGTGTCATTCAGGTCAACGCGCCGAAGAGCGTCTCGTCCTTTCTGCAGCGGCTCGGCCGAACCGGCCGACGCCCCGGCACAGTCCGCAACTGCCTCTTCATGGCGACGAGCGACGAAGCAGTCCTCAACACCCTGGGCATGCTGCACTGCTGGTCGGAGGGCTTCGTCGAACCTGTGCTCGCTCCTCCCGAACCGCGCCATATCGCCGCGCAACAGTTGCTCGCCCTGGCGCTGCAGACTCGCCGCGTACCGATCGACGGTTGGCGCGGCAGCTGGGGTTCCCTCCCACTGTTCGACCACGACGGCGACGAGATCTTCCAGTACCTCCTCGACGAAGGCTTTCTCGAGCATGACTCAGGCACCGCGTTCATCGGTGCCGAGGCGGAGAAGCGCTTCGGGCGCCGCCACTTCATGGAGCTGCTCGCCGTCTTCACCGCCGCCCCCGAGTTCCGTGTCTTCGCCGGCCGGCAGGAGGTGGGGTCGGTGGATGTATCGGTCCTCACCGACCTCGTCGACGGTCCGCGCGTTCTCCTTCTCGGCGGCCGGTCCTGGCAGGTCACCCACGTGGATTGGAAGCGCCGCCAGGTGTACGTCGAATCGAGCACGCTGGCAGGCAAGGCCAAGTGGGGCAGCGCCGCCGACGGTGACTCCTTCGCCCTCACCCGCGGTGCACGCGCAGTCCTGCTCGGTTCCCTGCCCGACGGGGTGACGCTCACTCGACGAGCGTCTGCGACCTTGAGCGACCTCCGCGAGACTTCAGGATGGAGCGTTTCCGAACGCGGCCTTGTTGTGGCGCGGGAGAAGAACGAGTGGCGATGGTGGACGTGGGCCGGCACCAAGGCGAACCGCACCCTTGCGGCATGGGCACCAGACCTCGTCGCTCCTAGGCAATCGTTCAACAGTCGTTATCTGCGCCTCCACGCCGACCTGACCGCCGGCTCGATCGCCGACCAGATCCAGCTACTCCGGCTCGATGACGAGGCGCAACAGCGACTCCCGCTGATCGACGATCGATCCCTCGAAGGGCTCAAATTCTCGGCAGCGCTCCCCGATCACCTCGCGCGACGCACCGTCGCCGTTCGCGACATGGACGTCGACGGTGCCCTCGACTGCGCATCCCACGTGGCCGTTGTTCGGTTCAGTGGGTAGGTCCTGCACGTAGTGCCCATCGAGCCGCCTACGCGTATTTCAAATGCGAACTTGCCCCGCCGACGTCATGAAGTCGCAGGCTTTCCAGTGGTTCTCCAAGGCCTCGTCGGCAGGCTCCGAGCCGGCGACGATTGGATTGCGCAGACGTTTTCCATGGAAGTCGCCGTACGCCCCCTCACGCAGTCCGGGGGCCACACGGACACGACGATCCGCGCCGACGGTGACTAGGAACTTGTCGAATAGCCTGTGCAGGTCGACACGCAGGAGGAGCCCGTTCTTCACCGAATCCGACTGCATGCCCCGGTACGAAACGATGTGAGCCGCCTCGAGCACCTCGGTGACGTCGCTGCCCGATATTGCACATCGACCGTCGTACGCAACCAGAAGACCGTCGCGAAAGCCCGATTGGCCAGGTCGGATCACGACATCGGTGACCCGCCGTAGCCGTCGG
Organism: Tsukamurella sp. M9C; assembly: GCF_020169415.1. Taxonomy (GTDB): domain Bacteria; phylum Actinomycetota; class Actinomycetes; order Mycobacteriales; family Mycobacteriaceae; genus Tsukamurella. Next base: position 55,113 of record NZ_JAIULG010000014.1, read on the forward strand.
TCGGCCGCGTCGAGAAATGCCCCCTTTGCAGTGAGCTGACGAAGCAATGCCTCGTCGATCTCACTCGACGCGTCCAGAAAGAGCGATTTGAGGAACCTCTCTCCTGCGCCGGTCTTCACCTCAATCACAGGGATGTTCGGAGATGCCTTCGTTCCAATGCGCGCACGAACTTCATCCCACGTCGGCGACGTAACCGGTGCTGCCGCCCGCTTCACCAGGTGCACTCGATATCGGTAGCGAGTCGGTGAATCATCCGTCCAGTGAGCTGGCGGCATTTCCTCTGTTCGAGGCTCGATCGAGCTCGTCGTGGTCGCCCAGCCCACGACCTTCTTCACACCAGCCTGCCAGAAGAAGAGATCATCTCCGGCTCGAATGTCGCGACGCTGACCGAAGTCCCACCACTTGTCCTCGAATGCGATCCCCATGTGCTCGGGATACTCGCTGGCGATCGTAACGATCCATGCCGTCATTGCCCATGCGCCCTTCAAGGTTCGCATCGGGTGGAGGCGTTTCCTATGCGGAAGCCTGTCGGGCCGAGCTCGTTTCGTTGCTACTGCTGCACGAGACGCCGGAGCGCCTCGCGGGTCTGTTCATCGGTCGAGTACAGAACGGTGCCGACCATGCCGCGGGTGAGCAGCACCTTGTAGGTGTTGCGGATCAGCAGGTCGAACCGCACGTCCGTGAGGTTCTTCTTCGACTTGAGGCTGGGATCGCGATTCTCGTCCCCTCGCACGACGAATCGGCCGTCACGCCACACCAGATCCGGTCCGAGGATCACGCCGCTCCAGTCGTATTCGAAGCCCTGCGCCGTGTACACGCATCCGACCTGCCCGAAGCCGCCGTCCTCGGTCGCCCACAGCTGCGAGGGCGGAACGTCGCCCATCCGTCGGTCGGACTTGGAGTTCCACGGCCTGACCCAATCGTCGATGACGACGTCCGGCACCAGCGTCCGCTCGGGAGTGGGATCGCTCCACGGCCAGCAATAGCCGGCGGTCATGCGCGCGGAGTAGCCCTTGTCCCGCTGCTCACTGAGCATCCGTTCGAAGTCCCACGGCGTCTCCGCGATCCGCACCTCGAAGCCGTCGTCTCCCGTCCACGTCCACGGCGCCCGCTCACCGAGTCCGACGAGGTCCAGTACCCATTCGACGTACCGCTCACTTCCCCCGCAGCGGAACTGGTCGTCGAGCGCGATGTGCACTGTCTCCAGTCCGAGCGAGGCGGCGTAGGCACGGATCTGAGGCAGCGAACCCAGTTCTCCGGGGCGCACCACCTGGTGCTCGTCGAGCAGGAAGAGCGGAACTCGAGCGGCTGCGATGAGCTCGTCCACCTGCGGGCGCCCGGTCCGGTCCGCCGCGCGCGTGTATCTGTTGGCGGACGTCTCTCGGATCCGATGCGCCTCGTCGAGGATGAGTACGTCGAGCCCGTTGCGGTCAGCGGTGACGAACTGGTTGAAGTACTTGAACATCGCTTTGACGCGGGGCGTCCTTGCACCCGCGACCTGGCGCAGGGTCGTGGTGAACGATCGGGACCCGGTCGCGTGCAGCACCGTCCGACCCCGTCGGGCCAGATCACCGAGCAGGGCGAGCGCGATCGCGCTCTTGCCGCTTCCTGGACCACCCGTCACCACGAGCACCCGCTTCGTGTCGGCGGCCCGGGCCCGCTCCACGTCGTGCAGCACCAGGTCGACCGCGAGCTTCTGGTTGCCGATCAAGTGGAAGACCTGCCGCTCGCGCACCTCCTCCGCAGCGACGGCGAGCAGTTGCTGTGACGGTGCGGCGCGCGAGTTCAGCAGGGCATCGGCGGCGTAGCCGGACGGCGCACCGGCCTTGAGCCGCGTGCGGAGGTACGCAAGCATGGCGTCGGTGTCAGCCCCGGTGAACAGACGCCCCTCAGCCGTGGCGGGATGGGCACCGAGGTCGGCGACTTCGCCGGGATCGTGGACGTTGTGCAGATACGCGATACCTGCCAGCGGATCATCCTGACCGCGCAACGCTCGGACGAAATCCCCGATGTACTCGCAATAGCCGGCCACCTGGGCGACAGGGTGTAGTACCGGACCACCGAGGTGCGGGACGGTCACCATGCCCGGATCGTCCTCGAACAAGGCAGCGGACGACCACTGCTTCAGCTCGACGACCACGTACGACGGTGCACCCGTGTCGGGGTGAGTACCGGCGAGGACGACGTCTGCGCGACGGGAGGTCAGCGGCAGCTTGTACTCGATCAGCATCTCGACGTCGCCCAGACCGCCGTGGCGCAGATCCGCGGCGAAGGACGGGAGACTGCTTCCCCACGACCGTTGCTCAGCACCGGCGACGGTGATTCCGCGTTCGAACAGCATGCGCTCCAGCAGCTTCTCCACGAGCGACTCCGACGTGTACTCCTCGAGCAGTCGATTCGCGGTCACCCGCAACAACGTCACGCCAAAATCCCCCAGGGCAGCACGAATGATCGTGCGGAGGGGATCTGCCCTGAGCGGGAGTTCCGTCGAACCGCTGACCTGAGACTACCGCGATGCGGAAGACCGCCACCAAAAACTTGTCAGTGGGCGGTGCGATGCTTCCGCCATCAGGTCCTGGGGAGGATGAAATGACCGCACGCACAAGCATTCTGACTTGAACTAACAGTCATCACTTCTGACGGGCGCGTTCTGCGCACCGTCGGCCTGATCCACCGGAGCCGAGGCTCCACTCACGACGTAGGGCACTTCCCGCCTCACGTCGACTTCACTGATCCCAAGAATCGAGGATTCGTCATGTCTCAGCAGCCCTTCCCGCTGCAGCCCGGCCAGCCCGAGCAGCCCGGTCAGCCCTACGCCGGTCAGCCGTACCCGGGTCAGCCCGCGCCCTACGGCGCCCCGCCCGCTCCCCCTGCCAAGAAGAAGCGCAAGTGGCCGTGGATCGTGCTCGCGGTCATCGCCTTCCTGGTGGTCGTCTCCGTCGCCACCGGCGGCGGCGACAAGGACGAGGCGACCGCCGCCGGCGGCACCACGGCCGGCACTGCCGCGCCCGCGAAGGCGGACCCGAAGGCCGTGGGCCTGAACACCCCCGTCCGCGACGGGAAGTTCGAGTTCGTCGTCACCGGCGTCCAGACCGGGCTCGCCGAGGTGGGCGACAACCCGTACCTCGCGAAGAAGGCTCAGGGCCAGTTCGTCGTCGTCGCGATGACGGTGAAGAACATCGGCACCAAGCCGCAGGACTTCAGCCCGTCGTCGCAGAAGGTCAAGGATGCGCAGGGCCGCTCGTTCGAGTCGGATTCCATGGCGCAGATCGCGCTCGGCGACTCCGACGTGCCGGTGTGGGACAACATCAACCCCGGCAACACGGTGCAGGTCAAGGTCGTCTTCGACATGCCCAAGGACGCCGAGCCCGCCACCATCGAGCTGCACGACTCGATGTTCTCCGGCGGCGCGACGGTCGCCCTGAAGTAGTCGCCGTGTCCCGGTCGTCGCAGGGCGGCGGCCGGGACATCGCCCCAGGCCTCGCCGCCCTTCACGGCGTAGCATGGTGCTACATACTGGTCACAGCGCCAGACGAAGCAAAGGAGTCGCCATGCCGCACCCCACCCGCATCGCCGACGACGTGTTCGAGGACGCCCGCGTCGAGGCGGCCGCGGAAGGTCGCTCGATCGCCGAACAGATCAACCACTGGGCGCGCATCGGCCGGAACGTCTCCGCTCACCACACCACGGCGCGCAGCCGCGTGGAGGCGGCGCTCGCGGGAACGCTGTCGCCGGACGCCCTGGACGAGGCGGAGTCGCGGACGTTCAACGCCGAGCTCAAGGTCGGGATCCGGGAGAGCCTGGATGAGATCGACTTCGGCGCTGTCCTCGCCGAGCGCGGCATCGTGACGGTCGCCCTCGACGACAACGGGCGGATGATGGAGTACCACCCGGACGGCACCGAACGAGTCATCGAGGACGCCCCGCTCCGATGAGCCAGGTCGAGCTGGTCGTCGGACCGAACGGCGCGGGGAAGTCGACGTTCGTCGAGCTCGTGCTTCAGCCCCGCGTCCCTCGATTGCCCTTCGTCAACGCGGACGTCATCGCCAAGGCACGATGGCCGGACTCTGCCGAGGCCCACTCCTACGAAGCGGCGCGCATCGCTGCGGCCACCCGCGAGCGCCTGCTCGAATCGGGGAGGTCGTTTATCGCCGAGACCGTGTTCTCGCACCCGTCGAAGATCGAGCTGATCCGATCCGCGCTGGATCGTGACTACGACGTGAATCTGCACGTCGTGATGGTTCCCGTGGACCTGTCCGTGCAGCGCGTGGCCCGTCGCGTCATCACCGGGGGCCACGCGGTTCCCGAGGACAAGATCCGCGAGCGGCACCATCGGCTGTGGTCGTTGGTGGCCGTGGCAGTCGAATCGACGACCAGCGCCACGTTCTACGACAACTCACGACGGACCGGCCCCGCCATCGTCGCCGAGTTCTTCCAGGGAATGCCCATCGGCGCCGGCCACTGGCCCGACTGGACGCCCCACGAGCTCTCGGAACTGTGGCACATTCGTGGCGGCGCTCAGCCCCGATGACTCGGTACATTCGAGGTAGGGCTCTGGAGGAGGTTCGAGATGGCGGAGACGGTGCCCCAGGAGATCGCCCACCGGGTGACCACGGCGGCCGACGCGGTCCTGGTCGGCCGGGAGCAGGCGCAGGCCGCGGCGCACGACGCCGCGCAGTACCTACAGAACCTGCGCGCGACGGCCATCGACGACGCCTATCGGCGGTTCACCGCGAGCAACACGCCCGGCTACCCGGCACATCTGCAGTACGGGCCGCCACCCCAGATCAGGAAGGGTGCGGCCGTCGTCGTCGTGTTCGGCGCGCTCGTGATCAGCAGCGCGATAGCGACGTCCGGCGTCCCCGCGATCCTGATCTTCCTACTCGCGGCCGCCGGAGTCGCCGGGTTCCACTTGTGGCGGCTCACGCGCTACAAGAACCGGATCGCCGAGCGCGAGCAGGCGCGTCTCGCCGCGAATCCCTGGCCGTTCCGCGCCGAGCGCACCCCTGCGTACAACCCCGACGCCGAACCGGGCCAGACCCGCGTGGAGACCCGCCTCCTCGGCGTCGCGGTGCTGCTCACCGAGGAGATCCGCCGCTCCCCGGCGTGGAACAACCCGCTCCTCGATCAGCACCGCGTCCGGATCAACCTCGACGCCACGCTGCAGGACATCAGCCACCGCGCCCACCGCGTCTGGCGCATGCGCACCGACACCCCACGCCCGTCGGGCGCCTCGCCGGCAGCGCCCGCACTGGCCCAGCACATCGACGAGTACACGCACGCCGCGCGCATGGCCGAGGACGCCCTCCGCGACCACGTGGCGGCCCTCGCCGAGTACCTGGGTGAACTGCGCCCCGTCGAACGGCTCCTGGGCGATCTGCAGATCCTGGACCGCACCAACAGCAGCGCCCACCGCGAGCTGCTGGACCAGCTGTACCGGGACGCCGTCGGCAACGAGGCCGACGCGCTGCGCTTCCAGCACCACGCGGACGAGCTGCGCGACCTGCAGGCCAGCCTCGACGCCCAGTTCACATTCCTCCGCGAGCAGGTGGCCCGCACCAACCTGCCGCGCTGACCACACGTCCAGCCACCGAGAGGCGCCATGCCCCAGCGAGCACGCAGCGGCTCCCCCGACGCGTCGAACGCCGACCTCACCGTGGACCCGTGCGCCGTGGACGAGGCCGCGCTCCCGCCCGAGGACCTGTTCTGCTCGCTGGCGTGCCTGCGCTACGGACCGTCGGACGAGCCGCCGCGCTGGCGTGCCGCCGCCGACCTGCTCGCACAGGACCCCGGCCTCGTCGAGCGCTCTGTCTGGGCGGCGTCGGCGGCGCGCGACGCCGATGCGGTGGCCGCACACCTGCGTGCCGATCCCTCCCTGGCTGCCGGCCCGGGCGGCCCCTTCGGCTGGCACCCCCTCAGCTACCTCTGCTATTCGCGCCTCCCGATCGACGCGGCGATCGATCGCTCGCTCGATGCCGCGACGCTGCTCCTCGACGCCGGCGCCGACCCGAACACCGGCTTCCTGCACTCCGGCCTGCCCACCCCGTTCACCGCCCTCACCGGAGTCTTCGGCGAGGGCGAACAGGGCGCCGGCCGCGAGCCGCGGCACCCCCGCGCCCAGGAACTGGCCGCCCTCCTGCTGGAACGCGGAGCGCACCCCGCCGACCAGCAGACGCTCTACAACCGGATGTTCCGGCCCGACGACACGCACCTCCAGCTGCTCTTCGCGCACGGCCTCGCCGACGCCGGACCGAGTCCGTGGGAGACGCGCGTCGGTACCGAGACGGAGAACCGCGCGCAGGTCTGGCGCCGGCAGGTCGACTGGGCCGCGCAGCACGGCTTCGCCGCGCGCCTGAACCTCCTCGCCGAGCACGGCATCGACGTCACGGGAGTCACAGTCACCGTCCCGACCGTCCCCGACGACCCGAACGCGAGGGACGGCGAGGGCGCGACGCCGCTGCACCACGCCGCCTGGGCGGGCGACCTCGACCTGATCCGCGCGCTCCTCGACGCGGGGGCCGACCGCACCGTCGTCGACCTGCAGTACGGCACCACGCCCCGCGAGTGGGCCGAGCACGCGTACCAGCCGGAGGCGGAGCGACTCCTGCGCTGAGCTGCCACACCGGGCGCCCCGAGCATGGTTACATCGACAAATGACCACCACCCCCGGTTACAAACCCGACACCCGCTTCTTCGGACATCCCTGGCCGCTGGTGAACCTGTTCGGCGTCGAGATGTGGGAGCGCTTCTCGTTCTACGGGATGCAGGCGATCCTCGCGTACTACCTGTACTACTCGGCGTCCGAGGGCGGCCTCGGCTTCGACAAGACCACCTCGCTCGGAATCGTCGGCGCCTACGGCGGATTCGTCTACCTCTCGACCATCGCGGGCGCCTGGGTCTCCGACCGCCTACTCGGCGCCGAGCGCACCCTCTTCTACTCCGCGTGCCTCGTGATGGCCGGGCACATCGCCCTCGCGGCCATCCCCGGCGCGACCGGCGTCGCGATCGGCCTGGTGCTCGTCGCCGTCGGCTCGGGCGGCGTGAAGGGCAACGCCACCAAGGTGGTCGGCGACCTCTACCCGGCGGGCGACACTCGCCGCGACGCGGGCTTCTCGCTCTTCTACATGGGCGTCAACCTGGGCGCCTTCATCGGCCCCCTGCTCACCGGCTACCTGCAGGACAACGTCGGCTTCCACTGGGGCTTCGGCCTGGCCGCGGTCGGCATGGCGCTCGGCCTCCTCCAGTACGGGCTCACCCGCAAGATGCTCCCCCGGATCAGCCAGGAAGTGCCGAACCCCGCCTCGCGCACCGACATCCAGCGCGTCGCCACAGGCGCCGTGGTCGCGATCGCGATCGTCGTGGGCCTCATCCTGACCGGCGTGATCACCGCGAAGAACCTGGTGGACGCTGTGATCATCACCGTCGCCGCGATCTCCCTCGCCTACTTCGTCTTCCTCCTCCGCAGCAACCGGGTCGACGATGCCGAACGCAACGGCGTCAAGGCCTTCATCCCCCTCTTCCTCTCCCAGGTCGCCTTCTGGGCGCTGTTCCAGCAGATGTTCACGTTCGTCGCGGTCTACGCCGACGAGCGCCTCGACCGCACCCTCGGCGGCTGGGAGTTCCCCGCCTCCTGGATCCAGTCCGTCGATCCGGTCTACATCCTGATCTTCGCGCCCGTCTTCGCGGCGCTGTGGACGAAGCTCGGCCCGCGCCAGCCCAGCACGCCGATCAAGTTCGCCATCGGCACCATGGGCATCGGCGTCGCCTTCCTCGCCTTCCTGCTCATGCCCGCGGGCGTGAACACGGCGCCGCTGATCGGCCTGCTCGGGATCATGCTGATCTTCGCGCTCGCCGAGCTGTGCATCTCCCCCGTCGGCCTCAGTGTCTCCACCAAGCTCGCGCCGCGCGCCTTCGCAGCGCAGATGGTGGCCCTGAACTTCCTGTCCATCAGCCTCGGCACCGCCCTGGCCGGTCGCCTCGCGACGTTCTACGACCAGGACGACGAGGCGCCCTACTTCCTGATCCTGGGCGGCACCGCCATCGCCATCGGCCTGGTCGTCGTGGCCCTGACCCCGATGATCAAGCGCCTCGCCCCCGCCGTCGCCTGAGGGTGACCTGAGGGCACCGTCGAACCTGTCCAATCCCTTCACGCCCACGAGACTTCCGAGTAACTTCGTCACCAAGCACTGGAACGACGCGAGGAGCGGGTTTGCCGGCGGACGAGTACGACTACATCGTGGTGGGGGCCGGCAGCGCGGGCGCCGTCATGGCGGCGCGCCTGTCGGAGGATCCGGGCGTCTCCGTCCTGCTCCTCGAGGCGGGTGGCGAGGCGGATGCGGACGAGATCCACATCCCGCTCGCCTTCTCGGCGCTGTTCAAGACGAAGTGGGACTGGAACTACACCACCACCCCGCAGAAGCACCTCGACGACCGGCCGACGTACTGGCCGCGGATGAAGGCGCTCGGCGGCTGCTCGTCGATGAACGCGATGATCTACATCCGCGGCAACCGCGCGGACTTCGACGCCTGGGAATCGGAGTACGGCGCTACCGGCTGGTCGCACGACGACGTGCTCCCCTACTTCAAGAAGGCCGAGGGCAACGCCGCCCGCCGCGACGAGTTCCACGGCACCCACGGCCCCCTCAACGTCGAGGACCGGGTGTACACGCACCCGCTCGTCAACGCGTGGGTGGACAGCGCCGTCAGCTCCGGACTGAAACGGAACGACGACTTCAACGGCGCCGCCCAAGACGGCGCCGGCCTGTACCAGGTCACCTGCAAGGGAGGTCGGCGCTGGTCGACCGACAAGGCCTACATCGAACCGGCGCGCTCGCGGCCGAACCTCACGGTCGCACTGGGCGCCACCGCCCGGAGGATCGAGTTCGACGGTGACCGCGCCACGGGCGTGACCTTCAAGCAGCAAGCCGCGGAGCACACCGCGAAGGCGCGCCGCGAGGTGATCCTGTCCGGGGGCGCGATCAACACGCCGCAGCTGCTGATGCTGTCGGGGATCGGCCCGGCCGAGCACCTGGCCGAGTTCGGCATCGACACCCGGGTCGCCCTCGCCGGGGTCGGCGCCAACCTGCACGATCACCCGATCGTGCCGATCATCTTCGACACCCACGGCGCGAGCGACCTCATGGAGGCGCAGAACCTGCAGAACCTCCTGCGCTGGAAGCTGCTCGGCAACGGCCCGCTGGCGTCCAACGGCGGTGAGGCGGGCGGCTTCTTCCGCTCCCGCGACGATCTCGAGCACCCGGACCTGCAGTACCACGTCATGGGATCGGGCTTCTACGACAACATGCTGCACGAGCCGACGAAGCGCGGATTCATCTGCGGCCCCACGCTGGTAAACGTCGCCAGCCGCGGCCAGGTGCGGCTGCGCTCGGCGAACCCCGACTGGCACCCGTCGCTGGAGCCGAACTACTTCGATCAGCAGGCCGACCTCGAGGCGCTCCTCGCGGGCACGCGGGCTGGCTTCGAGCTGTGCCGCCAGGGGCCGCTCGCGCGCAACCTGGGCAAGCCCTGGCACGTGCCCGAGGATCCGTCGGACGACGACTTCCTCGCCCTGATCCGGACCTACGCCCAGACCCTGTTCCATCCGGTGGGCACCTGCGCGATGGGGTCCGGCGAGGACTCCGTGGTGGACCCGCAGCTGCGCGTCCGCGGCACCGAGGGACTGCGCGTGGTCGACGCCTCGGTGATGCCGATGATCACGCGCGGCAACACGAACGCCCCCACCATCATGATCGCCGAGAAGGCGGCCGACGAGATCAGGAAGTCAGCATGACCGCAGCGAACACGAAGACCTTCGACTCCCTCAACCCCCGCACGGGCGACGTGGTCGAGACGTACCCGATCCACTCCGCCGACCACGTGCACGCCGTCGTGGCGCGGGCCCGCGAGCAGGCCGACTGGTGGCAGGAGATCGGCTTCGACGGCCGCAAGCAGGCCCTCAACACGTGGAAGGGCGTGATCACCCGGCGGATCAACCAGCTGGCGCAGATCGTGCATGACGAGACGGGCAAGCCGCACGGCGACGCCCTGCTCGAGGCGGCCCTCGGCATCGACCACCTCGCCTACGCCGCCAACCACGCGAAGAAGGTCCTCGGGCCGCGGCGCGTCGGCTCGGGCCTGGTCATGGCGAACCAGTCGGCGACGGTGCGCTACCACCCGCTCGGCGTCGTCGGCGTCATCGGCCCGTGGAACTACCCCGTCTTCACCCCGATGGGATCGATCGCCTACGCCCTCGCCGCCGGCAACGCCGTCGTCTTCAAGCCCTCGGAGTACACGCCCGGCGTCGGCGTGTGGCTGGCCCGCACGTTCGAGGAGGCCGTCGGCCGCCCCGTACTGCAGGCCGTCACGGGCCTCGGCGAGACCGGCAACGCGCTGTGCACCTCGGGCGTGAACAAGGTGGCCTTCACCGGCTCCACCAACACCGGCAAGAAGGTCATGGCCGCGTGCGCGGAGACACTGACGCCGGTGGTGATCGAGGCCGGCGGCAAGGACGCCTTCCTCGTGGACCGCGACGCCGACCTCGACGCCGCCGCCGATGCCGCGGCCTGGGGCGCCTTCGCCAACGCCGGCCAGACCTGTGTCGGCGTGGAGCGCGTCTACGTGCACAAGGACGTCTACGACCCGTTCCTGGAGAAGCTCGTCGCCAAGGCCCGCGAGGTCACGGCGAACGACTCCGAGGACTCCAAGATCGGCCCGATCACCATGCCGAGCCAGCTGGCGATCATCAAGGCGCACATCGAGGACGCCCTCGCCCGCGGCGGCCGCGCCCTCGTCGGCGGCGTCGACGCGGTCGGCGAGCGCTTCGTCCAGCCGACGGTGCTCGTCGACGTCCCCGAGGACTCGATCGCGGTCACCCAGGAGACCTTCGGCCCGACGGTGACCGTCGCCAAGGTGGACACCATGGACGAGGCGGTCGAGCTCGCCAACGCCACGAAGTACGGCCTCGCGGCGACGGTCTTCTCCAAGGCCCGCGGCATGGAGCTGGCGGACCGGATCCGCTCCGGCATGGCGGCCGTGAACGGCATCATCACGTTCGCCGGGGTGCCGAACCTGCCCTTCGGCGGCGTCGGCGAGTCGGGCTTCGGCCGCATCCACGGCCCCGACGGCCTGCGCGAGTTCACCTACGCCAAGGGCATCGCCCGCAAGCGCTTCAACCCGTTGCTCAACCTGACGAGCTTCGCGCGCACCGCGGCGCAGGAGGGTCAGCTCACGCAGCTGATGACGATCCTGCACGGGCGCGGAGGCACGATCAAGTAGCGGTTCAGCGCTGGTAGACGGCGGCGACCTCGCGGGCGCGATCCAAGGACTGCACCGCGAGCTCGCCGTCGCGGGCCTGGATGGCCCAGACCGCGACGAACTCGTCGCGCGGCAGTTCGAGGTGCGCGAACTGCGCGCCCTCGGGGAACGAGAAGCCCTCGACGACGTCCCACGGGTACGTGTTCTCGTTGAGCAGGTTCCGCACCGTCACCCCGTCGGGGCCGAGGCGCAGCCGGGGGCGGGCGAAGAGCAGCGCGCCGCAGGCCAGGATGATCCCGATGCCCACCATGCCCGCCTGATCGCCGGTCTTGAAGGCGATCCCCGAGTCGCCGCCGGCCTTGAGCAGCCAGGCGACGAAGGCGTGGCCCAGGACCAGCACCACGGCGAAGGACCAGGCGTAGATCTTGATCTTGCGCGGGGTCACTTCGAGCACGGGCTGCGTGGTCGCGTCGGTCATCACGGGCGCCATTCTACGGAAAGCGGACAGCGGGCCGTCGCCCGCGGCCGCGGCTACGCGGTCGGCAGGGCGGCGTGCACCGTCAGGGTGGTGTCGACGGCGCGGGCGGCCTCGGCCCCCTTGCCCACGAAGTGCCGCTCGAAGTAGGCCGTGTGCTCGTCGTGATCGTGGAAGTGGTGCGGGGTGAGCACCACCGAGAACACGGGCACGTCGGTGTCGAGCTGCACGCGCATCAGGCCGTCGATCACGGCGGTCGCGACGAACTCGTGCCGGTAGATGCCGCCGTCCACGACGAGGCCGGCGGCCACGACGGCCGCGTAGCGCCCGGTGGTGGCGAGCCGCTTCGCGGTGAGCGGGATCTCGTAGGCGCCGGGCACCTCGAAGACGTCGACCTCGGCACCGTCGTGGCCGAGGCGCTGCCACTCCTCGACGAAGCCGTCGCGGGCCCGGTCGACGATGTTGCGGTGCCAAGTGGCCTGGACCAGGGCGATGCGGCTCATCGGACCGCCCGCAGCCTGCGCAGCGTGAGAGCGGTGTCGAGCGCGGCCGACGCGGCCTGCTCGCCCTTGTCCTCGGCCGAGCCGGGCAGGCCCGCACGGTCGAGGGCCTCGGCCTCGGTGTTCGTGGTGAGCACGCCGTTGCCGACCGGCACGCCGGCGTCGAGGGACACGCGCAGCAGGCCCGCGGTGAGCGCGTCGCAGACGTACTCGAAGTGGGGGGTGCCGCCGCGGATCACGACGCCGAGCGCCACGACCGCGTCGTGGTTCTTCGTCAGTTCCTGCGCGACGACCGGCAGCTCGACGGCGCCCGCCACCCGCTCGACGGTGACGTGCCGTACGCCCGCGGACTCCGCGGTCCGCACGGCGCCCGCGAGGAGCGCCTCGCAGACGGTGTCGTGCCAGCGGGAGGCGACGATCGCGAGCCGCAGGTCGGCCGCACCGTCGAGAGCGATGTCGGGGATTCCAGCGCCGCTCACGCGGTACCTCCCTGGTCGAAGTGGTCGAGGTCGCGCAGGTCGTGCCCCATCCGGTCGCGCTTGGTGCGCAGGTAGTGGATGTTCTCGGCGTTGGCGCGCAGCGGCATGGCGACCCGCTCGGTGATCTGCAGTCCGTAGCCGTCGAGGCCGACGCGCTTGGCCGGGTTGTTGGTGAGCAGGCGCATCGACGTGATGCCGAGGTCCACCAGGATCTGGGCTCCGAGGCCGTAGTCGCGGGCGTCGGCGGGCAGGCCGAGCTGGAGGTTCGCGTCGACGGTGTCGGCGCCGCCGTCCTGCAGCTGGTACGCCTGCAGCTTGTGCATGAGGCCGATCCCTCGGCCCTCGTGCCCGCGCATGTAGAGCACCACGCCGCGGCCCTCCTGCGCCACCATCTCCATGGCGGCGTCCAGCTGGGGGCCGCAGTCGCAGCGCAGCGAGCCGAAGACGTCGCCGGTGAGGCACTCGCTGTGCACGCGAACGAGCACGTCGGCACCGTCGTCCGCGGTGATGTCGCCCTTGACCAGCGCGACGTGCTCGACGTCGTCGTGGATCGAGGTGTAGCCGACGGCCTGGAAGTCGCCGTAGCGGGTGGGGATGCGCGCGGAGGCGACCTGCACGACGTGCTTCTCGTTCTTGCGGCGCCAGGCGATCATGTCGGCGATGGAGATCATGGCGAGGCCGTGGTCGTCGGCGAAGACCCGCAGCTCGTCGGACTTGGCCATGCCGCCCGGGTCCTTCTCCGAGACGATCTCGCAGATCACGCCGGCGGGGGCGAGCCCGGCCAGGGTGGCGAGGTCGACGGCGGCCTCGGTGTGGCCGGGGCGGCGCAGCACGCCGCCGTCCTTGGCGCGCAGCGGCACGACGTGCCCGGGCCGGGTGAAGTCGTCGACCGTCGAGCTCGGGTCGGCCAGCTTCAGCATGGTGGTGGCGCGGTCGGCGGCGGAGATGCCGGTGCCCACGCCCTCCTTGGCGTCGACGGTGACCGTGTAGGCGGTGCCGTGCTTGTCCTGGTTGGTCGAGTACATGGGCGGGAGACCCAGCTTGTCGCAGGTGGCGCCGTCGAGCGGCACGCACAGGTAGCCGGAGGTGTAGCGGACCATGAAGGCCACCAACTCGGGCGTCGCCTTCTCGGCGGCGAAGATGAGGTCGCCCTCGTTCTCCCGGTCCTCGTCGTCGACCACGACGACGGCCTTGCCTGCGGCGATGTCCGCGATGGCGCGCTCGATCGAATCCATTCTCGTCATGGCTACTTCTCCTCCTCGCGCCCGGCGAATCCGGTCAGGCGCTCGACGTACTTCGCGACGATGTCCACTTCGAGGTTGACGACGGTGCCGGGCTCGGCCCCGCCGAGGTTGGTGAGCTCGAGGGTGGTGGGGATGAGCGAGACCTCGAACCAGTGCTGCGCGTCGTCGCCGGTCACCCCCTGCCCGAGGGCGGAGACGGTGAGCGAGACCCCGTCGATGGTGATGGAGCCCTTCTCGACGACGTAGCGGGCCAGCTGCTCCGGGAGGGCGAGCCGCACGACGGTCCAGTGCTCGGACGGGCTCAGGCTCAGGACGTGTCCGGTGCCGTCGACGTGGCCCTGCACGATGTGGCCGCCGAGCCGGGAGTTGATGGCGGCGGCGCGCTCGAGGTTGACGCGGTCGCCCGGGCCGAGCTTGCTCAGCGAGCTGCGACGGAGGGACTCCTCCATGACGTCGGCGGTGAAGGCGCCGCCCTCGACGGTGACGACCGTGAGGCAGACGCCGTTGACCGCGATCGAATCGCCGTGTTTCGCATCGGAGGTGACGAGATCGCCCTGGACCGTGAAACGGGCCGCATCCGGGAGGTCCTCGCGGGCGGTGATCACGCCCAACTCTTCGACGATGCCGGTGAACATCCGCCGCTCCTGCCACTTCGGCCTCAGGGCGGCACGACGACGCGGGGTACACCCGCGTAGTTCTCTTTCATCCGGACTATGACCGTCGGCTCCGGAATCGCACCGGAATCTGCTGACCCCCACCTCGCGGTGGGGCGCTCGCGGGCTCGAACACCGGGATCGCCCGGAGTCCATCACCGCCGGTGGGGAATCGCACCCCGCCCTGAGAACTTCCGCTTCCGAAGGTAGCACTGACCGGCCACGGCCCCAAGTGTTGGGCTCACGCAGAACGCAACAGGGTGACCAACAGGTCGTCGCCGAGCCGCTCGACGGTGTCCAGGCGCAGCCGCGTCGCGTCGGTGAGGGTGCCCACGCCGGGCACCGTCAGGGCGGGCAGCCCGGCGCCGAGCAGCACGGGGGCGATGTAGGCCTGGACGCGGTCCACGAGGCCGGCGGCGACGAAGGCGCCGATCACCGTCGCGCCGCCCTCGACCTGCACGTGCACGGCGTCGCCGGCGGCGTCGAGCGCGGCGCGCGGGTCGCGGCTGCGGACGACGCGCGCCTCCCCGGGACCGGTGAGCACCTTCGCGCCGGCGGGGATCTCCCGCTCCCCCAGGACGATCCGGGTCGGCTGGTGCGCCAGCGGCTCGCCGTCGGCATCGCGGGCGGTGAGCGCCGGGTCGTCGGCGAGGACGGTGCCGGTGCCCACGATGATCGCGTCGAGCTGGGACCGTTCGGCGTGCGCGCGCCGTCGCGCGGCGGGGCCGGTGATCCACTGGCTGGTGCCGTCGGGAGCGGCGATCCGGCCGTCGACGGTGGCCGCCAGCTTGACGGTGACCATCGGGCGGCCGTGCCGCTGCCGGAACAGCCACTCGGTGAGCGGCCACGGCTCGACGGCGAGGTGCTCCACCTCCACCCCGGCCGCGCGCAGGGTGTGGGCTCCCCCGGCGGCGAGCGGGTTCGGGTCGGCGGCTGCGTAGGCGACGCGCCCGACCCCGGCGGCGATCAGGGCCTGTGTGCAGGGCCCGGTGCGGCCGGTGTGGTCGCACGGCTCGAGGGTCACGACGGCGGTGCCGCCGCGCGCGGCGTCCCCGGCCTCGGCGAGCGCCACGACCTCGGCGTGCGGCCCGCCGGCGGGGGCGGTGCGGCCCCGTCCGGCGACGGTGCCGTCGGCCGCGAGGATGACCGCGCCGACGGGCGGGTTGGGGGTGCTGATCCCGCGGGCGGCCGCCGATTCCTCGACGGCCAGCGCGAGCGCGGCCTGCAGGTCCACCGTCAGGGGCGCGGGACGGCGGCGGCCTGGGCGCGGAGCTTGCGCAGCGCCTCGGCGGGATCCGCGGCGTTATAGACGGCGGAGCCCGCCACGAAGCAGTCGACGCCCGCGGCGGCGGCCTGCTCGATGGTGTCGGCGTTGATGCCGCCGTCGATCTCCACGAGCAGGCGCAGCTCGCCCGAGTCGACGAGGCGGCGGGCGGCGCGCGCCTTCTCCAGCACGTCGGCGATGAAGGACTGCCCGCCGAAGCCGGGCTCGACGCTCATGACCAGCAGCGTGTCGAAGCTCTTGAGGATCTCGATGTAGGGCTCGAAGGCGGTGCCGGGCTTGATCGCAAGCCCCGCCTTGCCGCCCGCGGCGCGGATGTCCTTGGCGACGGCGACCGGATCGTCGGTGGCCTCGGCGTGGAAGGTGACGTTGTACGCGCCGGCCTCGGCGTACGGCGGCGCCCAGCGGCCCGGGTCGTCGATCATCAGGTGGCAGTCGAGCGGGATCGTCGTCGCCTTGAGCAGGCTCTCGACCACGGGCAGCCCGAGGGTGAGGTTCGGCACGAAGTGGTTGTCCATGACGTCGACGTGCACCCAGTCTGCGCCCTCCGGTCCGCCCACGGCCTCCACTTCCGCCCCGAGTCGGGCGAAGTCGGCGGAGAGGATGGACGGCGCGATCATCGGCGAAGACATGCGTCGGATTCTACGTCTGCGGATCCGCGGCTCCGCGCGCACACGAGGCCGGATTCGGCGTCGCGAGGCGGTTCGGCCGCGGATTCACGCGCGCGGACCGCGACGTCGTTGTGTTTCATTTGTCACTCTAGTAACATCAGCACCACTAATCACACGGGTAACTCTCGTGTCGTCGATTGTTGAGAGGTCGTCATGCGGATCGCACGCACCACCTTGACCACGTTCGTGGCGGTCGCCGCGGCCGCACTCGTTGCCGCGGCGCCCGCGATGGCAGATCCCGCGGCACCCGCCGTGCCCGCGGTCCCCGTCGCCCCTGCGGCGGCGCCGGCGGCCGCACCGGCAGTCCCGGCCGCTCCGGCGGCGGCTGCTCCCGCCGCTGCGGCCCCGGCCGCCGCGCCCGCCGCAGCCGGCACCCCGCTGGTCTCCACCGCGAACGCGGTGCCCGCCTCGGCGCAGCCCGCGCTGACCGAGCTGGCGAAGATCCCCGGCGTGCAGCAGATCCTCGCGACCGGCCAGCTGCCCACCACCGACGTGGCGACGCTGGTGAAGATGTTCGGCAGCGACCCGAACGCGCAGAAGCTCCTCGGCCAGCTGCTCGCCGGCCAGGCCGCGGCCACCACGCCCGCCGCCGACACCAAGCCCGACGAGCCGCTGAAGTTCGCGGTCACCGGAGCGATCAACGACACCTTCACCAAGGACGGCGGCCAGAAGAAGTACGGCCAGCCCCTCGGCGTCGAGAAGGACGTCGCAGGCGGCTCCAAGGTGCAGGAGTTCACCAACGGCACCATCTACTGGAACCCGAAGGTCAACGGCGGCAAGGCGGCCGGCGTCTCGGGCGCGATCCGCGACTTCTACCTGAAGCAGGGCGGCCCCACCGGCAAGCTGGGCTTCCCGCTGATGAGCGAGCTCTCCGTCGGCGGCCCCACCGCGGGGTCCGTCGCGGGCGCCTACAACGACTTCCAGAACGGCTCGATCGTCTGGTCGCCCGAGAACGGCGCGCACGTCGTCTCCGGCAAGATCAAGGACCAGTGGGTCAAGGGCGGCGGCGCCTTCGGCATGGGCTACCCCAAGGGCGACGCGAAGCCCGGCCCCGGCGGCGTCCTCACCCAGGAGTTCACCAAGGGCGGCGTCCTCAAGGGCTGACACCCCTCCCCAATTGAACGACGTTCTGGAGAGTAAAACCGCAGGTCGGACTCTCCAGAACGTCGTTCAATTGGTCTCGTAGGGATCCGATCGCAAGGCTGGTGCGTCCAATTGATGTGATGGGACGCAGGCGGGAACTCCTCGGCGGGCGGACCGAGCATGCGCTCCGGCAGGAATCGACCCCCGTCATCCACGGCATTCGCCACGATGGCGCTGCGACGCCGTCGAACGACGACGTTCTCGAGGCACTCGAGTCCGCGTACCCCGATCTCGTGTTCGTCTGCTGGAGCGCTGCGGCTCTACACGGTGTCGAGTACGCCGTCGGCCACAGGCCGGAGATCTGGCTTCCCGCGCAGGGGAGGCGACACGGCGTGGTGATGCGCTGCGGTCACCTCCCTGTCGAGGACGTCGTCACCGTGTCCGGGCACGTCGCCACATCGATCGTTCGGACCGCCGTCGACGTGGCCCGCTTCGCCGAGGGTGACGAGAAGATCGCGGGGGTGGATCAGTTCATCCGCGCCGATCGGCTCGGCAGGTCCCTGACCACGAAGGCCGCCATTCTCGCCTATCTCGACACGCATCCCGGTCTGTACGGGGCGAATCGGGTACGCGACGTCATCGCCGAGGCCAGCAACCGCGCGCAGTCCCCTTGGGAGACCTACTCACGCCTCGTCGTTCATCGATCTGGCCTCGACTTCTTCCGGCCGCAGCAACCGGTCCCCGGTACGCCCTTTCACGTCGACCTCGGTTCCGGGAAGTACCGCATCGCCATCGAGTACGACGGCGGCTACCACCGCTCGACAGAGCAACAACGCATCGACATCGCCCGCTGGAACGCCATCACCGACCAGAAATGGATCATCATCCGCGTCACCTCACCGATGCTCCTCAGCGGCCGAGCGACGTTCCTCGACCGCGTCGCCCGCGAGCTACGGACGCGGGGCTGGAGCGGACCGTCGCCCACGAACCCGCCCCTCAAACTCCCGAAGATCCACCGATTGAACGACGTTCCGGAGAGCAAAAGCGCAGGTCATAGTCTCCAGAACGTCGTTCAATCGGATTAGGGGAGCTTGCGCAGGGCCTGGAAGAACATGCCGTCGGTGCCGTGGAGGTGGGGCCAGAGCTGCACGTGCGGGCCGTCGCCCAGCGGCAGGTCCGTCTCGGGGACCAGCGGGCGGGTGTCGATCCGCTCCAGCCCGGCGGCCGCCAGCAGCTCCTCGTCGCCGACGATGCCGAGCGTCTCGGCGACGTGCGGGGAGCAGGTCGCGTAGAGCACCACGCCGCCCGGGCGGGTGAGCTCGGCAGCGGCGGTGAGCAGCTCGCGCTGCAGCACCGTCAGGCCCGCGACGTCGGAGGGCTGCTTGCGCCAGCGCGCCTCGGGCCGGCGTCGCAGGGCGCCAATGCCCGAGCACGGGGCGTCGACCAGAACCCGGTCGTAGCCCGGCTCCAGCCCCGACGCGCGGCCGTCGGCCACGTGCACATCCACGGGGAGCCCGCGAATCGCCTTGCGCACCAGCTCAGCCCGGTGCTCGGCGGGTTCGACGGCGTCGACGCGGGCGTCGTCGATAGCGGCGAGCGAGCCGAGCAGCGCGGCCTTCCCGCCCGGCCCGGCGCACAGGTCGAGCCAGCGGCCACCGTCGGGCCCCTCGAGCGGCGCGACCGCCGCCGCCCGGGCCACCAGCTGCGAACCCTCGTCCTGCACACCGGCGAGGCCGTCGCGGACGGGGTCCAGCGCGCCGGGATCGCCGCCGGGCAGGTACACCGCGTAGGGCGAGAGCCGACCGGTCTCCCCCTCGACGATGAGCGCCAGCTCCTCGGCCGAGATCTCCCCCGGTCGCGCGACGAGGTGCACAGGCGGACGGGAGTCGTCGGAGGCCAGCAGCGCCTGCAGCTGCCCCATCGAGTTGATGCCGTTGGCGCGCAGCGACTCCCAGAACGCCTCGGCGATCCACCGCGGGTGCGCGTACTGCATGGCCAGGTGCCCGAGCAGGTCGTCCGCGGCGGGCGGGGCCACGCGGGAGACCCAGGTGTCCTCGTCGTCCTTGGACACCTTCCGCAAGACCGCATTGGCGAAACCGGAGGCGCCGCGGCCGGCGGTCGCCTTCACGGCGTCCACGGTCTCGGAGACGGCGGCGTGCGCCCCCACCCGGGTGCGCAGCAGCTGGTAGACCCCCAGGCGCAGCGCGTCGAGCACGGGGCCGTCGATGTCGGCGACCGGGCGCCCGGAGGCGTCCTCGATCACCGCGTCGAGGAGGCCCTGGGCGCGGCAGGTGCCGTAGGTGAGCTCGGTCGCGAAGGCCGCGTCGCGGCCCTTGAGGCGCTTGTCCCGGAGAAGGCCGGGCAGCACCAGGTTGGCGTAGGCGCCCCGCTCGCGCACGGCGGCGAGGGTCTCGAGCGCGGCGCTGCGCGCGGGATCGGTCACTGGTCGCCTCCGAGGATCGTGCCGGACTCGACGCGGGCGCCACGCGCCCAGTCGGCGGCGGGCATGGGCTTCTTGCCGGGCGGCTGGACGGTGCCGAGCCGCAGGGGCGCGGTGGCGGTGCCCACGTGGACCTCACGCTTGGTGACCCGCAGCTCGCCGGGGGCCAGGCGCTCGGCCTCGGCGTCGACGACGGCGGGCCCGAGCTTGAGCCGCGCCTCGCCCAGCGGCACCCACGCGCCCGGCGCGTCGGTCATGGCGCGGATGTGCCGGTCGACGGCGCCGGCGGGCAGGTCGAAACGCACCCGCGCGGCGTCGACGGTGACCTTCGGCGCGTGCGAGACACCGTCGGTGGACTGGGGCTGGGCCTGCAGCGCGCCGGCCGCCACCCCGTCCACGGTGCGCGTCAGCAGCTCGGCGCCGTGCTCGGCGAGCCGGTCGAGCAGCACCGTCGCGGTGTCGTCGGGCCGGATCCGCTCGGTGAGCACGCCGAACACCGGGCCGGTGTCGAGACCCGCCTCGATGCGGAAGGTGGACGCGCCGGTGACCTCGTCGCCGGCCTCCAGCGCGGCCTGCACCGGGGCGGCGCCCCGCCACGCGGGGAGCAGCGAGAAGTGCAGGTTGATCCACCCGTGGACCGGGACGTCCAGGAGATCGGGCGGGATCATTCCGCCGTAGGCGACGACCGGGCAGCAGTCCGGCGCCAGGTCGACGATCGCCGCCCGCGCCTCCGGGTCCCGCAGTGTGGCGGGCGTGAGCACGGGGATCCCGGCCTCGTCGGCCACCTGCCCGACGGGCGAGCGGCGCACGCCGCGGCCGCGGCCCGAGCGGGCGTCGGGGCGGGTGAGCACGCCCACGACCTCGTGGTCCGAGGCGAGGAGGGCGCGAAGCGCCGGGACGGCGGGCTCGGGGGTGCCCGCGAACAGCAGCCGCATCAGGCGCGTCCGCCCGCGCCACCGGCACCGGCGGCCAGGGTGGCGGCCGGATCGGTGAACCACGGAGAGCTGCGGATCACCCGCATCACGGCCTTGCGCTCCTCGGGGTCGAGGCGGCTCAGGTAGAGCACGCCGTCGAGGTGGTCGCTCTCGTGCTGGATGCAGCGGGCGAGGATCTCGGTGGCCTCGAGGGTGACGGGGGCGCCCGTGACGTCGACGCCCTCTGCCACGACGTTCATGTGGCGGGTGCACTCGCCGCGCACCTCCGGGATGGACAGGCAGCCCTCGGCCGCGGTCTGCAGCTCGTCGCCGACGGCGCGCCACACCGGGTTGATCAGGTGGCCCTCGCGGCCGCCGCAGCCGTACACGAAGACCCGCTTGCTCACGCCCACCTGCGGCGCCGCCAGGCCGGCGCCGTTGTGGTGGTGCATCGTGTCGATCATGTCGTCGACCAGCCGCGCGAGATCGGCGTCGAAGACCGTCACCTCATCCGCGGGGGTGCGCAGTACGGGGTCCGGATAGATGCGAACGGGGAGCACACTCATCCCCCCATTATCCAGCCCGGACCGAACACGGGGCAGCGGCACCTGTCACAGCGGCGCGCCCGCACTAGCAGTTCGAGCCAGGGTTGCCTTAGGATTCCGGACGGAAACGCCATGAACCGCCCCGCCGGGCGAGAGAGGGTCGACGTGCTGTTCGCGCGCGCCCGGCGGCCGCTGATCGGCGCCGTCGTCTGCCTTTCCGTGCTCTTCGGCACGGGGTGCACCACCACCGTCACGGGTGGCAAGGGTGCTCCTTCGTCGTCGGCACCGGCGTCCCCCTCGGCGTCCTACCCCCCGATGAACCCGGCCTCGCTGGTCGGGAAGTTCCCCGTGACCCAGCCGCAGCGCATCGTCTACCCCGTCCCGGACGGGGTCCCGGATCCCGAGCAGAACTACGGCGAGCTGTACCTGCCCGCCAATCCGGCGCTCCAGCAGAACCCGTCGGGCGGCCCGCTCAGCGCCCGCACCACGATCCAGCTGCCCGCGCAGATCCCCGTCGTGGTGCTGCTGCACGGCGGCGGCTGGCGCACGCCCTCCGCGGCGGGATCGATGTCGGAGATGGCGCGGTCGCTGGTCAGCCACGGGGTCGCGGTGTGGAACGTCGAGTACCGGCGGATCGGCGCCGGTGGCGGCTACCCCACCACGCTCACCGACACCGCCGCGGCGATCGACTTCCTGCAGACGGTGAAGGCGCAGTACGCGCCGAACCTGGACCTGAACGACGTCGTCGTCGCCGGGCACTCCGCGGGCGGTCAGCTCGCCGTGTGGGCGTCCGCGCGCTCGATGCTCACGCCCGGGGCGATGGGCAGCGTGCCGGCGGTGACGCCCGCCGCGGTCGTCTCGATGGGCGGCGTCCTCGACATGCGCCGCGCGGTCGCCGACGGCAACGTCAACACCCGGCTCTTCCTGGGCCTGCCGGACGAGTTCCCGCAGCAGTTCGCCGTCGCCGACCCGATCCAGAACATCAACCCCAAGGTCCCCGTGACGTGCTTCAACGGCACCGCGGACCGCATCGTCCGGCCCGCCGGCTGCGAGGCCTTCGTCGCCGCGCTGAAGGCCAAGGGCGGCCGCGGCGAGACGGTGCTGCTGCCCGGCGCGGGCCACAACATCTACCAGCCGTCGCAGTCGCAGAACCGGTACTGGCCCGTCGTGCAGAAGGCGATCCTGGGCTACGTCGACGAGTTCCGGCCGCGCGGATGACGGCGGCGGGACCGCGGTCCCGCCGGGCGCAGGGCGCGAGCCTGCTGCAATCGCTTACACCGTAATGTGCCCCTGACGGTCATTACGGACAGAAGGGACTGTGCAATGGCGCACGTTGAGGGCACGCTGGGGACGCTGTACGACGAGGTCCTCCGGCGGAACCCCGGGGAGACCGAGTTCCACCAGGCCGCGAAAGAGGTCCTCGATTCGCTCGCGCCGGTGGTCAGCAAGCACCCCGAGTACGTCGACGCGGCCGTCATCCGCCGCCTCTGCGAGCCGGAGCGCCAGATCATCTTCCGCGTGCCGTGGCAGGACGACAACGGCAACGTGCAGCTCAACCGCGGCTTCCGCGTCGAGTTCAACTCCGCGCTGGGCCCCTTCAAGGGCGGCCTGCGGTTCCACCCGTCGGTGTACCTGGGCATCGTGAAGTTCCTCGGCTTCGAGCAGATCTTCAAGAACTCGCTGACCGGCCTGCCCATCGGCGGCGGCAAGGGCGGCTCGGACTTCGACCCCAAGGGCCGCAGCGACGGCGAGATCATGCGGTTCTGCCAGTCCTTCATGACGGAGCTCTACCGCCACATCGGCGAGTACACCGACGTCCCCGCGGGCGACATCGGTGTGGGCGGCCGCGAGATCGGCTACCTGTTCGGCCAGTACAAGCGGATCACCAACCGCTACGAGTCGGGCGTCCTCACCGGCAAGGGCCTCACCTGGGGCGGCTCGCAGGTGCGCACCGAGGCGACCGGCTACGGCGCGGTGTTCTTCCTCAACGAGATGCTCAAGACGCAGGGCGACTCCTTCGAGGGCAAGCGGGTCGTCGTCTCCGGCTCCGGCAACGTGGCCGTGTACGCGACGGAGAAGGTCGAGCAGCTGGGCGGCACCGTCATCGCGTGCTCCGATTCGTCGGGCTACGTGGTGGACGAGAAGGGCATCGACCTGGAGCTGCTCAAGGACGTCAAGGAGCGCCGCCGCGCGCGCATCGACGTCTACGCGGCCGAGCGCGGCGCGATCTTCGTTCCCGGCGGGTCCGTCTGGGACGTGCCGTGCGACATCGCGCTCCCCTGCGCCACCCAGAACGAGCTCGACGGCGACGCCGCCGACCGGCTGATCAAGAACGGCACGAACTTCGTCGCCGAGGGCGCCAACATGCCGTGCACCCCGGAGGCAGTGAAGCTCTTCGCCGAGGCGAAGGTCTCCTTCGCGCCGGGCAAGGCGGCCAACGCCGGTGGCGTGGCCACCAGCGCGCTGGAGATGCAGCAGAACGCCTCCCGCGACTCCTGGTCCTTCGACTACACCGAGGACCGGCTCGCCGACATCATGCGGGGTATCCACGACCGCTGCCTGGAGACCGCCGACGAGTACGGCAGCCCCGGCGACTACGTGACCGGCGCGAACATCGCCGGCTTCATCCGCGTCGCGAACGCGATGCTCGCGCTCGGCGTCGTCTAGCCCGCAGCACGCACACGACGAACGACCCGGCCCACCTCCAGGGGGCCGGGTCGTTCGCGCTATCCGACGGTGCCCGGATCGGGCGGGCCGAGCGCGCCCGGGCCGTCGGCCTCGTCGAAGATCAGCCACGTGCGGGTGGACCGCACACCCTCCAGCGCCTGCAGACTGACGAGCACCACGTCGCGCAGGGCGGCGTTGTCCGGCGTCCGCACCAGGAGCACCACGTCGAAATCGCCGCCGACCAGGGCGAAGTGCTCCACGTAGGGCAGCTCCCGCAGGTGCTCGGCGACGCCCTTCCACGCGTCCTGACGGATCGACAGCCCGATGTACGCCGACGTGCCGAATCCCGCACGGGCATGGTCCACCCGGGCGGTGTATCCGCGGAGGACACCGCTCCGCTCCAGCCGCTCCACCCGCACGTAGGCGTTCGCCCGCGAGACGTGCACCCGCTCGGCGAGCGCACGCATCGAGATCCGGCCGTCCTCCGCCAGCACCTGCAGGATCCGTCGATCGAAATCGTCCAGAGCCGAGTGCTCGGTACCGTCCGCCATCCGTCCAGCTCCGTCCCGCGTTCCGCATCGATTCCGGATCATCTGCTCCCGATTCAATCAATCCTACGACGATCGTCTCGCTACTCACCGGTTCTGGAGGAATCCCGTCCGCGGGGTGCGACTCTCGAAGAGCAGCCGACCAGGGAGGACGACGTGACCACGACCAGCGATCTCACGAGCGAGCCGACGTACCGGAAGTTCCTTCCGGCCGACACGCCCGTGCAGTACCTCGACGAGTCGGGCGAGCTCACCGACTCGCACGCCCGCTACCCCCATCCCGACGACGACCGCCTGGTCGAGATGTACCGGCTCATGGTGCTGGGCAGGCGTTTCGACGCGCAGGCCACCGCCCTGACGAAGCAGGGCCGGCTCGCCGTCTACCCCTCCTCGCACGGGCAGGACGCGTGCCAGATCGCCGCGGCGATGTGCCTGCGCCCGACGGACTGGATGTTCCCGACCTACCGCGATTCGGTCGCGCTGGCCGCCCGCGGCGTGGATCCGGTGCAGGTGCTGACGCTGCTGGCCGGCGACTGGCACTGCGGCTACGACCCCGCAGCCCTGCGCACCGCGCCGCAGTGCACCCCGCTCGCCACGCAGCTGCTGCACGCGGCGGGCGTGGCGCACGGCGAGGACCTGCGCGGCACCGACACCATCGCGCTCGCCCTGTGCGGCGACGGCGGCACCAGCGAGGGCGACTTCCACGAGGCGCTCAACTTCGCCGCGGTCTTCCACGCGCCCGTGGTCTTCCTGGTGCAGAACAACGGCTTCGCGATCAGCGTGCCACTCTCCCGGCAGACCGCCGCCCCGAGCCTGGCGCACAAGGGCGTCGGCTACGGCATCGGATCCGAGCAGGTCGACGGCAACGACCCGATCGCCATGCTCGGTGTGATGCAGGAGGCCGCCCACTTCGTCCGCTCGGGCAACGGGCCCGTGATCGTCGAGGCGCACACCTACCGGATCGACGCGCACACCAACGCCGACGACGCCACCCGCTACCGCTCCGCGGCGGAAGTCGAGGAGTGGATCCGCCGCGACCCGATCACCCGGCTGGAGACCCATCTCCGGGCGCGGGGCCGGATCGACGACGCCGCCGTCGCCGCGATCGCCGACGAGGCCGAGGCCGCCGCCGCGGACCTGCGTTCGAAGATGAACGCCGATCGCCCCGTCGACCCCGCCGACCTGTTCCGGCACGTCTACGCCGAACCCACCCCGCAGCTGCGCGAGCAGCAGGCGCAGGTCGAGGCCGAACTGGCCGCCGCGTCGGACGCCCAGGAGGACTGAGAGATGCCGCGACACACCATGGCCCAGGCCCTGAACACCGCACTGCGCGACGCGCTCGCGGCGGATCCCGACGTGGTCGTCTTCGGCGAGGACGTCGGCACGCTCGGCGGCGTCTTCCGCGTCACCGACGGCCTGGCCCGCGAGTTCGGGGCCGACCGCTGCTTCGACACGCCGCTCGCGGAGTCGGGCATCGTCGGCTTCGCCGTCGGCATGACCATGGCGGGCTTCAAGCCCGTGGTCGAGATGCAGTTCGACGCCTTCGCGTACCCCGCGTTCGAGCAGATCGTCTCCCACGTCGCCAAGCTCCGCAATCGCACCCGCGGTGCGCTCGCGGTGCCGATGGTCATCCGCGTGCCCTACGCCGGGGGCATCGGCGGCGTGGAGCACCACTGCGATTCGAGCGAGGCCTACTACGTCCACACGCCCGGGTTGAAAGTCGCGGCCCCCGCCACCGTCGACGACGCGTACACCCTGCTGCGGCGCGCAATCGACGATCCCGACCCCGTCGTCCTCCTGGAGCCCAAGCGCCTCTACTTCGCCTCCGCGGAGGCGGATCTGACGGTCGGCGCGCCGATGGGGCGGGCCGTCGTGCGGCGCGAGGGCACGGACGCGACGCTGGTCGCGTACGGTCCGTCGGTCGGCGTCGCGCTCGACGCCGCAGCGGCCGCGGCCGCGGCCGAGGACGGGATCTCGCTCGAGGTGGTCGATCTGCGTACGCTCGTCCCCTTCGACGACGAGACGGTGGCAGCGTCGGTGCGGCGCACCGGGCGGTGCGTGGTGGTGCAGGAGGCACAGGGCTTCGCCGGCGTCGGCGCCGAGATCGCGGCCCGCGTGCAGGAACGCTGCTTCCACCACCTGCACGCGCCCGTGCTACGGGTGAGCGGCCTCGACATCCCCTATCCCCCACCGAAGCTCGAGCGGCTGCACCTGCCCGGCGTGGACCGGATCCTGGACACCGTCGACCGGCTGCAGTGGGACGACCGCGTCGACGCGCGCTGGGCGGTGACGGCATGAGCGACCAGGTCTTCCTGCTCCCCGACCTCGGCGAGGGACTGACCGAAGCCGACATCCTGTCGTGGCGCGTCGGCGTCGGCGACACCGTGACCGTCGACCAGGTGGTCGTCGAGGTGGAGACCGCCAAGGCGGCCGTCGAGGTGCCGGTCCCGTTCGCGGGCACCGTCATCGCCCTCCACGGCGAGCCGGGCGAGACGCTGCGCGTCGGCGCGCCGCTCATCTCCGTCGGCGTCCTGACCCCGACCACCACCGCCGCCCCGCCCCTCGAC
>NZ_JAIULG010000015.1 GCF_020169415.1 Tsukamurella sp. M9C
CCCACGCCGTCCTCATCCCCGAAGTGCCCTTCGACGTCGAAGAACTGTGCACCATGATCAAACGCCGCTTCCAACGCGGCCACGCCAGCTTCATCGTCGTCGTCGCCGAAGGCGCCAAACCCGCCGAAGGCACCATGGAACTGCGGGTCGGCGGCACCGACGAATTCGGCCACGAACGGTTCACCGGCGTCGCCCACCAGTTGGGCGTCGAGATCGAGAAACGCATCAGCAAAGAGGTCCGCACCACCGTCCTCGGCCACGTCCAACGCGGCGGCACCCCGACCCCGGCAGACCGGGTCCTCGCCACCCGGTTCGGTGTCAACGCCGCCGACGCCGCCCACGCGGGAAAGTTCGGACAGATGGTCTCGTTGCGGGGCGCTCAGATCGGCCTCGTTCCCCTCGCCGAGGCGGTGAAGCAGCTCAAACGGGTCCCGCAGGAGCGCTACGACGACGCCGCCGAATTCTTCGGCTGACCGACGAACCGTGTACAGGATTGGCCACCCTGAAGCGATCCTTAAGAGGCGTCGGACAGGATTCCCGGTATGAATCCGAATCCTCCCTCGAACCCGGGCGGCTACCCGGGCCAGGATCCGTCGAACCCGAACGAGCAGACCCAGCTGCGCCCCACCTGGCAGCCGGACGCTCCGATCGGCGGCGCGCCGTCGTACCCGCAGCAGGGCGGCGCACCGTCGTACCCCCAGTACCCGGCGGCGCAGGGCTTCCCCGCCCCCGGCTCGCAGGGTGGCGTGCCCCCGTTCCCGCCGGCACCCGGAGCGCCCGGCGGGCCCAAGAAGCCGCGCCCGGCCTGGCTGATCCCCGCCCTCATCGGTGGCGGCGCCATCGCCCTGGTGATCGTGTTGATCGCGGGCATCGCCATCGCCAAGAGCGTCAGCGGCGGTGGCGACACCGGCTCGCCCGGCGGCACCGTCAAGGCCTACTTCGCAGCCCTGCAGGCGGGCGACGCCAAGAAGGCGCTGAGCTACGGCAAGGAGGCACCCGCTTCCACCGAGCTGCTCACCGACGACATGCTGCGCAAGCAGCGCGAACTCGCGCCGATCAAGGACGTGAAGATCGTCAGCGAGACCGACGGTTTCATGGGTTCCGTCCACCTGACGGTGACCATCGGCGAAGTGTCCTACGACGAGAACCTCACCCTCGAGAAGGTCGGCGACGACTGGAAGCTGCAGACTGCGGCGGTCCAGCTCAAGCCCTACTCGTCGTACGACTCGGACAAGAAGAACGTCACCATTCTCGGCAAGCCCCTGCCCGCCTCGGGCGTCGTCTACGTCTTCCCCGGCGCGCTGGACCTCGGCTCCGCCAACAAGAACCTGGTGCCGCAGCAGGAGAAGATCAGCGTCGGCGACAACAAGGGGCAGGCCCCGGTCGACGGCCTGTCGCGCTACAGCGTGGGCAGCACGTTCAGCATCGCCTTCGGCCTGAGCGACGCCGCCAAGACCTCCGCGCGCGAGCAGATCGCGGCGAAGTACTCCGCCTGCGCCGCCTCGAAGGACCGGTACCCGTCCGGTTGCCCGCAGTCCGACTTCTCCGGCGAGAACGGCACCTACACCTGGACCGCGCCGAACGTCCAGGACATCGACCTCGGCGACACCGTCCGCGACGGGGAGGTCTCTTTCCGCGACAACCGTCCGTGGACCTTCACGGCGACCGGGCGCGACGGTGCGCCGCTCAGGGGATCCGATTCGGGCTACGTCTCGGGCACCGTCACTGTGACCGCCGACGCGGTGGCCGTCTCGGTCCGCTGACCGGCGCCCATTAGGCTGGGGGCATGAGTGCCGAGCTTGCCGATATCGACCTTCCCGAGTACGCGGACGTCGTCGCCCGCTACGAGCCCGTCATGGGCATGGAGGTCCACGTCGAGCTCGGCACGGCCACCAAGATGTTCTGCGGCTGCCGCACCGAGTTCGGCGCGGAGCCGAACACCCAGGTGTGCCCCACGTGCCTCGGCATGCCGGGCGCGCTGCCCGTGGTCAACAGCGAGGCGGTGCGCTCGGCCATCCGCATCGGCCTGGCCCTGAACTGCTCGATCCGGCCGAGCTCGGTGTTCGCGCGGAAGAACTACTTCTACCCGGACCAGCCGAAGAACTACCAGATCAGCCAGTACGAGGACCCGATCGCGTACGACGGCCACCTCGACGTCCCGCTGGAGGACGGCACCGTCTGGCGCGTGGAGATCGAGCGCGCGCACATGGAGGAGGACACCGGCAAGTCGACGCACATCGGGTCCGCGACCGGCCGGATCCACGGCGCCTCGCACTCGCTCCTCGACTTCAACCGGGCCGGCGTTCCGCTGGTGGAGATCGTCTCGCGCCCCATCGAGGGCGCGGGGGAGCGCGCGCCGGAGATCGCGCGGGCCTACGTGAGCGCGCTGCGCGACCTGCTCGCCTCGCTCGACGTCTCCGACGTCCGCATGGATCAGGGCTCCATGCGCTGCGATTCGAACGTCTCGCTCAAGCCCGTCGGTGCCACGGAGTTCGGCACCCGCACCGAGACCAAGAACGTCAACTCGCTGCGCTCGGTGGAGGTGGCCGTGCGCTACGAGATGCGGCGCCAGGCCGCGGTGCTCGACGCCGGGGGCACCGTCGTCCTCGAGACGCGGCACTTCCAGGAGGGCGACGGCACCACCACCGCCGGCCGGCCCAAGGAGACCGCTGACGACTACCGGTACTTCCCGGATCCGGACCTCGGCCCCGTCGCGCCGCCGGCGGAGCTCGTCGAGGAACTGCGGGCGACGATCCCCGAGCTGCCGTGGCTGCGCCGCGCCCGGATCCAGTCCGATTGGGGCCTGTCCGACGAGGTCATGCGCGACCTGGTCAACCTCGGCGCCATCGACAAGATCATCGCCACCGTCGATGCCGGGGCCACCCCCGACGCGGCGCGGTCGTGGTGGGGCAGCTTCCTGCCGCAGCAGGCCAACACCCGCGACGTCGAGCTGGAGGCGCTGGCGATCTCGCCCGCGCAGGTCGCCCGCGTGATCGCGCTCGTCGACGAGGGCAAGCTCACCAGCAAGCTGGCGCAGCAGGTCATCGTCGGCGTGCTCGACGGCGAGGGCGAGCCCGACGAGGTCGTCGCCGCCCGCGGGCTCGAGGTGGTCCGCGACGACGGCGCGCTGCAGAAGGCCGTCGACGAGGCGCTCGCCGCCAACCCCGACATCGTCGACAAGATCAAGGCCGGCAAGGTCCAGGCCGCCGGCAAGATCGTCGGCGACGTCATGAAGGCGACCCGCGGCCAGGCCGACGCCGCCCGCGTCCGGGAGCTAGTCCTCGCCGCCTGCGAGTGACGTCGAACCGATTCGCCGTATCGCGCCGGCGTCGCTGATCACGACGCCCCGGTCGATCGCGCGCTTCGCCGTGTACATCGCCCCGTCCGCCCGGGCGAGCAGCACGTCGACCGCGGTGCGGTCGTGGGCCGTCACCGTCGCGGTGGCGACGCCGATGCTCGCGGTCACGACGGCGCCCCCGGTGACGGGTATCGCCTCGATCGCGCGCCGGAAGCGGTCCGCCGTCGCGCGGTGCTCGGGGGCCGTCCCGCCCACCACCGCGACGGCGAACTCGTCGCCGCCGATCCGGGCGACGACCGCACCGTCGGACACAGTGCGCAGGACGTCGGCGACGCGGACGAGGACGGCGTCGCCGGTGTCGTGACCGAGCTCGTCGTTGACCACCTTGAACTCGTCCACATCGATCAGCATGACGGCGATCGGGACGGGGCCGCGTCCCGTCGCGTGGTCGACGACGCGCCGCCGGCTCGCGCGGCCGAAACCCCGCCGGTTCAGTGCACCCGTCAGAGGGTCGGTGTCCGAATCGGCGGCGTCCTGGGACAGGAAAGCGATGCCGATCTGCACGCAGGCGGGCACCCAGACGGTGACGACCGCGAGCATCACCGCCTTGACCACGGCCATCACCCAGCCGTACTCGGCGACGATCGGCGGCACGAACAGCGCTATCGCCGCGGCGGACACGATCGAGTGGGCGACGAAGTGCCCGGGCGAGAGCATGAACGCTGTGAACACGGCGACCAGGACGATGGCGCTGAGCCCGGCCGCGCCCGCCATGGTCTCGGCATCGGTCCAGGAGACGGCGGCGATCGAGATCGTGGAACTGAGCACGAAGGCGAGTGCGGCATTCTCGCTCGGCGCTGCGCCGAGCTGCCAGCGGACGGCCCAGTACAGGCCCAGGACCGCGCCGGTCACGAGGATGGCCGCCGGTGCCGCGGGAAAGGCAGCGAACTCCCGGGTCTGGTCGTTGAGGAGGAGGGCGGCGGAGATCGATCCGAGCAGCGCGGCGCACACACTGACGACCACGCGGAAGCCGCGGAGCAGGCTTCGACTGGCGAAGTAGTCGATCCGGTCGTCGTAGTCGGGCCCGGAGCGCCACCACGTCGCGCGGACGTACGCGATCCACCGGGCCAGATCCCGCACGGCGACAGCCGTGCGCACCCCGCGGGGCGGCGATGTCTTCACCCAGTGCTCCTGCCGACCGAACGATCGATACCGAAGGGGTGATCGCGGAACAGGGGTTTTCGTTACCGGACGTTCGCGGCGCTCAGGGACTCAGTCGTCGGTGGTGGTCGACTCGCCGTTCGGCATCGGGATCAGCACGACCCGGTCGTCGGTGGGAGCCTGCGGCTGCGGCTTATTGGTCGTCACGCCCTGCGGCGCGTCCTTCGGGCCGATCGCGAGACGCCCGAAGACGCCGTACTTCGCGCGGTCCAGGACCTGGACCGGCTCGCCGTCGGCGCTGGTCGATCCCTCGGGGAGCTTGACCATCTCGACCTTGCCGGCACGTGACTCGCTGACGAAGACGCCGCCGGGAACCACGGCGCACCCGGCGAGGCCGGGACGATCGGGCCAGCTCCACACCACGGACGCCGGCGAGTTCGGGGTGAGGACGCGGAGGCGGTCCTGGGTGAGCCCCTGGTCGGCGATGAAGAGCGGCCCTCCGGGGGCGCCGCACAGCGACTGCCGGACGCCGCCGTCAGTGGCCAGCACTTTGGGCCGGACCGGCGAGACGGTGCCGGGCGACGGCAGCAGCAGAACCTTCCCGGCGAGCGAACCCGGGTCGCGTGCGGCGTTCGCATCGCCCGCGTTGCCGGTGGCCACGAGGAGATCGCGGCCGGAGAACAGCAGCGAGCCGGCGTTGCCCGTGGGGCCCTTGGGGATGCCGGAGAGGATCACCTTCGGGTCGTCACCGGGCGTCACCCGCACCACGCGGTTGTCGGTGGGGGTGCTCACGTAGGCGTAGAACAACCGGTCCTGGTTGTACGACGGTGACAGCGCGATCGCCGTGAGGCCGCCGTCGCCCGAGGCGTCCACGCCGAGTCGCACGACCTCGCGGTTCGGCAGGTCCGTGGTGGTGTACATGATCGCGCCGCCGCGCTCCGCGACGTAGGCGTGCTCGAATTCGTCGGTGGGGATCAGGTCGGTGGGCTCGGTGAGGCACGTGGCGAGCACGTTCGCGTCCTGGTCGATGCACGGGCCCGGGGCCTTCGGCGCCGCGCTCGGCCGGGCGGGGCCGGTGGGCTTGGTCGTCGTGACCTGGCCCGTGGGCGGGCCGGTGAAGGGCGCGGCCTCGCTGCCGGAGAAGTCGGCGCACCCCGCCAGCAGCGCCGCCGCGGTCGCGACCACGACGGCGCGACGCGCGCCGGAACGCGCGCGCCAGGTCCCCACACTCATGCCGCCACCCTACCGATCGGGCCCCGGACGCGGTTCGCTCCCGGCCCGCGGCGCGTTCGCACTCTAGGGTGGTTTCCGTGAGTGACAAGGACGGAACCGAGAACGCGACCAGCGAGGGTGCGGGCGAATCCCCTTTCGACTTCCGGCCGACGGGCGAGCTGCCCCGGTTCGGTGAGAAGCACCCCACAGGAGGGTTCATCCTGGACCCCCACGACGATTCGGACACGGGCATCGGGCCGGTGCTGCCGCGCTACCGCGACGAGCCGGCGGGCGCGACGCCCGCCTCCGAGCCCGCGGAGGCCCCGGCCGCCGCGGCGAGTGCGCCCACCGCGGCGGTGACCCCGGCACCGTCGGGCGCCGACGAGCCCACCACCTCCGTGCCGGACACCAGCGATCTCGCGGCCGCGATCGCCGCCGCGAACGCGGCCACCGCGGCGATCTCCACGTCCGGGACCCCGGACGCGGCGACGGAGCGCGCCGACCTCTCGAGCGACGAGCGGGACGAGTTCGGCAAGCGCTACAACCGCCGACGGGGCCGCGAGCGCGCCGCGCAGGCACGCGCGGAGGCCGAGGGCATCCCGATCGAGGCCGCGGCCACCGAGGAGATCGCGCCGCCGCCCGGCCGCCGGTTCGGCAAGCCCGTCACCGACGTTCCCGCAGAGCTGGAGGAGGCGCGCAAGGCCGCGCGCCGCGGCACCACCGACCTCGGGCTGCTCGTGCTGCGCGTGGCCGTCGGCGCGATCCTCGTCGCGCACGGCATCCAGAAGCTCTTCGGGATCTGGGGTGGCCCCGGCATCGACGGTTTCGCCGCCTACCTGCAGAACGGCAGCGATCCGTCGCTCGGCTTCGAGCGGTTCACCAAGATCATCGCCATCGCGACGGGCGTCGTCGAGCTCGGCGGCGGCGCGATGCTGATC
Organism: Tsukamurella sp. M9C; assembly: GCF_020169415.1. Classification (GTDB taxonomy): domain Bacteria; phylum Actinomycetota; class Actinomycetes; order Mycobacteriales; family Mycobacteriaceae; genus Tsukamurella. The sequence goes on from NZ_JAIULG010000015.1 coordinate 6,610, forward strand.
CTCGGCCTGCTGACCCCGATCGCCGCGGCGGGCGCGGTGGGCGTGATGCTGTCGGCCACGCTGTTCAAGCTGACAACCGCGGGCAACGGCTTCGTCTTCTTCGCCCAGGACAAGGGCGTCGAGTTCGAGCTGCTGCTCCTGTTCGCGTCGGTGGCGATCATCCTCACCGGGCCGGGCAAGCTCTCGCTGGACTTCAACCGGGGCTGGGCGCGACGCCCGCACATCGGCTCGGTCGTGTGGCTGATCATCGCGGTCGCCGCCGCGATCACCGTATGGATCCTGCTCAACGGCGCGAACCCGCTGGTCAAGCAGTAGTCGCAGACGACGAACGCCCGGCCTCCCGTGAGGGAGTGCCGGGCGTTCGTCGTTCGACGGTGCTCCTTACGGCACGTACCGGACCGCGCCCTTGTCGGCCGAGGTCGCCAGCGCGGCATAGGCGCGCAGGGCCGTAGTGACGGTGCGCTGCCGGTCCACGGGCTGCCACGGGCGCTCCGAGGCGTCCATCTTCGCGCGACGACGCGCCAGTTCCTCGTCGTCGACGAGCAGCTCGAGGGCGCGCGTGTGCACGTCGATGCGGATCCGGTCGCCGTCCTCGATCAGGCCGATGGCGCCGCCGGCCGCGGCCTCGGGGGAGATGTGGCCGATGGACAGGCCCGAGGTGCCGCCGGAGAACCGGCCGTCGGTGATCAGGGCGCACACCTTGCCCAGGCCGCGGCCCTTGAGGAACGAGGTGGGATGCAGCATCTCCTGCATGCCCGGCCCGCCCTTGGGGCCCTCGTAGCGGATGACGACCACGTCGCCGGCCTTGATCTGCTTGCCCAGGATCTTCGAGACCGCGTCCTCCTGGGACTCGACCACCACGGCCGGGCCCTCGAAGGTGAACAGTTCCTCGTCGATGCCCGCGGTCTTGAGGATCGCGCCGTCGACGGCGATGTTCCCGCGCAGCACGCAGAGCCCGCCCTCCACGGTGTAGGCGTGCTCGATGTCGCGGATGCAGCCGCCCGCCTGGTCGGTGTCGAGGCTCTCCCACTGGTTCTTGGTGGAGAAGGGCTCCGTGGTACGGACGCCGCCGGGGGCCGCGTGGAAGAGCTCGAGCGCCTCGTCGGTGGCCTTGCCGGAGCGGATGTCCCAGTCGTCGAGCCACTTGTCGAAGGACTGCTCGTGCACGGTGTGCACGTCGGATTCCAGCAGGCCGCCGCGGCGCAGCTCGCCCAGGATGGCGGGGATTCCGCCGGCCCGGTGCACGTCCTCCATGTGGTAGTCGCTGTTCGGCGACACCTTGGACAGGCAGGGCACCTTGCGGCTGATCGCGTCGATGGTGGACAGGTCGAAGTCGACCTCGCCCTCCTGCGCGGCGGCCAGCGTGTGCAGCACGGTGTTCGTGGAGCCGCCCATGGCCACGTCGAGCGCCATGGCGTTGCGGAACGCGGCGGGGGTGGCGACGTTGCGGGGGAGCACCGACTCGTCGCCGTCGCGGTAGTACCGCAGCGCGGCCTCGACCACGACGGTGCCGGCCCGCTCGAAGAGCGCGCGGCGCGCCGCGTGGGTCGCCAGCGTCGAGCCGTTGCCCGGCAGCGCGAGGCCCAGGGCCTCGGTCAGGCAGTTCATGGAGTTGGCGGTGAACATGCCGGAACAGGAGCCGCAGGTGGGGCACGCGGAGCGCTCGACCTCGCTGAGGCCGGCCTCGTCGATCGCGTCGTTCGCGGACGCCGAGATCGCGGTGATGAGGTCGGTCGGGGCCTTGGCGATCCCGTCGACGATGACGGCCTTGCCGGCCTCCATCGGGCCGCCGGAGACGAACACCGTCGGGATGTTCAGGCGCATCGCGGCGTTGAGCATGCCGGGCGTGATCTTGTCGCAGTTGGAGATGCACACCAGCGCGTCGGCGGTGTGGGCGTTCGCCATGTACTCCACGGAGTCGGCGATGATCTCGCGGCTGGGCAGGCTGTAGAGCATGCCGCCGTGGCCCATGGCGATGCCGTCGTCGACGGCGATGGTGTGGAACTCGCGGGCGACGCCGCCGGCGGCGCGCACGGACTCGGCCACGATCTCGCCCATGTCCTTGAGGTGCACGTGGCCGGGCACGAACTGCGTGTAGGAGTTGGCGATGGCCACGATCGGCTTGCCGAAGTCGCTGTCCGTGAGGCCGGTGGCGCGCCAGAGCGAGCGGGCGCCTGCGGCGTTACGGCCGACGGTGGTGGTGCGTGAGCGGAGCGGTGGCATGAGCTTCTCGCCTCGGATCTTCGTATCGTGCGGGCTGGTGGGAGACATGCTCCCCGTGAACAGGAAAAGGCCTGTCCGGCGGGTTTTATTCCGCCGTGACGTCGGGGATCCGGCCGCCGGAGGCGACTGCGACGCGGGGGAGCTGGCTGATGGTGACGGCGGGTAGTCGCACCTCGGAACCGTCGGTGCGGACTGCGTACACCGCACCGTTGCGTCCGATTCTAATGCCTGCCAGTTCGTCCCAGCGGATCGTGGTGGCACTGAGGACCCGCACGGAGCGCACGCCGTCGGGTCCGATGACGGTGCGCACGCGCAGGATCCACAGCGCGAGCAGGATCGGGACGATCAACAGTAGCCAGCCGAGGATCGCGGCGCCGGTGCCGGCGGTGCTGCCGTCGATGGAGCGGCCCACGGTCCAGGGGCCGACGATGGGGGCGAGGCACACGGCGAACAGGGCGACGCCGAGCAGCGCGATGCGGGGATGCTTGAAGACGACCCGGTCGCCGGCGTCGATCGGCACGGCGGTGTCCGAGGTGTGGTCGGTGGTCACGGTGCGGGTCGTGCCCGTCGTGCTCGGCTGCTTCGCAGGGCTCTCGCTCATAACACGCATTGTCGCACGCGGCAGCAGAATCCCATCCTGTGAGACGGCGGTGCTCACTGGTTTGACGCGAATGCACACCGGGGCCTAGTTTCACTGGTGTGAAACACAGCAACCAGCTTCTCGTAATCGGTCGGCGCGTCAACGCCTGAACCGGTTATCACCGTTTCGCACCAGCATCGACGCGCTACCCTCGCTCAGCTACCGCTGACGGGGGTTTTTTGTTGCCCGGATAGTCTTCGGACGACGTACGCACGTCGATATGTCCATTGAGTAGAGCACCGCTAGAGCACGAGAAGGTCACGTCGTGAGCGCACCTACAGCCCGGCCCCACCCGGGGCAGAAGCCCGGGGCCCGCAAGCCCGGCGCCGGCATCCCCGGCCCGCATTCCGCCGCATCGAAGCAGCACGTCGCCGACGTCGCGCACAGCGCCCTCGAGGGCGCCCGCGTCGTGGCCCCCGAGCGGGTCACCGGCGCGCAGTCGGTGGTCCGGTCGCTCGAGGAGATCGGTGTGGACACGGTCTTCGGCATTCCCGGCGGTTGCATCCTCCCGGTCTACGACCCGCTCCTCGACTCCAAGAAGGTGCGCCACGTCCTGGTGCGCCACGAGCAGGGTGCCGGCCACGCCGCCACCGGCTACGCCCAGGCCACCGGCAAGGTCGGCGTGTGCATGGCGACGTCGGGCCCGGGCGCGACCAACCTGGTCACGCCCCTGGCCGACGCGCAGATGGACTCCGTCCCGATCGTCGCGATCACCGGCCAGGTCGGCCGCCCGCTGATCGGCACCGACGCCTTCCAGGAGGCCGACATCTCGGGCATCACGATGCCAGTGACCAAGCACAACTTCCTCGTCTACGACGCCGCCGACATCCCGCGCGTCATCGCCGAGGCCTTCTACCTGGCCCAGAGCGGCCGCCCGGGCGCCGTCCTCGTCGACATCCCCAAGGACGTGCTGCAGGAGGACACCGTCTTCTCCTGGCCGCCGCAGATCGACCTGCCCGGCTACCGCCCCGTCACCAAGCCGCACGGCAAGCAGATCCGCGAGGCGGCCCGGCTCATCGCCGCGGCGTCCTCACCCGTGCTCTACGTCGGCGGCGGCGTGCTCAAGGCCGAGGCCTCGGAGGAGCTGCTCAAGCTGGCCGAGCTGACCGGGATCCCCGTCGTCACCACCCTGATGGCGCGCGGCGTCTTCCCCGACAGCCACCAGCAGCACATGGGCATGCCCGGCATGCACGGCACCGTCGGCGCCGTCGCCGCGCTGCAGCGCTCCGACCTGCTCGTGACCCTGGGTGCGCGGTTCGACGACCGCGTGACCGGCAAGCTGGACTCCTTCGCGCCCGACGCGAAGGTCATCCACGCCGACATCGACCCGGCGGAGATCGGCAAGAACCGGTTCGCGGACGTCCCGATCGTGGGCGACTGCAAGGAGGTCATCGCCGAGCTCATCGCCGCGATCTCCGAGGACCGCGCCACCATCGCCGCCCCGGACCTCACCACGTGGTGGGAGTACCTGAACGGCATCCGCGCGACCTACCCGCTGGCCTACAACACCCCGTCCGACGGTGCGCTGAGCCCGGAGTACGTGATCGAGCGCCTCGGCGTCGCCGCGGGCCCGGACGCGGTCTACTGCGCGGGCGTCGGCCAGCACCAGATGTGGGCCGCGCAGTTCGTCAAGTACGAGAAGCCGCGCACCTGGCTGAACTCGGGCGGTCTCGGCACGATGGGCTACGCGGTCCCCGCGGCCCTCGGCGCCAAGATGGGCGCGCCCGAGAAGGAGGTCTGGGCGATCGACGGCGACGGCTGCTTCCAGATGACCAATCAGGAGCTCGCCACCGCCGCGATCGAGGGCGCGCCGATCAAGGTCGCCATCATCAACAACGGCAACCTGGGCATGGTCCGCCAGTGGCAGACGCTGTTCTACGACCAGCGCTACTCCAGCACCGACCTGTCCACGCACTCGATGCGGATCCCGGACTTCGTCAAGCTCGGTGAGGCGATGGGCTGCGTGTCCTTCCGCTGCGAGCGCGCCGAGGACGTCGACGCGATCATCGCGCAGGCGCGGGAGATCAACGACCGTCCGGTGGTCATCGACTTCATCGTGGGCGCCGACGCCCAGGTGTGGCCGATGGTGGCCGCCGGCACCAGCAACGACGAGATCATGGCGGCGCGGGACATCCGTCCGCTGTTCGACGAGGACGACGCGGCCGACGAGCCGGCCGTCATCCACGCCGCGATGGAGCGTTCGGAGGAGCAGAAGTGAGCACCACGCATACGCTGAGCGTCCTGGTCGAGGACCGCCCGGGCGTGCTCGCCCGCGTCTCGTCGCTGTTCTCCCGCCGCGGCTTCAACATCGAGTCGCTCGCGGTGGGCGGCACTGAGCTCAAGGGCGTCAGCCGCATGACGATCGTGGTCACGGTCGACGAGCTGCCCCTCGAGCAGGTCACCAAGCAGCTGAACAAGCTGGTCTCCGTGCTCAAGATCGTCGAACAGGATTCGACGACCTCCGTGGCGCGCGAGCTCATGCTCATCAAGGTGCGCGCGGACGCCACCTCGCGGGGCCAGGTCACCGACACCGTCGACCTGTTCCGTGCCAAGATCGTGGACGTCTCGCCCGACTCGGTGACCATCGAGGCCACCGGCACGCCGGACAAGCTCGACGCGCTGCTGGCCGTCCTGGATCCCTTCGGGATCCGCGAGATCGCGCAGTCCGGCGTCATCGCGCTGGGACGCGGTCCGAAGTCGATCACCGCGACCCGCTAACTTCACTACTGCAGAAAACCAAGAAGGGACACCGAACCACAGTGGCAATCGAACTGTTCTACGACGAGGACGCCGACCTCTCCATCATCCAGGGCAAGAAGGTCGCCGTCATCGGCTACGGCTCGCAGGGCCACGCGCACTCGCTGAGCCTGCGCGACTCCGGCGTCGACGTGCGGATCGGCCTCAAGGAGGGCTCGAAGTCGCGCGCCAAGGCCGAGGAGCAGGGCCTGACCGTCGGCACGCCCGCCGAGGTCGCCGCGTGGGCCGACGTGATCATGCTGCTCGCGCCCGACACCGCGCAGGCCGAGATCTTCAAGGCCGACATCGAGCCGAACCTCAAGGACGGCGACGCGCTGTTCTTCGGCCACGGCCTGAACATCCACTTCAAGCTGATCGAGGCCCCGGCCAACGTCACCGTCGCGATGGTCGCCCCGAAGGGCCCCGGCCACCTGGTGCGTCGTCAGTTCGTCGACGGCAAGGGCGTCCCCGCCCTCATCGCCGTGGACCAGGATCCGACCGGCAACGGCCAGGCGCTCGCCCTGAGCTACGCCGCCGCGATCGGTGGCGCCCGCGCCGGCGTCATCAAGACCACGTTCAAGGAGGAGACCGAGACGGATCTCTTCGGTGAGCAGGCCGTGCTCTGCGGCGGCACCGAGGAGCTCGTCAAGGTCGGCTTCGAGGTGCTGGTCGAGGCGGGCTACGCCCCCGAGATGGCCTACTTCGAGTGCCTGCACGAGCTCAAGCTCATCGTGGACCTCATGTACGAGGGCGGCATCGCCCGCATGAACTACTCGGTGTCCGACACCGCGGAGTTCGGCGGCTACCTCTCGGGCCCGCGCGTCATCGACGCCGACACCAAGAAGCGCATGCAGGACATCCTCACGGACATCCAGGACGGCACCTTCGTCAAGCGCCTCGTCGCGAACGTCGAGGGCGGCAACAAGGAGCTCGAGGCCCTCCGCAAGGAGAACGCCGAGCACCCGATCGAGGTCACCGGCAAGAAGCTGCGCGACCTGATGAGCTGGGTCGATCGCCCGATCACCGAGACCGCCTAGGTCTCACCCGCGTCACGTCGAGAGCCCCGTCGGACCCCGAGTCCGACGGGGCTCTTGCATGTCCGGAGGTCCCGCGTTACGCTTCTGAACATGTTCAATGAACACGTTCAGCCGAGGGCGGAGGCGAAGGCCGGCACCCGGGCGCGGGTGCTCGCCGCCGCCGATCGTTCGTTCCGCGCGCACGGCTTCGCGGGCACGACGGTGCGCGGCATCGCCGCCGATGCCGGCGTGAGCGTCGGGACCGTGATGGGGGTGGGCGACAAGGACGCGCTGCTCATAGCCATCGTCGACGACTGGATCGCGGCCGTGCACGCCGACCGTGAGCCGGCGGCGGAGCTGCCGCCGCTGACGCCGGGGGAGGCGACGGTGCGCCTCGTCGAGGTCGTCCGGCCGTTCGTCACCTACTTCAACGCCGACGGTGACCTCTCCCGCGAGTACGCCGCCGTCCTCGCGCGGGGCAAGCACCGCTCCCGCACCTTCGGCGACCTCGGCGACGAACTGCAGGCCGACTTCGAGCAGGTCTTCGCGGCGACGGGGTGTTCCGACCCCGCCGCGGCGGCCCGCTCCCTCTACTTCGTCTACATCGGCCTGCTGTTCGCCACCTCGGGTGGCGCGGTCACGCGGGAGGCCGCGGCGGAGCGCCTCGTCGAGGCGATCGGACAGATCCTGGGAGAAGGAGTACCGCAATGACCACCGGTTTCATCGATACCCCGCACTGGCCGTGGCTCACCGTCGCGCTCGCCGTTGTGCTGCTCGGCGACGCGCTGATGTCCCTGCGTCCGCCCGCCTTCATCCGCGACTGCCTCGACGGTGTCCGGTTCCCGCGGGACTGGTGGTGGACCCTCGTCGTGATCAAGCTGGTCGCGGTCGGAGGACTGGTCGCCGGCCTGTCCTACCCGGGCGTCGGGGTCGCCGCCAACGCCGGCGTGGTCGTCTACTTCGTGTGCGCCGCGGTCGCGCACGTGAAGGCGGGATTCCTCGGCTCCACCTTCTGGGTGAACTGCCTCGGCATGCTCGCCTTCTCGACGGGCGTGCTGATCCTGTCCTACGCCTAGTTCGTCGCCGAAGAAACCAGCACTGCTGATTGATAGTGATAGGGTGGACCCGAACGGCTATCACGAAGGCGATGGCTGCGGATGGAAGTGAGACGTGGATGCGACTGGCCCTCACGCACATGGGACGCACGCAGGGGGATCCGTTCCCCGGCCAGGCCGAGTACGAGCAGGCGCTGACGGACCTCTCCGAGGCGTCGGTGCGCCGGAACTTCGACCCGTACCTCGACATCGACTGGGACGCGCCGGAGCTGGCGATCGTTCCGGATGATCCGCGGTGGGTCTGCGACTCCCGCTTCGATCCGATCGGCCGTCACCCCTGGTATCAGGCGCAGCCGCTGGCGAAGCAGATCGAGATCGGCATGTGGCGCCAGGCGAATGTCGCGAAGGTGGGCCTGCAGTTCGAGTCCATGCTGATCCGCGGCATCATGCAGTACACGGCGGCCCTGCCGAACAACTCGCCGGAGTTCCGCTACGCCACGCACGAGGCGAAGGAGGAATGTCAGCACACGCTGATGTTCCAGGAGTTCGTCAACCGCGTGGGCATGGACGTGCCCGGCGGAAGCTGGTTCCTGCGCCGCATCTCGCCGATCGTGCCGCTCTTCGCGACCATGACACCGCTGTACTTCTACATGATGGTGCTCGGCGGCGAGGAGCCGATCGATCACCTGCAGAAGCAGTTCCTGCGCTCGGGCTCCGAGCAGCACCCGGCGATGAGCTCGATCATGCAGATCCACGTGGCCGAGGAGGCCCGGCACATCGGCTTCGCGCACCAGCTGCTCGAGCACCGCATCCCCACCCGGGGCGCCTTCCCGCGGCTCGTGCTCTCGCTCATGCTGCCGATCACCATGCGCGTGATGGTCACGATGATCATGATGCCGCCCAAGGAGTTCTGGGAGACCTTCGACGTGCCGCGGTCCGTGAAGAAGGACATCTTCTGGCGCTCGGACGAGTCGCAGCAGATGAAGCGCGACGTCTTCGGCGACGTGCGGATGATGGCCGAGAAGTGCGGCCTCATGAACCCGCTGAGCAAGCTCATGTGGCGGATCTGCGGCATCGACGGCCGCATCTCTCGGTTCCGCAGCGAGCCGGCCTACGCCGCGCAGTAGGCCGGTCGCCGGGGAGCGCTACACCGGGCGGTAGAACAGGATCTCGGGCCGCGCGATGGTCCGGCTCATGTCGAGCGTGCCGTCGGTGAGGGCCGCGCCGAGCGCGGCCGCCGCGGCCGCGGGATCGTCGGTCTCGATGCGGTACTCGGCCAGGTAGGCGACGGGGAGCATGTCCGCCGGCGCGAGCTGCGCGTCGGCGAGGCGGTAGCGCCGCGCGGACAGGACGCCCGGTACGCGCTCGAGGATCTGGGGTACGTGCACCTCGTCGTACCAGGCGTTGTACTCGTCCTCCACCTCGGGCGACGCGGCGGCGGACCGCACCAGCAGCAGGATCTCGGTCATGTGATCTCCGTTCCGGGGCGACGGTGCCCCGATCGTTGGGACTTCGGGACGCTCACCGGCCCAGCCGGTCGAGCGCTCGCGTCGCGGCGTGGAATCCGCACATGCCGTGCGCGGCGGGTCCGGGCGGCGTTGCGGCGGAGCAGATGTACATACCGGGCACGCCGAGGTCGTAGGGCTGCAGGGTGATCCGCGGCCCGAACATCAGCTGGAGCGGATCCTTCGATCCGGTGTTGATGTCGCCACCGACGAAGTTGGCGTTGTAGCGCGACATCTCCGTGGTGGAGCAGACGGCGGTGCCGACGATGCGGTCGCGGAAGCCGGGGGCGAACCGCTCGATCTGCGCGATGATCGCCTCGGTGGCGTCGCCGGCGTAGCCGCTCGGCACGTGCGCGTAGGACCAGACGGGGTGGACGTCGCCGACGCTCCGCGAGGGGTCCGCGAGGTACTGCTGGCCGACGAGGACGAAGGGCCGCTCGGGCATACGTCCCGCCTTGATGGCCTTCTCCGTGGCCGCGATCTCGGCGAACTCGCCGCCCAGGTGGACGGTGCTGGAGCGGCGAGCGTCCGGGTTGGTCCACGGCACGCCGCCCTCGACGGCGAAGTCCACCTTGAATGCGCCCGGCCCGTACCGGAAACGCCCGAAGGCGCGGCGCACCCGAGTCGGGAGCCGGTCGCCGAGGACCGCCGCCACCTGGCGCGGATCGAGGTCGAACAGCGTGACGTCGGCGGCGGGGAGGTTCGCCGTGGTCACCCGCACCCCGGTCTCCACGCGCCCGCCCAGGTCCTCGAACTCGGCGAGCAGGGCGGCGGCGATCGCTCCGGAGCCGCCCTCGGCCACCTGCCAGCCGAAGGCGTGGCCGGCCGTGAGCATGCCCTTCCCGATCGCCGAGCTCATCGGCTCGTGCAGGGGCCGGAAGGCGTGCGCGGCCACGCCGCCCCACAGCCCCCGCGCCTGCGGGGTGCGGAAGGCGCGGGCGAGCGCCGCGGCAGGCAGGGGAGTGGGCGCACCGAATCCGGCCAGCGCCACCGGGTGCCGCGGCACCCGCAGCAGCGGCCCCAGCATCGACGGGCCGATCTTGTCGAAGTTCCGCACCGGCCGGCCGAACAGGGCCCGCCAGGCGGCACCGTCGGGCCCCAAACCTTCGGCCGTGTCCCCGACGGTGCGCCGCAGCACCCCCGCCGTCCCGTCGTCGAGCGGGTGCACGCACTCGAGTTCGGCGGAGCGCCAGCGCAGCCCGCGCCGGGCGAGGTCGATCGTGGCGAGGAAGGGGGAGCCGACGGCCATGGGGTGGATCGCCGCGCAGTGGTCGTGGATCAGGCCGGGCACGATCGCCTCGAAGGATCGCAGGCCGCCGCCGACGGTGTCGGCGGCCTCCAGCAGGGTCGTCTCGACGCCCGCGCGGGCGAGGGTGATCGCGGCGGCGAGCCCGTTGGGCCCGCCGCCGACGACGGTGCCGGTGGTCATGCCCGCGAGCCTAGCCCGGTGCCGAGCGGGAAGCGGGCGTGGTCTGCTGACCAGGTGATATCGCACGCGACGGGGCCGTCCGGCAGCCACGGCTGCGTCGTCACGCACTCCGTGACGCTCCACCGGCCGCGCGCCACCACGCCCAGGGCCGCGTCGATGATCTTGAAGTCCTGGCTGAACCGGGTGACCGGTTGCGACTCGGCCCAGACCACGATCAGCTCGCCGGGCTCGAACCCCGCCTGCTCCTGCACCGCGGCGATGAGAGTCTCATCGTGCAGGTGGCCGTCGCCGAAGTTGAAGCCGATCATGGTGTTGCACACCAGCTCGCCCTCGCGGAGGGTGCGCTGCTCGACATCGGGCACGTGGCTCAACAGGGTCGAGAACAGGCCGCGGCCGTTGCTGTGCAACGCCCGCCAACCGAGGCCCATGTTCATGAGCGTCTCGGCCCACTCGCGGGAGACGCCGGTGGCGACGAACTGGTCGACGGTGTTCGTCGTCTGCCGCTGCACCCGGTTCAGCTTCTCCTCGGCGCCGGGCGCGAAAGCCCACATGCCGGTCGCCCAGTTGCCGGCGTACTGGCGCAGCGACGGCAGGAAGGAGACCTTGTCGGGCCGGATGTTGCCCAGCACGGGGAAGAAGAGGAGTGCGGCGAGCACGACCAGGATCAGCCACGACGGAGACATGTCGAGCACCGAATAGCCGTCCTGCGCGGGGAACCCGACGAACAGGAACAACGCGGTGTACGCGAACAGCAGGTTCCACTCCAGGGGGACCGCCAGCGGGAACGTGGAGATGATGAAGAGGTGGTAGCACACCATGAAAACGGCGCACACCACGGTGACGGTCCGGTTCATGGAGAACAGCAGGATGAGGGGCGCGACGATCTCCACGAACGTGCCCAACCCCTCGGCCATGAACCGGGCGAGGCGCGACGGCAGCAGGTCGTGCGGGGCGTTGCGGTAGTGGGCGCGCCGGAGGCCCTTGAAGGGCATGCACGGCGAGTTGGACACCATCACGGGGATGACGTTGATGAAGTGCTTGCCGATCTTCGACATGCCGGCGCCAACCCAGACAACCACGATGAGCAGCTTGAGCCCGACGATCATCGTGGCGAAGGACAGGAGCGGCAGCAGCCCGAACATGATCAGTGCGGGCATGTACTGCTCGCCGCGCGCGGCCAGGAAGATCGTCTTGTCCCGCAGGCCGATCAGGACCAGCAGGGCGACGGGGGCGATCATCAGCCAGGGCGCCACCAGCTCGTACGGCGACGAGTCGGTCACGATCACGCCGGGGAGCGCGATGCCCAGCACCAGCGAGGCGAGCAGCAGCCAGTACAGGCCGACGTCGAGCGCGGTGCGCCGCGTCCCGGTGGTGCCCGGGACCCAGGTGTAGGGGCGCAGCCGGATCGTTCCGGTGCGGGCCCAGAACCGGATTCCACCGGTCATCGGCTTGATCTTGAAGGTCAGCGGGCCCCACGCGCCGGCGACGCCGATGGCCTCGAGCAGGGTGGTCCACAGCACCAGCTTCTGGTACACGATGGGCTGGTTCCACCAGGTCGAGACCTCCCAGAAGTGCAGGCCCGAGGTGGCGGTGGCGAAGAGCACGCCGCCGAAGGCGTACAGCACCAGCAGCTTCACGACGTAGATGACGAAGGCGACCTTCTGGGTGCCGAAGCCGTGGTCCACCCAGCGCTGGGTGGCGAAGCGGAGGCGGTCCTGGAGCGGGCGGGTGATGAACTCCGCCGGATCGACCTCGGGGAGGTCGGGTTTCATGAATCCCATGAGAGAAGTCCTTCCGGGGGAATCGGATCAGGCGGTGGGGGCGGCGGCGTCGAGGCGACGCAGGGCGGGCTTGTCGATCTTGCCGACGGGGTTCTTCGGCAGCGCGTCGAGCACGGTGATCGCGACGGGCTGCTTGTACTTCGCGAGCTGCTCGCGGGCGTGCGCGGCGAGGGCGTCGACGTCGAGCCGCACGCCCGGCGCGGCCGAGACGTAGAGCACGGGCAGCTCGCCGTACTTGGCGTCCGGCCGGCCGATCACCGCGGCCTCGGCGACTCCGGTCACGCCGTACACCGCGGTCTCGATCTCCTTGGGGTAGATGTTCTCCCCGCCGCGGATGATCATGTCCTTCGCGCGGTCCACGAGACGGAGGTAGCCGTCCTCGTCGAGGATGCCCACGTCGCCGGTGTGCAGCCACCCGTCGACGATCGTCTTCGCGGTCTCCTCGGGCCGGCCGAGGTAGCCGCGCATGATGTTCGGTCCCGCGAGCAGCACCTCGCCCGGCTCGCCGACGGGGACGTCGGCACCGTCGGGCCCGGCGATCCGGACCCGCTGGCCGGGCAGCGCCACCCCCACGCTGCCCACCTTGCGCACCCCGTCGAGCGGGTTGCACGTCGCGGCGCAGGTGCACTCGGACAGGCCGTAGCCCTCGATCAGGGGGAAGGCGAAGCGGGCCTCGAAGCCCTCCAACAGTTCCCGGCTCGCGGGCGCGGCCCCGCACACGCCGAAGCGCACCTTTGACAGGTCGGGCCGCACCTCGGGCGGCAGTCCCGCCAGCATCGTGTAGATCGTGGGAACCGCGGAGAAGTACGTCGCGCCGGTCTCCTCGAGAACCTGGAAGAAGGTGCGCGGGTCGAATCGGCCCGCGATGGTCACGCGGCCGCCGCCGCGTAGGGGATTGAGCGTCGAGACCACGATGGCGTTGACGTGGAACAGCGGCAGGATCAGCAGGCTGTGATCGTCGGCGTCGAAGTCGAAGGCCGCGGAGGACATCTCGCTCATCGCGACCAGGTTCGCGTGGTCGAGCATCACGCCCTTCGGGCGCCCCGTGGTGCCGGAGGTGTAGATCAGCAGCGCGAGGTCCGACGGTGCCGCGACCGGCTCCGCAGTGTCGGGCGCGTGTCCGAGCAACGCGTCCGCGGCGATCACCGTGACCCCCGCCGGCGCGCCGGCCTCGGTGACCAGGACCGCCGCGCCCGCATCCTGCACCTGGTACTCCACCTCGGGCTGTGCGAGGTACGGATTGATCGGGGTCGCGGCCGCGCCCAGGTGCCAGGACGCGAACAGGGTGACCACGAGCAGTGCCGTGTTCGGCAACTTCACCGCGACCACGTCCCCGGGGCCGACGCCCGCCGCGCGCAGGGCGGCGGCGGCGCTGCGCACGGCACCGTCGAAGGCGGCGTTGTCGAGGTCGACGGCGTCGTCGGCGACCGCGGGCGCGTGCGGGGCCGCGGCGGCACGCGCCGCGGGCAGGTGGGCGAAGGTGGTGAAGTCGTACGTCACGGTGGCTCCTAGTCCGGTGGGTGCATCCACGGTAGGTCGCCCGTGACCGGGGTCACATCGTCCACCGGCGACGAGATGTGACCTCGCATTCGTCCTCGCAGGACGAATTCGTCGATGATCGGGCCGGAATCGTCGCTAAGATTTGGTGATGGAACCCGACGCGCCGCGCAGGCTGATCGCCCGGCTACTGAGCGCGGCGTCCCGGCGCGCGGTGTCGGACGCCATGACCGAGCGGATCGCCGCGGACCTCCCCGACCTGCGAGCCGACGACGCGATCCTCGGCGCGTTGGCCGCGAGCGTCGAGGCCAACGTCGAGAACGTGACCCACGCCATCGTGCTCGACGTCCCGGTGGAGCGGGTCGAGGTCCCGCTGGCCGCGCTCGAGTACCCGCGCCGCGTGGCGCAGCGCGGCATGGCCGCGACGTCTCTCGTCCGCGCCTACTACCTGGGCCAGCAGACGATGATCGCCCTCATCGGCGACGCCGTCGACGCGGAGGCCGGGGTGGAGCAGGACCTGCGTGAGGCCGCGATGCGCTGGCTGGTGGGCTGGTCCTTCGACTACAACGACGTCGTCACCCGCCGCGTCCTCGACGAGTACGAGACCGAGCGCGCGGCGTGGGTGGACGCCCGCAGCGGCGCGCGGACGGTGCGCGTCCTCGAGGTTCTCGACGGCGAGGTGCCGAGCGTGGCCGCGGCGTCCGCGAGCATCCGGTACCCCCTGCGCGCCACCCACATCGGGATGGTCGTCTGGTACGCCGAGGGCGTCGACGAGGTCGAGCGGATCGAGCGCTTCCTCCGCGAGCTCGGGGCGGCGGCGGGCGCCGCCGCGCCGCCGCTCACGGTCGCGGTCGACCGGCTCACCGCGTGGGCGTGGCTGCCGGTCGCGGACGGGGACGCGGCGGTCGCGGACGCGCGGGAATTCGCCGCCGCCGACTCGGAGGCGCCGCGGGTGGTGTTCGGGCCGCCGCGGGACGGACTGGAGGGCTTCCGCGCGACGAACCGGGCGGCCCGTGAGGTGCGGCGGGTGGCGGATGCGACGGACGCGCGGCTGCTGGTCGCGACGGATCCCGGGGTGGGCCTGGCGGCCCTCGTCGCGCACGACGTCGCCGCGGCGCGGGCCTGGGCCGACGGGGTGCTCGGGGAGCTGACCGGGGTGTCCGCCGCCGACGAGCGGCTGCGCAGCACGCTCGAGATCTTCCTGCGCACCGGCGGCAGTTTCAAGGCCACCGCAGAACAGCAGCTCCTGCACGCCAACTCGGTGAAGTACCGGGTGCGCCGCGCGGTGGCGCGGCGGGGCCGCGAGATCGGCGACGACCGGCTCGACGTCGAGGTGGCGCTCGCGGTGCGCCGGATCTTCGGAGCGGGCTAGGTGCGCGCCTGCACTCGGCGGTGCGGCACCGGGAGCCCCAGGTTGTCGCGCAGCGTGCTCGCCTCGGCGTAGTCGGCCCGCAGGACCCCGCGGTCCTGCAGCAGCGGCACGACGCGATCGACGAACTCGTCGAGCCCGGTCGGCACCAGGTGCGAGCCGAGGATGAAGCCGTCGGACCCGTCCTGCTGGACGAAATCGTCGATCTGCGCGGCGACCTGCTCCGGCGTGCCGATCAGCGGCCCGCGCTCGAACTGGTCGATCACCACCTCGCGCAGCGACAGCTTCTTCGCCTCGCCGACCTCGCGCAGCCGCTGCGCGGTCGCGAACCGGTCCTGGTGCACGAAGGCGCGCCCCTGGATGATCGGCGGCGCCTCCGGGTCGGGATCGATGGCGGGGACCGGGCCGTCGGGGTCGACGTCCGACAGGTCGCGGTTCCAGATCTGCTCCAACAGGATCAGGGCCGTCTGCCCGGTCACCTGACCGTGCACCACCTCGCGGTGCTTCTCGGCGGCGTCCGCCGGGGTGTCGCCGAGGACGAAGCTCGCGGACGGCAGGATCTTGATGTCGTCGGCGCCGCGGCCCGCGGCCACCGCGCGGGACTTGATGTCGCGGTAGAAGTCCGCGGCCTCGGGGAGCTTGCCGTAGGGGGAGAAGATCGCGTCGGCGTTCGCGGCGGCGAACTGCCGGCCCTGCGGCGAGACGCCCGCCTGCAGGACCACCGGGCGGCCCTGCGGGCTGCGCGGCACGGTGAACGTGCCCTCGATGTCGAACTGCTCGCCGCGGATGCCGAAGTCGCCGGTGCCCGGATCGGCGACGAAGCGGCCGCCGGTCTTGTCCGCCAGGGGCTCGGCCTCGCCCCAGCTGTCCCACAGCGCCCGGACCGCCTCGAGGGTCTCCTCGGCGCGCACGTACCGGTCGGCCGGGTCCAGGTAGCCGCCGCGCCGGAAGTTCTGGCCGGTGAATGCGTCGAAGGAGGTCACCACGTTCCACGCGGCGCGGTCGCCGGAGAGCTGGTCCAGGCTCGCGAACCGGCGCGCCAGCTCGTAGGGCTCGTTGAACGTCGCGTTGACGGTGCCGGCGAGGCCCAGGTGCTGCGTGACGGCGGCCAGCGACGCCAGCACGGTGAAGGTGTCGGGGCGTCCGATGATGTCCTGGTCGAAGACCTGCCCGGCGCGCTCGCGCAGGATCAGGCCCTCGGCGAGGAAGAAGAAGTCGAACCGGCCCCGCTCGGCGGTGCGCGCCGTGTGTTCGAAGCTGCTGAAGTCGATCTGGCTTCCCGCGTCCGGGTGCCACCACGCCGTGTGGTGGTTCACCCCGCCCAGGTAGGCGCCCAGGATGGCCTGCTTCTTGTTCTCGCTCATGGCGTCTCCTCAGACGGTCGCGTAGCGGTTGGGGACGGTCGACGGCAGGCCCAGCAGGGCGCGGAGCGGACCGTCGGGGTACTCCGTGCGGAATCGGCCGCGGGCCTGCAGCGCGGGGACCAGGCGGCGGGTGATCGCGGTGAGGTCGTCGGGCAGCGCGCCGGGGCGCAGGCGCACCCCGTCAACGCCGGCGTCCGACCAGTCGAGGAGCAGGTCGGCGAGGTCGTCCGCGGAGCCGGCGAAGATCGCGGCGTCGGAGGTGAACGGGGATCCGGCGGCCGCGTCGAGCCGGGCCAGGCGCTCGGTGCCGGATTCGGTTCCGCTGTCGAGGAACACGACCACATCGGCGTACACCCGCAGCCGCTCCCCGTCGCGCCCCACGCGCCGGGCGGCCTCGTCGACCAGGGCGAGGACGGGGGCGGGCCCGTCCGCGAGGGTGGGGGTCACGAACAGTAGATCGGCGGCGCGGGCGGCGAACTCGTACGGAACCGGAGCGTGTCCCAGCGCCGCCACCACCGGCTGCCCCTGGGGCGGTCGCGGCGTGATCGACGGCCCGCGGACCGAGAAGAAGCGCCCGGAGAAGTCCGCGCGGTGCAGCTTGTCCCGGTCGATGAAGCGGCGCGTCGCGACGTCGCGGATCTCCGCGTCGTCCTCCCAGCTGTCCCAGAGACGGCGGGCGACCTCGACGGCGTCGGCGGCCTCGTCGAACAGGTCGAGGAGGGCCTGCGACGGCTGCGATCCGGCGAGTTCGGCGGGCGTCGGGTCCGCGATGGTCCGGCGCCCGAAATGCGCCGCCTCGGCCGCGGTCGGCGAGATGCGCGGCTGCCAGCCCGCGCGGCCGCGCGAGGTGTAGTCGAGGGTCGCGATCGCGGTGGAGACGTGGAAGGGCTCGGTGTGCGTGGTCGTCACAGTCGGTATCAGGCCGATGTGGGAGGTCGACGGGGCGATCAGCGCGGCGATGAGGTGCGCGTCGACACGGCTGCGGACCCGGCCGACGTCGTGCGACGGCACGCGCAGGGCGTCCTCGATCGAGACGAAGTCGAGCAGCCCGGTCTCGGCGTCGCTCGCGAGGTCGGTCCAGTACCCCGCCGAGCCGAGTTCCCGCGGCCGCGCGGCGGGTTCGCGCCAGGCCGCCGGGTGCCATCCGGCGCCGTCCAGCGCGACGCCGAGATGCAGCTCCGGCGCCCCTCCCGTCGGCCGGTCCGCGGAGGAGGATGCGTTCTGCGCCATGTGGTTCCCGTCTCGTGGTGATCGGATCTGGACACTCACGTTCGTCCCGTGCCCGTCCGGCGTCAACGATTCGGATCATCCCGATCCGGGGGAAATGTCCACGGCCACCACGGGTTTGCATCCGTCGTGGAGACGTTGCGAAACGGGGGATCCGTGCGGGCGAGGCCGCGGGGCCGCTCCCGGTGGGAGGTACTGGTGTGCTGCCTCGCGGGGTTCGCGACGCTGCTCGATTCGGGTGCGGTGGCGGTCTCCCTCCCCGCGCTGCGCGCGCAGCTCGACGCCACCCCCGGGCAGACCCAATGGGTGCTCGCCGCCTACTCCTTGGGTTTCGGGCTGGCACTGGTTCCTGCGGGCCGGCTCGGCGACGTGCTGGGCCGGCGCAGGCTGTTCCTGGGCGGGGTCGCGGTGTTCTCGTCGTCGGCGCTGGTCTCCGCTCTCGCGGACGGGGCCTGGCAGGTCGTGGCCGCGCGCCTGCTGCAGGGCATCGCCGCGGGCGTCATCAGCTCGCAGGTGCTGGGCATCATCGCCGATCGGTTCACCGGGGTGCTCCGGGCCCGCGCGCTCGCCGCCTATGGCGTGGCGATCGGGCTGGCGGGCGTGGCCGGGCCGGTGACCGGGGGCCTGGTGCTCGGCCTGGCGGGGGAGGAGGCCGGCTGGCGGTGGGCGCTCGCGCTCAACGTCCCGTTCGGGGTGCTCGCGCTGGTGGGTGCCGCGGTGTTCCTGCGGCGCGACGGTGCGCCGCGCGGCGCGGCCCGGTTCGACCTCGTCGGGCTCGCGCTGCTGGCCGCCGCGGTGCTGCTGGTGCTGATCCCGCTCGTCGCCCGCCTCGGAGCGGCCGGAACGGGCGCCTGCGTCGTCGCGGCCGGAGCGGTCGTCGTGCTCCTCGTGCGCTGGGAGCGCGGCTACGCGCGCCGCGGCGGTACCCCGGTGCTCGTCCCCGAGCTGCTGGCCGCGCGCGGCTTCACCCTCGGTGCCGGTGTGGCGACCTTCTACTTCGGTGCGGCGCTGTCCGCGAACACCGTCCTCACCATGTACCTCATCGAGCGCGAGGGGCTCAGCGCGCTGCAGGCGGCCCTGGTGCTGGTGGGAGGCGGTCTGGCCATGGCGGCGTCCTCCGGGATCGGGTGGCGGGTCGCCGCGCGGTTCGGCCGGGCGACGGTGGTCTGGGCGCTGGTCGCCGAGGCCGTGATCGTCGTCGCCTACGTGAGCGCCGTCGGCGTGCTCAGCGGCCCGGGCGTGCTGATCGTGGTCGCGGCCCTGTCGACCGCCTCGGGCGTGGCGTCGGGCCTCGTCGACGCCCCCAATCGGGCCCTGACGCTGGAGTACGCCCCGCCCGCGGCGAACGGCGTGGCGGCGGGCTTCCTCCAGCTGGTCCAGCGGCTGTCGGCGACGGTGGCCCTCACCGCGACGTCGGGCCTGTACCTGGCCCGCCCGCACGACGCGGGCGGACTGGTTCTCGCGCTGGCGTTGTGCCTCGCGATGTTCGTCGCGGGGCTGGGCTGCGCGGTGCTCGATGCGCGGCGCCGCGCGACCCGCCCGAGTTCCGCCGAGCACCAGGTCACTAAGCTGACGGTGCAACCGGCACCGTGAATGAGGAGCGCAAGTGACCCGTCCCGTGGTATTGATCGCCGACAAGCTGGCACCGTCGACAGTGGAGGCGCTCGGTGACGACGTCGAGGTGAAGTGGGTCGACGGCCCCGACCGCCCCGCGCTGCTCGCCGCGGTCCCCGAGGCCGACGCGCTGCTCGTGCGCTCCGCGACCACCGTCGACGCGGAGGTCCTCGCCGCCGCCACCAAGCTCAAGATCGTCGCCCGCGCGGGCGTCGGTCTCGACAACGTGGACGTGCCCGCCGCCACCGAGCGCGGCGTCCTCGTGGTCAACGCGCCCACGTCGAACATCCACACCGCGGCCGAGCACGCCGTCGCGCTGATGCTCGCCACCGCCCGCCAGATCCCCGCCGCGGACAAGACCCTGCGCGAGCACACCTGGAAGCGCAGCGCCTTCAACGGCGTCGAGATCCTCGGCAAGACCGTCGGCGTCGTCGGCATGGGCCGCATCGGCCAGCTCGTCGCGCAGCGCCTCGCCGCCTTCGAGACCAAGATCGTGGCGTACGACCCCTACGTCAGCCCGGCCCGCGCCGCGCAGCTCGGCATCGAGCTGCTCACCCTCGACGAGCTGCTCGAGCGCGCCGACTTCATCTCGGTGCACCTCCCGAAGACCCCCGAGACCAAGGGCCTGATCGGCCGTGAGGCGCTCGCCCGCACCAAGAAGGGCGTCGTCATCGTCAACGCCGCCCGCGGCGGCCTCATCGACGAGCAGGCCCTCGCGGACGCCATCACCTCGGGTCACGTCTTCGGCGCCGGCCTCGACGTCTTCGAGACCGAGCCCTGCACCGACAGCCCGCTGTTCGAGCTGCCGCAGGTCGTCGTGACCCCGCACCTCGGCGCCTCGACCTCGGAGGCCCAGGACCGCGCCGGCACCGACGTCGCCAAGAGCGTCCGCCTGGCCCTGGCCGGCGAGTTCGTCCCGGACGCCGTCAACGTCAAGGGCGGCGCCGTCGACGAGGAGGTCGCGCCCTGGCTCGAGCTCACCCGCAAGCTGGGCGTGCTGCTGGGCGGCCTGCCCGGGCAGCTGCCGGAGAAGATCGGCGTCACCGTCCGCGGCGAGCTGGCCAGCGAGAACGTCGACATCCTGCAGCTCTCGGCGCTGCGCGGCCTGTTCTCGGCCGTCATCGAGGACGCCGTCACCTTCGTCAACGCCCCCGCCCTCGCGGAGGAGCGCGGCGTCACCGTCGAGCTGGAGAAGGTCTCGGAGAGCCCCAACCACCGCAGCCTGGTCGACGTGCGCGCCGTCTACGGCGACGGCACCGTCCAGAACGTCGCGGGCACGCTCTCGGGCCTGAGCCGCGTCGAGAAGGTCACCAACATCAACGGCCGCAACTTCGACCTGCGCGCCGAGGGCCTGAACCTGTTCATCGCCTACGGCGATCAGCCGGGCTCGCTGGGCAAGATCGGCACGCTGCTCGGCGACGCCGGCATCGACATCCAGGCCGCGGCGCTGAGCCAGGACGCCGAGGGTGCGGGCGCGACGGTGCTGCTGCGCGTCAGTCAGCCCGTCTCGGCCGAGGTGCAGCAGGCCATCGGCGACGCGGTCGCCGCCACCACCATCGCGCAGGTGGACCTGTCGTGAAGCTCGCGGTGATCGGCGGGGACGGCATCGGCCCCGAGGTGACGGCGGAGGCGCTCAAGGTGCTGCGCGCGGTGGTCGGCGAGATCGAGACCACCGACTACGACCTGGGCGCGCGCCGCTACGAGCGCAACGGCGAGCTGCTCACCGACGAGGACCTGGCGTCGCTGCGCGAGCACGACGCGATCCTGCTCGGCGCCATCGGCGACCCGCGCAAGGTCCCGCCGGGCGTGCTCGAGCGCGGCCTGCTGCTGAAGATGCGGTTCGCGCTGGATCACCACGTGAACCTGCGCCCGTCGAAGCTCTTCCCGGGCGTCGAGTCGCCGCTGAAGAACCCGGGCGAGATCGACTTCGTCGTGGTCCGCGAAGGCACCGAGGGCGCGTACACCGGTAACGGCGGCGCGATCCGCGTCGGCACCCCGCAGGAGGTCGCCAACGAGACCTCGGTCAACACCCGGTTCGGCGCGGAGCGCGTGGTGCGCTTCGCCTTCGAGCTGGCGCGCACCCGGCGGAAGAAGCTGACGCTGGTGCACAAGACCAACGTGCTCGTCTTCGGCGGCTCGCTGTGGCAGCGCACCGTCGACGAGGTGGCGACCGAGTTCCCCGACGTCGCCGTGGATTACAGCCACATCGACGCCGCCACGATCTACCTGGTCACGGACCCGTCGCGGTTCGACGTCATCGTCACCGACAACCTCTTCGGCGACATCCTCACCGACGAGGCCGGCGCGATCTCCGGCGGTATCGGCCTGGCGGCGTCGGGCAACGTCGACGCGACGGGCACCAACCCGTCGATGTTCGAGCCCGTGCACGGCAGCGCCCCGGACATCGTCGGCCAGGGCGTCGCGGATCCCACCGCGGCCATCCTGTCGGCCGCGATGCTCCTGCGGCACCTCGGGAACGAGGACGGCGCGCAGCGCATCGAGGCCGCCGTGACGGCCGACCTCGCCGCCCGCGGCGACGCCCCGATCCGCACCGTCGAGGTCGGCGACCGCATCGCCGCCGCCCTCAGCACGTAACCCGTCGCCCGCCCTCTGTCGGGGCACCGTCGGGCCCATCCCTGACTTAACAGCGTTAGCAGCAGGCGTTCCCCCAGGAAGCGCCCTGGGCTAACGCTGTTAAGTCATTTCAGGGGTAGCGACGGTGCCGCGTCCGCACTCTCCGGCTGGTCCGCGCGCTTCGCGTCGGAGGGGACGAGCGGGTAGGCGAGCAGAGGGGCCAGGGCCACGAGGGCGAAGGCGGCGCCGAAGCTCGTCGCGTGGATGAGGGCGCCCAGGATCGGCCCGGCCGCGGTCGTGGCGACGAACTGCCCGGTGTTCTGGATCCCGAGGGCGCGCCCGCTGTAGAACGGTCCCGCCTTCTCGGCGATCGCGGTGAAGGCGAGGCCGTTGTCGGCGACGGTGACCACCGAGGCGACGAGCAGGACGACGACCGCGACGGGCGAGCCGATCGCGGCGAGCGCGCCGAGCCCGGCCATCGACGCCGCGGCGGCGAGGGCGATCCACTTGATCGGCGCGGTCCGCGAGCCCAGCCGGTCCGACCACGCGCCCGCCAGGATCCGCCCGCCCGCACCGAGCAGCTGGCTCGCGGAGATCAGGAGACCCGCGGTCGCCGGCGCCCAGTGCAGGCCGACGATCAGCCACGTGATGCCCCAGGTCCAGATCGCGCCCTGCGGCAGCACCAGTAGCAGCGAGACCGCGTGGATGCGGACGAGGAAGGAGTCCTCGCGGTAGGGGTTCGACCGGGCGTCCGCGGCCGCGGGGCCGGTCTCGGGCCGGGGCGGATCGACGATGAACGCCCACACCAGCACCACGGAGACCACCGCGATGACGAGCGGGACGAGCATCGCGGCGGTGATTCCGGCACGGCTCGCCAGCAGTGGCATCGTCAGCGACAGCAGCGCGATGCCCAGGGGCTGCGAGGTCTGCCGGATCCCCATGGCGGTGCCTCGGCTGGACGCCGGGAACCAGCCGACGACGATGCGGCCGCTCGCTCCGTTGCCGCTCGCCGCCATGGCGGAGGCGCCGAAGAGCGCGACGGCCGCGACGTACAACGGGGCGTGCGCCGCGAACGCCGCGACGGCCGCCGCCAGGCCGACCACGGCTCCGGCCATGCTGATCAGCAGGACGCGGCGCTCGCCGTAGCGGTCGATCATGACGCCCCACAGGATCGTGGTGAGCAGCAGGCCGGCGGGCGCGGCGGCCGCGAACAGCCCGGCGCGCTGCGGGCTCAGGCCGCCCTGGATGAGCTGGGGGAGGAGGAACGCGGTGCAGTTCACGGCGGCGGTGGTGGTGATCGCGGCGGTCATCGAGACCACCAGGATCCACCAGCGGCGGGCGGCGGACATCTCCATCGCTACTCCCAACTAGTGAGACGACATGCTTACTATTTGAGACGAAGCCTAGTGGATCGAAGTATCGGAGTCGAACGGTAGGCTCGCGACATGCGCCTTGCACGAATCGCCAGCAGTGACGGGGTCGCGTTCGCGGCCATCGAGGGTGACCCGGAGGACGGTGCCCGGGCCCGCGAGATCTCCGAGCACCCTTTCGGCACACCGGAGTTCACCGGCCGCAGTTGGGCGCTCGACGACGTGCGCCTGCTGGCGCCGATCCTCGCCAGCAAGGTGGTCTGCATCGGCAAGAACTACGCGGCGCACGCGGCGGAGATGGGCGGCGAGGCGCCCAAGGATCCCGTGATCTTCATCAAGCCCAACACGTCGATCATCGGCCCGCTGGCGCCGATCAAGCTGCCGCGCAGCTCCGAGCAGGTGGACTACGAGGGCGAGTTGGCCGTGGTCATCGGCCAGCCCTGCCGCGACGTCCCCGCCGCCCGCGCGAAGGACGTCATCCTCGGCTACACCGTGGCGAACGACGTGACCGCCCGCGATCAGCAACGCCACGACGGCCAGTGGACCCGCGGTAAGGGCTACGACACCTTCTGCCCGCTCGGCCCGTGGATCGAGACGGAGTTCGACCCGTCGGACGCGCGGATCTACACCGAGCTCGACGGCCAGATCAAGCAGGACTCGCGCACGTCGCTGATGATCCACTCCATCGGCGACATCGTCGAGTGGATCTCGTCCGTGATGACTCTGCTGCCGGGCGACGTCATCCTCACCGGGACCCCGGAGGGCGTCGGCCCCATCACCGCCGGCCAGCACGTCGCCGTCACCGTCGAGGGCATCGGCACGCTGACCAGCCTCGCCGAGGACCGCTGACGCCGTTCAGTCGGCCTTGACTCAGTCGGCCTTGACGGCGAGCACGGGGATCGGCGAGTTCAGGATCAGCCGCTGACTGACGCTGCCGAGAACAGCCTTGCTCACCAGCGATCGGCGGCGGACCGCGATCACGAGGCGGGTCGCGCCGCGCTCGTCGATCTCGTCGAGCACGGCGTCGACGGGGTCGCGGTCGCCGCGCCCCGTCCGCTCCACGACGGTGATGGCGACGTCCCCGTCGACGTCCGAGACGTCGAGCTTGGCGATGCCGAGGTTGACGGCCACGAGATCGGTGCCGAGGGACCTCGCCTCCTCGATGCCGGCGCGCAGGGCGACGGGGCCTTCGGTGGTGCCGGGGACCGCGACGATGATGGTCATGATGCTCCTCGTGTCGAGAACGATCCGGTCAGCGGAAGTCGCCGCGGGAGAAGGACTCCTCCAAGTCCTCCAGTGAGCGGCCGCTGGTGTTGGGCAGGGTCTTGTAGATCAGGACGCCGAAGAGGGCGCACACCACGAAGAACGTGCCGTACGTACCGACGATGCCACCGACCTTGATCAGGGTGGGGAAGAGTTGCCCGACGAGGGCGTTCGTCAGCCACAGGACCAGCACCGACAGCCCCATGCCGAAACCGCGCAGCCGCAGCGGGAAGAGCTCGGACAGGCACACCCACACGGGCACGTTGAGCGCGGTCTGCATGGCGAGCACGAACAGGGCGACGAAGATCAGGACGGCGTAGGCCTGCACCTTGCCCTCGGGCAGGATCAGCGCCGACAGCACGGTGAGGCCGTGGCAGACGGTCACGCCGATCATGCCCGCGATGATGAGCGTGCGACGGGGGACGCGGTCGATGAGGAAGAACAGGCAGACCGCGCTGCCGACGACCGCGGAGACGCCCATGAAGATGTTCGCGATCGGCGCCGCGCTGTCGCTGAAGCCGGCGGTCTTGAGCATCTCGGTCCCGTAGTACATCACCGAGTTGATGCCGGTGAGCTGCTGGGCGATCGCGAGGATCACGGCGGCGAGCATGATGCGGCGGACCCACGGGATCGCCAGGTCGGCCCAGCCGCCGGTCTGCGCGGCCTCCTCCTCGCGGGCGAGCTCCTCGACCTCCGCCATCTCGGCCCGCGCGCGGTCCTCGGTGCGGACCTGCATGAGCACGGCGAGCGCCTCGTCGTCGCGGCCCTTCGAGATGTACCAGCGGGGCGATTCCGGCATCCGCAGCATGCCGAGGAACAGGAAGACGGCGGGCACGGCGCACACCGCGAGCATGATCCGCCACACCCCGGGATGTCCGTCGGGGTTGGCGTCGGTGAGCGGGGGCCACACGCGGGCGATGATCGCGTTGATCACGAAGGCCAGCAGCTGGCCGATCACGATGGCCAGCTCGTTGCGGCCGCCGAGGGTGCCGCGTCGCTCCGTGGGCGCCAGTTCCGACAGGTAGACGGGGACGACGACCGAGGCGCCGCCGACCGCGAGGCCGAGGACGAACCGGGCCGGCAGCATCACCGCCAGGTCGTTCGCGAAGACGGCGCCGAGCGTGCCGACGAAGAAGACCACCGCGAGGATGATCATGGTCTTCCTGCGCCCGATGGCGTCGGCGAGCCGGCCGCAGACCAGCGCCCCGACGGCGGCCCCGATGAGCAGGGTGCTGACCACCAGGCCCTCGGTCGTCGTGGTCAGCCCCAGGTCGTGCTTCATCGGCTCCAGCGCGCCGTTGAGCACGCCGGTGTCGTAGCCGAAGAGCAGCCCGCCGAAGGTCGCGACGACCGCGACCAGGTCCATCCGCCGCTGGTGGGGGCCGGGTCTGAGGGCCGGCAGGGCTGTTCGGCCCTCCGGCGTGCTGGTGCGTCCGTCCGTCATTCTGGAGTCCTTCCCGCTGTCCGCGTGAGGAACATCACAGCAGACCTCGAGCGTGTTTGACAAGTCGTTCGACGAGATTGAAAGAATGTCATGACATGACTATCGAGCGTGTGGCATCCTGAAACCGTTCGCACGGCTGGAAACGACGGAGGTGGCACACGATGCACGACGGTACGCAGCAGGATCCGACCCCGGTGCGGGTGGCCGTGATCGGCATGGGCTGGATGGGCCGGGTGCACGCCCAGGCGTACGCCCGTGTGCCGCACCACTACCCGGACGGCGTCGCGGTGCCCGTCCTGGCCGCGGTGGCGGACGACGTCCCCGGGCGCGCGGAGACCTTCGCCGCCCGGTTCGGGGCGGCCTCCGCGTACACCGACTGGCGCGACGTCCTCGGCGATCCGTCGATCGACGCCGTCTCGGTGACGGTGCCCAACTTCCTCCACCGCGAGATCGGCGTCGCGGTGCTCGACGCCGGCAAGCATCTGTGGATCGAGAAGCCCGTGGGCCTGACCGAGGCCGACGCGGCCGCGGTCGCGGAGGCCGCCGCTCGCAATGATCGCCGCACCGCCGTCGGCTTCAACTACCGCAACGCCCCCGCGGTGCAGGCGGCCCGGGCCATGGTCGCCGACGGCCGGCTCGGTACCGTCACGCACGCGCGGTTCCGGTTGTTCAGCGACTACGCCGCCCATCCCGACGGTGCCCTCACGTGGCGCTACCAGCGGGACCGCGGCGGCAACGGCGTCCTCGGCGACCTCGGCTCGCACGGCGTGGACCTGGTCTCCTACCTGCTCGGCGACATCGACGCGCTGGTCGCCGACACCGCGATCTTCATCCCCGAGCGGTCGGAGCCGACGGGTGCCACGTCGGGACACCAGCTCGCCACCTCGGGCGTGCGGGGCCCCGTCGAGAACGAGGACTACCTGTCGGCGCAGCTGCGCCTGACGTCCGGGGCGCGCTGCGTTCTCGAGGCGAGCCGGGTCGCGGTGGGGGAGCAGAACTCCTACGGCTTCGAGATCCACGGCACGTCCGGCATGGTGCGCTGGGACTACCGGCGCATGGGCGAACTCGAGGCGTCGCTCGGCGATTCCTTCCAGGACCAGCCGGTTTCGACGGTGCACGTCGGGCCCGGCAGCGGCGACTACGCCGCCTTCCAGCCCGGCGCGGCGAATCCCATGGGCTACGACGACCTCAAGGTGATCGAGGCCCAGCACTTCCTGCGTTCCATCGTCACCGGCGTCCCGGAGGGTGCGACGGCCCTGGACGCCGTGCGCAGCGCCCGAGCGCTGGACGCCATGACCCGTTCGGTCGACGAGGGGCGCTGGGTGACGCTCGCGTGAACCCGCGCGGGGAGACGGTGCCGGCGGACCGCCGGCACCGTCGTCCGTCATGCGTTCGCGGACTCCGCGAGCAAGGACTCGGTCAGGGCCGCGTCGGCGGCGAGCAGGACCTCCGCCGCGACGGCGACGCCCTCCTCCCGTCCCAGCTCGGTGTCCTCGTGCTCGATGTTGACGAGCATGTCGGGATCCACGTCGTGCAGGGCGCGCAGGAACTCGGTCCAGTACGCGACGTCGTGGCCCTTGCCCAGCGCGACGAAGTCCCAGGCGGACTCCGTCGGCCACTCGTTGGCCCACTCGTCGCCGCCGAGGTTGGTGCGGGCCTCGTCGGGGCCCAGGCGGCGGAACGAGTTGTCCAGAACCCCGTTCAGCGCCGCGTACTCCGGGTTGATGCGGACGTCCTTGGCTGCGGCGTGCACCACCAGGTCGCCGAGGTGCCGGACCACCGCCACCGGGTCCATCTGCTGCCAGAACAGGTGCGAGGCGTCGAGCTCCACGCCGAGGTGTGTCGAGCCGGTGCGCTCGACCAGCTCGTGCACGGTCGCGCTGTTGAAGACGATGTTCTGCGGGTGCAGCTCGAGCGCGACCTTGACGCCGTGGTCGCGGGCGATGCGGTCGGTCTCGCGCCAGAAGTCGGTGGCGATCTCCCACTGGTGGTCCAGGACGTCGAGCGCGGCGGAGTTCCAGGCGTTGACCACCCAGTTCTGGTGCAGTGCACCGGGGTCACCGCCGGGCAGGCCCGACATGGTGACGACGCGGTCCTGGCCCAGGCGGGCCGCGAGCCGGATCGAGCGGCGGACGTCGTCGGCGTGCTTGCCGCCGATCGCGCGGTTCGGATGCAGCGGGTTGCCGTTGCAGTTGAGGCCGGCGATGGCGACGCCGGTGCCTTCGAAGATCCCGAGGTAGTCGTCGCGGGCCGTGTCGCTGACGAGTATGTCGGCGATGTTCGGCACGTGCACCGGCGGCAGGAAGCCACCGGTGTTGAGCTCGATTCCGGTGAGGCCCACCGCGGCGATGGCGCGGAGCGCGTCGGGCAGGGGGCGGTCGTGGTAGATGGCGTTGTACAGACCGAGTTTCATGGAGGCTCCGTCGGAGTTGGTCGGGACTGGGGTGATCAGGACTGGGGGAGGAGGGACGGCACGTCGACCGGCGTGCCACCCGCCACGGCGGATCGGGCGACGGCGTCGATGAGTTCCATGTTGTGCAGCCCGTCGACGAAGTCGGCGTTCCGCGGCAGCGATTCGTCCACAGGTAGGCCCGCGACCTCCTCGAGCATCGCGCGGGCCTGGAAGACGAAGCCGTCGTTCTGGCCGATCCCCACGCCGGGCGCGTCCATCGCGAGGCCGCCTCGCCAGTACGGGTGGTCGGGGCCGAGCGTCACCGTGCGCGGGCCGCCGAGCGCATGGCCCTCGTCGGTGAACAGGACCTGGACCCGGCCCGGGTTGCGGAAGTCGAACGCCGCCGATCCGCGCTCGCAGAAGACCTCGAACTTCAGGGTGTTGGGGTGCCCCGCGGCGACGCGGGAGACCTGCAGCGCCCCGGTCCCGCCGCCGGCGAATTCGACGAAGAAGCCCGCCACGTCGTCGTTCTCGACGGTGTCGCGCTCGTCGCTGACGGCGCCGTGCTCGTGACCGATCACGCGGCCCAACGGCTTCGGCCGCGTCGGGAACGCGGTGTGCAGCGTCGCGCCGCGCACGGTGGCGACGGGGCCGCCGAAGAGCTCGGCGATGTAGGTGAGGTGGCTGCCGACGTCGGCGAGCGCGCCCGAACCCGCGGGGCCCTTGAAGCGCCAACTGATGGGACCGTCGGGGTCGCAGGCGTAGTCGGTCCAGTACGCGCCGTCGAAGTTGATGAGCCGGCCGAGGCGGCCGCTGCGCACCAGGTCGCCGAGCAGGGCGATCCCGGGGGAGCGGAGGTAGGTGAGGCCGATCCGGCCCAGGACGCCGCGCTCGGCCGCCGTGTCCGCGGCGGACACCATGGCGCGCGCGTCGTCGATGGTGTCGGACAGCGGCTTCTCGCAGATCACGTGCTTGCCCGCGGCCAGAAGGGATTCGACGATCTCGCGGTGCAGCGCGTTGGCCACGACGACGCTCACCACGTCGATGTCGGCGGCGGCGACGATCGCCTGCCAGGAGGTGTCGTGCCGCACGAAGCCGAACCGGCGAGCGGTGTCGTGCGCCAGCGGCTCGTACGCGTCGGCGATGGAGACCAGCCGCACGTCCGGCAGTCCGGGGCCGTAGACGGCGGTGGCGGCTCGATAGCCCGCGGCGTGCGCCTTGCCCGCCATGCCGGCGCCGATCACGGCGACGCCGATGCTGTTCCCGCTCATGTTCCCTCCTTCAGGTTGCTGTGCGCTCCATCTCGACCTAGTGTCGATATGAATTGGAGCGCTCCAACAAGCATGAGCAATGTTCGTATGTCCTGTCAAGAGGGTGGCGCATGGAAGGTAAGCGACCGACGATCTACGACGTCGCGAGGCGGGCGGGGGTGTCGAAATCCCTGGTATCACTGGTCCTGCAGGGATCCCCGCGGGTCGGCGAGGCGTCTCGCCGGGCGGTGGAGGAGGCGATCGCGGACCTCGGGTACCGCCCCAGCCGGGCGGCGGCGAACCTCGCCGCGCGGCGCACGCGCACCGTCGGGGTGCTGATCGACGACTACACGAACCTGTGGTTCGTCGACCTCGTGCGCGGCCTGCACGCCGCGCTCGGCCCGGCCGGCTACCGGCTGGCGGTCGTGGACGTCGCGACCGCGGATCAGGCTGAGGATCCGGTCGAGTCCATGCTCGCCATGCGGGTCGACGGGCTCGTGCTCGGCATGGATCCACCGCAATCGCTGCTGGCCCGAGACGGTGCCGCGCTGCCGCCGGTCGTGGTCGCGGGCACGCGGGCGGCGCACGACGCGCGGTTCGACGCGGTCGCCAACGACGACGCCGAGGGGGCGCGCCTCGCCGCCCGGCACCTCGTCGAACTGGGGCATCGCACCCTCGGTCAGGTGTGCGCCGGCGGCGGCGCGGGTGAGGTGCGGCGCGCGGCGTTCTCCGTCGAGGCCTCGCGCCTCGGCGCGACCGTGGTGGACGCCTCCTGGCGCGGCGAGGCGTCGGACGAGGCCGGGTTCCGCGCCGCCGCCGAGCTGTTCGCCGCCGATCCCGGGGTCACCGCGGTGTTCGCGGCGAACGACGTGATGGCCGTCGGCGTGCTCGGAGCGGCGCGCGAACACGGGCGGGACGTTCCGCGCGATCTCTCCGTCGTCGGCTACGACGACACCTCGCTGGCGTCGACCCGGTTGGTGGGGCTGACGACGGTCGACGACCGCAGCTTCGACGTGGGGAACCGGGCGGGTGCGCTCCTGCGCGACCGGATGGGGGCGGACGGCGGCGCATCGTCGTCGGCGCGCGACAGCGAGAGGGATGTTCTCGCACCGCGACTGGTCGTCCGGGGGACCACGGGAGCACCCAGTTGAGCCACAAGATCGCGGCAATGTGCGTATGTCTGAACAAACACTAGGCAAGCGCTGTGATCTGTACTACATTCAGCTCAGCGAGTGGGTCGTCTCACTCGGTGAGGTCGAAGGGACACAGCATGAAGAAGACCACGCAGCGGCCGCGAAGGCTCCGTACCCTGCTCGCCGCGACCGCGGCCGGCACGGCGGCGCTCATCACGGTGGTGGGTTGCTCGAGCACGGGCGGCGCTCCGCGCGACACCGGGGACGGTGGTGCCGGCGTCGGCTCGGCGGGCACGAAGCGCCTGACCATCGCCATGGTCACGCACCAGCAGCCCGGCGACACCTTCTGGGATCTCATCCGCAAGGGCGCGGAGATGGCGGCGAAGAAGGACAACGTCACCCTCCGGTACTCCAACGACCCGCAGGCGCCCAACCAGGCGAACCTGGTGCAGGCCGCGATCGACAGCAAGGTCGACGGGATCGCGCTCACGCTGTCCACACCCAATGCCTTCCAGGCCGTGGTGCAGAACGCGCAGAAGGCGGGGATCCCGGTCTCCGCGTTCAACGCCGGCTACAACGACTACGCGCGCATGGGGATCCAGCAGTACTTCGGCCAGGACGAGACCACCGCGGGCGTCGCGGTGGGCGAGCGCCTCTCCAAGGAGGGCGCGAAGAAGGCCATCTGCATCATCCAGCAGCAGGGCCAGGTCCAGCTCGAGTCGCGATGCGCGGGGGTCCGGACCGGCCTTGCGGGCGGCACCGTCGAGAACCTCAACGTCAACGGCGAGGACATGACCGATGTGCAGTCCAAGGTCAACGCCAAGCTGCAGCAGGATCCGAGCATCGACACCGTCGTGGCTCTGGGTGCGCCGTTCGCGCTGACGGCGAGCAAGGCCCTGGAGGGCTCCGCGAGCAAACCCCGCATCGTCACCTTCGACACCAACGCGGCACTGGTCGGCGCGATCCAGAACGGGAAGGTCGCGTGGGCCGTCGACCAGCAGCCTTACCTCCAGGGCTACCTCGCCATCGACTCGCTCTGGCTGCAGATCATCAACGGCAACACCATCGGCGGCGGCCAGGCCGTGTTCACCGGTCCGGCGTTCATCGACAAGACCAACGTCGACAAGGTCGCCGAGCTCGCCAAGGGCGGGACCCGCTGATGACCACCGACGAGGCCCTCGACCTGAGTACGCACACGCCCGTCACCGACGAGCGGGTCAAGAAGCAGAAGCCCCTGCAGCGGTTGATCCTGCGCCCCGAGATGGGTGCGTTGATCGGCGCGATCGCGATCCTGATCTTCTTCCTGATCGTGGCGCCGCCCTTCCGCAGCCCGGAGGCCTTCGCCACCGTGCTGTACGCCAGCTCTACGATCGGCATCATGGCCTGCGGCGTCGCCGTGCTCATGATCGGCGGCGAGTTCGACCTGTCGACCGGTGTGGCCGTGACCTTCTCGTCGCTCGCGGCGTCGATGCTCGCCTACAACCTGCACCTGAACACGTGGGTGGGATCCCTGCTCGCCCTGGGGCTGTCGCTCGTGGTGGGCGCCTTCAACGGCTACATGGTGATGCGCACCAAGATCCCCAGCTTCCTCATCACGCTGGCCACGTTCCTCATGCTCACCGGCATCAACCTCGCGGTCACCAAGATGGTCACCGGTCAGGTCGCCACCCCCACGATCGCGGACATGGAGGGCTTCCCGTCGGCGCAGGCCGTCTTCTCCTCGACGATCCACATCTTCGGCGTCGGCCTCAAGGTGACGGTCCTGTGGTGGATCCTGTTCACCGCGGTCGCCACGTACGTCCTCATGCGCACCCGCGTCGGCAACTGGATCTTCGCCGTCGGCGGCAACCAGGATTCAGCACGCGCCGTGGGCGTCCCGGTCACCAAGGTCAAGATCGGCCTGTTCATGTTCGTGGCCTTCTGCGCCTGGTTCGTCGGCCAGCACCTGCTGTACGCCTACGACACCGTCCAGTCCGGGCAAGGCGTCGGCAACGAGTTCCTGTACATCATCGGCGCCGTCATCGGCGGCTGCCTCCTCACGGGCGGCTACGGCACCGCGGTCGGGGCCATGATCGGCGCCTTCATCTTCGGCATGGTCAACCAGTGCATCGTCTACGCCGGCTGGAACCCCGACTGGTTCAAGTTCTTCCTCGGCATCATGCTGCTGTTCGCCGTGATCGCCAACAACGCATTCCGCAACTTCGCCGCGAAGAGGTGACCCGATGACCACGGACGATATTCAGGCCGAGACGCCCGACACCGGCGACGACAAGGTCGCGCTGATCGAGTTCAAGGACGTCGGCAAGCAGTACGGCAACATCATCGCGCTCCAGGGGATCAACCTCCGCGTGTTCCCCGGCGAGGTCACCTGCGTGCTCGGCGACAACGGCGCGGGCAAGTCGACGCTGATCAAGACGATGGCGGGGCTGCACAAGCCCAGCGAGGGCGAGGTCCTCGTCGACGGCGAGGTCACCACCCTCGACTCGCCCAAGGACGCGCTCGAGAAGGGCGTCGCCACCGTCTACCAGGACCTCGCGGTCGTGGGGCTGATGCCGGTGTGGCGCAACTTCTTCCTCGGGCAGGAGCTGCGCTCGGGCTTCCTCAAGAGCCTCGACGTGCAGACCATGCGCGCCACGACGAAGGAGGAGCTGTTCAAGATGGGCATCGACCTCCCGGACGTGGACGCCCCGATCAGCTCGTTGTCGGGCGGCCAGCGGCAGTGCGTCGCGATCGCCCGGGCGATCTACTTCGGGGCGCGCGTGCTGATCCTCGACGAGCCGACGGCCGCGCTGGGCGTCAAGCAGTCCGGCATGGTGCTGCGGTACATCACCGCGGCCCGGGACCAGGGCTTCGGCGTCGTCTTCATCACGCACAACCCGCACCACGCGTACATGGTCGGCGATCACTTCGTGCTGCTCAATCGCGGCCGGCAGAAGCTGGACTGCACGTACGACGAGATCAGCCTGGAGGAGCTGACCTCGCAGATGGCGGGCGGCGACGAGCTCGAGACCCTCAGCCACGAACTGCGCAGGTGATCCGGTGGCGGCGACGCTCCTCGAACGCTTCCGGCGCCGGCTGCGGGTCGCGATGGTCGGCGGTGGGATCGGCAGCTACATCGGCGAGACCCACGCCATCGCGCTCCGCACCGACGGTCTGTGGGACCTCGTGGCGGGAGCCTTCTCCCGCACGCCGGCGACGAACGCGGCCACCGGGCGGTCGTGGCTCGTGCCACCGGACCGCACCTACGCGGATCACCGCGCGCTCATCGCTGGGGAGTCCGCGCGGGCGGACCCCGTCGACGCGGTGATCGTCGCGACCCGGCCGTCGAGCCACGCCGAGATCGCCTGCGACCTCCTCGCAGCCGGTTTCCACGTGATCTGCGAGAAGCCGCTCACCGATACCGCCGCCGACGCCCGCCGGGTCGCGGCGGCGGTGGCCGGATCGGGCCGGCGGCTCATGCTGACCCACTGTTACAGCGGCTATCCCATGGTGCGCCAGGCGCGGGAGATGGTCGCCCGGGGCGACCTCGGGCGGATCACCCTGGTCGAGAGCAGGTTCGCGGGCGGGATGTACGCGGCGAACACACCGCCCGGCTCGTGGCGCGTGGACGGCACGGAGGGCGGCGTGACCGCGCTGATCGCCGATCTCGGCACGCACGCGCTGCACCTCGCGGAGTTCGTCGGCGGCAGGCGGATCACGACGGTCGCCGCGGACCTCGCACGGGTCGCCCCCGAGCACGTGGCCTTCGACAACGCCTACCTCGGCCTCGGATTCGAGGGCGGTGCCCGCGGCCGCTGCTGGAGCACGTCCCAGGCCGCCGGGGCCACGCACGGCCTCGCGGTCACCGTCTACGGCGACCGCGGCAGCGTGGCCTGGGACCACGACACCCCGGAGACGCTGTGGTGGCGTGCGGACGGCGAGCCCGATCGTCTGCTCACCAAGGCCGGACCCGCGGCGACACCGGCAGCGATCGCCGCGTCCCGGTTCACCGCCGGCCACCCCGACGGGTACGCCCTCGCCTTCGCGAACCTCTACCGCGACTTCGCTCGTGCGCTGCTCGCCGATGCGTTGGGCGAGGACCCCGTTCCGTACCTGGTTGATCTCCCCGACGTCGCCGACGGCGTCCGCACCCTCGCCGTCGTCGAGGCCGCCGTCCGGTCCGACGAGGCCGGTCGCCCCGTCTCCGTCGACACCTGACCACCACCGACCCGAATCGAGCACCGCATGACCGAGCCGATCCGCGTGGCCCTCGTGGGCTGCGGCAACATCGCCCTGGGTTTCCACATCCCCGCCTACCTCGCCGCGGACGACCGGTTCCGCATCGTCGGCATCGCCGATCCGACACCGGAACGGCTCGAGCTGGGGCGCGTCGCGGCCGGGCTCACGCCGGAGCAGGTACATGCGGACGTTGCCGACCTGCTGGCGCGCGACGACGTCGACGCGCTCGACTTGTGCACCCCGCAGCACCTGCATCGCGACGTCGCGATCGCCGCGGCCCGCGCCGGCAAGCACGTGCTGTGCGAGAAGCCGATCGCCGCCGTCCCCGCGGACGCCGAGGCCATGCGCGTCGCGGCCGAGGAGGCGGGAACCGTCCTCGCCGTGGTCGCCAACTACCTGTTCTTCCCGGAGGTGGTGGCGCTCACGGCGATCATCGACTCGGGCGAGCTCGGCGAGATCCGCACGGCGCGCGTCGACATGCTGGGTGTCCTGGACCTGCCGGGCGCGGCGGGCTATCGGCCCACGTGGCGGCACGATCCCGCGCAGGCGGGCGGGGGCGTCCTGGTCGACATGCTGCACGGGGTGTATCTCGCCGAGGCCCTCCTCGGCGCCCGCGCGGAGCGGGTCTCCGCGTTCGTGGACAGCGCGAGCGACGGCGACGCCGTCGACGGAATCGCATTGTGCCGCCTCGAGGCCGGCCGCCGCGTCGCGATGGTGAACATCGCGTGGGGCATGGGCCAGGGCGGTGTCGCGGTCGAGGGGGACCGGGGCCGCGCCGTCGCGCACTACCGCGCGGACGGGACGATGCCGTGGGCGCCGTTCGAATCCCTCACCGTCACCACGGAGTCCGGGACGCGCACCGTCGACCTCCCGGCGGGCGCCGAACTGGAGTCCCTCATCGCCGCGTCGATGCGCGACACGGTGCTCGACTTCGCCGATGCGATCGGCGGCGGCCGTGCGCCCGCCGTCGATGCCGCGACGGCCCGGCACATCCTCGAGATCACCGTGGCCGCGTACGCGTCGGGCGCCCTCGGCGCGACAGTGCCGCTCCCACTCGACGGCGCTCTGTTCACCTCCGGGGTCGCCGGTCTCGCGGAGATCGGCGTGCCCGACGACTCCTTCGTCCGTCGTCGTGGGCTGTTCGGTCTGACGGTGCCTGCGGCGTCCGGGATCGAGGGCTGACGTGCAGATCGGACTGCTCACCGACAGCCTCTCCGAGCTCACCCGCGCCGAGGCCCTCGACACGGCCGTGGACCTCGGCGTCGAGACCGTCGAGATCGGCCTGGGCGGTGTGCACGGCGGGTGGTCGCCCGCCCCGCACGCCGATCTGGCGGAACTGCTGGACGACGGTGCCGCCCGGGCCGCGCTGGCCCGGGACATCGGATCGCGCGGGCTGCGGCTCGAGGCCTTCAACGCCGCCGGGAATCCGCTCCATCCCCGGCACGGGGAGCGCGACGCCGCGGTCCTGCGCGGCGCGCTGCGGCTCGCGGAGGATTTCGAGATCGGCACGGTCGTCACCATGTCCGGCCTTCCCGGCTATCCGGGCGATACCGTGCCCCCGTGGATCACGACGGTCTGGCCGCCCGAGAACCTGGAGCTCCTGGATTACCAGTGGGAACGGGCCATCGGCTGGTGGGGGCCGATCGCGGACGAGGCTCGCGCTCGCGGCGTACGGATCGCCGTCGAGATGCACGCCAACCAGCTCGTCTACAACGTGCCCGGTCTCCTGCGGCTGCGCGCCACCGTGGGTGATGTGGTGGGCGCGAACTTCGATCCCAGCCACCTCATCTGGATGGGCGCCGACCCGCTCGCCGCGATCCGCGCCCTGGACGGCGCGATCCATCACGTGCACGCCAAGGACACCCGCATCGAGGACCGGGCGGCGGTCGCCTCGCGGCTCGAGACCGTCCCGAATCCGCGTACCGGCGAGCGGGCGTGGAACTACGTCGCGGTCGGCACCGGCCACCCGGACGGGGTCGACTTCTGGGTGCGGTTCATCGCCGCGCTCCGGCACGCCGGGTACGACGGCCCGCTGTCCATCGAGAACGAGGACTACACGCTCGGCCAGCGCGAATCCGTCGCCCCGGCCGTCGAGACGCTGCGCGCCGCGCAGAACCTGGAGGAGGTGCGATGAGCAGGATCAGGATCGCGGTGCTGGGTTGCGGCCGGATCGGGCGCGTGCACGCCGATTCGGTCGCGGTGAGCGAGCGCGCCGAGCTGGCATGGGTCTTCGACCCGATCGAGGCGGCGGCGTCGGAGGTCGGCGAGCGCTTCGGCGCCGCATGGACGACCGACGTCGAGGAGGTCCTCGAGGCCCGTGACGTGGACGCCGTCGTGGTCGCCTCGCCGACGCCGACGCACGTCGATCTGCTCACCCGCGCCGTGCGAACGGGACGGACCGTGCTGTGTGAGAAGCCCATCGACCTCGACATCGCCCGGGTCGACGCCTGCCGCGCCGATCTGGGCGACCTCACCGACAGGGTGATGCTCGGCTTCAACCGCCGGTTCGACTCCTCCTTCGCCGAGGTCCGCCGTCGCGTCGACGCGGGCGAGATCGGCCCGCTGGAGCAGCTGACCATCGTCAGCCGCGATCCCGCGCCGCCGCCGGCGGACTACGTCGCCTCTTCGGGCGGGCTGTTCCGGGACATGATGATCCACGATCTCGATCTCGCCCGGTTCTTCCTCGGCGAGGTGGTGGCGGTGTCGGCGCTGGGATCGAACCTGGTCTCCGCGGAGATCCGCGCGGCCGGCGACATCGACGGCGCCATGGTCGTGCTGCGCGGCGCCGGCGGGCAGCTGGCGACCATCACCAACTCCCGGCGCTGCGCCTACGGTTACGACCAGCGGCTCGAGGCCTTCGGCGCGTTGGGTTCGCTCACCGCCGCCAACCAGCACGCGACGTCGGTGGCCTTCTCGGGCGCGGCTCACACCGGCGCCGCGGGGCCGGTCCTGAACTTCTTCCTGGATCGGTACACCCCGGCCTATCGCGCCGAGCTCGACGCCTTCGTGACGATGACGGAGACCGGCGGCGCGGCATCGCCCGGGTTCGTCGACGGCCGCGCGGCCCTGGTGCTCGCCGACGCCGCCGCCGAGTCCCTCCGCACCGGAGCCGTGGTCGAGGTCCGGGCGTGACGGTGCGTTGGGGCCTACTCGCCACCTCGGGGATCGGTCGCGTCGCCGCCCGCGCGATCGCCGCCGCCGGCGGCGCCGAGCTCGCCGCCGTCGCGGGTCGTGACACGGGGCGCGCCGCCGCCTACGCGGCCGAGGTGGGATCGCCCGCCGCGTACGGGAGTTACGAGGAGCTGCTCGCCGACAGCGGCATCGACGCGGTCTACGTGCCGCTGCCGATCACGCTCCACGGTGAGTGGGCGATCCGGGCGCTGGAGGCGGGGAAGCACGTGCTGTGCGAGAAGCCGCTCACCCTGGACCCGGACGAGGCGACGGCCGTCTTCGACGCCGCGGAGCGCGCGGGGCGGCACGCGATCGAGGGCTTCATGTGGCGGCTGCACCCGCAGACGCTGCTGGTCCGTCGACTGCTTGCGGAGGGCGCGATCGGTGAGCTCGCGCTCGTCCGCGCCGCGCTCAGCGTGAGCGCCCCCGCCGGCGACATCCGGCGCACGACCGATCTCGGCGGCGGCGCGTTGGCGGACCTCGGCGGGTACTGCGTCAGCGCGGTGCGGCTGTTCGGCGGCGAACCGGCGACGGTGCGCGCCGTGCGGGTCGCGGATCCGGCCGGTACCGGCGCGGGCCACGATCTGCGTGCCTCCGCGGTCCTCGAACTGGAGGGCGGCGTCCTCGGGCTGATCGACGTCGGACTGGACCTGGACCGGCGCGACCAGCTCGAGCTCGTCGGTACGGAGGGACGGATCGTCGTCGACGATCCGTGGCTGTGCCGGTTCGGCGCCGTCGAGCTGATCCGCGGGGAACGGGCGGAGCGGTTGCCGGCGGATCCGGGCGGCGCCTTCGGCCTGACGCCACCCGGGCCCGACAACGAGGACGCCTACCGGATCGAGTTCGAGGCGGCGAGCGCCGCCTTCGCCGGCGGGGCGGAGCCGGCCTTCGGCCGGAACGACGCGATCGCGCAGGCCCGTGCCCTCGCCGCCGCGCGGCGGTCCGCCGCGGAGGGCGTCACGATAGTCCTGTAGCCGCCTCCGATACCACCCGCCCGACGGTGCCCGTCACCGTCGGGCGGTGGCGTGTCCGCCGGCGTTCGCCGGGAGGCGCAGCGCTCCGAGGAGGGGGAGCAGGAGCAGCGCGGCGAAGGGGACGAACGCGACCCGGTAGCCCAGTTCGACCGGATCCGGCCCGGCCCATGACGTGCCGAGGCTCGCGGCTGCGGCGGCCGCTGCGATGCCGAGGGCGGTGCCCACCTGCTGCAGGGTGGCGGACAGACCGTTCGCGGCGGGGAGCAGGTCGCGGGGGACATCGGCGAACATGACGGTGTTGTAGGCGCTGAAGCCGATGGACCGGACCACCCCGGAGAACACCAGGAGCGCGGCGATCACCGGCGCGGGCGTCGACGCGTGCACCCACCCGAAGGCGAGCAGCGTCGCCGCGCCCGCGACGATCGACCAGACGAGGGTGCGTCGGAACCCGAGCACCCGGATGATCGGGGAGGTCAGCGGTTTGATCGCGAGGTTGCCGACGAAGACCGCCGTCACCATCGCGCCCGCCGCGGCCGCGCTCCATCCGAACCCGGCCTGGAAGAGCAGCACGAAGAGGAAGGGCGCGCCCGTGATCACGAGGCGGTAGATCGATCCGCTCACGTTGCCCACGCGGAAGGTCTGGATGCGCATGACCGCCGGATCGAACAGCGGGTGGGGGCGATGCGCCATCCCTCGTGCGGCCACCCAGGCGAGGAGCGTTGCAGCTACCAGCAGCGCGGCCACGACCCACGGCCGTCCGCCCCGCAGCAGTTCCACGCCGCCCGTGAGGCAGACGACCGCACCCGCGGTGAGCAGATAGCCCCAGCGGTCGAGCGGCGTTCGGAAGCTCGTGTCGTTCCGCGGGATCAGGAGTGCCCCGCCGATCGCCAGTGCGACGCCGATCGGAACGTTGAGCACGAAGATCCACCGCCACCCCGCGACGTCGGTGATGACGCCGCCGAGGAACGGAGCGACCACCGGCGCGACGAGGGACGGCCAGGTCAGGTAGGCCATCGCCGCGAGGAGGTCGACCGGCCGCACCGAGCGCAGCACAGCGATCCGTCCCACCGGGATCATCATGGCTCCGGCGGCGCCCTGGACGATGCGGAAGAGGCACAGCCACAGGAGGTCCGGTGCCAGCGCGCACGCGGCCGACGCCATCGTGAAACCGGCGACCGCCCACAGGAAGACGCGTCGCGTGCCGTACCGCTCCGCGACCCAGCCCGCGACGGGGACGGCCACCGCCACCGCGAGGAGGTAGCCGACGATGGCCGGACTCACGGCCGCCGGGGCGACCCCGAAGTCGCGGGCCACCGCCGGCGCTGCCGTCTGCAGCACCGCACCGTCGAGGTTCTCGAGGAACAGTGCTCCCGCGACGAGGAGCGCGAGCGGTCGGCTGAAGCTCGCGGCCTCGCGCCTGCGGATCAGCGCAGCGATGCGCGACATGTCATTATGTTCGGTCAAAATGGGCTCAGGGTGCAAGTCTTCAGTCGTAGGCGCCGCAGACCTGCTGGTCCCAGTCGATGATCGAGCCGGTGACCACACCACTGCGATCCGACAGCAGGAACACCACCGCCGCAGCCGCGTCCGCAGCGGAGGCGAGGCGGCCCGCGGGCAGCTCGCGCCCGGCGCGCTCGGCCCAGTCGTCAGGGGCGTCGTGGAACCGCTTCTGCACCAGGGCCTCGCCCTCCGTCTCGGTCCAGCCGATGTTGAGGCCGTTGATCCGGATCCGGTCGAACCGGTGCGCGTGGGCCGCGTTCTTCGTGAGCCCGATCAGCCCGGCCTTCGCGGCGACGTACGGCGCCAGGTAGGGCTGTCCGCCGTGTGCCGACATCGAGATGATGTTGACGACGGTTCCGGGGGCACGCCGTGCGCGCATGTCACGCACCGCGGCGGCCATCGTGAAGAAGGGCGCCCGGAGATTGATCGCGACGTGCTCGTCGAACAGCGCCGGTGTGGTCTCGGTGAGGGTGCCACGAGACGTGAGGCCCGCCGCGTTGCACAGGCAGTCGACCCGGCCGAGGGCCTCGACCACCGCCTCCACCGACCCCGTCGCCTGCGCGGGATCGGCGACGTCGGCCCGAACGAACAGCGCCTCCGTCCCCTCCGCCGCCAGGGCGGACCGCAACGTCTCCCCGGCGGCGGCATCCCGTCCGGAGAAGGCGACGCGGGCTCCGGCCGCGGCGGCCGCGCGGACGACGGCGGCGCCCACGCCCCGGCTGCCGCCCGACACGAACACGACCCTGTCCGCGAGATCGGCGGGCCGCCCGGTCACGGGCGGTGCCGCTCGTCGAGGGCGGCCAGTTCGGCGGCGAAGGCCTCCGGAGCCAGGCCGGACGCGAGCGCGCGGCGCGTCAGGTCCGCCTGGGTCTCGCCGTGCATGCCGCCGAGCGGCTGGTCCCGGTCCAGGTTCGACGGGAACGCGTACCCCTCGGCCGAGGCGGCGACGAGGTTCTCCACGGCGCGAGCGTCTCCGGCGGCGGCGAGCCCCTGCAGCTCGGGGTAGACGGCGCGGAGGATCGCGGACCGGTCCACCGCGTCCATCGCGCGTCCGAACGCCGAACTGATCTGCAGCAGGTTCGCCATCCGGCGGATGCCCGCCGATCGATTCGAGCCCGCGGCGTGGAACAGTGCCGGGTTGAAGAAGACGGCGTCTCCGGCGCGCAGCGGGAGCTGAACGTGGTTCGCCTCGAAGTAGTCCCGGAAGTCGGGGAGGTTGAAGGCGAGGTAGCCGGGCTCGTACCGCTGGGAGTACGGCAGGTACAGGGTGGGACCCGATGAGACGGGCATGTCGACCTGTGCGACGGCGCCCTGCAGCGTGAGCGCGGGGGAGAGCAGGTGCGTGTGCCGGGGGAAACGCTGCGCCGTCTCCGGCTCCATGAAGCCGAGGTGGTAGTCGCGGTGCGGGGACTGCGCCGTCCCGCCGGGGTTCACCACGTTGATCGCGGATGTCACCTGATACATCGGCCCCAGCCAGGCGGTCGCGACCAGCGCGAGCACGTCATTGGCGTAGTACCGGGCG
Organism: Tsukamurella sp. M9C; assembly: GCF_020169415.1. Classification (GTDB taxonomy): domain Bacteria; phylum Actinomycetota; class Actinomycetes; order Mycobacteriales; family Mycobacteriaceae; genus Tsukamurella. The sequence goes on from NZ_JAIULG010000015.1 coordinate 48,877, forward strand.
AACGATGCCGGATCGCGCAGCGCGTGCTTGCTCAGGGCGTTCCAGATCCGGTCGTTCGCGCCCGGCGCGGCGAAGTGGTCGCCGCCGCCGGAGCCGTTCGCGCGCTGCTCGGCGATCATGGCGGTGAACAGCGCCGTCGACTCGTCGAGGCCGTGCCGGTCGTCGAAGGCACCGTCGAAGGCGACGATGCCCGGGCCGGTCAGGAGCGCCCGCGCCAGCTCGTCGGACAGCTGCCCGCGCCTGTCCGGATCGGCCGCGGCCTCCGTGGCCGCGGCGCCGTAGAACAGGACCCCGCGTACCGCCCGATCCGCGTAGGGGTACCTGGTCAGGTCGGTCTCGAACTCGAGCTGCGCCGTGAAGTCCTCGAGGCGGCAGTCGGCCTCGCTGATCCGGCCCGTGCGGTCCGGCGCCCCGGTCCGGGCCGAGAAGGTGGTGGGCATATCGCTTTCCTGACGTCGATGCGAAGCGGGAGTGGGGAATCGGTGTCCGTCCCCGCATTCATCGTGGCAAGCTGTCGAGGTCCCGGGTAGCCCGGAAAACCCTCAAGAATCCCTCAGCACGAGGAGGCCCGCGGTGGCGCACTCCCATCCGATCCGCGAGATCGCGCAGCAGGCGGGCGTCAGCGAGGCCACCGTCGACCGCGTGCTCCACGGCCGCGTCGGGGTGCGCGAGGGAACGGCGGCACAGGTCCGGCAGGCGATCGCCGATCTCGACCGGCAGCGCTCCCAACTGCGGCTGTCGGGTCGCCGGTTCATGGTCGATCTCGTCATGGAGACTCCGCGCCGCTTCTCGGACCTGACCCGGGCCGCGCTGGAGGCCGAGCTCCCCACTCTGCGCCCGGCGGTCTTCCGCGCGCGCTACCACGTGCGGGAGGCGTGGGAGCCGGAGGAACTGATCGCGGAGCTCGACGGCATCGCGCGCCGCGGTAGCCACGGCGTCGTCCTCAAGGCTCCGGATACGCCCGCAGTCGCGGCGGCGATCGCGCGCCTGACCGCGCGCCGCATCCCCGTCGTCACCGTGGTCACCGACGTTCCGCAGAGCGCCCGGATCGCGTACGTGGGCATGGACAACCGCGCCGCGGGCGTGACCGCGGCGCACCTCGTCACCCAGTGGGTCAGTGAGTCGCGCGGAGCCCTGCTCGTCGTCACCAGCGGCCGGCTCTTCCGGGGCGAGGAGGAACGGGAGACGGGGTTCCGCAGCGAGATCCACCGGTCTGATCCGGCGCGGCGGATCGTCGGCGTCGCCGATACGGGTGGCCTCGACGCGGTGTGCCGCCGGGAGGTCGCCGCGGTGCTCGCGAGCGACCCGGACATCGCCGCGGTCTACTCGCCGGGTGGCGGCAACCGGGGGATCATCGCGGCGTTCGACGAGGCGGGGAGGAGGTATCGCGGCTACATCGCACACGATCTCGCCGAATCGAACCGCGAACTGTTGCTGGCGGGTCGGATCTCGGCGGTGCTGCACCACGACCTGCGGGCGGATCTGCGCGGCGCCGCCCACGCGATCATGGCCTTCCACGGCGCGATCGACGGTCCGCACCGGCCGCGGCCCACCGCGATCCAGATCGTGGTGCCGCCGAACCTGGCCGGGGTCGACAGCTAGCGGCTGAACACCGAGACGTCGAAGAAGTACCGCGACGCCCGGTACACGTGGCGGCCCAGCTCGATCGCCGTGCCGGACTCGTTCAAGGCCACGCGCTGCATGGTGAGCACGGCGCCGCCCGCGGGCTCGTCGAGCAGCCGGGACTCCTCGTCGTCGGAGATGCGGGCGCCGATCCGCTGCTGCGCCTGGGCGATCGTGATGCCCCGCCCGCGCAGGCACTGGTACAGGCCCTTGCTCTGCAGCTCGTCGGGGGCGGGGGCGAGCTCGGCGGGGATGTAGTTGGTGAGGATCGCCAGCGGCACGTCGTCCGCGCTGCGCAGGCGCCGGATCGACACCACCTGGGCGTCGTGCTCGATGCCCAGCTCGTCCGCGATCTCCTCATCGGGCCGGCCGAGCCGGTAGTCGAGCAGCTCCGTCGACGGGGTCTGGCCCGCGGCGATCAGGTCCTCGTACAGGCTGGTGAGCTCGACCGCGCGGTGCACCTCGTTGCGCACCACCTGGGTGCCGACGCCGCGCTTGCGCACCAGGAGGCCCTTGTCCACGAGCGCCTGGATCGCCTGCCGCGCAGTCGGACGAGACAGGGTGAGCCGCTTGGCGAGGTCGATCTCGTTCTCGATCCGGTCGCCGGGCACCAGCTCGCCGTTCAGGATGGAACGTTCGAGGGCCTGCGCCAGCTGGTAGTACAGCGGCACGGGGCTGGTGCGGTCCAGTTCGACCGAGACCGGGGCGGGAGACATGCGATGCAGTCTAGTGCACCGAAGCGGGAAATGCGGGCGCTGATCAGCGTTTGTTCGTACAATTGCCCCTTGCGGCGCGATCAGGTCTATGTCCGCACATACGGCGCCCATGTCAGCCGGTCGCCGACGGCTCTATCGGATCCGCGATGCTGCGATGGGGTGGATCTCTGCAGCTAGGAGCCTATTGAAGAATGTCGCCTCCTTCTGTTAGATTGACAGGACAAACGAGCGGGAGTGATCCACGTCTCGTCCGGGACCAGGCTAAGGAGGGCCTCCCACATGACTGACGCCGGTACCCACGGTGCCCCGTTCGACCTGATCACCATCGGGCGGGTCGGGGTCGACATCTACCCCCTGCAGGACGGTGTCGGACTCGATCGCGTCGAGACCTTCGGCAAGTACCTCGGGGGCAGCGCGACCAACGTCGCCGTCGCCGCGGCCCGTCACGGCCGACGGTCCGCGGTCATCACGGCGACCGGCGCGGATCCGTTCGGGCGCTTCGTTCATCAGGAGCTGGTGCGCCTCGGCGTCGACGACCGGTACGTGGGCGAGATCCGCGGCCTGAACACCCCCGTCACCTTCTGCGAGATCTTCCCGCCGGACGACTTCCCGCTCTACTTCTACCGCGACCCGATCGCGCCGGACCTCATGCTGGACGACGACGCGCTCGACCTCGACGCGATCCGCTCCGCGAAGATCTTCTGGGCCACCGTCACCGGGCTCTCCCGCGAGCCCAGCCGCTCCGCGCACCACACGGCGTGGAACGCCCGCGGCCGCGCCCCGCTGACCGTCCTCGACCTCGACTACCGGCCCATGTTCTGGGAGTCCGCCGAGGTCGCGAGCCAGGAGGTGGGCAAGGCCCTCGAGCACGTCACCGTCGCCATCGGCAACCGCGAGGAGTGCGAGGTCGCGGTCGGCGAGACCGAGCCCGGCCGCGCCGCCGACGCCCTGCTGGAGCGCGGCGTCGAGCTCGCCGTGGTGAAGCAGGGCCCCAAGGGCGTCCTCGCGAAGACCCGGGACGAGAGTGTCGAGGTCGCACCGCACTTCGTCGACGTGATCAACGGTCTCGGCGCCGGTGACGGCTTCGGCGGCGCCGTCTGCCACGGCCTGCTCGCGGGCTGGCCGCTCGAGCGGGTTCTGCGCTTCGCCAACGTCGCCGGGGCCATCGTCGCCTCGCGCCGCGAATGCTCGACCGCCATGCCCACCACCGACGAGGTGGAGTCCGTCATCGAGGAACGGGACAACAACCATGTCTGACATCGCCCGCACCACCGGCCCGCTCACGGCGGGCGATTTCGACCGGCTGCGCGCCGCCCGGCACGAGAACCCCGACGCCATCGCCGATGTGCTCGGCGCACGGATCCGCCGCCCCCTCGTCCGCGGCGACCGCCGGCTGCTCATCGTGGCGGCGGACCACCCCGCCCGCGGCGCGCTCGGCGTCGGCTCCGACGCGATGGCCATGGCCGACCGGTACGACCTGCTGCAGCGGATGGCGCTCGCCCTCTCCCGCCCCGGGGTCGACGGGGTGCTCGGCACCCCCGACGTCGTCGAGGACCTCGCGCTGCTGGGCCTACTCGACGACAAGATCGTGGTCGGCTCCATGAACCGCGGCGGCCTGCGCGGCGCGGCGTTCGAGATGGACGACCGGTACACCGCCTACGACGTTCCCTCGATGCGGCGCGGCGGCCTGGACTTCGGCAAGCTGCTCGTGCGCGTCGACCTCGAGGACCCCGGCACCGTCGTCACGCTCGAGGCCACGGCCCGCGCCGTCGACGCCGCGGCGGCCGCGAAGCTGCCGATCATGCTGGAGCCCTTTATGAGCCGCCGCACCGACGGGAGGATCGGCAACGACCTCTCGACGGAGGCCGTCATCAACTCGGTCGCCATCGCCTCCGGCCTCGGCAACACCTCCGCCTACAGCTGGCTCAAACTCCCCGTCGTCGACGACATGGAACGCGTCATGGCGGCGACCACGCTGCCCACGCTGCTCCTCGGCGGCGACCCGGGCGGCGACCCCGCTGCCGTCTACGCCTCGTGGGCCAAGGCGCTCGCCCTGCCCGGCGTGCACGGCCTCGTCGTCGGCCGCACCCTGCTCTATCCCCGCGACGGCGACGTGACCGCCGCCGTCGACACCGCCGCCGGCCTCGTGCACGGCGCCTGACCACCCGCATCCACCTCCGCGAAGGAGCCGCTCCATGACCACCACCGAGACCCTCACCGTCGTCCCGCACTGGATCGACGGCGCCGAGTACCCGTCCACCAGCGGCCGCACCGCCGACGTCTACGACCCCGCGCTCGGCGTCGTGACCAAGCGGGTCGCGCTCGCCGATCGCGCCGAGATCGACGCCGCCGTCGCCTCCGCCAAGAAGGCCTCGGACAACTGGGGGGAGCTCTCTCTCGCCAAGCGCCAGTCGGTGCTGTTCGCCTTCCGCGAGCTGCTCAACGCCCGCAAGGGTGAGCTCGCCGAGATCATCACCAGTGAGCACGGCAAGGTCCTCTCCGACGCCCTCGGCGAGATCAGCCGCGGCCAGGAGGTCGTCGAATTCGCCTGCGGCATGGCGCATCACCTCAAGGGTGAGTACAGCGAGCAGGTCTCCTCGGGGATCGACGTATACTCCACCCGCCAGCCCCTCGGCGTGGTCGCGGTGATCAGCCCGTTCAACTTCCCCGCCATGGTGCCCGCCTGGTTCTTCCCGATCGCGATCGCCGCGGGCAACGCCGTGGTGCTCAAGCCCAGCGAGAAGGATCCGTCGGCCGCGATCTGGATGGCGGAGCTGTGGCGCGAGGCGGGCCTTCCCGAGGGCGTGTTCACCGTGCTCAACGGCGACAAGGAGGCCGTCGACGGCCTGCTGACTCATCCGGACGTCGCCGCCGTCTCCTTCGTCGGTTCGACGCCCATCGCGCGGTACGTCTACGAGACCGCCACCGCGCACGGCAAGCGGGTCCAGGCCCTCGGCGGCGCCAAGAACCACATGCTGGTGCTGCCCGACGCCGACCTCGCCCTGACGGCCGACGCCGCGATCAACGCCGGCTTCGGTTCGGCCGGCGAGCGGTGCATGGCCATCTCGGTCGTCGTCGCCGTCGAGCCCGTGGCGGACGCGCTGATCGCGGAGATCACCGATCGCATGGCCGGGCTGCGCATCGGCGACGGCCGCCGCGGCTGCGACATGGGGCCGCTCGTCACGCAGGCGCACCGGGACAAGGTCGCCTCCTACATCGACGTCGCCGTCGCGGACGGCGCGAGCGTGGTCGTCGACGGTCGCGACGTGACCCCGGACGGCGATGCGGCGGGCTTCTGGCTCGGTCCGACCCTGATCGACCGCGTGCCCACCACCTCCCGGGTGTACACCGAGGAGATCTTCGGCCCCGTGCTCGCGATCGTGCGCGTCGCCTCGTACGAGGAGGGGGTCGATCTCATCAACGCCGGCGCCTTCGGCAACGGCACCGCGATCTTCACCAACGACGGCGGCGCCGCACGCCGGTTCCAGAAGGACATCCGCGTGGGCATGGTCGGCATCAACGTGCCGATCCCGGTCCCCGTGGCCACCTTCAGCTTCGGCGGCTGGAAGGACTCGATGTTCGGCGACACAAAGGCGCACGGCGCCGAGGGCGTGAAGTTCTTCACCCAGCTCAAGGCGATCACGAGCCGATGGCTCGACCCCAGCCACGGCGGCGTCGACCTGGGATTCCCCCAGAACGACTGACGCGGACTTCATTCCGGCAGCACCATCGTCCGCGAGGACGGAAACAGGAGAGGACGGCGATGGCGACGACGCCCAACGAATGGTTCCACGCCCGAGGCGCGCTGGCGCGCGACGGGTGGGAATCGGTGGTCGACGGCTCCCTGCCCGGCTGGGCGCACACCGGGATCCGCGTCGCGGACCTCGGCGACGCGCCGGTCGTGCTGCCCGGCGGTGACATCGAGCGCATCGTCGTGCCGCTCTCGGGCGGGTGCCACGTCGAGCTCGACGGCGCCGCCGCCGCGAGCTTCGACGGTGCGCCGTCCGTGGCCCTCGCGGGCCGCGCGTCGGTCTTCGACGGGCCCACCGACGTCCTGTACGTCGGCGCCGGTGGGGGATTCACCGTGCGCGGAACCGCGCGCATCGCCATCGCCGAGGCGCCCACGTCGCAGCGCCGCCCCACGCGGTACATCCCCGCCACGGAGGTCCCCGTCGAGGTGCGCGGCGCCGGCCGGGACACCCGGCAGGTGCACAACTTCGGCACGCCCGGCGCGCTCGACGCGGCCGCCCTCATCGTGTGCGAGGTGATCACCCCCGGCGGCAACTGGAGCAGTCACCCCGCCCACAAGCACGACGAGCACATCGCCGGCCACGAATCCCGGCTCGAGGAGATCTACTACTTCGAGGCGGCGCCCGCCCGCGGCCTACCGGCAGGGACCGTGCCCGAGACGACCGACGCCTTCGGGAGTTTCGTCACCTACTCGTCCGCGGCGGGGGAGATCGACACCAACGCCCTCGTCCGCACCGGCGACATCGCCCTCGTGCCCTTCGGCTACCACGGCCCCGCGATGGCCGCCCCCGAGTACGACCTCTACTACCTCAACGTCATGGCGGGCCCCGACCCCGAACGGGTCTGGCTGATCAGCGACGACCCGCGCCAGGCCTGGCTGCGGGACACCTGGCCCACGCAGGCCACCGACCCGCGGCTGCCCTACGCGGCCGCACCGACCGAAGGAGACGAGCGATGAGCACCCGGCGGATGACCGTGGGCCAGGCCCTCATCGAGTTCCTGGCGCACCAGTGGACCGTGGACGAGATCGTCCTCGCCGACGGCACGGTGAGCACCGTGCGCGAGCGCACCGTCCCCGCGACCTTCGGCATCTTCGGCCACGGCAACGTCGCCGGCGTGGGCCAGGCCCTGCTGCAGTACGCGGCGACCGATGCCGGGCTCATGCCCTACCACCAGGCCCGTAACGAGCAGGCCATGGTGCACCAGGCCGTCGGTTACGCCCGCATGCACCGCCGGCGCGGCACCTACGCGTGCACCGCCTCCGTGGGCCCGGGCGCCGCCAACATGCTGACGGGCGCCGCGCTCGCGACCGCCAACCGGCTGCCCGCGCTGCTCCTGGTCTCCGACACCTTCGCCACCCGCGTCGCGGATCCGGTGCTGCAGCAGCTCGAGCACCCGCACGACATCGGGCTGCAGGTCTCCGACGCCTTCCGGCCCCTCTCGAAGTTCTTCGACCGGGTGCAGCGGCCGGAGCAGCTGTTCTCCATCGCGCTGGCCGCGATGCGGGTGCTGACCGACCCGGCGGAGACCGGTGCCGTGACCATCGCGCTGCCCGAGGACGTCCAGGCCGAGGCCGTCGACGTCCCCGAGGAGTTCCTCGCGGACCGCGAGTGGCACCTCCGCCGGCCCCTGCCCGAGCGCGGCCCGCTGGCCCGCGCCGTCGCGGCGATCCGGGAGGCGAAGCGCCCCTTCATCGTCGCCGGCGGCGGCGTCCTCTACGCGGGCGCCGAGGACGAGCTGCGCCGGTTCGCGGAGGCCACGTCGATCCCCGTCGGCACCACGCAGGCGGGCGGCGGCGCGCTGGCCTGGGACCACCCGCTGAACCTCGGCGGCGTGGGCGCCACCGGCACCGCGGCGGCGAACGACATCGCCGCGCAGGCCGACGTGATCATCGGGATCGGCACCCGGTACAGCGATTTCACCACCGCCAGCCGCACGGCCTTCCAGGACGCGGGCGTGCGCTTCGTGAACCTCAACGTCGCCTCGTTCGACGCCTACAAGCACGGCTCGCAGCTGCCGCTCATCGCCGACGCCCGCGAGGGCCTCGCCGCGCTGCGCGCGGAGCTCGCCGACCACCGCGTTCCGCCGGAGTCCGTCGCCGCGGCCGCTGCGGCCAAGGCGGACTGGGACGCGGTCGTCGACGTCGCCCTCGCGCCCACCGGGGCCGACCTGCCGGGCCAGCCCGAGGTGATCGGCGCGGTGCACGCCGCGATGGACCCGGCCGACGTGATCATCCAGGCCGCGGGCTCCCTCCCGGGCGACTTGCAGAAGCTGTGGCGCGTGCGGGACCCGCTCGGCTATCACGTGGAGTACGCCTTCTCCTGCATGGGATACGAGATCGCGGGCGGGCTCGGCGCGAAGCGCGGGCTGCTCGCCCTCGGCGACGACCGCGACGTCGTCGTCATGGTCGGCGACGGCTCCTACCTCATGCTCAACAGCGAGCTCGTCACCGCCGTCGCCGAGGGGATCAAGCTCATCGTCGTCATCGTCGAGAACCAGGGCTACGCCTCGATCGGCCACCTCTCCGAGACCGTCGGCTCGCAGCGTTTCGGCACTCGGTACCGCACCGCGGACGAGTCGGGCGGCGTCCCCGCACCGGAACTCGATCGCGGCGCGTTCCTGCCCGTCGACCTGGCGGCCAACGCCCGCAGCTACGGCGCGCGGGTCATCGACATCGCGCCCGGACCGGGCTCCGTCGCGGAGCTCTCCGAGGCCGTCCGCGCCGCCAAGGCGGCGACCGGCCCCACCGTCATCCAGATCCACAACGACCCGTTGGTCTACGCCCCCGAGGGCAACGGCTGGTGGGACGTCCCGGTCGCCGCGGTGTCGACGATCGACAGCACCGTCACCGCGCGCGCCGAGTACCTCGACCAGCAGAAGGCGCAGCGGCCGCTCCTCGGCTGACCTCCGCCCCCATCACTTCCACGATCCGACGTAAGGACCACCGTCATGACCGACACCCTGGGCACGACCGCCTCCACCGCCGCCCACACCGAGGGCCTGCGCATCGGCACCGCCCCCGACTCGTGGGGCGTCTGGTTCGCCGAGCACCCGCGCCAGACCCCGTGGGACCGCTTCCTCGACGAGGTGGCCGAAGCCGGCTACCACTACATCGAGCTCGGCCCCTACGGCTACCTGCCGACCGACCCCGAACGCCTGCGCGACGAGCTCGCCGAGCGCGACCTCGAGCTGTCCGGCGGCACCATCTTCACCGGCTTCCACAAGGGCGCCGACCAGTGGGACCGCGCCTGGAAGCAGGTGAGCGACGTCGCCACCCTCGTCGGTGCCCTGGGCGCCGAGCACATCGTCGTCATCCCCGACCTGTGGCGCTCCGATCTCACCGGCGAGGCCCTCGAGTCCCGCACCCTCGACGACGAGCAATGGAAGGCGCTCGCCGCCGGCCACGACCGGCTCGGCAAGGCGCTCGCGGAGGAGTACGGGATCAAGCAGCAGTTCCACTCCCACGCCGACAGCCACGTCGGCACCACCGGCGAGGTGGAGCGCCTCCTCGCCGAGACGGACCCGCGCTACGTCAACCTGTGCCTCGACACCGGCCACTTCGCCTACTACGGCGGCGACAACGTGGCCCTCATGCAGCGCCACCCCGAGCGCATCGGCTACCTGCACCTCAAGCAGATCGACCCGGCCCTGATCTGGGAGGTGCTCAAGAACGACACCCCGTTCGCCGACGCCGCCTCCGCCATCATGGTCGAGCCACCCAACGGGATCCCGGACTTCGCCCCCGTCATCGAGGCGGCGCTGCGCATCAACCCGGACCTGTTCGCCATCGTCGAGCAGGACATGCCCGGCTGCGACATCGACCTCCCCGCGGGCATCGCCACCCGCACCCGGCAGCACATCTTCGGCTGCCACCCGCTCACCCGCACCCGCTGATCCCGAACCCGGGCATCGAGCTCGGACCCCGAAGCCCCGCAAGGAGACACCCACAGATGACCAACGACTTCCGCGTCGCCGTGGTCGGCGCCGGCATGATGGGCGCCGACCACGTGCAGCGCATCGCCACCACCACCGCGGGGGCGTCCGTCTCCGCGGTCGTCGAGCCCGACGAGGCCCGCCGGGCCGCCGCCCTCCGACTAGCGCCCGGCGCCGCCGGTTTCGCCGACCTCGACGCCGCGCTCGCCTCGGGCGTCGTCGACGGCGTGCTCGTCGCCACGCCCGGGCAGTTCCACGAGGACGCGCTGCTGAAGGTCCTCGCCGCAGGACTGCCCGTGCTCTGCGAGAAGCCGCTCACCCAGGATCCCGAGTCCTCCTGGCGCGTCGTCGAGGCCGAGATGGCCGGCGGCCGGCAGCTGATCCAGGTCGGGTTCATGCGCCGCTTCGATCGCGAGTACGAGGAGCTGCGGAAGGTGGTGGCCGCCAAACCCGCCGGCGAGCTCGTCATGCTGCACGCCCGCCACCGCAACGCCTCGGTGCCGGATAGCTACGTGCAGACGATGCTCATCAACGACTCCGTGGTGCACGAGTTCGACGTCGTGCCGTGGCTGGCGGGCGGAGTCGTCACTTCGGTCGAGGTGAAGTACCCGCGCCGCAATTCGCGGAGCCCGGAGCACCTGCGCGAGCCGATCCTCGTGCTGATGGAGCTCGACAACGGGGTGCTCGTCGACGTCGAGATGAACGTCTCCATCGAGTTCGGCTACCAGGTCGAGACCGAGGCCGTCTTCGAGCAGGGCGTCGCCCGCATCGGCGAGCCCGCGGGCCTGCAGATGTGGCAGCAGGGCCGGTTCTCGGTCGCCGACCACGCCGACTTCACCACCCGGTTCCGGGACGCCTACGACCGCCAGGTGCAGGCCTGGGTCGACGCCGCGAAGGCGGGCGCCATCGCCGGACCGTCGGCCTTCGACGGCTACAAGGTGGCCGTGTGCTGCGCCGCCGGTGTCAAGGCACTGGAGACGACCGGCCCCGTGCCCGTCGAGCTCCCCGAGATGCCGGCGTTCTACGCCGAGCGCGCCTAGGGGGCAGCGTGGTCCGCATCGCCCTCGATCCCACGCCGTACCACTCGACGCACGACTTCGAGGACTTCTTCGACGTGGCCGCCAAGGCCGGCTACGAGTGGATCCAGCTGACCCCGCACGCCGACTTCATCCCGTTCTTCGCGCACCCGCGCGTGGACCGGGCACAGCTCGCGCGCGTGCGTAAGCGCGCCGCCGACGCGGGCGTCGGGATCACGTCGCTGCTCCCGGTGCAGCGCATCTCGTGGCCCGACGAGCCGCAGCGCGAGGCGGCCGTGCGGAACTTCCGGCGCATCATCGCGATCGCCGCGGAGCTCGAAGTCCCGGTCATCAACACCGAGTTCAGCGGCCGGCCCGAGCGCGCCGAGGAGTCCGAGGCGGGCTTCTACCGCAGCATGGAGGAGCTCGTCCCGCTGCTCGAGGGGGAGGGGGTCACGCTCAACATCGACCCGCACCCCGACGACTTCGTCGAGGACGGGCTCGAGGCCTGGCGGATCATCCGCGGGCTGGACACCCCGGCCGTCGGCTTCGTGTACGTGGGCAGCCACACCTTCCACTACGGCGACCGCGCGGCCGCGCTGATCCCGCAGCTGGGGGAGCGGCTCGGCGCCGTGTACGCCGCGGACAGCTTCGATCACCGCCGCTCGCACGGCCTGCGGTACATCACCAACCCGCCCGGCAACGCGGTCCGCGTGCACCAGCACCTCGCGATCGGTGACGGCGATGTGGATTGGGACGAGTTGTTCAGCCACCTCGGCGCTTCCGGGTTCCTCGCCCGCGAGGACGCGATCATCTGCTCCAACGTCTTCGCCGAGGACGAGCGCGCCGACGAGGTCTCCGCGCTGCAACTCGAGAAGATCCGGTCGCTGGTCGCGGCGCACGCGTGAGCGGGCGTGCCGCGCGCGGCGACTACCCTGGACGTCGTGACTGAGTCTTCCGCCGCACCGTCGAACGCCGCCGCTCCCGGGTCCGTCCGCGTGCGCTTCTGCCCGTCGCCCACCGGCACGCCGCACGTCGGCATGGTGCGCACCGCGCTGTTCAACTTCGCCCACGCGCGACACACCGGGGGCACCTTCGTCTTCCGGATCGAGGACACCGACGCCGCCCGCGACAGCGAGGAGAGCTACGCAGCGATCCTCGAGTCGCTGCGCTGGCTCGGACTCGACTGGGACGAGGGGCCCGAGGTGGGCGGACCCTACGGCCCCTACCGCCAGTCCGAGCGCAAGGACCTGCACCTGGACGTCGTGCGGCGCCTCGTCGAGGGCGGCTACGCCTACGAGGCCTTCTCGACCCCGGAGGAGGTGGAGGCGCGGCACGTGGCCGCCGGCCGGAACCCGAAGCTGGGCTACGACAACTTCGACCGCGACCTCACCGACGAGCAGAAGGCCGCGTACGTCGCCGAGGGTCGCAGCCCCGTCGTGCGGCTGAAGATGCCCGACCACGACTTCACCTGGAACGACATGGTGCGCGGCGAGACCACCTTCGCCGCGGGCAGCGTCCCCGACTTCGCCCTCACGCGCGCGAACGGCGACCCGCTGTACACCCTGGTCAACCCCGTCGACGACGCGATGATGAAGATCACGCACGTCCTGCGCGGCGAGGACCTGCTCAGCTCCACCCCGCGGCAGATCGCGCTGTACGAAGCGCTGGAGGCGATCGGCGTCGCCGAGCGCACCCCCGAATTCGGACACCTGCCGTTCGTGATGGGGGAGGGCAACAAGAAGCTCTCCAAGCGCGACCCCGAGTCCAACCTCTTCCACCACCGCGACCGCGGCTTCATCCCGGAGGGGCTGCTCAACTACCTCGCGCTGCTCGGCTGGGGCATCTCGGCCGACAACGACGTCTTCAGCCTCGACGAGATGATCGCCGCCTTCGACGTGCACCGGGTCAACTCGAACCCCGCGCGCTTCGACCAGAAGAAGGCCGACGCGATCAACGCCGAGCACATCCGCCTCCTCGCCTCCGAGGACTTCGAGGCGCGCCTGCGGGCCTTCCTCGTCGACCGGGGCTTCGTCGACGGTGCGCGCCTCGGCGCGGAGTTCCCGACCGCCGCCGAGCTCGTGCAGACCCGCATCGTGGTCCTCTCGGACGCCTGGGATCTGCTGAAGTTCCTCTACGTCGACGAGGCCGACTTCGAAGTCGATCCCGCGGCCGCCGCGAAGAACATCAAGGCCGACGCCGGCCAGGTGCTCGACGAGAGCATCGCCGCGCTCGACGGGCTCTCGGACTGGACCGCCGACGCCATCGAGGGCGCTCTCAAGGGCCGGCTCATCGACGAGCTCGAGCTCAAGCCGCGCAAGGCCTACGCCCCGATCCGCGTGGGCGTCACGGGCTCGCCGATCAGCCCGCCGCTGTTCGAGTCGCTGGAGCTCCTCGGGCGGGAGCGGACGCTGAGCCGGCTCGTGGCCGCCCGCGCCCTGGTGCCCGCCGACGGTGCCGCCCCGCAGTAGGGGATGACCTGGCGATTTGGCGTTCCCAGTGCGGCTGGGTAAGCTGGATCGCGGCTCAAAACGAGGTCGGAAACGACTTCGAACTGAGTCAGTGGCCTATGGTGTAATTGGCAACACGGCTGATTCTGGTTCAGTTGTTCTAGGTTCGAGTCCTGGTAGGCCAGCGTGACAGCGCCCTCCGCGTGCGGAGGGCGCAGTCCTAGCCCCCGTCGTCTAGCGGCCTAGGACGCCGCCCTCTCACGGCGGTAGCGTGGGTTCGAATCCCATCGGGGGTACGTTCGATGCAGGTGTGCTACCTTCATCGACATCGTCGAGGCGCCTCGTGCGCATCGGCAATAGTTCTGGCCCCCGTCGTCTAGCGGCCTAGGACGCCGCCCTCTCACGGCGGTAGCGTGGGTTCGAATCCCATCGGGGGTACAACGGAAGGCCCGGATCATGCGATCCGGGCCTTCGTCGTTCCTCCCCGGAGCTATCCCACCGGCACGGCGCGCGGCGCTGCGGTGCGGTTCTCCTCGGCCAGCCCCGACGGCGTGAACGCCGCGGCCAGCCCGATCCCCAGCAGGGACACCACGATGCCGCTGATCGCCGCCCACGTCGCGTCCGTGCCGATGCCGTAGCCCTGCAGCACGGCCTGGAGTGCCGCGGTGGTCAGATAGACGGCGTTGCGCCAGCGGGACTCGCAGTTGACCACCGCGATGAGCAGTGTGACGGCTGCGATCACCAGCGAGGTCCAGGCCGCGGCCTGGTTCCCCGGGATGAGGCCGCCCGCGGCCAACAGCGTGACGAGCGGGCCCGCGGTGGCGTACAGCGCGCGCCGGACCGATTCGGGGATCCTCCGCGGGAGGATCCGGCTCCTGTTCTCCTCCATGATCTCCACCTCTTCCGGTGTCAGGCGGCCGGCGCCGCGCCGGCCGCATCGGGTGCGCCGGCCGCGCCGACCACCGTGGTTCCGTCGGGCGACCAGTACAGCCGCCCGTGTTCGAAGTCCTGCCGCACGCCGCCGTCGGCGAGCCTCATCTCCGACGAGACGGGCCACCCCAGCGGCCCCTTCTCGTAGCCGTCGCGGGCCCAGCGGGCGCCGATCGTGCCCGCCACGAAGAAGCCCTGTGCGGCGTCACGTCGCCGGTAGAGCACCCCGCGCTCGAAGGCCTCGACCTGCCCGTCCGGCAGCTCCGTGTGGTCCACCACCGGGTAGCCCAGGGGGCCGTTCTCCCGCTGGTAGGACGTGTAGGACTCCAGCAACCGGGTCGGCACGGCGTGCGCCCCGGTGAGGGCGGTCCAGTAGACGGTGCCGCCCCGGAAGGCCGCGAACCAGCCGCGCCCGTCGGGACAGGCGACCGCGACGAGGTCCTTCCGCGGGCCGAGCCAGTCGGCGGCCCGGGCCGCGACGGCGCCGATAGCGGCCTCCGCCTGTGCCGCGGCGTCGACCGGCGGGGGGACGGGCACCGGGCCCGCGGCGGCCGGCGCTGCGGCAGCGTCGGCCTTGGCGGCGTCCGCGGGAGCCGCCGCGCCGCTGAACACGGCGACGTCCGCGGCGAAGACGTCCCAGGGGAATCCGTCGCCCACGTCGGTGTGGTCGCCGATGCCCAGCGCGCGGGTGACGTACCGGTGGTCGCTGATGCCGTCGGTGACCCGGTACGGCGGGGCGACGACGGTCGTGGCGAAGCCGTACTTGCGCGCGTCCGCCACCGCGAGCCACGCCGCGATCGTGAGGTCGGCGCGGCGCTCGAGCCAATCGGCGCGCGACCACCCGGCGTGACTGCCCGCGAAGCACAGATTGATCGTGTACGGGTTGGCGCTGAGCACGCTCCACGAGGCGAAGTCGGTGTCGACGACGTCGCACACGACCCCGTCCCGCACGGTGTAGTGGTAGCTGGCGCCGTGCGCCGCGTCGTTGCAGAAGGCGGCGAGGCGCTCGGCGGTGCTGTTCCCCTCCTCGGTGTGCAGGAGGAAGTTCCGGATCACCGCGCCGTTGCGCGACGAGCGGGAACCGCCCATCCGGTCGAGTTCGGTGTAGGCGGGTGCGGGGGACATCGCGACTCCGTTCGCGTCGTCGGGAAAGGGTGACGGGGCGGCCGCGGCCAAGCGGTCGTAGATCGCCTGCGCCTGCGCCATCCGCTCGTCGTAGCGATCGGGGAAGGCCGAGCGCTGGACCTGCTGGGCGTACCAGCCGGGCGTGTGGGCGGGCGAGTCGAAGGGCTGCGCCTTGAGTGCCGTGTAGAACAGGCGCGAGCTCAGGGTGGGGTCCATGCGCTCCCGCGCGCTCGAGCCCCACCACGGCGCCCGCTGTTGCAGGGGCCCGACGCTGTTCGCGTCCGAGCCGACGGCGTCGTGGGGTTCCTTGAGGGAATCGGGGTCGGCGGCGTTGGCGTAGACGGTGAGGTTCGATTCGACGAGGCCGGTCGCCAGGCAGATCACGATCCCGCGCTCGGAGACGCCGGACCGGCGCCCCTCCGCGATGAACGCGGCGGCGACCGCATCGCGGGTGTACGCGCTCATACCGGCACTACCGACTTCTTCCAGCTGCAGACACGGGCGAGCAGGTCGATCCCGGAGACCGGCCGGTTCGCGCTGTCGCGCCACATGGGGAGGCCGTACGCGGTGGTGTGCTGTCCGCTCGCGAAGCCCGACAGATCTGCCGGCCAGGACCACCACCCCGGGTCGAACCAGTGCCCGACGTTCGCGAGATCGGAGACGACGTCCTCGATCCCGTCGTCGACGAGCTGCGCGATCAGGCGGTTCGGGTCGGTCAGGGTGAATGCCATCACCGGACCGGCGAAGGCGTGCAGGGGCGATACGGCGGGGCAGGAGGTCATCACGTCGCCGGGACTGGCGATCTCGAACAACGGCACCGGCGACCGCTGGTCGTTCGGCACGGTCCCGGTGCCGCCCGTCGCGTAGATGCCGAAGCGGTTCGGCGCGATCGGCAGCCCGTAGGAGACGCCCGCCCGCCGGCTGGGGTCGGCGATGGTGCCGACCATCAGGCAACCCGCCGTGTCAGCACTCGTCTTGAGCCACCGGTTCACGCCGACGGCGCCGAGCGAGTAGCCGAGAACGATGTAACGGTCCCCGGGGTGGAGCGCCGCGGTCCGGCTGCGGAGCCAGTCCACCACCTGCGTCGCGCTGTTGTCGCCCGACGGTGCCAGCGGATCGCGGGCGGCGTTGTCGAGGCTGATCGCGGCGCTGTAGATCACCTGTTCCACGGTGACCTCGCGCAATTGCCGGGTGACGTTGTCCAGCATGTTGCCCGACACGGGTTCGCCGGTGCCCCGGGCGCAGAAGACGAAAACGGACATTCGCTCGCTCCTTCGGTGCGGAGATCGCCGGGGCGGGAGAGGGATTCCGCTGGTGCGTACGGCGATCTGAAGGAAAGTCTGCGCAGCAGCGACGCCGAGCACACGAGTAGCGCACTACCTGATTTGTCGCCGGCTCCGTGGACGGCGGTGCGAGATCAGCCGCGGCGGATCGCAAACATCGAATTTTCGACCATTAGTACCCGAATCGACGTGCCGGGCAGGAAGACCCGGGAGATTCGACCTGCGCAGTCGGGCCGCACCGGGACTAGAATAGGTGTTCATGCGACAGCAGTTGCGGATCGTCGAGCGGGGGCGCGAGTACGACGACGTCCGCGCGGCGCTCGATGCGGGGTCCGCGGGCTGTGGGGTCATCGTGACGGGGGACGCCGGCGTCGGCAAGACGACGCTCGCGCGGTCGGTCGCGGCGGATTCGAAGCTGCACGTGCAGTGGGTCGCGGGAACGGAATCCGCGCGCGGGATCCCCCTCGGGGTGTTCGCGCATCTCGTCGGCCCGGCCACCTCCACCGATCCGGTCACCTACCTGTCGGCGGCGCGGGAATCGCTGCTCGCGGACGGGCACCTCGTCGTCGGCGTGGACGATGCGCATCTGCTCGACGAGCTCTCGGCGACCCTGCTGCACCAACTCGCCATCGACCGCGCCGTCCACCTCATCGCGACGGTCCGCAGCGGCGAGGCGGTGCCCGACGCCATCACCAGCCTGTGGAAGGACGGCCACGTCGTCCGGATCGCGCTGGATCCCTTCACGCTGGAACAGAGCGTCGAGCTGGTCGAGGCGGCGGTCGGCGGCCGCCTCGAGGGCCTGTCCGCGCGCCTGATGTGGGAGGCCTCCGGTGGGAACGCGCTCTACCTCAAGCACCTCGTGCAGGGGGCGCTGGAATCGGGGGCGCTGCGCGAGGTCGGCGGCGTGTGGCAGATGCGCGGACGGGCGGCGGTGACCTCGGAGTTGGCCTCGCTCCTCGACGGGCGCGTCGATCACCTCGACGACGCCGTGCTGCACGTGCTGAAGCTGCTGACGCTTTGCGAGCCGATCGACCTCGACGTGCTGGCCGACCTCGGTGGGGACGACGCCGTGGAGAAGGCCGAGGCCGAGGGGCTGATCCGGATCGCCCGCGAGGGCCGCGCGCTCTCGGTCCGCTACGCGCATCCGCTCTTCGGCGAGGTGATCCGGGGCCGGCTGGGATTCGCCGCGTCGCGGCGGCTGCGCGGGCACCTCGTCGAGGCGCTGGGGCGGCGCGAGGTCTCCTCGGCGTCGGACCGGATCCGGCTCGCGGGACTGGCTCTCGACAGCGACGCCGACCTCGAACCGGGCCTCCTGTGCGATGCCGCCCGCGACGCCCTGATGCTCGCGAACGTCCCGATGGGGGAGCGCTTCGCCCGCGCCGCGCTGGACGGCGGGGCCGGGCTGCCCGCCGCGTGCCTCCTGGCGCGCGCGCTGATGTGGCAGGGCGAGGCGGCCGAGTCCGACCGGGTGCTCCGGGCCTTCGACCCCGACGATCTCGACGAGGTCGAGCTCGTGCTGTGGGGCGCGCAGCGGATCGGGAACCTGTTCTGGGCGGTCGGCGACGTGGCCGCCGCGAACGAGGTGCTAGCGCTGCTGGCCGAGCGCGTCGAGGCGCCCGTCCTCGCACTCATCGTGCAGGGCATCGGGGCGGCGTGCGCCGCGTTCACCGACGACCTGCCGCGGGCGCTGGAGCTGGCGGACGGCGTCATCGGGTCGCCCGCGGCAACGCCCTGGGCCGTGGAATGGGCCGTCTTCGCAGGCGGTTTCGCGCGGGCGCTGGCCGGCCGCGGCGACGAGGTGGCGGCGCTCGCGGTGCGTGGCCGCGAGGCCGAACCGCACACGGACGGCGTGCTGCGGTTCCCCGCGGGCTACGGGGAGATCCTCGCGCTGACGCTCACCGGGGCCTTCGAGCGCGCCCGCGCCGCGGCGCAGCGCTACGTCGAGTTCCGTTCCGCGGGGCAGTTCCTCGCGTGGGCGCTCTCCGGCATCCATGTCAGCGCGGTCGACCTCGCGGAGGGGAACTACGCGCGGGTCGTCCAGCAGGCGGAGCAGACCCTGGCGACGGTCCGCGACCGCCCCGACGTCTCGTGGGTCTTCCCCGCGCGGTTCCAGCTGGCGCAGGCGTACGCCGCGCTCGGCGAGGCGGAGGCGGCGGCCGCGGCGATGCTCGACGCCCGCCGGCATTTCGGGGACAACGTGGCGGTGTTCGGCCACCAGCTCATGATCGCGCAGGCGTGGCAGGAGGCGGCGGCGGGGACCACGTCCGCGGCGATCGCCACCTCCCGAGCGGCGGCCGACGCCGCGGGGGTGAGCGGGCAGCACGCCCTCGAGGCGGAGGCGCTGCACACCGCCGCGCGGCTCGGTGACGCGGAGCCCGGGATCGCAGACCGCCTCGATGCGCTCGCGGAACGACTGGACGGCGTGCTGGTCCCGGTGTACGCCCGGCACGCCCGCGCGCTGGCCGACCGGGACGGTGCGGGCCTCGACGCCTGCGCGGCGGAGTTCGAGCGGATCGGCGCCCTGCCCTCGGCAGCGGATGCGGCCGCTGCGGCGGCGAGCATGCACGCACTGGCGGACGCACGGAGCGCGATGCACGCCTCCGCGGCCACCGCGGACCGTCTGGCCGCGGCCTGTGGCGGCCTGCGGACGCCCGCACTCGCGGAGTCCGCCCACCCGCTCCCGCTCACCACCCGGGAGCGGGAGATCGCGAATCTCATCGCCGCCGGACTCACGAACAAGGAGATCGCGGACCGGCTGTTCCTGTCGGTCCGGACGGTCGAGGGGCACATCTACCGCGCCTGCGCCAAGGTGGACGCGACCGATCGCGCGGGCCTTGCGTCCGCGCTCGTGCGGGGGCGCCGCGATGCGGCCCGAATCGAGTAGCCCACTACTCGTGACCGCTGTCCGCCCGCTTCGTACGGTCGGACCATGAACGCCATCCGGAAGCCGAAGACCCTGGTGATCTGCTGCGACGGCACGTGGCAGAAGCCCGACAACAAGCACGTCTCGAACGTGGAGAAGATCGCCCGCGGCGTGGCCCCCGTCGGGCACGACGGCGAGCCCCAGATCGTCTACTACCAGCGCGGCGTGGGCTCCGCCGGCAGCCGGATCGAGCGCGTTCTCGCGGGTGCCTTCGGGTTCGGGCTCGACGCGAACATCCTCGACTGCTACTGCTTCCTGGCGCTCAACTACGAGCCGGGCGACCGGATCTCGGTGTTCGGCTTCAGCCGCGGCGCCTACACGGCGCGAAGCCTCATCGGGATGATCTCCCACGTCGGCCTTCTGACCCCGGACGGCGTCGCGCAGGACAAGCTGCCCGAGGCGATGTCCGTGTACCGGACGCGGCCGCCGGGCGAGAAGAAGGACCCGAAGCACGACGCGGACCTCGCGAGGCTGCAGCCGTACTGCTATGACGAGGGCGTCGTCACCATCGACAATCTGGGCGTCTTCGACACCGTCGGCGCCCTGGGCCTCCCCGGCATCGCCCGCGAGAAGTACCGGTTCCACGACGTCGAGCTCAGCCCGAAGGTGAACCGCGCCCGACAGGCCCTCGCGCTCGGCGAGCGCCGCCGGCCCTTCGCGCCCTGCCTGTGGGGCGGCGCGCACCGGGACATCCGGCAGGTGTGGTTCGACGGCGTCCACCTCGACGTGGGCGGAGGGTACGAGAACTCCTTCTACTCGGACCGGTCCCTGCTCTGGATGGTCGGCGAGGTGGCGCAACGCGGCCGGCTGCGGGAGTCCGTGCGGCCCAAGGCCGCCGTCCGGCCGGAGGACTACGACGACTATCCGGGGCTGCGCTTCGACTGGTCCATGCTCGGGCCGGGCCTGTGCTCCACCGGCCCCGTCGAGAACGATTCGCTGGGCTTCGGATATCGGATCGCCAACGCCCTCGCGGCGATCCGCGACCTGTGGCGCCGGCCCGGGCCCGGCGTCGTGCCGGTCTTCGCCGGCGGGTGGCGCACCATGGCGCCGACCGCGCCGAGCGTGAACGATCCGCACGGCCGCGCCTACGACGTCCACCTCGAACGCAGCGCCGCCCAGCGCGGGATCAACCCGAACACGGCGATCTGGGTGGCCGAGGTGCGCGGCGCCCTCAGCCTGAAGCCCGACGGCTCGACCGGGCCGGCCGACGTGCACGCGCTGGACAATCTCTACACCGAGGTCCCCACCTTCGCGGCCCTCAGCGCGCCGCCCGCGAGTGGGACGCTCAGAGCTGGCTGATCACGTCGAAGTCGCATCCCTCCGCGCGCGCCAGGTACATCCGCTGATGCGCGTGGCCGTCGCGGAGCGCCATGTTGCCGCGGGCCCCTTCGTAGTGCACGCCGCCGACCCCCGCCATGATGTCCCGGACGTCCGTGCTGCGCACCGTCGACAACAGGGACTCGAGCAGGAGCATGCCCTCGAAGCAGGACTCGCCCATCGACGTCGGGGTGCAGGCGTCGGGGCCGAAGCGGCCGAAGTAGCGGGCGCCGAACTCCATCGACTCGGACGTCACCACGGAGTCGAAGTAGCCCGCCGAGGCGAACAGGTCGCGCGTGGCGTCCGGGCCCGAGGCCATCAGCATGTGCTCGTCCATGAGCGGCGAATAGCGCACGAAGGCACCGTCGAGGCCGGCCGCCGCGAAGGCCCGGTTGAACTCGACCGCGTCCTGCCCGAGGAGGAGCATGAGCACGCCGTCGGCGTCGGAGCGCGCGATGTCGGTGACGACGGACGAGAAGTCCTCGGTGCCGACGGGGACGAAGCGCGCGCCCACGAGATCGTCGCCGAGGCGGCGCGCGAAGCGCACGCACGCCTTCGCGCTGTCGCGGGCCCAGAGGTAGTCGCTGCCGACGATCCACCACCGGCGCAGTCCGCGTTCCCGGCGGAGCCATTCGAGGGCGGGGAGGATCTGCTCCTCGGGCGTCTCGCCCGTGAGGAAGACGCCGGCCGTCGACTCGCCGCCCTCGTAGAGCGCGGTGTAGACGTAGGGCACTCGCAGGTCGAGCCGCGCGGAGAGCGCGCGCCGCACGTCGGAGGTGTGCCAGCCGACGATGGCGTCGATCTCGCCCGCCGCCAGCAGGGATTCGACCTCGCGCGTCACGTTCGCCACGCCGGTGGCGGAGTCGATGGGGCGCACGGTCAACTCGCGCCCGAGGATCCCGCCCCGGGTGTTGATGTCGTCGGCGGCCAGCGTCGTGCAACTGAGGCACGACGGTCCGAACAGGCCCGCGGGGCCACGTCGGGGGTACAACAACCCAACGGTGTACTCGCTCATGGACGTCCGCTCGTCTGAAGTCCTGCCCTACGGACCGGTGTACAGACGAGCCTACGCGGAGCGCGCCCGCAGCCGGGGAAGAACGCGATACAGTGGTCGCGGATTGCGATGACACAGTCGAGGATCGGGGCGGACATGGACGCGAGCGCGGACCTGCGGGAGGCGCCGGCGCGCACCGCTTTCGCGGCCGTCTGCGAGGCCGACGATCTCGTCATGAACGTCCTCACCCCGGCCCTCGCGGAGCACGACCTCACCGTCGAGCACTTCCGCGCGCTGCGCCTGCTCGCCGCGGTCGAAGGTGCCACCGTCGGTGAGCTGGCGGCCCGGACCGGCACCACTCCGTCGTCCACCACCCGCCTGGTCGACCGCCTGGTCGAGCGCAACCTCGCGTACCGGCGACCCGCTCCGGGCGACCGGCGCAGTGTTCTGCTGACGCTCTCCGACACCGGCCGTGAGGTCTGGGAGTCGCTCGTCCTGCGCCTGTCGTAGCAACCCCTACCTGCGTTTTCACCGATTCCGCTGCGCGCATCGAGCTGTCCGCGAATACTACCGATCAGAGATAGTGCCGAATCGGTAATAAATCGGGAGTCGCGATGACCACACTCGGATTGCTCTTCGTCGGAGCCGTTCTGTTCGTCAACGGGGCCTGGTTCCTCGGGGCGATCTCCGCCCGCGAGGCGGGCGTCTTCAACCTCTTCGTCGGGGCGATACAGGTCGTCCTACCGACGCTCGCGGTCGTCGCCGCCGACGGTGACCTCGGCGGGGTCTTCGGGGCGGGGTCGAGCTACCTGTTCGGCCTCACCTACCTCTACGTCGGCGTCAACAACCTCATGGGCAACGACGGCCGCGGCCTCGGCTGGTACTCGCTCTTCGTGTCCGCCATGGCGATCGTCTTCGGCGTCTTCTCCTTCTCGTCGGACCCCGTCTTCGGCGTCATCTGGTTCGTCTGGGCCGTGATGTGGCTGTTGTTCTTCCTCATCCTGGCCGTCGGGAAGACCTCGCTCATGCCCTTCACCGGCTGGCTGATCCTCGTCGGCTCGCACCTGACCGCGACGGTCCCCGCGCTGCTGATCTGGCGGGGGAACTGGCCCACCAGTACGTCGGCGGCCCTGTGGGCGGTGGTGATCGCCGTCGCGCTCCTGGTGCTGAGCGCCGTGGCGGCGCGGGTGCTGCCGTCGCTGCCGGCTCCGGCGTCCGCGCTCCAGTCCGTGCCGGCGGCCGCCGCGCCCGAGGCCGCCTGATCCTGCAATCCCTGCCCTGCAACGACATCAACGAAATCAACGAAAGGTCCCACCATGCGTCACGGAGACATCTCCTCCAGCCCGGACACCGTCGGCGTCGCCGTCGTCAACTACAAGATGCCGCGCCTGCACGACCGTGCCGGGGTCATCGAGAACTGTCACAAGATCGCCGAGATGATCGTCGGAATGAAGGCCGGCCTGCCGGGCATGGACCTCGTCGTCTTCCCCGAGTACTCCACGCAGGGCATCATGTACGACCCCGACGAGATGTACGCCACCGCCGCCGCGATCCCCGGTGAGGAGACGAAGATCTTCTCCGACGCCTGCCGCAAGGCCGGCACCTGGGGCGTCTTCTCCATCACCGGTGAGCAGCACGAGGACCACCCGAACAAGCCGCCCTACAACACCCTGATCCTCATCAACGACCAGGGCGAGATCGTCCAGAAGTACCGCAAGATCATCCCGTGGGCCCCCATCGAGGGCTGGTACCCCGGCAGCTCCACCTATGTCGTGGACGGCCCCAAGGGGCTCAAGGTCTCGCTCATCGTCTGCGACGACGGCAATTACCCGGAGATCTGGCGCGACTGCGCCATGAAGGGCGCGGAGCTCGTGGTGCGCTGCCAGGGCTACATGTACCCGTCGAAGGATCAGCAGGTGCTCATGGCCAAGGCCATGGCCTGGGCCAACAACGTCTACGTCGCCGTCGCCAACGCCGCCGGCTTCGACGGCGTCTACTCCTACTTCGGCCACTCGGCGATCATCGGCTTCGACGGCCGCACGCTCGGCGAGACCGGCGAGGAGGAGTACGGCATCCAGTACGCGCAGCTCTCCGTCTCGACGATCCGCGACGCCCGCAAGCACGACCAGTCGCAGAACCACCTCTTCAAGATCCTCCACCGCGGCTACACGGGCATCCACGCCGCGGGCGAGGGCGACAAGGGCGTCGCCGAGTGCCCCTTCGACTTCTACAAGCTGTGGGTCACCGACGCCGAGGCCGCGCGGGAGCAGGTCGAATCCTTCACGCGCGACACGATCGGCGTCGCCGACTGCCCCGTCGGGACCCTGCCCACCGAGAAGACCCGCGAGGCGTAGACCGTGCCCTTCATCACCGATCGCCTGGCCGCCGAGGGCGTCGCCGTCGGCGGCCAGGCGTCCGGCCACTCCGAGTCCCGCCCCACCGACGCCGAGTTCGCCAAGGCGGCGGTCGGGCGGGTCGACGCGGCGCGGATCCTGGCGCAGCTGCGCGCCAACGTCTTCGGACAGGACCACGCGATCGAGTCGATCTTCAAGACCCTTTCGGTGGTGCAGGCGGGCCTTACGGACAAGACCCGTCCGCTCGCCAGTCACCTGCTGGTCGGCCCCACCGGGACCGGCAAGACCGAGATCGTCCGCCAGCTGGCCTCCGCGCTGCGGACGGGGCCGGACGACTTCTGCCAGGTGGACATGTCGGCCATGGCGCAGGAGCACTACGCCGCGTCCTTCGCCGGGGCGCCGCCCGGCTACTCCGGCTCCAAGGAGGGGCTCAGCGTCTTCGACCGCGACCGCATCGAGGGCACCGTCTCCATGCCGGGGATCGTGCTCTTCGACGAGGTCGAGAAGGCGCACACCACGGTGCTGCGGGCCCTGCTGCACGTGCTGGACCGGGGTCAGCTGACCCTGGCGAACGGGCAGCAGCGCTACGACTTCCGCAACTGCCTGGTGTTCATGACCTCCAACCTCGGCAGCCGCGAGCTGCGCGCCGAGCAGGAGCGTCCGTGGCACCGGGCCGGGCGCTCGGTCTCCCGGCTGCTGCCCGCGCCGGCGGGGGAGCGGGTGGACCGCGTCCTGGAGGGGCGCCTCGACCGGATCTCGGAGCAATCGATCGCCCGGTTCTTCGATCCCGAGTTCCTCAACCGGATCGACGAGGTGACGCTCTTCGAGGAGCTCTCCCAGGACACCGCGGTGGAGGTGGCCCGGCACGAGCTGGAGATGTTCGCGGACCGGGCCCGCAAGCGGGGCGTGGACCTGACGATCGACGACGCGGTCGCCGCCCATCTGGTGGAGACCGGCTTCGACCCGGTGTACGGGGCGCGCTCCGTCCGGCGCGCGATCCGGCACGACGTCTGGCCCATGGTGGCCGAGGCCGTGATCGCGCACCGCGCGGCGCGCATGGCGGACACGACGAGCCGCGTCTCCGCGGTCCTCGTGGTCGACTGTGCCGCGGTGCGCTGCCGGGTGGGCGGTCCGGCGGCGTAACGGCTCAGATCCGGCGCTGCAGCGCCTCCGCCGCCTGCAACAGGTCGGCGGCCCACCGGGCGCCGGGCCGCCGG
The DNA here is from genome assembly GCF_020169415.1 of Tsukamurella sp. M9C. Classification (GTDB taxonomy): domain Bacteria; phylum Actinomycetota; class Actinomycetes; order Mycobacteriales; family Mycobacteriaceae; genus Tsukamurella. The sequence continues at coordinate 74,508 of NZ_JAIULG010000015.1, forward strand.
CCCATGCGGTCGGTCGGGCCGGACACGGAGATCGCCGCGATCACCTCGCCGCGCGGATTGCGGACCGGCGCCGAGACGCTGGCGACGCCCGACTCGCGCTCGCCGGCGCTCTGCGCCCAGCCGCGCTTGCGGACCTCGGCGAGCGCGCGGTCGCTGAAGAAGGAGTCGGTCCGGGGATCCGCCCACGCCGCGAGCACCTTCGCGCCCGAGCCGGCGGTCATCGGGAGCCGGGATCCCACCGGTACGGTGTCGCGCAGGCCCGAGGGCGGCTCGGCGGCGGCGACGCACACCCGGTGATCGCCCTCGCGGCGGTAGAGCTGGACCGACTCCCCGGTGATCTCGCGGAGCCGGGGCAGGACCATCGCCGCCGTGTCGACGAGCGCGTCGGCGGTGCTGGCCGCGAGCTCGCGCAGCGCGGACCCGGGCCGCCACAGGCCGTCCCCGTCCCGAGTGAGCAGGCCGTGCAGCTCCAGCCCGACGGCCAGACGGTGCGCCGTCGCCCGCGGCAGGCCGGTGCGGCCGCACAGCTCGGCGAGGCTCGCCGGCTCCTCCGCGGCCGCGCGCAGCACGGCCACCGACTTGTCGAGCACGCCGATCCCGCTCACCGGGGTGAGGCTTTCGGGGGTGTCCGACGGTGCGGTATCATTTCCCATAGTTCGATACTAGGCTCTCGCATGGTGGGATTCAACGCGCAGCCCGCGTCCACCGGCGGAGCGAAGATCATGGAGCAGGTGGGAAGCATGCAGCCGCGCACAATGGCCGAGAAGGTCTGGGATCAGCACGTCGTCGTCAAGGGGGAGGGCGAGGGCGCCTCGCGCGAGCCCGACCTCATCTACATCGACCTGCACCTCGTGCACGAGGTGACGAGCCCGCAGGCCTTCGACGGCCTGCGCCTGGCCGGCCGGCCGGTGCGGCGCCCCGACCTCACCATCGCCACCGAGGACCACAACGTGCCCACCGACACGCTGGTCCAACCCATCGCCGACGAGGTCTCCCGCACCCAGGTGGAGACCCTGCGCCGCAACTGCGCCGAGTTCGGCGTCCGCCTGCACTCCATGGGCGACGGCGAGCAGGGCATCGTCCACGTGATGGGACCGCAGCTCGGTCTCACCCAGCCGGGCATGACGGTCGTCTGCGGCGACAGCCACACGTCCACGCACGGAGCCTTCGGCGCCATCGCCATGGGCATCGGCACCTCGGAGGTCGAGCACGTGCTGGCCACCCAGACCCTGCCGCTCAAGCCCTTCAAGACCATGGCCATCAACGTCTCCGGCGAGCTGCAGCCCGGCGTCACCTCCAAGGACCTGATCCTGGCGATCATCGCCAAGATCGGCACCGGCGGCGGCCAGGGCTACGTGCTCGAGTACCGCGGCAGCGCCATCGAGAAGCTCTCGATGGAGGCGCGGATGACCATCTGCAACATGTCGATCGAGGCCGGCGCCCGCGCCGGCCTGATCGCGCCCGACCGGATCACCTACGACTACCTCGAGGGGCGCGACCACGCGCCGAAGGGCGCCGACTGGGACGCCGCGATCGAGGCCTGGGACGCCCTTCGCACCGACGAGGGCGCGGTTTTCGACGCCGAGGTCGACATCGACGGCAGCGCGCTCACTCCCTTCGTCACCTGGGGCACGAACCCCGGCCAGGGCCTGCCGCTGAGCGCCTCGGTGCCCGATCCCGAGTCCTTCGGCTCGGACGGCGAGAAGGAGACCGCCGCGAAGGCGCTGCAGTACATGGGCCTCGAGGCGGGCACCCCGCTGCGCGACATCGCCGTCGACGCCGTCTTCGTCGGCTCGTGCACCAACGGCCGGATCGAGGATCTGCGCGCCGTCGCCGAGATCCTCCGCGGCCGCAAGGTGGCAGAGGGCGTCCGCATGCTCGTGGTACCCGGGTCGATGCGCGTGCGCGCCCAGGCCGAGGAGGAGGGCCTGGGGCAGGTCTTCCTCGACGCCGGCGCCGAGTGGCGGCAGGCCGGCTGCTCGATGTGCCTGGGCATGAACCCGGATCAGCTCGCCGCCGGCGAGCGCTCCGCGTCCACGTCGAACCGCAACTTCGAGGGGCGCCAGGGCAAGGGCAGCCGCACGCACCTGGTCTCGCCGGCGGTCGCCGCCGCGACGGCCGTCCGCGGCACCCTCTCCGCCCCGGCCGATCTGGCCCCCGTAGCCGGCGCGTAGCGCCCGCCCGTCCGCAGTCCAAGGAGAACGAGCATGGAAGCCATCGTCACCCACACCGGCATCGGCGTGCCGCTGCGCCGCACCAACGTCGACACCGACCAGATCATCCCCGCCGTCTACCTCAAGCGCGTGACCCGCACCGGATTCGAGGACGGGCTGTTCTCGGCCTGGCGCGGCGATCCGAACTTCATCCTCAACACCCCGCCCTATGACCGCGGCTCGGTGCTCGTCGCCGGACCGGACTTCGGCACCGGCAGCTCCCGCGAGCACGCCGTGTGGGCCCTCATGGACTACGGCTTCCGGGTAGTCATCTCGTCGCGGTTCGCGGACATCTTCCGCGGCAATTCGGGCAAGGCGGGTCTCGTGGCCGCTCTGGTCGAGCAGGAGAACGTCGAGCTGCTCTGGAAGGCCCTCGAGAACGATCCCGGGCTGGAGATCACCGTCGACCTCGAGGACAAGACGGTGACCGCCGGGGACTTGGTAGTTCCCTTCACGATCGACGACCCGGTCCGATACCGCTTGATGGCCGGTCTGGACGACATCGGCATCACTCTGCAGCAGGACGAGGCCATCGCCGAGTTTGAAAGCCGCAGGCCCGCATACAAACCCGTGACCCTGTAGGTCGAAAACCCGTCAGTGGCGGCATCGGATCGAACCGGTGCCGCCACTTGTCATTCCGACACATCTTCGATCAAATCTGGCGTGGCTCTTGGATTGAATGCAATTCTGCGTTTACGGTGTCCCTAGTTGGCTCAGCGGTGAGCCTCCGACCACAGAGGGAAGATCGTCCATGAACAAGGCAGAACTGATCGAGGCGCTCACCGAGAAGCTGGGCACCGACCGCCGGACCGCCGGCGCCGCCGTCGAGGCGATCGTGGACACGATCGTCCGTGCCGTCCACTCCGGTGAGTCGGTGACCATCACGGGCTTCGGCGTCTTCGAGCAGCGCAAGCGCGCCGCTCGCGTCGCCCGCAACCCCCGCACCGGCGAGACCGTCAAGGTCAAGCCCACGTCCGTGCCCGCGTTCCGTCCCGGTGCGCAGTTCAAGGCCGTGATCTCCGGCTCGGCCAAGCTGCCGGCCTCGGGTCCCGCCGTCCGCCGCAGCTCGGCCACGGCGGCCGCGCCCGCCAAGAAGGCGGCGGCGAAGAAGGCTCCGGCGAAGGCCGCCAAGGCGACCGCCACCAAGGCGGCCGCGAAGAAGGCCCCGGCGAAGGCGACCAAGGCCGCCCCCGCGAAGAAGGCTCCGGCGAAGACCACGCCGGCCAAGAAGGCCGCGACCAAGGCTCCCGCCAAGAAGGCCGCGACCAAGGCTCCCGCCAAGAAGGCCGCGACCAAGGCCCCCGCCAAGAAGGCTCCGGCGAAGGCCACGCCGGCCAAGAAGGCCGCGACCAAGGCCCCCGCCAAGAAGGCTCCGGCGAAGGCCACCCCGGCCAAGAAGGCCGCGACCAAGGCCCCCGCCAAGAAGGCCCCGGCCAAGAAGGCTCCCGCCAAGAAGGCCGCCAAGAAGTAGACGACGCCCGTCGAGCCCCGCTGCCCCTGGAGCCTCAGTGCTCCAGGGGCAGCGGGCTGTCGATGTGGTCCATGGTCAGCAGGCGCCCGCCCTCGGTGGTGAGCACCCACACGCTGGCCTTGCGGTTGCGGGCCGCGGGCAGGCGCGCGTCGTCCGCCCCCGCCCACCACGCGGTGAGGTCGGGGATCACGCCGCCCTGGCTGCACACCACGGGCACAGTGCCCGATTCCTCGCCCATCCGCGCGATCTCGCGGATCCGGCGACGGGCAGCCGCCGGATCGCGGGCGTAGGCCGTTTCCGACATCGTCGGCTCCTCCGTCAGAGGCAGGCCCGTCTCAGCCGCCAGCGGCTCCAGGGTCTGCGTGCACCGCACCGGCGGCGCCGAGAACAGGTGGCCGGGCCCGAACGCCCCCAGGAGGTCCACGAGGGCCTCCGCCTGGGCCCGCCCGTTCCGGTCCAGGGGCCGCGCCAGGTCGTCGCCCTGATAGCCCTGCTTCCGACCGGCCTTGGCGTGCCGGACGATCAGCATCGTCGCCGTGGACCGCGGCTGCTTGCCGAAGGCCCGCAGGATCCGCCGGTCGATCGGATAGCTCAGCAGGGCCGTGGCGGCCCGCACGGACAGCCAGCGCAGCTCGTCGGTCTCCTCGTTCGGCGCGAAGACACCGGAACCCGCGAGGGCCGACCAGTATCCGACGCGCTTGCGCACCGTCGACCCACCCGGGCCGTGCCGTTTGCGCCGGGGCACGTCGTACGAGACCTGGCCGACGGCGCGCACGAACCGGGCGGAGAAGCCCGTCTCCTCGACGACCTCGCGCAGCCCGGCCACGACGGGGTTCTCGTCGGGCTCCACATGCCCCTTGGGCAGCGACCAGTCGTCGTACCGCGGCCGGTGCACCACGGCCACTTCCGGACCGTCCGGGGTGGGGCGCCAGAGCACGCCCCCGGAGGCGCGGACGACCGCGCCCTCGCCTCCGCCGCTCACCGCAGGCTCGCGCGGTGCGCGCGCATCAGTTCCCGCTGGTGATCCCGGACGGCCTCGCCCGGGACGGGGGAGGCGTTCCAGTTCCCGTCACCGTCGAGCACCCAGCAGCGGGTGGCGGGATCGAGTGCGGAGTCGAACATCTCGCCCAGCTGCCGCGCGAGGCGCGGGTCCTTCACCTGCGCCATCACCTCGACGCGGCGATCCAGGTTGCGGTGCATCATGTCGGCGCTGCCGATCCAGAACTCGTCCGCGCCGCGGAAGTGCAGGATCCGGGAGTGCTCGAGGAACTGCCCGAGAATCGATCGGACGGTGATGTTCTCGCTCACCCCCGGGACGCCGGGCCGCAGCGCGCAGATGCCCCGGACGACGACCTCGACGGGCACGCCCGCCTGGCTCGCGCGGTACAGCGCGTCGATGATCTGCTCGTCCACCACGGCGTTCGCCTTGAGCTGCACGCCGGCCGGCTTGCCCGCGCGCTGCAGTTCGATCTCCCGATCGATCCGCTCCACGATGCCCGACCGGATGCCGTGCGGCGCCACCATCAGGTTGCGGTACTCCTCCTTGCGGGAGTAGCCCGTGAGCCGGTTGAACAGATCCGTCAGGTCCGCGCCCAGATCGGGATCGGCGGTGAACAGGCCGACGTCCTCGTACAGGCGCGCGGTCTTGGGGTTGTAGTTGCCCGTACCGATGTGGCAGTACCGGCGGATCGTCGAGCCCTCGCGGCGGACCACCAGGCAGGTCTTGCAGTGGGTCTTCAGGCCCACCAGCCCGTAGACCACGTGCACCCCGGCCTGCTCCAACTTCCTGGCCCACTTGATGTTCGCCTGCTCGTCGAAGCGGGCCTTGATCTCGACCAGGGCCACGACCTGCTTGCCGGCCTCGGCGGCGTCGATCAGCGCGTCGACGATCGGCGAATCGCCCGACGTGCGGTACAGGGTCTGCTTGATCGCCAAGACGTGGGGATCCGCGGCCGCCTGCTCGATGAACCGCTGCACGCTGGTCGAGAAGGAGTCGTACGGGTGGTGGACGAGGACGTCGCCCTCGCGGAGTGTGGAGAAGACGCTCTTGGGCGTCTCCCGCTCACCGAACGCGGGGTGGGTCACGGGGACGAAGGGCTTCTCCTTCAAGTCGGGCCGGTCCACGCCGTACAGCTCGAACATGCAGTTCAGGTCGAGCAGGCCGGGCACGGTGATGACATCGGCCGGGTCGACGTCCATCTCGCGCAGCAGCAGCTCGAGCATGTGCTCGGACATGTCCTCCGCCACTTCGAGGCGCACCGGTGAGCCGAACCGGCGCCGCGCGAGCTCCCGCTCGAGGGCCTGCAGCAGATCCTCGTCGCGGTCCTCCTCGACCTCGAAATCCGCGTTGCGCGTGATGCGGAAGACGTGATGCTCCGACACCGTCATCCCCGGGAAGAGGACGTCGAGGTGCGCGGAGATCAGGTCCTCGAGGGGGAGCACCGCGTGGTCCATCCGCTCGCTGCGGACCGAGACCATCCGAGCGACGTTGTCCGGCACCTTCACGCGCGCGAAATGCTCGCCACCCGTGGCCGTGTCGACCACCGCCACGGCGAGGTTGAGCGAGAGGCCCGAGATGTACGGGAAGGGGTGCGCGGGATCGACGGCGAGCGGCGTGAGCACGGGGAAGACCTGCGTGTGGAAGTACGCGGAGAGGTCCTCGCGTTCGGCCGGCGAGAGATCCGCCCAGCTGACCACCGAGATGCCCTGCGCCGCCAACTCCGGGCGCACGGCGTCGCTGAACACGAGGGCGTGCTTGTGCGAGAGCTCCTGGGTCCGCTGGGAGATCAGTCGCAGTTGCTCGCGGGGCGTGAGGCCGTCGGCCGATCGGACCGACAGGCCCATCTGGTCGCGGCGCTTGAGCCCGGCCACCCGGACCATGAAGAACTCGTCCAGGTTCGAGGCGAAGATCGCCAGGAACTTCGCCCGGTCCAGCAGCGGCAGCGAGGCGTCCTCCGCCATCGCCAGCACGCGGGCGTTGAAGTCGAGCCAGCTCAGTTCCCGGTTGAGGTAGCGGTCCGCGGGCAGGTCGCTGGGCACCTCGGTCGGTGCCGCGGGGGGCGCCGTCGGGATCGCCGTCGGCCGTCCGGACGGCGGAACGGCCGGCTCGGCCACCGCGGCGCTCGGGGCGGGGGTCGGTTCGGCGGAGG
>NZ_JAIULG010000016.1 GCF_020169415.1 Tsukamurella sp. M9C
GGCTGGGGTGGGAGGCCGCTGCTCACTAGGCTTCGCCCCGCTTCGCTAGCGCTTCGGGGGCTGCAGAATCGTTCGCAGCGTCCTCCCACCCCATCCCTCCTAGGCAGTCGGCGCCCGACACCGCCGATTGACTGTCGGCGCTGCCCATGACTGCCGGCGCTGCCGGTAGTCGGCAGCGTTCGCGAGTATCGGCAGTGAGTACCTCCGGCGTGCGCAAATTCGGCGCGATTGTTTGCGGTCTCGGTGGCGGCGACCTGCGAATCGTCCGCCGAACCCGCTGGGAACCGGAGTCGCCGGCGTCGTCCCCCGCGCGGCGTCGACGGGGCGTGGGGGAGAGTCGGTCCCCCATGAGACGGCCGGCTTCCCATGGGGGAGGCGTCGTCCCCCACGCGGCGTGTTCGTCCCCCGCGCCGCATTCCGTCCCCCGCTCCGCACCGATTCGCGGCCCCGGCGGTCCGTCCCCTCCATGAGGCGCCGTTCGTGCGGTGGGGGAGGCGTCGTCCCCCTCGCGGCGCCCATTCCCCCATGAGGAGCCGGCTCTCCCAAACGGAACGCCGATTCCCCCACGAGGAGCCGGCTCTCCCACACCGGACGCCGATTCCCACACCGCACACCGCACCGCCGACCTATTGACGCAACCGATCGGTTGTGTGTACGGTGTGAACATTGCTGATGTTCACGCCGTGAACACCGAACCGAGGAGCCTCTCATGACCGCCGACGTCGCACCCGCAACCGCAGATTCCGCCGCGCAGGGCCGCTCGAAGTCCTGGATCGCGGGCATGGTGATCACCGTGCTGGTCTGGGCCTTCCTCGTCTTCGACGTCGTCGGCAAGCTGACGAAGCCGCAGGCCGTCATCGACGGCACGCTGAAGCTCGGCTTCCAGGAGAAGCACATCCTGGTCATCGGGCTGGTGCTGCTCGTGGGCGTCGTCCTGTGGACGATCCCGCGCACCGCGGTGATCGGCGCGATCTATCTCACCGGCTACCTCGGCGGCGCCGTCGCGATCAACCTGCGTGCGGAGCAGCCGATCGCGGGCTTCGTTCTCTCCGGCGTCTACGTGGGTCTGCTGATCTGGCTCGCGATGATCCTCCGCCGCCCCGACCTGCGCCGCGCGATCCTCGGCCGCTGACCACGGCCTCCGGGGCTACGAGGTCGGCACGATCTCCGAGCCCAAGGGAAGCAGCGACAGCCGGATCATCTTGAAGTTCGCGACGGCCAGCGGGATGCCGATGATGGTCAGGCACAGTGCGATTCCGGTCAGGATGTGCCCGATCGCGAGCCAGATGCCCGCGACGAGCAGCCAGATGATGTTCCCCACCAGCGACGCCGCGCCGGCGCCGGGGCGATCGACGACGGTCCGCCCGAACGGCCACAGCGCGTAGTTGGCGATGCGGAACGACGCCAGCCCGAACGGGATCGTCACGATGAGAAGGCAGCAGATGATCCCGGCGACGGCGTACCCGACGGCCATCCAGAACCCGCAGAGCACCAGCCAGATGATGTTGAGGATCAGCTTCACCACCCCAGTATGCCGACGCGGCTACCGTGGTGTCATGAACCTCTTCCAACGCGGAGCCAAGCTGTTCAACACCGCTTTCACGCCGCTGCTGTCCCTGCCGGTCGTCGGGCCGGCGCTGGGCAAGTCGATGGTCACCATCAGCTATACCGGCCGCAAGTCCGGCAAGCCCTTCTCGCTGCCGGTCGCGTACCAGCGCAAGGGCGACGAGGTCGTCATCGGCGTCGCCATGCCGGAGCAGAAGCAGTGGTGGCGCAACTTCCTCGGCGAGGGCGCCGACCTCACGCTCCACTTCGCCGACGGTGACCGCGCGGGCCGCGCCGTCGCCACCAGCGGGGACAAGGGCACCGTCGTCCGGGTCGCCCTGGCCTGACGGGCCGGGTCACGCCAGCCGGTACACCCGCCGCGCGGTCCCGCCGAGCACCGCGTCGCGCTCGGCGGGCGACGCACCGTCGAGCAGTTCGACGGTGAGCCCGAGCACCTCGGCGTACGAGGCCTGCAGCAGGCAGACCGGCCAGTCGGAGCCGAACATCACGCGGTCCGCGCCGAACGAGGCGAGTACGTGCCGCGCGTAGGGCTCGATGAGCGATCGGCTCCACGGCCGAGGCGGGCACTCGGTCACCAGCCCCGACAGCTTGCACACGACGTTGGGGAGCGCCGCCATGGCGGTGATCCAGGCCGCCCACGGCTCCCATTCGCCCGCACCGATGTTCGGCTTCCCCGCGTGGTCGATCACGAACGACGCGTCGGGCAGCCGGCGGGTCGCCTCGAGTGCCGCGGCGCGCTGCGGTCCGCGCACCAGGAGGTCGACGGCGAAGCGACGGTCAGCGGCGGCGGCGAGTCCGCGGAGCACGGACGGGCGGACGAGCCACCCCGGGTCGGGCTCGTCCTGCACGAGGTGCCGGAGGCCGCGCAGTCGGCTGCCGCCGGGGGCGGCGGCGAGCTCGTCCAGGCGCGTACCGCACCGCGACGAGATCAGGTCCACCCATCCGACGACTGCGCCCACCGGTGCGGCGGCGGCGAGCAGGTCGTAGGTCTCCGCCGACGAGTTCAGGGTCTGCACGGCGACCGTGGTTCGCACCTCGCCCGCGGCGGCCGCGGCGAGGTCGGTGGCAGTGAAGTCCCGCCGGATCGCCTCCAGCCCTGGCGTGTCCAGCCAACGGTGGTCGTGCCGCGCGCGGTCCCACAGGTGGTGGTGGGCGTCGACGATCATGCGGGCCCGAGGGGGAGTGCCCACACCAGCGGGATGCCGCGGTCGTCACCGGAGTAGTCGTCGGGTACGTCCAGCAGTTCCGCCATTCGCGCCTGCCAGGGCACGTTCGCAGGGTGCTCGGCCAGCCGTTGTCGCATGGCGCGGTAGTCGTCGACCTCGACGAGGTGGAAGAGCTCTCGCCCGTCGCGCCAGATCCGCCATGTGCGTACGCCGGCGTCGCGGAGCGCGCCGTCCAGCTCGGCGGGTATCACGGCGTGCAGCCGGTCGTACTCCTCCTCGGCGCCCGCCTTGAGGCGCGTGTGCAGGGCGATGATCTCCGGCACCATTCCTCCGATCACTACTCGGGAACCTTCGGTCAGTCTAGGTCACGGTGGGCCACGATGCGACTAGTTGACCGCAAGACCTCCGATGTTTACAGTCGATAGGTGTGACTCATGACACAGCGCTCAGGCGCGGTCGTGGGAGGTGTCCGACACCGGTCGGACCCATCGCTATGAATGCGGAAGGAAGCCGATGAGACTGCGGCGAGTCGGGGAGGCGGGCGCCGAGCGTCCGATCGTGTCCACGGGCGACGGGCGGTGGTACGACGCATCGTCGGTCGTCGCCGACTACCACCCGGGCACGCTGGGCGACGCGCAGCGGCTGCTCGCGGACGCCCTCGGGGCGGGCCGGCTGCCGGAGTTCGACCCCACGGGGCTCCGGGTCGGCGCCCCGGTCGCCCGGCCGGGCAAGGTCGTCTGCATCGGCGTGAACTACCTCGCCCACGCGCAGGAGACGCAGCACGAGGAGCCCGCGGAGCCGGTGATGTTCCTCAAGACCTCGGGCACGATCGTCGGCCCGCACGATGAGGTGCTGATCCCGCGCGGCTCGGTCGCGACGGACTACGAGGTGGAGCTCGCCGTCGTGATCGGAAGCACCGCACGGTATCTCGACGATGCCGCTCAGGGTCTCGCGTGCGTCGCCGGCTACACCGTCTCCGACGACGTCTCCGAACGCGACTTCCAGATGAACCGCGGCGGCACCTGGGACAAGGGCAAGAACTGCGAGACCTTCAACCCGCTCGGCCCGGAGCTGGTCACCGCCGACGAGGTACCCGACCCGCAGCGCCTCGACATCCGGCTCACTGTCAACGGCGAGGTCCGCCAGGAGGCCAACACGGCGCAGATGATCTTCGGGGTCGGTGAGATCATCCGCTACCTCAGTCATTTCATGGTCCTCGAGCCCGGCGACGTGGTGAACACCGGAACGCCCGCGGGCGTGGCCTTCGGCTATCCGGACCCCAAGCCTTACCTGCGCCGCGGCGACGTGATCGAGACGCACATCGATCTGCTCGGCGGTCATCGCTCCGTCCTCGGGGAGGCCTGAGATGTCCGGTGTGTTCACGGAGTTCCGCACGCTCGACGTGCGTTTCCCGACCTCGGCCGAGCTCGACGGTTCCGACGCGATGAACGTCGACCCCGACTACTCGGCCGCTTACTTGATCCTCGGCACCGACGCCGGCGACGGCCTCGAGGGGCACGGCTTCGTCTTCACCATCGGCCGCGGCAACGACGTCCAGCGCGCCGCGATCGAAGCCCTCACGCCGTACGTGCTCGGACGCGGGGTCGACGCCGTCCTCGGCGACCTCGGCGGCGTCTACCGCGAACTGGTCTACGACGCCCAGCTGCGGTGGCTCGGCCCCGAGAAGGGCGTCATGCACATGGCGATCGGTGCCGTGGTGAACGCGCTGTGGGACCTGCGCGCCAAGCGCGCCGGCCTGCCCCTGTGGCAGCTGCTCGCCGAGCTGAGCCCACGGGAGATCGTCGACCTCGTCGACTTCCGTTACCTCACAGACGCTCTCACGCCCGACGATGCCCTCGCCCTGCTCACGGCGGCGGAGCCGGGCCGGGCGGAACGCGCCGTGGCGCTGCGCGCGAACGGCTACCCCGCCTACACGACCTCGCCCGGTTGGCTCGGCTACTCGGACGAGAAGATGACGCGGCTCGCGAAAGAGGCGGTGGCCGAGGGCTTCACGCAGATCAAGCTCAAGGTCGGCGCGGATGTCGACGACGACGTCCGGCGGTTCGCCCTCGCCCGCGCGGTGGTGGGCGACGAGGTGCGGATCGCCGTCGATGCGAACCAGCGGTGGGACGTCGACGACGCGGTCGCGGCGATCGAGCGGCTGCGCGAGTTCGATCCGTGGTGGGTCGAGGAACCCACCGCCCCCGACGACGTCCTCGCCCACGCCGCCATCCGGCGCCGGGTGTCGCCGGTGCGCATCGCCACCGGCGAGCACGCCCACAGCCGGGTGCTGGTCAAGCAGTTCCTCCAGGCGGAGGCGATCGACGTCGTCCAGCTGGACTCCACCCGCGTCGCCGGCGTCAACGAGAACATCGCGATCCTGTTGCTGGCGGCCAAGTTCGGCATCCCCGTGTGCCCGCACGCGGGTGGGGTCGGCCTGTGCGAACTGGTGCAGCATCTCGCCATGTTCGATTTCGTTGCGGTCTCGGGAACCCTCGCGGACCGGAACATCGAGTACGTCGATCATCTCCACGAGCACTTCCTCGACCCGGTGCGCATCGTGAACGGGGCGTACGCGGCCCCCGCGAAGCCCGGCTTCTCGGCGCAGATCCGGCCGGAGACGCTCGTGCGGTTCGGCTTCCCCGACGGGGAGGCATGGAAGGGAGCACAATGAGCAACGCAGACGCATTCGCCGGATTCCGAGCCATCGTGACGGGCGGCGCTTCGGGGATCGGCCGCAGGACGACGGAGGAACTCATGGTGCGCGGAGCGGTCGTCGCCGTGCTCGACCTGCAGCCCGACGAGGCGCCGCCCGACTCGCTCGGCATCGCGTGCGACGTCGCCGACGATGATTCGGTGGCCGCCGCCGTCGCCACCGCGGCCGAGTACCTGGGCGGGATCGACGGCCTGGTGAACAACGCGGGGATCGGCGCCCAGGGCACCGTCGAGGCGGGGGCGCTCGACGACTGGCGGAAGGTTCTCGACGTCAACGTCCTCGGCACGGTGCGGGTCACCCGCGCGGCGCTGCCCCACCTGCGCGGCTCGACGAATCCCGCCGTGGTCAACACGTGCTCGATCGCCGCTACCGCCGGCCTGCCGGGCCGGGCGCTCTACAGCGCCTCGAAGGGAGCGGTCGAGGCGATGACGCGTGCCATGGCAGCCGACCATGTGCGCGAGGGCATCCGGTTCAACTGCGTCAATCCCGGCACCGTCGACACCCCGTGGGTGCGACGCCTGCTGGACGCGGCCGCGGATCCGGAGGCCGAGGCCGAACAGCTGCGGCAGCGGCAGCCCACCGGCCGTCTGGTGACGGATGCCGAAGTGGCGGACGCGATCTGCTACCTGCTCAGCCCCGCGGCCTCCGCCACCACGGGCACCTCGCTCGCCGTCGACGGCGGGATGAGCGGCCTTCGACTACCGCCCCGGCGGTGACCGTGTCCGGCGACGACGCGTCCCTCGCTCCCGCCCGACCGTTCGGGCGCGGGGGCTTGAAGGTGGCGCCATTGTCCTTCGGCGCCGCGGCGATCGGGAACCTGTTCACCGCGGTCGACGACGCGGAGGCGACGGCCGCCGTGCGTACCGCGGCCGCCGCGGGCGTCGACTACTTCGACACCGCCCCGCACTACGGGCTGGGCCTCTCCGAGCGCAGGCTCGGTGCGGCACTGGGCGACCGCACCGGCGTGGTGCTCTCGACCAAAGTGGGCCGCCTCCTCCGCCCCGCCTCCGACCGGCCGAAGACGGACAGCGGTGCGCCCGTCGACACCGAGGGCGCCGACGCGGAGGGTTTCGCCGTGTCCGCCGACGTGGAGCGCGTCTGGGACTTCAGCCGCGACGGCGTGCTGCGCTCGATCGAATCGAGCCTGGAGCGGCTGGGCCGGGACCGCGTGGACGTCGTCTACGTGCACGACCCCGACGATCACTTCGCGGAGGCGATGGACGGCGCCTTCCCGGCGTTGGACGAGCTGCGCCGACAGGGCGTCATCGCGTCGTACGGCGCCGGGATGAACCGGTCGGCGATGCTGACCCGGTTCGTCCGGGAGACCGATCTCGACGTGGTGCTCGTCGCCGGCCGCTACACGGTGCTCGACCGCAGCGCCGCCGACGATCTGCTGCCGGCGTGCCTGGAACGCGACGTCTCCGTCGCCGCGGGCGGCGTCTTCAACTCGGGCATCACCGTCTCCGCGGATCCGCGGCCCGGCGCCACCTACGACTACGCGCCGGCCACGCTCGCGGTGCTCGACCGGGCGCGCCGGCTCGCGGCGGTCTGCCGGGCCCACGGCACCACGCTGCCGCACGCCGCGGTGCACTTCCCGCTGCGCCACCCCGCTGTGCGGACGGTGCTCCTGGGCATGCGGTCCGCCGACGAGGTCCGAGCCGACCTCGCGCTGCTGGCGGCGCCGCCCCCCGATGCGCTGTGGCCCGATCTCGAGGCCGCGTTGTGAGGCCGTCCGAACCGTCCCGCCGCTAGGATTGACCGATGCCGACCAACGAGGGTGCCGGGCGGATCTCGCGGACGGACGACGCGATCCTCAAGCTCAAGGCGATGATCACCGACGGGGAGCTGCCCGCCGGGAGCCGGCTGCCGCGCGAGGTCGACCTCGCGGCGCGACTCGGGCTCTCCCGCAACTCCCTCCGCGAGGCGATCCGCGCGCTCGCGATGCTGCGGATCCTCGACGTCCGCCAGGGCGACGGCACCTACGTCACGAGCCTCGAACCCACCCTGCTGCTCGACACGATGGGCTTCGTCGTCGACTTCCAGCAGGAGGATTCGGTGCTGCACTTCTTCGAGGTGCGCCGCATCCTCGAGCCGGCGGCCACCGCGATGGCGACGCACCGCATCACCCCCGAGGGGCTCGCGATCCTGGAGGAGACGCTGTCGCTCGGCGGGCCCGACGCCTCCGTGGAAACGCTGGTGCAGCAGGACATCCTGTTCCACCAGACCATCGCGGAGGCGTCCGGGAACCCCGTGCTGCGGGCGCTCATCGCGGGTCTCTCGGCGCCCACCCTGCGCGCCCGGATCTGGCGCGGCACCGAGCAGGAGGACGCGCGCGCCCGCACCATCGCGGAGCACCGGCAGATCTACGAGGCCCTGGTCGCCGGGCAGGCCGACGTCGCCTGCGCGTGCGCGACGGTGCACATCGCGGGCGTCGAGGGCTGGATCCGGCGGGCGATGGCCGACGACGCGTCCTAGCCGATTCCGAGCGCCGCGGCCGCCTCGGCGAGCCGGGACGCCAGCGCGGCGCGGACCGCGGGCGGGCCCGTCACCTCGATGTGCGGCAGCGCGCCCCAGAGCGTCCACACCGCGCGCCCGAAGTCGCTGAAGCCGAGCGTGCCGGCACCGTCGGGCCCGGGCGGCGTGACCACCGTCCCGAACCCGGACAGCTTGGTCCAGCCGTACTCGTCGGCGCGCACCTCGACGACCACCGCGTCGTGCCCGGAGCGGAAGGACGCGCGCGAGTCCTCGAACTCGGCCGCCAGGTCCACCGTCTCCGGGCGGTGCGCGGCCTCGTCGAGCACCGTCACCGCGCAGAACCGCGAGGTGCGGTAGGTGCGCCGCTCGCCGTTCCGCAGGGCCATCAGGTACCAGGCCTGACCCGCGTGGATCAGACCGACGGGGTCGAGCGTCCGCTCGGTGGCGTCGCCCCCGCGCGGCCGGTACGTCGCCCGCACCCGCAGCCCGTCGATGACGGCGCGCTGCAGCTCGCCGAGGTGCGGGTCGGGCTCGGGCGCGCGGGCGAAACCGTCGGGGCGCACGTGGATCCGCTGCGCGGCCGCCGCCGCTTCCCGACGGTGCGCCTCCGGCAGCGCCGCCGCCACCTTCCGCATGGCGCCCGCGAAGGCGGGGGAGTCGGGCGCCCCGGCGAGCAGGGCTTTCGCCTCGTCGAGGGTGAGGCCCGTGAGGTCGGTGCGGTAGCCGGGGAGCAGGCGGATGCCGCCGCCGCGCCCGCGATCGGTGTAGACGGGGACGCCCGCGACCCCGAGCGCCTCGACGTCGCGCAGCACGGTGCGGGTGGAGACCTCGAGCTCCGCGGCGATCTGCGCGGCCGTCATGGTGCCGCGGTGCCGCAGCAGCATGAGGACGGACAGGAGGCGGTCGGCGCGCATGGATCTCAGAATGCCAGGAGAACATGACAGAAGGTGTCATGTTAGGCCGGTTGAATCGCTCCCATGACCAACACAGCCACTGATCCCCGCCCCTCCTACGCCGCCGCCACCGCCTGGGTGCAGTCCCTGCTCGCCACTGTCACCGAGGAGCAGCTCGCGCTGCCGACGCCGTGCGACGAGTTCGACGTCCGCGCCCTCGGTGAACACCTCATCGCCGTCGTGATGCGCGCCGAGGCGCTGGCGACCGTCGCCACGGTCGAGGGGCAGCCCTTCCGCGCCGAGGAGCACGACGCCGCCACGTACGGCGCGATCCGCGAGCGGGCGCTCGCGGCGTGGGACGTCGCCCCGCTCGAGCGCGAGGTCGCCGTCCCCTGGGGCGTCGTGCCGGGCTTCGCGGCGCTCGGCATGTACGTCAACGAGACCCTCGTGCACGGCTGGGACCTCGCCGTGGCCACGGGCCAGACCGCCGAGTTCCCCGAGCCGGCGCTGCCGGAGGGCGTGCTCGCGGTCGTCAAGAGCGTGCTCCCCGCGGACTTCCGCGGGGGCGACGTGCCCTTCGGCCCCGTCGTCGAGCCGCGAGAGGGCGCCGGCCCCACCGAGCGCCTCGCCAACTGGAACGGCCACCACTGGCCCGCGGCCTGACGTCGCGGCGTATTGAGGTCAGGAACTGGCATCTGGGGCGGATTGACTGGCGGGCATGACCGACATCGCCCTTGATCCCCGTCCCGCCTACTCCGCCGCCACGGCGTGGGTGCAGTCCCTGCTGGAAGGTCTCACCGCCGACCAGCTCGGACGGCCCACGCCGTCCGGCGAGCTCGACGTCCGCGCGTTGGCCGGGCACCTGACCGCTCACTGCCTGCAGGTGATCGCGCTCGCGGAGAGCAGCACCGTCGCCGGCCTGCCGAACCTCGTGCCCGAGCACGACGCCGCGACCTACGCCGACGCCCGCGCGCGGGGCCTCGCCGCGTGGGCCGGCGCCCCGCTCGACGGGGTGGTGACCGCGCCGTGGGGCGAGGCGTCCGGCTCCGAGGCCCTCGCCACCTACGTCAACGAAGCGCTGGTGCACGGGTGGGACATCGCCGTCGCCACCGGGCAGCCGGCCGAGATCCCCGACGGTGCGGTCGCCGTGGCCGCCCTCGAGGTGGCGCGGGTCGCGATCCCGGCGGAACTGCGTGCGATGCCGGAGTTCCCGTTCGGCCCCGTCGTGGAGCCCCGCGAAGGCACGGGCCCCACCGAACGCCTCGCCAACTGGAACGGCCGCAGCGCGATCGGCTGGGGCGCATGAGCACCGTCGGCGCCGCGTGGGTCGTGAGCCATTGACATGAACGCCGGTTGAGGTCCTACCGTCGAAAACATGAGCATCGAACTGAACCACACCATCGTCGCCGCCACCGACAACCTCGAGACCGCGCGGTTCCTCACCGAACTGCTCGGTCTCGAGGCTCCGGTGGACGTGGGCGGCGGCCACTTCCAGCAGGTCCGCCTGGCCAACGCCGTGGTGCTCGACGTCATGACCGTGCCCGGGCCCGTCCACCCGCAGCACTACGCCTTCCTCGTCTCCGAGCAGGAGTTCGACGAGATCTTCGCGCGCATCACCGCGCGCGGCCTCGGCTTCTACGCCCAGCCCGACGGCTCCGGCGTCGGGGAGATCAACCACCGCTTCGGCGGGCGCGGCGTCTACTTCCGCTCGCCCGACGGCCACGCCCTCGAGGCCCTCACCGCCGCCTGACCCCGCGGAAATCCGTTGCCCGCCGCTGTCCGCGCGCGCATGGGGAGTCGGTGTCTGGTGGGGGATTCGGCGCCGCGCGGGGGACGACCGAGCCCTCATGAGGAGCACGGCGTGCCGTGGGGGAGCGAACGCCGGAGCCGCGGTTCGGGGCGGCGCGGGGGACGAACGCTCACATGTGGTCGCGAGCCCCGCCGCCGCGCGAGCTCGGGGTATGCGGTTCTTGCATGGGTGATCGCTCGAATATCGCCTCTGACCTGCGTGTTCATGGGTATTCGTGACACGCATGGCTGTTCGGAGCGAAGATCGCCCCGCAGCCGCAGCCGCAGCCGCAGCCGCAGCCGCAGCCGCAGCCGCAGCCGCTCAGTCCTCGAACAGCGCGCGGATGTCGGAGGCGGCCAGGCGCGCGTCGAAGCCGCCCTCGCCGCCGACGACGGACTCGAACAGCGCTGCCTTGCGCTCCTTGAGCGCCATCACCTTGTCCTCGATGGTGTCGGCGGACACCAGCCGGTAGACCATCACGCTGCGGGTCTGCCCGATGCGGTGCGCGCGGTCGATGGCCTGCGCCTCGGCGGCAGGGTTCCACCACGGGTCCAGCAGGAAGCAGTAGTCGGCCTGCACCAGGTTGAGGCCGAAGCCGCCGGCCTTGAGCGAGATGAGGAAGACCTGGACCTCGCCGGAGGTGAACTTCTCGATCGCCGCGGGCCGGTCCGTGGTCGATCCGTCGAGGTAGGCGTACTCGACGCCCTCCTCGTCGAGCCGCTCGGCGGCCTTGCGCAGGAAGCCGGTGAACTGGCTGAACACCAGCACGGCGTGCTTCTCCTCGAGCAGCTCGTCGAGCTTCTCCACCAGGAAGTCGAGCTTGGCGACGTCCTCCACCGCCAGCTCCTCGTCCACCAGCGACGGGTCGAGCGCGAGGCGCCGCAGCATGGTCAGCGACCGCAGGATCTCGAACCGGTTGCCCTCGAAGTCGTCCAGCAGGCCCAGCAACTTCGCCCGCTGATCGGCGAGCACGCGGTCGTAGGTGTGCCGGTGCTCCTCCGAGAGCTCCACCTGCACCACGGATTCCGTCTTCTCCGGCAGGTCCTTCGCGACCAGGTCCTTGGTGCGCCGCAGCATGAACGGCCGCACGCGGCGCCGCAGCCGGGCCAGGCGGTCGTCGTCGCCGCCGCGCTCGATGGGCCGCCGGTACTCCTCCGCGAACCACGACCGCCCGGGGAACAGTCCCGGGACCGTCAGCGCGGTGAGTGCCCACAGCTCCTCGAGGTGGTTCTCCATCGGGGTGCCGGTCACGGCCAGGGTGAACGGCCGGTCCAGCAGCGTCACCGCGGCGAAGGCCTTCGACCGCGGGTTCTTCACGAACTGCGCCTCGTCGAGGATCACGCCCGCCCACGACACGGCGGCGTACTCCTCGGCGTCCAGCCGCAGCAGCGTGTACGAGGTCAGCACCAGGTCCGCGCCGGCGACCACCGAGCTGATCGAGGTGCCCGACTTCCGCGAGGTCTCGGAGACCACCGCCACCGACAGGTGCGGCGCGAACCGCTTGCACTCGGCGGCCCAGTTGCCCACCACCGACGTCGGCGCCACCACCAGGAACGGCCCGGGCCGCCCCGGCGCGCGCTCGTGCGCCCGGCAGATCAGCGCGAGCGTCTGCACCGTCTTGCCGAGGCCCATGTCGTCGGCGAGGATGCCGCCGAAATCGTTGTCGTACAGGAAGGACAGCCAGTCCAGGCCGTCGCGCTGGTAGGGCCGGAGCTCGGCGCGCAGGGTCGACGGTGCCTCCTGCCGCGCCAGGTCGCCCGCGGTCAGGGCGCCCACCCTGCGGGACCAGTCACCGTCGAAGTCGGTGGCGTCCGCGAGGTCGGCGAGGTCGTCGACCAGGCCCGCCTGGAACCGGCTGATCCGCAGCCCGCGGTCGTCGGAGCCTGCGCCGGTCCGTGCCGCGCGGCGCGCGCCCCGCGCCGGCAGGTCCCGCGCCTCGCCGATCAGTTCCCGCAGCCGGTCGAAGCGCTCGCCGTCGATGCGGGCCAACACGCCGCCGGGCGTGACGAGGGTGTCGTGGCCCGCGGCGACGGCCGTGAAGACGTCCCGGAACGGGACCTCCTCGCCGTCGACCTCCACGGCGACCTCGAGGTCGAACCAGTCCGTCGACGGGTTGTCGGAGTCGCCGCGCACCCGCACGGACACCGACGCCGAGCCCTGCGCCCAGCGGAACCCGGGGTCGTCGCTGACCTCCACGACGACCGACGGCACCGACCGCAGCACGGGCGCGACCTCGGCCAGCCACACCGCGGCCTCGGTGCCCCGGTAGAAGCCCTGCGAGTGGTCCACGCCGACGGCCGCCTCGCGCAGCGCCACGGCCATCGCGCGGGTGACCCGCTGCTGCCCGACGGCGTCGGCGAGGCCGGCCGGCTCGCGGCCGAGGACGAAGTCGCGGGTCTCGCCGCCGACGGTGTAGCGCCACTTCCAGTCGACCTCGAGCTCGGCGGCCTCGGGGAAGTAGCGGGCGGTGCACAGCAGCTCGGGGCCCAGCACCTCGACCTCGCCGACCAGCTGGTCCGGGTCGCGGACGGGCGCGACGGCCGCCAGGTAGGGCAGGTACTTCTCGCGCAGCTCGGGCACCGCCTCGGCGGGCACCTGCACCGGGGTGAACCGGCGCAGCGCGGTGGTGTGCTGCGCGGACAGCGGCGGATCGAGCGGCGCGAGGCGCAGCACGTCGCCGTCCTGCTGGAAGACGCCGAGGGCGCGGTGCGCGCCGAGCAATCCCCCGGTGAAGGTCCGCGGACCGTCGCCGAAATCGACCTCCCGGTCCAGCTCCACGCTCCCGTCCACCGAGCGGGTGACGAGCCCGAGTCGCGTCGGCGGGCCGAGGACCACGGTGCCGCGCGCCTTCTTGCTCAGCAGCGGCACGCCCGCGTCGCGGACGGCGCGCAACTGGTCCCACAACAGCGGGGTGTCCACCATCCCGAGATCGGCCCAGGCGTCCACGCCGTACAGCGACCAGGTGATGAGCTGCGCCAGCGGCGCCAGGACGTCGCGCTGCGCGGGCGCGACCCGCGGCGCGGTGGCGATGGTGCGCCACCGCACGTCGCCCGCGACCCACGAGCCGTCGCGCATGCCGGGCGTCGCGAGTCGCACCTGCAGGCGCTGTCCGGAGACGACGCCGCGCTCGTCGACCTCGAACTGCAGCGCCACGGGCAGCACGGCGGCGCTCGCCCGCGGGGCCTCCGGCAGCAGGGCGGCGAGCTGCCGCTCCCACGGGTCCGGCTGCGGGGCGTCGCTCTCCTCGATGTCCTCCGCGGTGAGCTCGAGCAGCAGGGCCGCGCCGTGCTTGCAGTTGAGGGCGACGGGGCAGGTGCACAGGCTGCGCACGGGCCGCCAGCCGGAGCCGCCCGGCTCGATCCACACCTGCGTGTCGTACTCGCGGGATCCGGCGACGACGCCCGTGACGAGGCGCTTCTCGTCGTCCCACTCGAGGTCGCCGATGAGGCCGGTGCCCACGTACTCGCCCGCGCGACGCACGGTCGGCCCCCCGAAGAAGCCGATCAGGTCCTCGGGGGTGAACGAGGGCCCTCCGCCGGCAGTCGATGCGCTCATGGTCAAGCGGACAGTCTAGCGCGGCTCGGTGAACGCCGTCAGGGTCGTGCGCCGGGTCCGGGAACGCCCAGGAGGACGCCGCGCATCGAGTCCACCTGCGCGCGCAGCGCCGTGACGACCGCGGCCACCTCCCGCCGCTGCGCGGCCTCGGGCCGCACCACCATCCAGTACTCCAGCTGCACGGAGACGTCGTCGGGCAGCACCCGCACCAGGTCGGGCCGGGCGTCGGCGAGGA
Source organism: Tsukamurella sp. M9C (assembly GCF_020169415.1). Lineage (GTDB taxonomy): Bacteria > Actinomycetota > Actinomycetes > Mycobacteriales > Mycobacteriaceae > Tsukamurella. The sequence goes on from NZ_JAIULG010000016.1 coordinate 14,396, forward strand.
AGCAGGGGAGCAGGCCCAGCCCGGCGCCGGCGCAGGTGGCCTCGACGTGGACGAGCACGTTCGTCGAGCTGAGCCGGTCGGTCATGTCGGGCACCAGCACCCGCGCGAGGTCCAAGTCGTCGACGGTGAGCATCGAGTCGATGAAGTAGACGAGCGGCCGCCCGGCCAGGTCGCGGGGTCGCTGCGGTGCCCCGTCGGCGGCGAGGTACTGCCGCGAGCCGTACAGGCCGAGCCGGTAGGGCGCCAGCAGCTCGGGTTCCACCCGGTAGGTCTCGGGCCGTCCTACGACGACCTCGACGTCCACGCCCGAGCGGGTCGACGGTGCGCGGCGCGTCACCGTCAGCAGGTCGACGGACAGCCGCGGGTGCGCCCGCCCCAGCTGCGCGATCGCGGGCGCGACGACGCGGGCGCTGAAGCCGTCGGTCGCGGCGATGCGGACCTTGCCGTGCAGGTCGTCGGCGGTGTCGGCGTCGAGGCCGTGCAGCACCGCCTCGATCCGCTCGGCGGCGCTCACCCCCGCTCGGCCCAGTTCGGTGAGCTCCCAGCCGGCCGCGCCGCGGGCGAGCAGCGGCCCGCCGAGCGCCTGCTCGAGGGCCGCGACCCGGCGCGAGGCGGTGGTGTGGTTGATGCCCAGCAGGTCGGCCGCGGCGGTGTACCGGCCGGTCCGCGCGACGGCCAGCAGGGTGAGCAGGCCGTCGGCGCTCGGCTCAGGAGTGTGCATGGATGCAGATCCGATCCGCGGATGTGGGCATTGTGTGTGCGATTTTATCCATACATACTGCGTTGAGCATGGCGTGCGTCACATCCGTTCGGCGCCGTGATCCGTCGCACAAGGAGTGGATATGACGCAGACCGACCTGGAGCAGCCGCGCGGGCTCCGGAAGATCGTCGCCGCGTCGATGGCCGGCACGGTCGTCGAGTGGTACGAGTTCTTCCTCTACGGCATCGCCGCCACGGTGGTGTTCAACAAGATCTTCTTCAAGGCCGGCGCGAGCGAGTACGACGCGATCATCGCCGCCTTCGTCACCTACGCCGTGGGCTTCGCGGCCCGCCCGGTCGGCGGCATCGTCTTCGGCCACCTCGGCGACAAGCTGGGCCGCAAGAAGCTCCTGCAGGTCTCGATCCTCATGGTCGGCGTCGCGACCTTCCTCATGGGCTGCCTGCCCACCTTCGACCAGATCGGCTACTGGGCGCCCTTCCTGCTCGTGGTCCTGCGCTTCATCCAGGGCTTTGCGGTCGGCGGCGAGTGGGGCGGCGCGGTGCTGCTCGTCGCGGAGCACAGCCCGAACAAGTCCCGCGGCTTCTGGGCGTCGTGGCCGCAGGCCGGCGTTCCGGGCGGCAACCTGGCCGCCACCGTCGTGCTGCTGATCCTGACCAACGCGCTGTCCGAGGCGGACTTCCTCGCGTGGGGCTGGCGCGTCGCGTTCTGGCTGTCGGCCGTGATCGTGCTGGTGGGCTACTACATCCGCACGCAGGTCGACGAGTCGCCGCTGTTCAAGGAGGCCCAGCAGGAGATCGCGAAGGAGAAGGCCGTCTCGTACGGCGTCGTCGAGGTCGTCAAGCGTTACCCCCGCGGCGTGCTCTCGGCGATGGGCCTGCGCTTCGGCGAGAACATCTTCTACTACCTCGTGGTCACCTTCTCGATCACCTACCTCAAGACCGTCGTGAAGATGGACACCTCCGACATCCTGATGTGGCTGCTCATCGCGCACGCCGTGCACTTCGCGGTCATGCCGCTGGCGGGCGCGCTCACCGACCGCGTCGGCCGTCGCCCCGTGTACTGGGTCGGCGCCGCCCTCGCCGCCACCTGGGGCTTCTTCGCCTTCCCGATGTTCGACACCGGCCACGGCGTGGTCGTGGTCGCCGCGGTCACGATCGGCCTGATGTTCCACGCCCTGATGTACGCGCCGCAGCCCGCGATCATGGCGGAGTCCTTCCCCACCCGGATGCGCTACTCGGGCGTCTCGGTCGCGGCGCAGGTCACCTCGGTCGTCGCCGGCTCGCTGGCGCCGATCATCGCGACCAAGCTGCTCAAGGACTTCGGCTCGTCGGTGCCCGTCGCGGTGTACCTCGCGCTCGCGTGCGGCATCACCTTCCTCGCGGTCTTCTTCGTCCGCGAGACCAAGGGCATCGACCTCGCCACGATCGACGAGGAGGACCGGGCGGCCCTGCAGGCCGAGCAGGCCACCGGGGCCCGCGCGTGAAGGCGATGGTGACCGGCGGCGCGGCGGGGATCGGGGCCGCCGTCGCGCGCCGCCTCGCCGCCGACGGTGCCGCCGTCACCGTCGTCGATCGCGACGGCGCCGCCGCGGCGGCGCTGGCCGCGGAGATCGGCGGCACCGCGCTCGAGCTCGACCTCACCGACCCGGCCGCCCTCGCGGACCTGAGCCTCGACGTCGACGTGCTCGTCAACAACGCGGGCGTGCAGCACGTCGCGCCGATCGAGGACTTCGACCCGGCGTGGTTCCACCGGATCCTCACGCTGATGCTGGAGGCGCCCTTCCTGCTGACCCGCGCGGCGCTGCCGGGCATGTACGAGCGCGGCTTCGGCCGGATCGTGCACGTCTCCTCGGTGCACGGGCTGCGGGCCTCGAAGTACAAGGCGGCCTACGTCGCGGCCAAGCACGGCGTGGAGGGCCTGTCCAAGGTCACTGCGCTCGAGGGCGGCGAGCACGGCGTCACCAGCAACTGTGTGAACCCGGGCTACGTGCGCACCGCACTGGTCGCGAAGCAGATCGCCGAGCAGGCCGCCGCGCACGGCATCACCGAGCAGCAGGTCACCGACGAGGTCTTCCTCGCGCGCCCCGCGATCAAGCGGCTCATCGAGCCCGACGAGGTAGCGGGCCTGGTCGCGTGGCTGTGCTCGCCCGGCGCCGCCATGGTCACCGGCGCCGCCTACACGATGGACGGCGGCTGGACCGCGAACTGATCCCCTGGCAGTCTCCTGGGAGTGCGCTCCTCGAGTTGGAGTGGCGCAGTCGCAACGGCTACCGTACGAAGGGCCTGTGACCAGGTATTGCTGTGGTGTAGTCAGGATTGTTGATCAGTGGGTGTGGACCAGACGATGAGCGAACGCGGCGTCGAGCCGACGCCTGAGCCCGTGGCGGCGACGCCCGCGCCCGAGCGGCCCGAGCCCCCAGCGGCACCGTCGAAGCCCAAGCGCGCCGGCGGGCACCTCTTCGAGCTCGACATCGTGCGCATCGTGACCTTCGCGGGCGTCATCTTCGACCACTGCGTCTCGGGCACGACGTTCCCGTTCAGCGTCGCCTCGAACGCGATCCAGACGATCTTCCACTACACCCGCAACGCCTTCTTCGCGCTCACCGGCTTCGTGCTGGTGTACCAGTACCGCGACCGCAAGCTGGACCCGATCGACTTCTGGCGCCGCCGGTACAAGGCGGTGGGCCTGCCCTTCCTGACCTGGAGCATCTTCTACTGGCTCTATCACATGTACGTGATGTGGCCGCCGGCGTTCTCGAACATCTCGCGCACCTTCGAGACCTGGGAGTCGACGAAGGCCGCGCTCAAGGTGCTGGCGTACGACCTGTTCACCGGCGACGCCTGGTACCACCTCTACTTCGTCTTCGTGACGATGCAGGTGTACCTGATCTTCCCGTTCCTGCTGAAGTTCCTGCGCTGGACCATGGGCTATCACAAGTACGTCCTCGCGGCGAGCTTCGTCTTCCACCTGATCCTGCTGCACTACATGACCACCGCGCGCCCGGAGATGTTCAACTTCGGGCTCCTCGCGAAGCTGTGGAACCACCTGCCGGCGACGATCTTCCCGTACCAGTTCTTCACGCTGCTCGGCTGCATCGCGGCCATGCACATCGAGGAGGTGCGGGCCTGGTTCTCGCGCTTCCGCGGTCGCGTCATCACGATCGCGATCGGCGTCGTCATCGTCACGCTGATCGCGTACGGCTACAAGACCAGCATGGAGGGGATGTTCCCCACCGACGCGGCGAACGTCTTCCGCCCCTACGCCGCGGTGATGTTCGTGATGATCATCCTGGCTCTCTACGCGGCCGGCACCTACTGGTCCGACTACCGGACCGCGGGCTCCTTCTGGGACAAGTTCCTCAAGACCGCCTCCGACCGGTCCTTCGGCATCTTCCTGGTGCACGCCTTCGCGCTACAGGAGCTGGCGCCCACGATCCAGCGCTTCCGGTTCGACGTCTACGCGCCGATCCTCACCATCTGCACGTTCATCGTGACCGCGTTCTTCACCGTGGCGATCAGCGAGGTGCTGCGCCGCACGCCCGTCAGCCTGTGGACCACGGGGCGCAAGATGATCCCGATGGCGAAGCAGAGCCTGAACGTGTCGATCGGCATCGGCGTCGCGATGATCGTGATCGGCGCGCTCTTCTACTGGCCGCTCGACGTGCCCGCCGGCGCGGTCTCGGTGACCCTGGGCGCGGTGCTGCTGGTCTGGCAGGGCCTCGGCCGCACGGTCTTCGCCGGCCCCGCGGGCGCGCGCCCGCTGCCCGCGAAGGTCTAGCGCTCGGCCCCGCCGGTTCCCGCTGAGGAATCGGCGGCGACGATGAGCAGCTCGCCGCCCGTGCGCAGGAGCGCTTCGAGATCGGCGTCGGGCCGCTGCAGCCACTGGTCATAGGCGGCGAGCGCGACGCCGAGCGCCATCCACGCGATGGTCTGCGGCGTGTGGTCTCCGGGTGCCAGCCCGAGTCGCCGTGCAGCGTGCTCCGCGATCACCTGCCGCCAGTCGGCGTACATGATCATCGAATGCGCCTGCAGCGCGGGCACGGTCAGCAGCAGGTGCATCCGGCGGCGATGGTGCTCGCGCTCGGACTCCGGCACCTGGTTGAAGGCGACGATGGCGTCGCGCAGCTCGGTGCCGAGCGTGCCCGTGCCGGCCGCCTCGTCCAGCAGCCCGCGCAAGCCCTCCAGATGGTCGTCGAACTCGCCCCAGGCGAGCGAGTTCTTCGACGGATAGTAGCGGAAGAGCGTGCGCCGGGCGATGCCCGCCGCGGCGGCGATGTCGTCGACGCTGGTCTCGTCGAAGCCGTTCTCGATGAACAGGTCGATCGCGACGCCGCTCAGGTGGCCCCGGGTGGTCGCGGAGGGGCGCCCGCCGAGCGGTCCGCTGCGTCCGCGAGGGGGCATCGTCGCCTGCCTTCTTCTCGTGAGTTCCCGCCGGTCGGGGGCTGTGCGCGATCGTACGTCAGGACCGATTCCGTCGAATCCCTATGATTTTGCACCGAGTGCCATTACTGTGTGACGGGAACCACAACGGCAAGCATGAGGAGGTTGGTTCACATGTCCGACAAGGAGACTGCGACGCAGGACGAGCTCGTGACGGAATCGTTGGTGGAGGAAGTATCCATCGACGGCATGTGCGGCGTGTACTGATGACCACCGCGCACGCGCCGGCTCCCGGCGGCCTCACGGCCGCCGGGGCCGACGCCCCCACCGTGTCCTTCGATCCCGGCGCCCCCTGGGCGATCAACCCCCGCGTCGCGGTCCGGCCCGAGCCCTTCGGCGCGCTGCTCTACGACTTCGGCACCCGGAAGCTGTCCTTCCTCAAGAACCTCGTCGTCGTCGACGTGGTGCGGTCCCTGCACGAGCACCCGAGCGCCGCAGCCGCGCTCGACGCCGCGGGCATCGCCGCCGACGACCGCCCCCTGTACCTCCACGCGCTCGGCGCGCTCGCCCGCTCCGGGATGATCGTCCCGGCCACCGACCAGGAGTGAGAGACATGACCACCCTCGAACGGCCCCGCCCCGCCCCGGTCGGGCGCCTCGTCGACCAGTTCGAACGCGGCCTCGACGCCCCCATCTGCCTGACCTGGGAGCTCACCTACGCGTGCAACCTCGCCTGCGTGCACTGCCTTTCCAGCTCCGGCAAGCGCGACCCCCGCGAGCTCAGCACCGAGCAGTGCAAGGCCATCATCGACGAGCTGCAGCGCATGCAGGTCTTCTACGTCAACATCGGCGGCGGCGAGCCCACGGTGCGCCCCGACTTCTGGGAGCTCGTGGACTACGCGACCGCGCACCAGGTGGGCGTGAAGTTCTCCACCAACGGCCTGCGGATCAACGCGGAGGTCGCCCAGCGCCTCGCGGCCTCCGACTACGTCGACGTGCAGATCTCGCTCGACGGCGCCACCGCCGAGGTGAACGACGCCGTGCGCGGCGCCGGCTCCTTCGCCATGGCGATCACGGCCCTCGAGAACCTCTCCGCGGCGGGCTTCCGCGACGCGAAGATCAGCGTCGTGATGACCCGGCAGAACGTGGCGCAGCTCGACGAGTTCAAGGCCCTCGCCGACCGGTACGGCGCCACCCTGCGCATCACGCGCCTGCGCCCGTCGGGCCGCGGCGCCGACGTCTGGGACGACCTGCACCCCCTGCCCGAGCAGCAGCGCGAGCTGTACGACTGGCTCGTCGCGCACGGCGACGGCGTGCTCACCGGGGACTCCTTCTTCCATCTCTCCGCGTTCGGCGGGAACGACGGTGCCGGTGCCCTGCCCGGCCTCAACCTCTGCGGCGCGGGCCGCGTCGTGTGCCTCATCGATCCCGTCGGAGACGTCTACGCCTGCCCCTTCGCGATCCACGAGAACTTCCTGGCGGGCAACGTCACCGGCGACGGCGGCTTCCAGGAGGTGTGGCAGCGCTCCGAGCTGTTCCGCTCCCTGCGCGAGCCGCAGAGCGCCGGCGCGTGCACGCAGTGCAGCTTCTTCGACTCCTGCCGCGGCGGCTGCATGGCCGCGAAGTTCTTCACCGGCCTGCCGATGGACGGGCCGGACCCGGAATGCGTGCAGGGCTACGGCGAATCGCTGCTGGCGGGGGAGCGCACGAAACCCACTGCCAACAAGGACCACTCGCGCGGCGTGCCGCTCACGCTGATGACCCGGCCGCCGTCGCGCGACTGCGACGAGAACCCGCTCGCCGGATTCGCCCCCACCACCGCCACCGGCTGTTCAGCCACCGGCTGCTCCTGAAACCCGAGGAACACCATCATGTCCCGACTCTCCGCACTCGCCGAGCGCAACCCGTGGCGCCGCAATCCCTGGTTCGAGACCGTCCACGAGGCGCAGAACCGCGCCCGCAAGCGCCTGCCGCGCACGGTCTACTCGTCCCTCGTGGCGGGTACCCAGGGCGGCGTCACCGTCACCGACAACACTGAGGCCTTCGAGGAACTGGGCTTCGCCCCGCACGTCGTGGGAGCCAAGGCCGAGCGCAACCTCACCACCAAGGTGATGGGGCAGGAGCTGTCCTTCCCGGTGATGATCTCCCCGACGGGCGTCCAGGCCGTCGACCCCGACGGCGAGGTCGCCGTGGCCCGCGCCGCCGCCGCCCGTGGCACCGCGATGGGCCTGTCCAGCTTCGCCAGCAAGCCGGTGGAGGAGGTGACGGAGGTCAACGGGCAGATCTTCTTCCAGATCTACTGGCTCGGCAGCCGCGACGACATCCTGGCCCGCGCGCAGCGGGCCAAGGAGGCGGGGTGTCAGGGGCTCATCGTCACCACTGATTGGGTGTTCAACACCGGTCGCGACTGGGGCAGCCCCGAGATCCCGGAGAAAGTGGACCTCAAGGCCCTCGCGCGGCTCGCCCCAGAGATCGCCACGAGGCCGCGCTACGCCCTCGACTGGATCCGCGACGGCCGGATCATCGTGCCCGACCTCACCGCGCCCAACCTGGTCGATCGTGGCGAGACCGGTCCCACGTTCTTCGGCGCCTACTACCAGTGGATGAACACCCCGCCGCCCACCTGGGAGGACCTGGAGTGGCTGCGCGAGCAGTGGGGCGGCGAGTTCATGGTCAAGGGCGTCACCCGGCTCGACGACGCGAAGCGCGCCGTCGACATCGGCGCCACCGCCATCTCCGTCTCCAACCACGGCGGCAACAACCTCGACGGAACGCCCGCCACCATCCGCGTGCTCGGCCCGATCGCCGACGCCGTCGGGGCCGACGTCGACGTGCTGCTCGACGGCGGCATCCGCCGCGGCGCCGACGTGGTCAAGGCCCTCGCCCTTGGGGCCAAGGCCGTGATGATCGGCCGCGCCTACCTGTTCGGCCTCGCGGCCAACGGCCAGGCGGGCGTCGAGAACGTGCTCGACCTGCTCCGTATGGGCGTCGACTCGACGATGATGGGGCTCGGCCGCGCCGACGTCGCCGAGCTCAGCCGCGACGATCTCATCATCCCCGAGGGCTTCGAGCGCTCCTTCGGCGGCTGAGACCCGTGGCGACCGAGCTGAATTCGCTGACCTGGCCGGAGGTTCCGCCGGCCGGGTCGGTGCTCGTCGTCCCGGTCGGCTCCGTCGAACAGCACGGCCCGCACCTGCCGCTCGACACCGACACCCGCGTCGCCGCCGTGATCGCGCGGCGCGCCGTCGAGCGGATCGCCTCCGCACCCGGGCCCGACGGTGCCGTCGTCCTCGCCCCCGCGCTGCCCTACGGCGCGTCCGGCGAGCACGAGGACTTCCCGGGCACGGTCTCGATCGGCACGGCCGCACTGGAACTCGTGCTGGTGGAGCTGGGGCGCAGCGCGTCCCGCTGGGCGGCGCGCATCGCCTTCGTCAACGGGCACGGCGGGAACCTCGACGCGCTGCGCGCCGCGACGGCGCTGCTGCGCTACGAGGGCCGCGACGCCGCGTGGTTCCCGTGCGTCTTCCCGGGCGGTGACGCCCACGCGGGGGAGACGGAGACCTCGGTGCTGCTCGCGCACGCCCCGGCGACGGTGCGCGGGGACCGGATCGAGCCGGGGGAGACGGCGCCGATCGGTGCGCTCCTGGACCGGCTGCGCGCCGGCGGCGTGGCGGCGGTCGTGCCGAACGGCGTGCTCGGCGACCCGACCGCGGCCACCGCCGCGCGCGGCGCGGAGTTGCTCGACGGCGCGGTCGACCGTCTCGTCGGCGCGCTCGGCCGGTGGACCGTCGGCGCCGACGGGCGGTTGCGGTGACCGGCCCCGGATCCGCGCTCCTGCCGGACGGTTTCGCCGTCCGGCTCGACCCGGGGTGCCTGCGCCCCGGCCCGCGGCACCTGCTCGGCGGATCGCCGATGCGGCTGCTGACCCTGTCGTCCGGCGCCGCCGGGTTGATCGACGACCACGGCACCGTCACCGTCGGCGACGCCGCGACCGCGGGTCTCGCCCGGCGGCTGCTGGATTCCGGTGTCGCCGCGCCGATCGCCGCCGCCGAGGAGGGGGCCGGGGAGATCACCGTCGTGGTCCCGGTCCGCGATGATCAGGCCGGCGTCGACCGCCTGCTGCGCGCACTGCCCGGCCTGCCGGTCGTGGTCGTCGACGACGGCTCCACGGTCCCGATCCGCGTGCCCGGCGACCCCGCCGTGCGGCTCCTCCGCCTCGAGGAGAACCGCGGACCCGCGCACGCCCGCAACCGCGGCGCCGCACTCGTCGCCACCGCACTCGTCGCCTTCCTCGACGCCGACACCGCGCCCTGGCCCGGCTGGGCCGACGTGCTCCGCGCCCGGCTCGCCGACCCGACGGTGGCCGTGGCCGCGCCCCGCGTCGTCGGCCTCGAGCGTGCGCCGTGGACGCGACCCGTCGCGCGGTACGCGGGCCTGCACTCCAGCCTGGACATGGGGCCGCGGCCCGGCGCGGCACGGCCGGGGAACCCCGTCGCCTACGTGCCGTCGGCGGCGATGCTGGTCCGGCGCACCGCCTTCGAGGCCGTCGGCGGGTTCGACGACGACCTCCGGGTCGCCGAGGACGTGGACCTGTGCTGGCGCCTCGCCGCCGCCGGGCGGACGGTGCGGTACGAGCCCGCCGCGCGGGTGGGGCACGACCACCGGACCACGGCGCGGGCGCTGCTCGGCCGGCGCCGCTTCTACGGCACCGGCGCCGCGGAGCTGGCCCGCAGGCACGGCGCACACGCCGCGCCGGTGGTCACCTCGGTCCCGGCGGCGCTCGCGGCCGTCGGCGTCCTGTCGGGGACCCGGACGGGGCTCGCGGGCGCCGCGGCGATCCACGGCTGGACCTTCGTGCGCCTGCGCGGCCGCTTGCGCGAGGTCCCCCGCGCCGACGCGGTCGCCGCGCGGATCACCGCCCGCGCCGCGTACTTCGGCGCCCAGCAGGGGCTCGCGGCGCTGCTCCGGCACTACTGGCCGGCGACCGCGGCGGCGGCGCTCCTCTCGCGGCGGTTCCGGCGGCGAGTGCTGATCGCGGCCGCGGTGGAACCCGTCGTGACGTGGGCGGCCGCGGTGCGCCGGGAACCGTCGGCCCCGCACCCAGACCCCGTCACGTGGGCCGTGCTGCACCGCCTCGACGACCTCGCCTACGGCCTCGGCGTCTGGCAGGGGGCCGTGGCGCGCGGCGAGATCGGGGCCCTGCGGCCCAGGATCACGCGCTGACATGGCCGGCGGCGCGCGGCTCACCGCGGACACGGTCGTCGTGGGGGCGGGCAGCGCCGGCCTGGTGATCGCGCAGGCCCTGAGCGGCGACCGGGATGTCGTGCTGCTCGAGGGCGGGCCGATCGCCGCGCCCGCCGCCGCCACGCGGCGTCTCACCGCTCTGCCCCTCGGCGGTGACCGCGTCCGGCGGTACCGCGAGTCCCGCGGTCGGGACGTGGTGCGCGGCAGGGGGCTGGGTGGTTCGGCCGTCGTCAACGGCGGCTACTTCCTGCGCGGTCACCGGAGCGACTACGCGGCGTGGCCGTGGCCGCAGGAGGGGATCGCCGTGGCGTTCGACCGCGTCGACGGCGGCGCCGCCGGAGGCGGCTTCATGCGGGTCTCGGAGTTCGCGGACGCCGAACTGGGAGCGGTGGCGAAGCGCTTCGAATCCTACTGGCGCGCGCAGGGTCTCGATTCGTCGTCGGCTGCGCCGTGGCCGGGGACCGGGCTCAACCGCGTCCGGTCCAATCGGCACGACGGCGGTCGCTGGACCGCGGCCGACGCGCTGCCGCCGTCGGCGAGCGGTACCACGCTCCTTCGCGCCACCGCGACCGCGCTGATCGAAGCCCGCGGTGCGATCGTGGGAGTGCACACGACGGCGGGGCGGATCGATGCCGCCGAGATCGTTCTCGCGGCGGGCACGCTGGGGTCGGGCGCCCTGCTGTCGCCGTGGACGGGGCCCCTGGGAACGTTCGAGCATCCCGAGCGCATCGTCCGGTTCACCCCGCGTGCGCCCCTGCGGCGGGTCCCGCTCCTGCAGACGGTCCTCCACACCGCGGACGGACTCGAACTCCGCTGCTACGGCGACGACTTCGCGTCCTACATCCCGGGCGTGGGGCGCCGCGGGGTGCCGATCGGGGTCGCCGACATGAGCCGCCCGATCCGGGGCGTGCTCGCGCCGAGCGGCGCACTCGACCTCGGCGAGCCCGGCGCGGAGTCCCGGGCGCGGATGGCGCGCGGCGTGGACCAGGTCGTCGCCATGCTCGGCTCGCCCGCGTTCGCGGACGTCGTGGCGCCGGGCTCGATCGTCGTCGATCCGGTCGTCGGCGTGTCCTCGCACGCCTGGGGCACGCTGCCGCTCGGGGAGCGCGTCGATGCCGGGGGACGGATCGACGGCGTCGACGGGGTGCGGGTCGTCGACGGCTCGGTCCTGCCCGTGCTCCTGCGGAGCGGCCCGCACGCGAGCATCCTCGCCGCGGCGTCGCTGATCGCCGGGACGATCCGCGCCGAATGATCAAGGAGCGGGGAAGCTACCGGCCGGCGGCCGCCGCCTCGAACAGCCAGGACATCACCAGCGCACCGGGATCCGGCACGCCGATCACGGCGTCGCCGAGGTAGCTGGCCCGGCCGCGCGAGGCGGTGCTGTCCGCCGTCGCCGCCACGCCCTGCGCCGCCGCGGCCGCCGCGTCGGCGAGCGAGCCGCCGGCGTCGAGCACATCGGCGGCGGGGGAGATCGCATCCACCACCGTCTTGTCGCCGACCCGTGCGCCGCCCAGTTCGACCACCGCGTCGAGCCCGGCGCGCACGCCGCGCGCGAAGCCGGCACCGTCGGCCTGCAGGGCCCGGCCGAGCTCGGTGAAGAAGGTCCCGAAGACGGCGCCCGAGGTGCCGCCCGCGCGCACCAGGTACGACGTGGACATGGCGTCGAGGACCTCGCCGTCGGTACCGCGCAGGGGGAGCGGGAAATGGCCGAGCGCGGCGGCCATGTTGGTGCCGAAGTCGCCGTCGCCGGCCTTGCGGTCCAGCTCCGTCAGCTCGTCCACCGACCGCTGCACTCGGTCGACGAAGTCCGACAGCCAGACGTTCGGCTCGCCGGTGTCGGCGGAGTCGTCCGGCCGGGACTGCGCGAGCGGGTCCAGGTACGACGGCGCCGTGGCCGCGTTCGGCCAGCCCGGCGCGGACGTGGGCGCGTCCCACAGCGCGACGAGCTCGTCGTCGAGGGGGACCACCGTGAGGGAGGCGCCGGCCATGTCGAGGGCGGTGACGAGGCGCCCGACCAGCGAGCGCGCGACCTCGATCCCGCGCTCGCCGAGCTGTTTGACCGCCTCGGCGAAGATCACGCCGGTCTCCAGGTCGGTGACCGCGCCCAGGTTGTTGACCACGACCAGCGCGCGGTCGCCGGAGCCGAGGCCGGTGCCGGGCAGGATCCGCGCCAGCAGGTCGGTGACGATCTCCTCGGCGGCGGTCGCGGGCCGCTCGTCGCGGGCGCGCTCGCCGTGGATGCCGACGCCGAAGGCCATGTGCCCGGCGGGCAGGTCGAACGACGGGGCGTCGGAGCCCGGCACGTTGCAGGCGGAGAAGGAGACGGCCATGGAGCGGGCGCGGGCCGCGGCCCGGCGGCCGACCGCGGCCACCTCCGCGAGCGACGATCCCCGGTCGGCGGCCGCGCCGCAGATCTTCTCCACGATGACCGTGGCCGCGGTGCCGCGCCGCCCGGGGCCGGAGGTGTCCTCGGTGGCGACGTCGTCGTCGACCAGCACGAACTCGGTGGCGACGGCCGGCGCGTCGCCGTCGGGGGCGCCGACGAGGCGGCGGGCGACGGCGAAGTTCATCACGTCGCCGGTGTAGTTCTTCACCACGTGCACGACGCCGGCGCCGGTGTCCACCGCGCGGGTCGCGGCCGCCACCTGCACGGCGTTGGGGGAGGTGAAGATCAGGCCCGGGCAGGCCGCGTCGAGCATGCCCGCGCCGATCAGCCCCACGTGCATCGGCTCGTGCCCGGAGCCGCCGCCGGAGACCACGGCGACGCCGGAGGCCCGGGGCGTGCGGCGGGCGACGAAGCCCGCGTCGTGCCAGGCCGCGTCGGGGTGGGCTGCGAGGACGCCCCGCAGCCCGTCGGTGAAGAGGGATCCGGCGGAGTTCTCGAAGCGCGCGCGATGGGTCACGGCTTCACGTTAGCGAGGTATGTGCAACTCCGCGTGGCCTTCCCGGATGACCGTGAACGCCGACGTGGGGAACTTGGCGAAGGTGAAGGTGGGGTCGAGGATCTGCGCCGCCTCGGCGAGCCCGGGGTCGTGGCCCACCACGAGCACCGTCGTCGCGTCGCCCCGTTCCGCCTCCACGATGTCGAGGATCTCGGCGCCCGTCGCCCCGTACAGCGCGGGCAGGTGGCGCACCGGCGCGTCGACGGCGGCCCGCTCCAGCGTCGCCTGCGCGCGCTCGGCGGTCGAGCACAGCACCAGGTCCACGTCGTGCCCGTACCGGCGGATCGCCTTGCCGGCGAGCCCGGCCTGCCGGACGCCGCGCGGCGCGAGCGGGCGGTCGTGATCCTTCACCTTGTCGGGGTACGCGGACTTGCCGTGCCGCAGCAGGATCAGGGTGTCCATATCGGACACCCTACGGGGTGAACCAGGACAGCATCCGTCCCGAACCGGGCGCCGCCGGGCCGTCGTCGAGGTCCAGCAGCACGACGGTGCCCGGCGCGAAGCCCGGGAGCTCCGCGCCCGGGTCGAGTTGCGCCGCCGCCTCGGGGAGGCCGGGGAAGTGCGCCACCACCAGCAGCACGTCGACGTCCCCGGGGACGCCGTTGATCTCGTCCAGCACGCGGCGGCCCGGGCACTCGTAGAGCTCCTCGGTCGCCGTCATCGGGCAGCGCAGGTCCATCGCGTGGAAGGTCTCGACGGTGCGCCGCGCGGACGAGACGAGCGCGTGACCGGGTTCGAGGCCCTGCTCGGCGAGCCAGGCCGCGGACCGTCGGGCCTGGTCGCGACCGTTCGCGCTGATCGGGCGGGCCTCGTCGGGGATCGACACGCCCGACTCGCCGTGTCGCATGAGCGCCAGCACCGTCATGCCCCGATCTTGCCCTGCCGGGAATGCGTACATTGGTGACATGGCTGGAAAAGAGCTCGATCCCGCGCGCAAGAAGGCCGCGCTGGACGTCGTGAAGCAGCACCCGGGGATGGTCGCGGCGATGGCCGCGCCCGCGCTGGTGGTCGTCGCCGTCGGCTGGTTCATCGGTGGTGCGGGCCTCGGCCTGCTCCTGCTGGTGGCGTTCGGCGTGCTCGGCGCCGTCGGCCTGTCGCGGCTGCTGCGCGCCCGGTAGTCGTGCGGGTCGACGCCTGGCTGTGGGCGGTGCGGCTGACCAAGACTCGGTCGGCCGCCGCCACGGCTTGCCGTGGCGGGCACGTGCGCGTCAACGGCGCCACCGCCAAACCGGCTCAGCACATCGTGGTGGGCGACGAGGTGCGGCTGCGGCTCGCCGGACGGGAGCGGATCGTCGAGGTCGCGACCCTCATCCCCAAGCGGGTCGGCGCGCCCGTCGCCGCCACCTGCTACCTCGACCACAGCCCGCCGCCCCCGCCCCGGGAGATCGTGCTGTCCATGCCGCAGCGCGATCGGGGTGCGGGACGCCCCACCAAGCGCGAGCGGCGCGAGACCGACCGGCTGCTGGGGCGCGAATGACGGCGCCGATGCAGGAGCGCGTGCGTCGCGCGGCGCCCGGCGACGCCGGCGCCGTGGCCGCGCTCGCGGCACGCACCTTCCCGCTGGCGTGCCCGCCCACGCTGGCGCGCGAGCACGTCGCGGACTTCGTGGCGACGCACCTCAGCGAGGCCGAGTTCGACCGCCACCTGGCCGATCCCGACCACCGGGTCCTCGTGGTCGACGGTGCCGACGGCCCCGTCGGGTACGTCCTGGTGCTGCACGGCGCGCACGACGAGGGGCCCGCGGCGCTGCGCGGCGCACCGTCGGCCTACCTGTCCAAGCTCTACGTGGACCCGGACCACCACGGCGGCGGGGTCGCCCGCGCCCTGCTCGACGCCGTCCGCGCCGACGCCGCGGGCCTGCCCGTGTGGCTCGGCGTGAACGCCGACAACGCCCGGGCCAAGCGGTTCTACGCCAAGTCGGGGTTCGTGACGGCGGGGGTGCGCGAGTTCACCGTCGGCGGAACGACCTTCGTCGACGACGTGCTCGTCCTCGAGGACTCCCTGGGGGAGTAGAGGCGGGTGTTCTCGTCGCGGCCGCGCAGCTCCAGCTCGTCCGTGAACCGCCAGTGCTGCGACTCGGCCTCGCGGGCGCCCATGATCGCCGGCTCGGACGCCACCGGCAGCGAGGTGTCGCGCTTGGCGACCTCGGACAGGCGCGCCGACTCGTTGACCGGGTCGCCGATCACGGTGTACTCGTAGCGTTCGATCGCGCCGACGTTGCCCGCCACGACCACGCCGTAGGAGACCCCGATCCCGGCCCGCAGGTCCGGCACCGCCGCGGGCAGGCGGTCCGCGATGAGCCGCGAGGTGCGCAGGGCCCCGCCCGCCGGATCCGGGTGCGGCAGCGGCGCGCCGAAGACCGCGAGCACCGCGTCGCCCTCGAACTTGTTGACCAGGCCGTCGTTCTCCTCGACGGCGGTCACGATGACCTCGAAGAACCGGTTGAGCAGCTCGACCACCTCGGTCGCGGGCCGCTGCCGTGCCAGCGTCGTCGAGCCCACGACGTCGATGAAGAGCACGCCGACGACCTCCTCGGAACCGCCGAGCTGGACGCCCCAGCCGAGCGCCGCTTCCGCGACGTCGCGGCCCACGTGCCGGCCGAACAGGTCCCGCAGCCGCTCCCGCTCGGCGAGGCCGGTGGTCATCTCGTTGAACCCGGCCTGCAGCTCGCCCATGTCGGAGCCGTCGAAGATGCGCACGGCTACGTCGGTCTCGCCGTCGCGGACGCGGCGGATCGCGCCGCCGAGGACGCGCAGGGGCGCGATCAGGGCGTCGATGTTGAGCAGGCTGATGAGCGGTCCGGTGAGCAGCGCGATCGCGGCCAGTGCCGCGACGGCGACGAAGATGTCGAGCTTGGTGGTGTCGTCGCGGAAGGTGCCGAACAGCACCACGAGGAAGATGCCCAGGATCGGCACGCCCGAGCCGATCGCCCAGGCGGTGGCGGCCCGCATCCGCAGCCGGCCCTTGCGCGGTGCGCGGTACCCGGCCTCCAGCGCCGCCGCGGCCGCGGGGCGCAGCGCGAACTCCGTGATCTGGTACGAGATGGCGCACACGACGACCCCGGACAGGCCCGTGACCAGCGCGATCTTGGGGATCAGGTCGGGGTTGATGGCGCCGTAGCCGACGGTCATCACGACGGTGCCGACGCCCCACAGCAGCGCCTCCAGGGCGGTCAGGCGCCACGGCCCGACGATCGCCGCCTTCGCCTGCGCCGCGTTCGGCTCCTCGCGGCGGATCGACCAGCGCAGCGACCGGACCAGCCGGACGGTGCCGATCGTCGCGCCGAGCACGAAGGCGATCCCGATGTACAGCGGCACCACCAGGTAGTTCATCCACCAGGCGTCCCACGGGATCGACGGCTCCGGGATGCCGACGGTGGCCAGCGCGATGGCCAGGCCGACGCCGATGAGGTTGGCGACAACCACGCCGATGGTGATCACCAGCTGCACCCGGACGCGGGTCAGGCGGGAGCTGTCGTCGGCCGACCCCAGGAGGATCGAACCGTAGTCGGCGCGGAGCCGGGGCAGCTTCATGCTGCTAAGTTACCGGGTCATCACCGCCAGACGGGGGCGCGTTTCTCCAGGAACGCCGTCATACCCTCCTGCGCGTCCGGGATCATCGCGTTGGTCGCCATCACCTCGGACATGGCGGCGTAGGCGTCCGGCTCGGTCCGATCGATCTGGTCGTAGAAGGCGCGCTTGCCGATCGCCAGCGTTGCGCCGCTGGATTCCGCGATGCGGTGCGCCAGGCCGGTGACGGTCGCCTCGAGCTGGTCGGCGGGGACGGCGGCGTTGATCAGGCCCCACTCGACCGCGGTCTCGGCGTTGATCATCTCGCCGGTCAGCAGCATCTGCATCGCGCGCTTGCGGCCGACGGCCCGGGTGAGCGGGATCATCGGCGTCGAGCAGAACAGCCCGATCTTCACGCCGGGCGTCGAGAACCGCGCGTCGGAGGTCGCGATCGCCAGGTCGCAGGTCGCCACGAGCTGGCAGCCGGCGGCCAGCGCCATGCCCTGCACCTGCGCGATCACGGGCTGCCGCACGCGGTGCACCGCGGCCATGAGGTCGGTGCAGGCGGCGAAGATCTCGCGCTCCTCGTCGAGGGTGCGGCCGACCATCTCGCTCAGGTCGTGGCCCGCCGAGAACGCCGGCCCCTCGGCGCGGATCACGATGACCCGCACCGCGGGGTCGGCGTCGAAGCCGTCGAGCGCGGCGGTGGCCGCCCGCATCGTGGCGAGCGAGAGGGGGTTGCGCCGCCCGGCGGCCCCGAGGGTGAGGACCCCCAGGCCGTCGGCGACGTGCGTGCGAATCGGTGCGGCGTCCGTCATCCCTCGACGGTAACCACTACACCTCGCCGTCCGCGAGGAGTCGGTCGAGCTTGGCGTAGCCGTCGACGATGCCGACCTCCATGCCGCTGGCCAGCATGCCGTCGCGGCTCTCGAAGCTGTCGAGCAGCGAGACGGCGCGCAGCCGCGTGCGCCCGTCGCCGAGGTCCTCGAAGGTCATGGTCTCCAGCGACACCCCGTCGGGCATGTCGTCGTAGGTGAAGGTCTGCACGATCCGGTCCTCTCGAACGTCGTGGAAGCTGCCGTGGAAGGCGTACCGCTCGTCGCCGCGCTTGCTGACGTAGGACCAGCTGCCGCCGGTGCGCGCGTCCCAGTGCTCGATCTCGGTGTCGATGTCCGACGGTCCCACCCAGCGGGTGTAGATCTCGGGGTCGGTGTGGGCCCGGAACAACTGCGCCGGCGTCGCCTGGAAGTCTCGGGTGATGGTGACCGTGGGGAGGGTGGTGGAGGCCTCGATGCCGGCCTCGGCGTTGACGATGGTCATGATGCTGCTCCTTGTTCGGTGGTGTCGGTGGGGTTCTCTTGTGCGTTCAATTCGGCCAGCACCGCGTCGAGGCGCTGGTAGCGCTGTTCGGCGCGGCGGCGGTACCGCTCGATCCACCCGTTCATGAGGTCGAAGACCTCCGCCTCCAGGTGGGCGGGCCGCGCCTGGGCGCGGCGGGTCCTGCTGATCAGGCCGGCGTTCTCGAGCACGGTGAGGTGTTTCGAGACGGCCTGGATGCTCACGTCGTAGCGCTCCGCGATCTCCGTGAGCGTGGCGTCGCCGTCCGAGAGGCGGGCGACGATGTCGCGGCGCGTGGGGTCCGCGAGTGCCGCGAACGCCTTGGACAGGTCGTCGATGTCGTCGTTCGTGGTGCACCTCCTTCGTGTTCAACCAATCTGTTGAATACGACGGTACGCCCTCTCCTCCCGTTGTTCAACCCCTGAGTTGAAAAAGGTTCGACATGACGGTCCGCGGCGCGCCGGGCCGATGCCGGTGCTAAGAACGACGCATGCGATCAGCCGTCCGCACCGCGCCCCGCGTCCTCCTCGTGCTGATCGCGATGCTGCTCGTCGTCGCGCCGCTGCCGGCGCAGGCCGACCCGGTGCCGCCGTCGGGCGGGGTGCTGCGGGTGGGCACCGAGGGCGTCTACCAGGTGTACAGCTACCACGACGATGCCGGGAAGCTCACGGGCTACGACGTCGAGATGATCACCGCCATCGCCGATAAGGCCGGGATGCGGGTGGAGTTCGTGGAGACGCCCTGGGACTCGATGTTCTCCGCGCTGGAGGCGAACCGGCTGGACCTGGTGGCGAAC
Source organism: Tsukamurella sp. M9C (assembly GCF_020169415.1). Taxonomy (GTDB): domain Bacteria; phylum Actinomycetota; class Actinomycetes; order Mycobacteriales; family Mycobacteriaceae; genus Tsukamurella. The sequence goes on from NZ_JAIULG010000016.1 coordinate 33,324, forward strand.
CAGGTCGCCGCGAGTCCCGCCCGCGCCGCCAAGTACGACCTGTCCGACTCGTACAGCACGGCGAGCGGATCGATCCTGGTCCGCAAGGACGACGATGCGGTGAAGTCCCTGGACGACATCCGCGGCAGGCTCGCCGCCCAGAGCTCCACGAGCAGCTGGTCCGGCGTCGCGGAGAAGGCGGGCGCGCGGATCGAGCCGGTCGCGGGATTCACCGAAGCGGCGACGTTGCTCGCGCAGGGCCGCGTGGACGTGGTGGTCAACGACACGGGCGTGATCCGCAACTACCTCGCGGTCAACCACACGGCGCCGGTGAAGATCGCCGCCGAGACCCCCGACAAGTCCGAGTCGGTGTTCGCGGCCCGCAAGGGATCCGGGCTCATGCCGGCGATCAACCGCGGCCTCGCCGAGATCCGAGCCGACGGCACCGCCGAACGGATCTCGCAGAAGTACTTCGGCGCGGACAGTGCCGCGCCGAAGCAGTCCACCACCTGGGACCTGGTGCGGCGCAGCCTGGTTCCGCTACTGGAGGCCATGGTCACGAAGACCCTGCCGCTCACCGCGATCAGCTTCGCGATCGGACTCGTCCTCGCGCTGGCCGTCGCGCTCGCGCGGATGTCCGCCCGGCGTCTGCCCCGCGCGCTGGCGACGGTCTACATCTCGGTGATCCGCGGCACGCCGCTGCTGGTGCAGCTGGTGATCATCTTCTACGGCCTGCCCGCGCTCGGCCTGGTCTTCGATCCCTTCTTCGCGGCGGTGATCGCCTTCTCGCTCAACGTGGGCGGCTACGCGGCGGAGATCATCCGCGCCGCGATCGGCGCGGTGCCGCGCGGGCAGTGGGAGGCGGCCACCACGATCGGTATGGACTACAGCACCGCGCTGCGCCGGATCATCCTGCCGCAGGCCGCCCGCACCGCGACCCCGCCGCTCGCGAACACGCTGCTCTCGCTCGTCAAGGACACCTCGCTGGCGTCCACCATCCTCGTGACCGAGGTGTTCCGGCAGGCGCAGATCGCCGCGGCACCCACGTTCGACTTCCTCGTCATGTACGTGGTCGCCGCCTGCTACTACTGGGTGGTCTGCCAGCTGCTGAGCGTGCTGCAGTCGCACCTCGAGAACCGATTCGAAAGGTACGTGGCGCGATGACCGACCTGATCTCGGTGCGCGGTCTGACCAAGTCCTTCGGCGAGGTGGAGGTGCTGCGTGGCATCGACTTCGCGGTCCCGGAGGGCACGGTCACGGTCATCATCGGGCCGTCCGGATCCGGGAAGACGACGGTGCTCCGCTCGCTCAATGCGCTCGAGCTGCCGGACGGGGGCACCGTCACCGTCGGCGACGCGACGGTGGACTTCGGGGCCGGCACGCCCGGCAAGGCCGAACTGTCGCGCTACCGCGCGCAGAGCGCGATGGTCTTCCAGTCGCACAACCTCTTCCCGCACTTCACCGCGCTGCGGAACGTGACCGAGGGGCCCGTCGTCGTGCAGAAGCGCCCGGCGGCCGAGGTCGAGGCGGAGGCACGGGAGCTGCTCGCGCGGGTCGGGCTGAAGGACCACGCCGACAAGTACCCGCACCAACTCTCGGGCGGGCAGCAGCAGCGCGTCGGGATCGCGCGGGCCCTCGCGCTGCGGCCACGGGTCGTGCTGTTCGACGAGCCCACCTCGGCGCTCGACCCCGAGCTGGTCGGCGACGTCCTCACCGTGATGCGCGACCTGGCGACCGAGGGCCGCACGATGGTGGTGGTGACGCACGAGATGGCCTTCGCCCGCGAGGTCGCCGACCAGGTGCTGTTCGTCGACCGCGGCACCGTCCTCGAGGCGGGCCGCCCCGCCGACGTGATCGGCGCCCCGCAGCACGCGCGCACGCGGGAGTTCCTCGACCGCATCCTGCGCCCGCTGTAGGGCGGAAACCGGGTCGCGGGCGCACCGCGCGGGTCTCTACGCTCGACGACATGGCGCATGCACGCAGACCGGTGACCACCGAGGCGGAGCTCCGGGCCGTGGTGCCCGAGCCGATCCCGCGGATCCGCGACAAGGCCCGCCCCGAACTGCACGAGGTGCACCGGCTGTTCCTCGCGGCCGCGCGGCTCTACTTCGTCGCCACGTCGGGCCCGGGTGGGCTCGACGTCTCGCCGAAGGGCGATCCGGCGGGCGGCGTCCTCGTGCTGGACGACCGGACGATCGCGCTGCCCGACCGGCCGGGGAACCGCCGCGTGGACGGCCTGCGGAACCTCCTCGTCGATCCGCGCATCGCGCTCGAGTTCGTCATCCCCGGACGCGGCGACACGCTGCGCGTCAACGGGACCGCGGCGGTGCTCGCCGATGCGCCCTACGCACCCCGGATGGCGGTGGGGGAGAAGCTGCCCCAGCTCATCGTCGAGGTCGCGATCGACGAGGCCTTCTTCCACTGCAGCAAGGCCTTCCTCCGCTCGGAGGCGTGGGAACCGTCGTCCTGGGCGACGACGGACGACGACCGCGGCGTGCCCAGGCGCGCCGTCATCGCCAAAACGTTGGAGCGGCCGGAGGACTCGCTCGAAGAACTGGACCGCTACTACGGCGAGGGATACGGCCGTGAGCTCTACTGAACGCATGCACCGCTTCCGCCAGGTCGACGTCTTCTCCTCCGAACCGTTGCTGGGCAACCCGGTGGCGGTGGTGCACGACGCCGACGACCTCGCCGACGAGCAGATGGCGGCGTTCGCACGCTGGACGAACCTCAGCGAGACCACCTTCCTGCTCCGCCCGACGGACCCGGCGGCCGACTACCGGCTCCGGATCTTCACACCCGGCGGCGAGCTGCCCTTCGCCGGGCACCCGACGCTGGGCAGTGCCCACGCGTGGCTGGAGGACGGCGGCGTCCCGGCGACGGCCGGCACCGTCGTGCAGGAGTGCGGCGCCGGCCTGGTGCGCCTGCGCCGCGGGTCGACGCTCGCCTTCGCCGCGCCGCCGCTCGTCCGCAGTGGCCCCGCGGACGCGGACACCGTCGACCGGATCGCCGCGGGCCTGCGAGTCCCGGCCGGAGAGGTCGTCGCCGCCGAATGGGTGGACAACGGCCCCGGCTGGGTGGCCGCGCGGCTGCGGAACGCGGACGCGGTCCTCGCCGTGCGGCCCGACTTCGCGGCGATGGGGGAGCTCAACGTCGGTGTGGTGGGCCGGTATCCGGCGGGCGGCGACGCGGACGTCGAGGTCCGCGCCTTCTGCCCGTCGCTCGCGGTGCCCGAGGACCCGGTGACGGGCTCGCTCAACGCCGGTCTGGCGCAGTGGCTGATCGGCACCGGTGAGCTGCCGGAGCGCTACACCGCGTCCCAGGGCACCGCGCTCGGCCGCCGCGGCCGCGTGCACGTCGAGCGGGACGGCGACACGATCTGGATCGGCGGCGCCACGAGCACCACGATCCGCGGCGAGCTCAATCTGGCGTGATCAATCCTCGATCGCCGAGCCGATGCCGTACGTCGCCGCCCCGGCGCGCAGCCGGGCGTCGAAGGTCGCCACGGCCACCGCGCCGGTCCCGTCCTCTGCCGCGTCGACGGCGGTGAGGATCACCGCGGCGTCGGGGAGTTTCACGCGCGCGTCGTGCCGGATCCGCGCCAGGCGCGGGGCGAAGGACGGGGGAAGGTCACGTCGTCGGAGACCGAGATCCGCGAGTTCCGTTTCGGCGCTGCCCACCTCGCCGCTGCCGACTGCGCCCACGAGGTACTCGGCCACGGTCAACTCGCTCGCGGCGATCTCGTCGCCCCGGCCGATCGCGCCGAGCACCACAGCGGATGCCTTGCCGTGGAAAGGATCGTCGTCCTTGAAGAACGCGATGAGCACGCTCGCGTCGAGGACGACTACTCCGGCCACTCGGACCTCAGCTCCTCGAGGTAGCCGTCCGGGAACCATTTCGTGCGACTGCCCGCGAGTCGCGTCGCGACCGCGAGGCGCCGCTCGATCTCGCTGTCCGACGACTCCTCGACGGCCTCCGCACCTGCGGCGATCAGCTCGCGCAGCAGGCGCGACGGGCTCTCGGCGTGCGCCGGCCACCGCCGTCGGGCGATCTCCAGCGCGCGCGTGACCTCGGGGGTCTCCGTGATCGCGTGGCGCGGCCGGGTCGTGGGCATACCCGAGTGTAACACCGGAGAACGAGGTGTTACACCTGCTCGCCGCCGCGGAGCACCCGGAGGAGCTCCAGGCCGGCGGAGAGCTCCACCACGTCGGCACGCAGGCCGGCGGCGAGCTCGCCGCGGTCCTTGAGGCCCAGCAGCCGGGCGGGCGTGGTCGCCCCGGCGCGCGCGGCGTCGGCGAGCGACACCCCCGAGTGCCGGACGGCGCGCACCACCACGTCGAGCACCGACGAGGTGCCGCCGGCGATGGCGCCCGGCGTCCCGTCGGGCGTGGTCAGGCGCGCGACGCCACCCCCGACGGTGACCTCCAGCGGCCCGAGCGAGTACTGGCCGTCGGGCATCCCGGCGGCCTGCATGGCGTCGGACACCAGCGCGATGTGGTCCGGCCCGACGGTCGCGAAGACCATCGCGACGGTGCCGGCGGCGAGGTGCACCCCGTCGCCGATGATCTCCGCGACCGCGTGGCCCTCGCCCGCCGCCTGCAGCGCGGCACCCACGGCGCCGGGGTGCCGGTGGTGCATCGGGTGCATGCCGTTGAACAGGTGCGTGATGCTGACCGGGCCGTCCGGGGTGCCGAGCGCGGCGGCCACGGTGTCGTAGTCGCCGGCGGTGTGCCCGACGGATACGACGGCGCCGGCCGCGGAGAGCTGCCGCGCCAGGTCGGCGAAGTGCGCGGTCTCGGCGGCGACGGTCATCGAGGAGATCCGGCCGCCCGCGGCGTCGAGCAGCGCCGCGAGCAGCGCCGGGTCGCCGTCGATGATGTACCGCGGGTCCTGCGCGCCGCACACCTCCTGCGCGAGGAAGGGGCCCTCCAGGTGCAGCCCGGCGACGGTGCCGTCGTCCACGAGCGGCGCGAGCGTCGCGATCCGCTCGAGCAGCTTCTCCGGCGCCGCGGAGACCAGCGAGGCGAGCAGTGTCGTCGTGCCGCGGCCGAGGTGGTGCGCGGCGGCCGCGCGGGCACCGTCGGCGTCCGAGTCCGGGAAGCCGAAGCCCCCGCCCCCGTGGCAGTGCACGTCGATCATGCCGGGCAGGTAGACGCGCTCCGACGATGCCGGCAGCGTCGCGGCCGGGAAGGCGGACGCGGGTCCGACCTCCGCGATCCGGCCGTCCGCGAGGGCCAGGACACCGTCGTCGATCGCCCCGGAGGGCGTGACGACGGTGCCGCGCAGGAGCTCGCTCAAGCCGTGGCCTCCGCTTCCATGTCCTCGTCCTCGCGACCGGGGGTCTTGAGGTTGCGCCGCTTGATGATGAAGCTGAACGAGAAGTAGTAGATCACGGCGTAGACCAGGCCCATCGGGATGAGCAGCAGCGGTTTGTTCGCCAGCCCGAAGTTGAGCACGTAGTCGATGGCGCCGGCGGAGAACGTGAAGCCGTGGTGGATGTCCAGCCAGTTCGCGATGAGGAGCGAACTGCCGGTGAGCAGCGCGTGGAGCAGCAGCAGCGGCCAGGCCACGAAGATGAAGGAGAACTCGAGCGGCTCGGTGATGCCGGTGATGAAGCTGGTGAGCGCGACGGACAGCATGATGCCGCCGACCACCTTGCGGTTCTCGGGCTTGGCGCAGCGGTAGATGGCGAACGCCGCGGCGGGCAGGCCGAACATCATGATGGGGAAGAAGCCGGTCATGAACGTGCCCGCGGTGGGATCGCCCTGCATGAACCGGGCGATGTCGCCGTGCACCACGGTGCCGTTCGCGCCCTGGTAGTCGCCGAGGACGAACCAGACCACGGAGTTGATGATGTGGTGCAGGCCGAGCGGTAGCAGCAGGCGGTTGACGGTGCCGTACACGCCGCCGCCGACCACGGAGTGTTCGGCGACCCAGTTGGCGAGACTGGTCAGGCCGGCGTTGAACAGCGGGTAGGCGAAGGACATGAGCACGCCGACGACGATCGCGCCCGAGGCGGTGAGGATCGGGACCAGGCGGCGGCCGGAGAAGAAGCCGATGTAGTCGGGCAGCTTCGTCTTGTAGTACTTCTGCCAGAGCATCGCCGACATGATGCCGATGACGATGCCGCCCAGCACGCCGTACTCGACGAGGGCCTGCTTGCCGTCCTTGTCGAGCTTGCCCGCGAGCACCACGGGCGACATGGCCTTCTCGACGGCCTGGAACGACAGGTATCCGACGAGTGCGGCGAGCGCGGTGGAACCGTCGGCCTTCTTGGCCCAGCCGATCGCGATGCCGACCGCGAACAACATGCCGAGGTTGGCGAACAGCGCGTTGCCCGCGCCGCCGATGACCGCGGCGACGGTCTTCATGGAGTCGAATCTGCCGAGGAGGTCGTCCTGGCCGAGGCGCAGCAGGATGCCCGCCGCGGGCAGCACCGCGATGGGCAGCATGAGGCTGCGCCCGAGTTTCTGGAGACCGCTCAGATCGAGCCGTCGTGCTGATATACCGGATCCGGATGAGGAACTCATTTTTCGCTCCTGTCGAGGGACGAGTCCACTAGGCTGACGACAGGTTATAACCAGTTCGGCCCGGCGTGAGTCGGTTTCCCCGAACCTCTCCGAAAGGCGGCAGGAATGTCGAAGGCGCAGGACATCGTGAACGGGCTCGGCGGGGCCGACAACATCGAAGAGGTGGAGGGCTGCATCACCCGCCTCCGCTGTGAGGTCAAGGACACCGGCCTCGTGGACCAGGCCGCGCTCAAGAAGCTCTCGCACGGCGTGATGGTCGCCGGCTCGGCCGTGCAGGTCGTCGTGGGCCCGACCGCGGACGCGCTCGCCGAGGAAGTGCAGGACCTCCTGTGACCGAGGTGCTGGCACCGGTCGCCGGGCGGCTCGTGCCGCTCTCGGCCGTGCCGGATCAGGTCTTCGCCGGCGAGATGGTGGGCTCGGGGGTCGCCATCGAGCCGGCCGTGCCCGCCGACGGTGCCGAGGCCGTCGTCGTCTCGCCGGTGGCGGGGACGGTGCTCAAGCTGCATCCGCACGCCGCGATCGTGCTCGCGGACGGGGGTATCGGCGTCCTGGTGCATGTCGGAATCGACACCGTGAATCTGAATGGTGAGGGATTCACGCTGCTGGCTGCGGAGAAGGCCAAGGTGGCAGCCGGGGATCCGTTGATTTCGTTCTCCCCGTCGGGTATTCGCGACCGAGGACTGAGTGCGATCTGCCCCGTCGTGGTGATGGATTCCCAACCCGGGTCCATTGCGAATCTTGAAGAACGTGATGTGGCCGCGGGGGATTGGATCTTTACTGTGTGAATGACACGTCGCTCGGGCGTGTTCATCTGGTCACAGTGATCGAATGGAGGCGTAATCCTCTCACTATCTTGAGTACCGTGAGCGCGAATGTTGTCGGTTGGGGAAAGGTGGATGGCCTGTGGTGAGCTCGACGGGACGCCTCGCTGAGGGAGGCGTGCGATGGATGCGAACCTGATCCAGCACCTCATCACCGTTCCGCTATTCACCGGCATCATCGGCTACATCACCAACTGGACCGGCATCCTCATGCTGTTCGAGCCGAAGAAGTTCTACGGCGTCAAGGTGCCCGGGATGGCGACCCTGTATCCGCTGCTGCCGCGCCGGGTCCAGGTGATCCCCGCGATCATGCCCGACGGCCGCGTCGGCTGGCAGGGGATCGTGCCCTCGCGGGCGGAGAAGATGGCGAGCATCGCCGTCGACAAGTCGCTCAACAAGGTGGGCAGCATCGCCGAGTTCTACGAGGTGATGGATCCGGAACACGTCTCCGAGGTGCTCACTCGGGCGTCGCTGCCGATGATCCCGTCGATCGTGGAATCCGTGATGCAGCGCGAGAACCCGCGCCTGTGGTACTCGCTCCCCGAGGACGTCAAGCTGCTGGTCTTCCGCCGCGTGTCCGCCTCGCTGCCCAAGGACGTCCGGAAGATCACGTCGACCATCGGCGAGAACATCGACGACTACATCGACGCCAAGCTGCTGGTGATCCGGTACCTCACGAACAATCCCTCGGTACTGAAGGACATCTTCTACAACATGGGCCGCAAGGAGCTGAAGTTCATGCAGAACTTCGGCTTCTACTTCGGCTTCCCCATGGGCTTCCTGCTCGTGGCGCTGCTGCACTTCTTCCCGTATTGGTGGCTGCTCCCGCTGGGCGGGATCGTGATCGGCTACGTGGTGAACTACATCGGCATCCTGATGATCTTCGAGCCGATCCACCCCACCTGGTGGGTGCCGTGGAAGCAGGGCCTGTTCCTCAAGCGGAAGAAGGAGATCGGCGAGCAGTACGCCATCGTCATGGCGGACAAGGTCATCACGATCGAGAACATCTGCGACGAGCTGCTGCACGGCCCGCGGTCCGACCGCACGCGCGCCACCGTCGAGTCGGTGCTGCGCGATTCGATCGACAACGCGGCCGGGTGGGCCCGCGGCTTCGTCAAGCTGTCGGTGGGGTCCGAGGCCTACGACCGGGTGCCGCAACTGGTGGGCGCCGAGGCGCTCAAGGTCGCGCAGGCGACGGTCAGCGAGCCGAAGTTCGTCGCCGAGCAGCAGTCGAAGGTGCGCGAGTTCGTGATCGAGCGGATGAGCAAGCTCAGCCCGGAGGACCTCAGCGAGCTGCTCCGATCGGCGATCAAGCAGGATGAGTGGCTGCTGTTCCTGCACGGCGCGGTGCTCGGCTCGTTCGCCGGGTTCCTCCATCTAGCGATATTCGGGGTGTGACAGACGTGAGTGAGAAGTCCCGTTCCTCCGCGGCCTCCGGCGACGAGGTCGTCGACGAGAACCGTGAGCTCGCGGTCCGCGACGGCGGCGAGGTCGCCGCGGCGGAGAAGCAGGAGTCCGGCGGGCTCCTCGGCCGGCTGGGGCGCGTCTCGAACTCCGCCTTCAGCGTGACCCGCGAGCTCGGCGGCTCGGCGCAGCGCCTCACGCAGCAGTTCGTGAGCGAGGCCGGCCATCTCGTGGACGTCGCGCTGACCACCGAGGTCGCGCCGCGCATCGTCGTGCACGGGGAGGTCGTGGACGAGCTGCTCGAGCAGGCCCCCGAGCCCGTCGCTACTCCCGACGAGCTCCGCCGCACGGGCGATCGGCTCCTCGCGCAGTCCGCCGAGCCCGCGGGCGCGCAGACGCCGCACCCCGCGTACGAGCACCTCCTGCAGGAGCTGTGCCCGGACGAGGCCCGCATCCTGCGGCTGCTGTTCAACGACGGTGCCCAGCCCGCCATCGACGTGCGCACGAACCGCCCGTTCGGCGTGGGCGCCGAGACGGTGGCCGCCGGCGTGTCGATGATCCCCGAGGTCGCCGGCTGCCGGAACCCCGACCGGATCGCCGAGTACCTCGGCAACCTGCACCGCCTGGGCCTGATCTGGTTCTCCAAGGAGCAGGTCGACGTGCGGCGCTACGAGTTGCTGCAGGTGCAGCCCCAGCTGCTCGACGCGCTGAGCAGCGCGGGCCGGTATGCGAAGACCGTTCGCCGCCGGATCGAGATCACGCCCTTCGGCCGCGCCTTCTACACCACCTGCTTCTCCCCGTCGTCCGGCTTCGCGGACTAGGTCGCGCGGGCTCCGCTCGTCGGCGGCAGGTGCTGGGGATGGACGGCCTCCCGGGTGATCGCGAGAGCCGATTCGAGGTCGCCGTAGCGCAGTTGGGCGACGCGGACGAACAGGAAGTCGACCACGGCGAGCTGTGTGAGACGGCTGGCGAGGGCCGCCGCCCGCAGCGGTGACTCCTGCGCGACGGTGAGCAGGAGGCGGTCGGCCGCCCGCCCCAGGGGGGACTCGGGGGCGTTGGTCACGGCGACGCCGAGGGCTCCGCGCTGGGTCGCGAGCTGCAGGGCGCGGTGCACCTCGACGGTGGTCCCGCTGAACGAGACGGCGACGGCGACGGAGTCCGGAGTCGCGAGCGCCGCGTGGACGAGCTGCATGTGCGTGTCCGGCGAGTACTGGCAGGACAGGCCGATGCGCTGCAGCTTCTGGGAGAGGTCGAGCGCCGCGAGGCCGCTGGCCCCGACGCCGAAGGCGTGGCACCGTCCGTGCTCGGCGATCGCCTGTGCCACGGTCTCGAGGGCGTCGTGGTCGATCAGGCGGGCGGTCTGCTCGAGGGAGCGGGCCTCGTGGAAGGCGATCTTGGCGACGACGGTGGCGAGGTCGTCCGCGTCGTTGATGGCGCCCTCGGCGATGTCGGACCGTTCGAGTTCGACTTGGCGGCGGGACAGCTCCTGCGCCAGGGCGATCCGCAGATCGGGGTAGCCGCCGAACCCCAGCGCGCGGGCGAACCGGACGACGCTGGCCTGCGATGCGCCGGCGGCCTCCGCCAGCTCGGTGATCGTCGCGGCGACCGCGCGCTCGGGGTCGCCGATCACCGTCGCGGCGACCTTGGCCTCTGCCGGGCGCAAGGTCGGAACGACGGATCGTATGCGGTCGATGGTGCCGTCCACAGCTCCCCCTCCAGCGTCTCGGCGAGTATTCCACAGCAGTTCTGAAAATTATCTTCGCATGAGCTCGTTCGTGTGTAATCTTTCGTCATCGCCGGAGCGGAAGGGATGCCGTGCACGAGATCGCCACGACGGAGAGCCGGAACAGCCGGACCATGGAGCTCGACGAGTTCACGGTCGAACAGCTGCTCACGGCCATGAACGACGAGGACCGGCTCGTCCCCGACGCGGTGCGCCGCGTCCTCCCGGAGGTCGAGCGCGCCGTCGAGCTCGCGGTGACGGCGCTGCGGTCCGGCGGCAGGCTCATCTACCAGGGCGCCGGCACCAGCGGCCGGCTCGGCGTGCTCGACGCGGCGGAGTGCCCCCCGACGTTCGGCGTCCCGCCGGGCGTGGTCGTCGGGGTCCTCGCCGGCGGCGACGCGGCGATGTTCCGGTCCGAGGAGGGCGCCGAGGACTCCCCCGAACGCGGCCGGGACGATCTCGTCGCGCTCGGCGTGACCCCCGCCGACGTCGTGATCGGCATCGCGGCGTCCGGCCGAACGCCGTACGTCATCGGGGGCCTGGACCACGCGCGGGCGGTCGGGGCGTCGACGGTGGCCCTCTCCTGCAACCCCGGTGCCGCGATCTCCGCGCACGCGCAGGTCGCCATCGAGGTCGACAACGGCCCCGAGGTGCTCACCGGCTCCACCCGCCTCAAGGCCGGTACCAGCCAGAAGCTGATCCTCAACATGATCTCGACGGCCGCGATGGTGCGGACGGGCAAGGCCTATTCGAACCTGATGGTCGACGTGGCGCCCAGCAACGTCAAGCTGGCGGGCCGCGTGGTCCGCATCATCCGCGAGGCCACGGGCGCCGACGAGGCCGCCGCCCGCGCGGCCTCCGCCGCGGCGGACGGACACGCCAAGACCGCGATCGTGATGATCCTCGCCGACGTCGACGCCCCGACCGCCCGCCGGCGCCTCGCCGACGCGGACGGCCTCGTCCGCGTCGCCATCCGCTCCACCGAATCCTGATCCGTAGGGAGGACTGCTCTGATGGACTACACCGAACTCGGCGAGAAGGTTCTGCGGCTCGTCGGCGGAACCGGCAATGTCGCCTCGCACACCAATTGCATGACGCGCCTGCGGATCAACGTCGAGGACCAGGCGGCCGTCGACGTCGCCGGCATCCGCGCCCTCGACGGCGTGCAGGGCGTCGTCGACGGCCCCCAGCTGCAGATCGTCGTGGGCCCGGGCCACGCCGAACGCCTGCGGGAGGGCTTCGGGGACGTGCTCGCCGCGGCTCGGGCCGCGGAGTCCGGTTCGGAGTCCGACGTCGTCGTGGCGCTCGACAAGGTGGCCGACGACGTGCGCGAGGCCGAGCTGGACTCCCTGGCGACCCGCACGCAGGCGAAGGTGAAGGCACGGCAGACGAGCCGCCTGCAGGTCGCGCTCAAGCACGTCGGCAACATCTTCATCCCGCTCTTCCCGGGCTTCATCGCCTGCGGCATCATCGCGGCGATCGCCAACATCTGGAAGCTGATCGACCCCTCGGTGACGGGCAATCCGTGGTTCCTGGTGTTCGCGGCCATGGGAACGCTCCTCATCGGCAGTCTGAACCTGATCGTCGGCCTGAACACGGCCAAGGAGTTCGGGGGCTCGCCGGTGCTCGGCTTCGTCGCCGGCGGCCTGCCCTACCTGCCCGCGCTCGCGGGCATCGCGGCGAACCCCAAGACCGGCGCCGAAGCGGTCCCGCTGACGATCCCCGTGGTCGGCCAGCTGAGCCCCGGTCTCGGCGGCGTGATCGGCGTGATGGCCACGGCGTGGTTGTTCGCGGCGATCGAGAAGCGGCTGCGCGCACGCGTTCCCGCGAGCCTGGACCTGTTCGTGGTGCCCGTGTTCACCGTGCTGGTGGGCGCGGTGGTGAGCCTGTTCGTGATCATGCCGATCGCGGCGCTCGTGATGCGCGGGGTCACCTGGTTCCTCGTCGACTTCGCGCTCGAGCAGGGCGGCGTCTTCGGCGGCTTCCTGATGTCGGCGCTGTTCCTGCCGCTGGTGATGCTCGGCCTGCACCACGGGCTGACGCCGGTGCACGTGCAGCTGATCGCGGACCTCGGCTACACGCCGCTGCTGCCCATCCTGGCCATGGCCGGCGCGGGGCAGGACGGCGCGGCCATCGCGATCTGGCTCAAGACCCGCAACCCGAAGCTCAAGCGGATCATCAAGGGCGCGTTGCCGCTCGGCCTGGTCGGCATCGGCGAGCCGCTCATCTACGGCGTCTCGCTCCCGCTGTTCTATCCCTTCATCACGGCCTGTCTCGGTGCCGGTTTCGGTGGTGCCTTCGTGGCCTGGGGGATGGAGGTCAGCGGCGGATTCGGTGCCCAGACCATCGGGCTGTCGGGGGTTCTGATGACGGGCGTGATCTCGGCGGGCGGGTGGCTCTGGTACCTCGGGGGCATCGCCGTCGGAGCGCTGGCCGGCTTCGTGCTCACCTACCTGTTCGGCTTCAAGGAATCGATGGAATCGCGCCTGGCCTGAGCCGCGCACCGGAGGGACGACCATGCTGCACTCGCTCTATCCCACGGACGATCCCGCGCTGCGCCGGAGCGTGGCCCTGGCCGCCGCCCGCGCCGGCCGGGGGCTCGTGTTCACCTCTCTGCACATCCCCGAGAGCTCGGGGTTGCGGGCGTTCGGCGCGGAGCTCGCGGGCCTGCACCGCGAGCTCGGCATCGAGTTCTGCGCCGACGTCTCGCCGAAGGCCCTCGCTCTGCTCGGGGTGGATCTCGCGGGGCTGGGGATGCTCCGGGCCTGGGGCGTCACGACGGTCCGCATCGACTTCGGCTTCTCCCCGGACGAGGTGCGCGCCATCGCGGCCGCCGGGCCCTTCCGGATCGCCGTCAACGCCAGCACGGTGACGCCGGAGGAACTGGATGAGCTCGCCGGCCTCGACCCGGTGGGCTGGCACAACTACTACCCGCGTCCGGAGACCGGCCTCTCCGAGGACTTCTTCGCCGGCCAGAATGCGCTGCTGCGCGGGCGGGGTCACGACGTGGTGACGTTCATCCCGGGGGAGCGCGAGTTCCGGGCGCCGCTGCAGCTGGGGCTGCCGACGCTCGAATCGCACCGGCACGCCAACGCCTACGTCAACCACGCACGGGTGCTCGCGGCCTGCCCGGACACCGAGGTGGCCTGCGCCGAGGGGACGGTGCTGCCGCAGCACGAGGAGTGGATCGAACGCCGTGAGCGGCACGGCGAGATCGTGGTACCGCTCGCTTCGGTCCCCGGGGCGATGCGGCACCTGCTCGACGGTCCGCTGCGTCTCCGGCCGGAGGGGACCGCGGCATCGCATCGCATCGAGGGCACGCGCGGCGGCCCCGTCCCGCCGGACGCGGTCAACGGGACGCGGCGATCACGAGGCAGTCTTCAGGTGGACGTCGCGTCCATGGGGCGGTACCGCGGCGAGGTGCACCTGATGCGAGAGGACCTGCCGCTGACCGCCGCGCAGGTCCGGGTCGCCGAGATCGCCGGGCCCTACACCGATCTCGTCGACCTGCTGCGGCCCGGTCAGACCATCCGCTTCGTCGTCGCGCCCGCGGTGGAGTGATCGCGCCTACCGCGGGTACGCCAGGCGCCGGAGCAGGGTCTCGGCGGGGCCGCGCCTGCCCGCGCGTTCGAGCCGCACGGCGATCATGACGGTCGCGACCCAGACGGTGACCGCCAGCAGCGTCGCCGACCAACTGGACAGGTACTGGCCGAGACCCAGCCCCCACGCCGCGAGGAGCGGCGAGAAGACGACCGACTGCGCGAGGTAGCCGCTCATCGACCGCTTGCCCAGCGCCTGCACCGCGGTCGCGAACGCCCCGGCGCCGCCCCGTTCCAGGCGGATCGCGAGCAGGCCGAACACTGCCACGTACCCGAGCCCGCCGAACAGCCCGCCCAGCGTGTGCAGGGCCAGCAGGACCCAGTCCGCCGTCGGGCCGAACGGAAGGGCGTCCAGGTTCTGCAGGGCGAGGAGGAGTCCCGTGCCCCAGCCGATCGCGAGGCCCACCACGGCGCACCGCCGGAGGAGGGCGGCATGCGCGGCGGGGGCGTCGAGGACGCGGTGCCGGGCGGCCAGCATGCCGAGCAGGACCGCGGCGGGCACGATGAATCCGAACACCACCGTCGGGATCATGATCTCGGCCCACGTCGTGACGCGCTCGGCCATCGCAGCTCCGTACTCCGGGATCGCGTTCGCGTCGGTGGTCGCGGCCGCCGTGCCGCCCGAATCCACCGATGCCGCAGCTACCACTGTGAGAACGGAGAATGCGCCGGAGAGCAGGACCAGGACGGACGCCCAGATCGCGAGGGCCCGGTCCGATCGGCGGAGGAACAGCCACACGAGGACGAGGCCGGTGATCGCGTAGGCGCCGAGGATGTCGCCGTACCAGAGCAGCGCGGCGTGGACGAAGCCGAACGCCAGCATCCACCAGTGCCGCCGCCGCAGGATCCGGCGGGCGACGCGTTGCTCCGTGCCCGCCGCGAGCTGGCGGGTGTACAGCTGGACGATGCCGTAGCCGAAGAGGAAGGCGAACATCGGGTACACGCGGCTGTCGATGCCGGTGATCGCGACGGTCTGTACGACGCGATCGGCGACGGAACCGTCGGCGCTGTGCGCACCGGTGCCCGTCGGCCGGCCCCACAGGAAGTACGGCACGTTCGCGACGGCGATGAGGACCAGCATGACGCCGCGTGCGAGGTCGGGAGCGATGCTCCGGCGGCCGGTGACGGAGGTGGGAGCGGCGACGGGCGAGGGGGAGTCGGTGCCCGGGGACGTGGTCATGATGCGACCGTAAACGTTGCCCCAAGGGCACGGTCAAGCCGTACGCTCGAGCGCATGCCCTGGAGCACGCGTGAGCTGGCCGAACTGGCCGGGACCACGGTCAAGGCGGTCCGTCACTACCACGAGATCGGCCTGCTCGACGAGCCCGAACGCCGGTCCAACGGCTACAAGCAGTACGGCGTCGCGCACCTCGTCCGGCTGCTGCGGATCACCCGCCTCAAGGAGCTGGGCGTCCCGCTCGCCGCGATGCACACCGGCGCCGCGGAGGACCTGCCGACCGCGATCCGCGCGCTGGACGGCGAACTCGCGGAGCGGATCGCGCGGCTGCAGCACATCCGGGCGGAGCTCGCGACGGCCCTGGAGCACAACGCCCCGCTCGACACCCCCGCGGCCTTCCACGCCGTGGCCGAATCCTTCTCCGATCGCGACCGCGCCCTCGCGACGGTGCTCGGCGGCGTCTTCGACGACGCCGCCCTCGGCGACCTCGGTGCGCTCATGGCGGAGTCGTCCGACGCCGACGAGCTCTTCGATGCGTTGCCGCCCGACGCCGAGGACGCGGCGATCGAGGACTTGGCCCGCCGGCTCGCGGCGACGATCCGGGAGCAGCACGCGCGGTTCCCGTGGATGGCCGACCCGAATGCGGCGTCCGTCCGCGGGCGGAACGCCGCGGAGCGGGCCCTGGGCGCCGCGTTCCTCGAGCTGTACAACCCGGCGCAGATGCGCGCCCTGGCCCGCGCCGCGGCGCTGCTGGACGAGTGACCCGCGCGGCTACGGCGCGTCGGCGGTCTCGGTGACCGTCATCTGCACCTGATAGCGGTCGGAGCGGTACCAGGAGTAGCTGTGTTCGACGCGCGTGCCTGCTGCGAAGGCGACGCGGTCGAAGGCGAGAATCGGCGTGCCGGGGGAGATGCCGAGCACGCGGGCCAGCTCGCCGTCGGAGGAGATGGCGCCGATGGACTGTTCGGCCCGGTCGATGGCCTGGCCGTACTCGGTGCGCAGCAGGGTGTAGATCGACTGCGTGAGGTCGTGCGCGTCCAGGCCGGGCGCGATCGCCTGCGGGTACCAGGCGTCGTCGACGGAGATCGGCACGCCGTCGGCGAGCCGCAGTCGTTTCACGTGGTACGCCTTGTCGGCCGCGCGGATCTGCAGCGCGGAGGTGGTCGACGGCGGCGGCACCCTCAGTTCGGTCTGCAGGACCACGGTCGACGGGTTTCGGCCCAGGCGCCGCATGTCCTCGTGGAACGAGGCGAGGTGCAGCCGTGAGCGGGCGGGCCGGTCGGCGACGAAGGTGCCCTTGCCGCGGATCCGTACGAGCGTGCCCTCGGCGACGAGCTGGCGCAGGGCCTCGCGCACCGTGATGCGGGAGACGCCGTACTCCTCGCAGAGCTGCCGCTCACTGGGAAGCGCAGAACCGGGCTCGAGCCCGTCCGTACAGCGCTGTTCGAGGAGCGCCCGCAGCTGCTCGTGTTTCGGAATCGGGCCGTCCGCGATCATCGACCCATCTTGTCACACCAGGTCATGACCAGTGGGGCTATCGGACCCCGGAGGCGCGGAACTGCACGCTGATCCGCGGCCCGGCGTGCGGCACCTTCGGCACCGCGTGCTCCCAGGTGCGCTGCGCGGAACCGCCCATCGCGAGCAGATCGCCATGGCCCACCGTGAGTTTCGTGGACGCGCCGCCGCCGCGCGGGCGCATCAGGAACGGGCGGGCGGCGCCGAGGGAGACGATGGCGACGATCGTGTCGTGCGTGCCGCCGCGGCCGATGGTGTCGCCGTGCCAGGCCACCGAGTCCGCGCCGTCGCGGTACAGGCACAGCCCCACCGAGGTGAAGGGCTCGCGCAGGTCCGGCCAGTACAGCTCCGTGAGCTGTGTCATCGCCGCGCCCAGTGCAGGGTGCGGGAGGGCGGCGCCGTCGCCGTAGTAGCGCAGCAGCCGCGGCACCGGCAGCGTGCGCTCGTACATGCGGCGGCGCTCCTCGACCCACGGCACGTCGCGCGCCAGCGCGGCGAACAGCTCGTCCGCGCCGGATTGCCACCCCGCGCGCACGTCGAGCCACGCACCGTCGGACAGCTCCCGGCGGTGCGGGGCCAGCGGTGCGGCATCGTCGAACAGCGAATCCTGCATCGCCCGCGACGATACGAGGACCGACTGACAAGTTCGGCGCGGTCTCCGTAGGGTTGGAGGCGTGCGATTCGGACTCTTCCTCCCGCAAGGCTGGCGCTTCGACCTCGTCGGCATCGATCCGGCGGACCACTGGTCCGTCATGAACGGCCTCGCCCAGCGGGCCGACGCCGGCCCCTGGGACTCGGTGTGGGTGTACGACCACTTCCACACCACCCCGGTCCCGAGCCGCGAGGCCACGCACGAGGCGTGGACGCTGATGTCCGCCCTCGCCGCGACCACGAGCCGGGTGAAGCTGGGCCAGATGTGCACGGCCATGGGCTACCGCAACCCGGCCTACCTGGCCAAGGTCGCGGCCACCGTCGACCTGATCTCCGGCGGCCGCACGCAGATGGGCATCGGCGGCGGTTGGTACGAGCACGAGTGGCGGGCCTACGGCTACGGCTTCCCGTCGGCCGGGGAGCGGCTGGGCCGCCTCGACGAGGGCGTGCAGATCCTCCAGCAGGCGTGGACCGAGGGCTCGGCCACGCTCGACGGGAAGTACTACCAGGTCGACGGGGCCATCTGCGAGCCCCGGCCGCTGCAGGACGGCGGCATCCCGCTGTGGGTCGCGGGCGGCGGCGAGAAGAAGACGCTGCGGATCGCGGCGAAGTACGCGCAGTACACCAACTTCGACGGCACCTTCGAGGGCTTCGCCCACAAGTCGGACGTGCTCCGCAAGCACTGCGCCGACGTGGGCACCGACTTCGACGCCATCACCCGCTCGGCCAACTACAACATCGTGATCGGCGAGGCCGCCCGCGACGTGCAGACCCGCCTCGACGAGACCCGCAACCGGCTGCTCGAGCACGTGCCGGAGGCAGGGGTCGACGCCGAGATGGGCGCCTACCTCGGCATGCCGGGCGTGGGCACGCCGGGCGACATCGTCGCCAACCTCAAGCGACTCGAGGCCGAGGGCATGACCTACGCCGTGTGCTACTTCCCCGAGATCGCCTACGACACCTCGGGACTCGAGCTCTTCGAGCGCGAGGTGATCCCGGCGTTCTCCTGAGCCCGCCGCGGAGTCATCGCAATCCGGCGAGCCTCCGTGCACCCTCGACCAGTACCGACTCCTCCTTGCTGAAGGCGAAGCGCAGGAGGTGCCCCCACCGCGCCTGATCGTCGGCGAGGGCGCTGACGGGCACCGCGGCCACGCCGATCCGGGCGGGCATCTCCCGGCAGAGGGCGCCGGCGTCGTCGAAGCCCAGACCCCGGGCGTCTGCGACGACGAAGTAGGTGCCCTCCGACGGGTGCACGGTGAACCCCGTCTCCACCAGGGCGTCGGTGAGCAGGTCCCGCTTGGCCTGCAGGTCAGGTGCGAGCTTCTCGAGCCACGACGACTCGTGCTCCAGCGCGTGCGCCACCGCGTGCTGCAGCGGCGCGGCGCCCGTGAAGGTGAGCCACTGCTTCGCGGCGCGGCAGGCGTCGGCCAGCTCGCGCGGCGCGGTGATCCAGCCGACCTTCCAGCCCGTCACGTTGAAGGCCTTGGCGGCGCCGGAGATCCGGACCGTGCGCTCCCGCATGCCGTCGAAGGCGGCGAGCGGCCGATGCGCGCGGCCGTCGAAGAGCAGGTACTCGTAGACCTCGTCGGTGAAGCAGAGCAGGTCCCGCTCGACGCACACGTCGACGATGAGCTGCAGATCGGCGTCGGAGAGCACCGTGCCGGTGGGGTTGTGGGGCGAGTTCACGATGATCGCCGCGGTCCGCTCCGTGACCGCGGCGCGCAGCAGGTCGGGGTCGAGGGCGTACCGTCCGCCGTCTTCGACGAGCGGCACGACGACCCGCTGCGCCCCCGCCATCGCCACGGTCGCGGCGTAGGAGTCGTAGAAGGGCTCGATGAGGATCACCTCACGGCCGGGCTCGACGAGACCCAGCACCGCGGCCGCGATCCCCTCGGAGGCGCCGACGGTGACCAGTACCTCGCCGTCGGGGTCGTAGCGCAGGCCGTAGTCCCGCTCGACCTGGTCCGCTACCGCCCGGCGGAGGGAGGGCAGGCCGTCGCCGGGCGGGTACTGGTTGAGGCCGCCGTCGATGGCGGCCTTGGCGGCCAGCAGCATGCCGGCGGGTCCGTCGGTGTCCGGGAAGCCCTGCCCCAGGTTGACGGCGTCGTGCGCCACGGCGAGGGCCGAGATCTCCGCGAAGATCGTCGACGTGAAGGGCTGAAGGCGTCGGACGGTGCGCATCCCCGCAGCCTAGTGGCCCGCGCGGCTACGGTGGGGGTATGACCTCCGCCGTCGTCGTCGGATCCGGCCCCAACGGGCTCACCGCCGCCGCGTCGCTGGCCCGCGCGGGCCTCGACGTGACGGTGCTCGAGGCCGAGACCACCCTCGGCGGCGCCTGCCGCTCGGACACGCTGCGCGGCACCGTCGTGGACCGGTTCTCGACGGGGCACCCCCTCGCGTACGCCTCGCCCGCGCTGCGGGACGTCGGCGTCGACATCGACTGGGGGACCGCGCCGATCGACGTGGGGCACCCGCTCTCGCCGGACCCCGCGGACGCGATCGGGACCCTGGCGGACGTGCCGGACTGCGGACCCGAGGTGATGCCGGCGTTCTTCGGCCCCATGACGGACGTGCCGCGGCATCCGGTGGTCGCGACGCGGTGGGGCCCGCGGTTCGCGCTCCCGGCATCGGTCACCGCCGCTGCGCTCGGGCGGACCGGTGGCGCCGTCTTCGCCGGGGTCGCAGCGCATTCCATCTCCCCACAGCACCTGCCGATGACGTCGTCGATCGGGTACCTGCTCTCCGGTGTGCGGCCCTGGCCCGTGCCGATCGGCGGCTCCCAGCGGATCTCGGACGCCCTCGCCGCGGTCGTCGGGTCGCACGGTGGGCGGATCCGCACGGGGGAGCGCGTGACGACGCTCCCGGACGCCGACCTCGTGGTGCTCGATACCGGCCTGCCCGCGGCGCGGGACCTGCTCGGCGATCGCGCCCCCGCGTGGCTGCGGCGTCGCGCCCGGCAGTGGCGGTTCGGGCCCGCCGCGTTCAAGGTGGACCTCGTGGTCGACGGCGGGATTCCCTGGGCCCATGAGGAACTCCGACGGTCCGCGTTCGTTCACCTGGGCGGCACGGCGCGGGAGATCGCGCGCAAGGAGCTCATGGTGAATCGCGGGCGGATGCCCGAGCGGCCCGTGATCATCCTATCGCAGCAGTATCTGGCGGACCCGTCGCGTTGCGCCGGTTCGCTGGCGCCGGTGTCCATGTACGCCCACTGCCCCAACGGTTTCCCCGGCGATCTCACCGAATCGATCGTGGCCGAGGTGGAGCGGCACGCGCCCGGGGTGCGGGAGCGGATCATCGAGACGCGGTCCGTCGGCCCCGCGGGGCTGCAGGCGGTGAACGCCAACCTCGTCGGAGGCGACATCGCCGCCGGCGCCGCCGTGCCCGCGCAGTTGGTGCGGCGGCCGAAGCTGGTGGACCCGTACCGCCTCACCGACCGCGTCTATCTGTGCTCCTCCGCCGCAGGCGCTCCGGGTGTGCACGGCATGGTCGGGTGGCACGCCGCGGCGTCGGCGCTGCGCTCGCTGGGGCGGTGACGCGCGCCCGCAGAGTAGCCCCGTCGCACAACAAGTGGTGAATACTGCCACCGGATCCCCGTCGTGGTGGTGGAATCGGACGATGCCCTGATGCGACTTCCGTCCTACGCTCCGGGACGGACGCGGAGTGAGCGGGGGGATGAGTGGTGACACGGCAGGTGGACAGCGGCGCGCGACGCATCGCGACGCTGGGGGCGCTCGTCGACGCCGTCCGCGAGGTGAGCGCCGCCGAAGGCGTCGACGACGCATGCCGTGCCCTCGTCAAGGCCGCGGCCCGCGCGGTCCCGCGAGCGGAGATCGTCTTCGTCGCGCTGGCCTCGGTGGAGACGGGCGACCTCGCGATCGCGGCGTCGACGGGGCTGATCTCGCCGGAGTTCCGGTACGGCCGCGCGCCGCACGGGCACGGCCTCTGGGGACGAGCGGCGGAACAGTTCCTTCCGGTCCGCACCGGCGACTACGCCGCGGACCGGTCCTTCGAGCACGACGAGCTCCTCGACGGCGCGTGCCGGGCGGACGGCGTCGTTTCCGCGATGTGCGCCCCACTCGTGGCCGGGGGAAGGGCGATCGGTGCGGTGTTCACCAACGGCCGCGCGAGGGACATGTTCGACGAGGGCGACATGACCAGACTGGCGGAGATCGCCCACGCCACTGCACCGGTGATCCGGCGCGCCGTGTCCCACGCGGAACTGGAGGCGGCGCTGTCCGGTGTCGCGGCCGCCCGGAACCGGCTGGCGCGCGCCGTCGCTGCGCACGACCACCTGCTCACGCGGATCCTCGACGGCGCCGGCCGGACAGAGGTGGTCGACGCGATCGTCGGGACCTGCGACGGCGTCGTGGCCGCGCTCGGCGTGGACGTCGGCGACCGGGCGGTCGCGGCAGCCCCGGAGGGGTCGGATCTGGATCCCCTCCGGGACCGGTGGATCCTGGACGGCATCGCCGACGTACGCAGGACTGAGGAGCACCGCATCGTCGAGCACGGCGACGGCTTCGCGCTCTTCGTTCCCGCCGTCGCGGGGGGCCGGTACCTGGGGGCGGTGCTCGCCCTCTTCGATCGCCCTGCCGACGAGGCGGACGTCCGTGCGATCCACCGGCTGGTGACCCTGTTCGCGCTCGTCGCCGTGCGCCCGCCGGCGCGCGTCGATGCCCTCGCCGAGGGCGTCGACGCCTTCCAGCTCCGCGGCCTCCTGACCGCAGATGGGCCGCTGAACGACGACGCGCGGGTGCGTTTCGCGCGGATGGGGTTCGACCTCTCGGCCGACCAGGTGGTCACGGTCGCGGCACTGCCACCCCGGAGTGACCCGGAGCGGGTCGCGGGCGCGCTGCGCGCCGGCCGTCCGCCGAGCGACCCCGTCCTGGTGGTCGACGACCGGCTGGTGACGATCACCGCCGGCGAGGAGACGAAGCGGGCCGCCGAAGAGGTGATGGGCACCGCGCGGCGCCGGACGGGCATCGCGCTGCTGGTCTGTGCCTCGATCGTGCGCGATCCCCTCGCCGGTGGGCTCGCAGACGCGTACCGCACGGCAGACGCCGCACTCGGGCTGCTGCAGTCACTCGGCCGGACGAGCGGTGCCTTCGACGTCGATGAGTTCCCCTCGCACCTACCACTCTTGCGATCCGTGACAGTCGATTCGGTGGTGCGCTTCCTCGACGACACCATCGGACCGGTCGTCGAGTTCGACTGCCAGGGATCGTCGGAGCTGGTTCGAACGATGAGCGTCTTCTTCGCCGAGAACATGAACACAGCGGCGACGGCGCGGGCGCTGGATCTTCACCCCAACACCATCATCAAGCGACTCCGGCGCGTCACCGACCTGCTCGGGCCGAGGTGGCAGGGCGATCCGGATTCGCTCGCGATCCGGATCGCCCTGAACCTCCACGGCCTCGCCCGTGGCGGCGCCGACGGGGGCCGCTGAGCGCCCGGGAGTCAGCCGATCTGACAGACCCAACTGTTGGTGTCGTCGGAGTAGACGTAGGTCCCGGCCACACCCATGCCCGTGGTGCAGGGCTTTCCGCCCGGATCGTCGTCGCGGACCTTCGGGGTGGTCGTCGGTGCCGTGCCGTTCTCGTTCGGGTCGTCGCCGGCGCCGTGGTTCGGGTTGGTGCAGACGGTGCCCTGATCGGGGCCGGTGCACGGAACGTCGTACGTGCCGCCGTTGTCGGGTGTCCCCGGCTTGGCCGGGGCGGGCTTGGTGACCGTGTGCGCCGGTCCGGGGGGCTGGGTGACGGTTCTCGTCGGACCGGCGTTGCCGCCGTTGCCCGTCACCGGTTTCCCCGGCTGTCCTGTCGCGGGGGCCTGGTGATGCGTCGCGGCCGCCGAACTCGACGGTGTCGCGGAGGACGTCGTCGAGGCCGGGTTCGAATCGTTCGAGCAGCCGGCGCTGACGAGGACGAGTGCAGCGATGCTCGCGATCATCGCGGTGGAGTGCTTGCGCACCATGGTGTTCCCTTCGATGGTTCGGATCTGTGCTGTGGATCGGTGACGGACTCGATGACCACCTACTCCCGCCGGAATCAGGCGCCCGTGCCGGCGGGCACTGCCCGCGGGCCGTGCTCGGCCACGGTGGCGATCGCGCTCGCGATCATGGGCCACCACGCGTTGTGGACGTCGACGAGCTCCCCGTGCCCGGTCTGCGGGATCTCGATCAGGGCTGTGCTGCCGCCATTCCGGCGGAGGGCCTCGACGTACTCCGCCGCCTCGCGGGGTGGCACGACTGTGTCGTCGGTGCCGGTGATCGCCACGACCGGGACTCGCGGATCCATCCGCTCGAGCGGATCGACCAGCAGGTAGCGATCGGGGAACTGTTCGGGAGTGCCGCCCATGACCCGCAGGACGTGGTCGTTCTTCGTGAGGGAGAGCCGCATGTCGAGCACGCCGGCGAGGGAGACGACGGCGTGGGGCCGGACCGTCGGTCGTGCTCCGGGAGCGCCGTCGGGAAGGGTTCCGCGGCCCGCTGTCCACGCCGCGAGCTGTCCGCCCGCGGAGTGCCCCACGACCGTGACGCGGCTCAGGTCGATCTCCGGTACCGACTCCTGGAGGCGGGCCAGATGATCGACGCCTGCAGCCAGATCGGTGAAGGTGACCGGCCAGCCGCCACCGTCGCCCGCGCGGCGGTAGTTCAGGCTCCACACCACGAAACCACGTGCGGCGAGCGCTTGCGCCGCGGGGCGCACGTACTCGGCAGTCGCGCCTTTGATCCATCCGCCGCCGTGGATCAGGACGATCGTGGGTCGCGCCCCGTTCATAGCCTCGGACGACGGACGGAACAAGAAGCCGCTCAGCGTTTCCGGATCGACGTCGGGAACGCTGAGATACTGGTGCGTCGACACGGAGGCGCGGCCGGTGGGGACGGGGGAGTCGGTGTCACCGGCGGTGCGGCCCCGCAGCGCCACCACTGCGGCGGCGACGAGGATCAGGGCGACGATGATCGCCGCCGCCCAGCGTCGACGACCGACCGAAGTGTGTGGAGGGGGCGGCATTACGCTCCGTTTCGTGTGTCGAGCGGCTCGGATCGCTTCATGCTAACCGCCGCGGTAGTCCCACCCGCCATCGCGAGACATATTGTGCTGGTGCAAATTTCGTGAGTAGCGCAGGCGCACACTGCGCAACGGTCCGGGTGGTGGATCAGACCACCCGCGGCCGTCTACGGTGAATCCGTTGCCCGGTGGACGGCCGTCGTGGCCGCCGCGGTCGCCGCGACGACGATCGCTCGGCGCGTCTCGGCGGCGCCCACGGCGGCGTCGTCGGCAGCGGCGAGGGAGGTCAGTGCGGGGGAGGCGGCGAGCCACGCAGTGACCAGACCCAGTGTGAGTACGAGCGCGTCGACGGCGCCGTCGCCATAGCGCGGCCGCAGTGCGTCGACCTTCTCGCGGTATGTGGTGCCCTCGTCGTCCGTGGCCGACGGTCGTTCGAGGTTCGCCCACGTCGAGAGCCGCAGAGTGGAGGGCTCGGCGAGCAGGTAGTCGTACAGCCGGCCCGCGTAACCGGGCAGGTCGTCGGCGTCGAACCGGACCGCGTCGGCCATGGTGCGGAGGGCGTCCACGACGATCAGGTCGAACAGGTCCTCCTTGGGGCCGAAGTGCACGTAGATCGAGCGCTTGTTCGCGGACGCCTGCTCGGCGATGCGGTCGATACGTGCCCCGGCCAGCCCGAACTCGGCGAACTCCCGGCGCGCTGCGTCGAGGATCCGCCGCTTCGTCTCCGTCGCGTCGGGTGGCACAGGAGGAGAGTACCGCCCTCTCGGTACGTACGTAACTAACTGGTTATTGACAAACGATGGACGGTGCTGCACTCTCGGAGACGATGCCCGCGGCGTGTGGGTGGAACGAAGGAGAGACGATGCCGAAGAAGATTCTGATCACCGGGGCCAGTTCGGGTTTCGGTGCCGGCGCAGCCCTCGAGCTGGCGCGGCAGGGACACGAGGTGGTCGCCGCCGCGGAGACCTGGCCGCAGGTGCGGAGCCTGCGCGCCGCCGCGGCCGAGGCGGGCGTGCGGCTGGAGGTGATCAAGCTGAACCTGACCGACGAGATCGACATCGCGCATGCCGCGACCTACGACCCCGACGTGCTGGTGCTCAACGCCGGCGTGATGGAGGGCGGATCGATGGTCGACGTTCCCCTGGCCCGAGTGCGGGAGTCGTTCGAGATCAACATCTTCGGTCACCTCGCGCTGGTGCAGGCGATCGTGCCGAAGATGGTCGCGCGGAAGTCGGGCAAGGTCGTGTGGACCTCCTCGATGGGCGGGATCCTCGTGGTTCCGTTCCTCGGTGCCTACTGCGCGACGAAGCACGCCATCGAGGCGATCGCCGGCTCGATGAAGGCGGAGCTCGCGCCGCACGGCGTCCAGGTGGCGACCGTCAACCCCGGCGTCTTCGGTACCGGCTTCAACGACACCGGGGCCGAGAGTTATGTGCAGTGGTACGACGCCGAGAGCGCGGTCGTGCCGATGCCCGATTTCGGCGACAGCCTCGCCGACCAGGCCGATCCGCAGGAGATGATCGACGCCATGGTCGAGATCATTCCCGCCGACGAGCACCTGTACCGCACCATGCGGCCGCTCGCGACCATCGACGCCGCGAAGCAGTGGCAGGACACGGAGTGGACGCAGAATGCCTGACATCACACTCGCGCACGCACAGGAACTCATCGCCGGCGCCGATCGCGCCGCCCGGGAGGCGGGCGTCAAGGCCGTCTTCGCAGTGCTCGACAAGGGCGCGAACCTGGTCGCCTTCGCCCGCACCGACGGGGCGTGGCTCGCGTCCAACGAGCTCGCCGTCGCCAAGGCCAGGACCTCGGTGATGTTCGAGGCCCCGACGGCCGGGCTCGCCGCGCCGATCCAGATCGGGCAACCGGCGCTGCACTTCGACCACATCCACGCCGGAGGCCTGCTCCTCGTGGGCGGTGGCGTGCCGATCGTCGACGCCGACGGCCGGCTGATCGGCGGGTTGGGCGTCTCCGGCGGTGCCCCGGAGCAGGATGCCGCGATCGCGGAGGCCGCGGTCGCCTGAGGCGGCTACAGCGCGCGGATCGCGTCGAGGCGCCGTGCCCGGTCTGCCCGGGCGGCGAGCGCGTCGTCGAGGGTGACGGCGTCGAAGCGCACCTTGGTGTTCGGCGGCATCTGCCCGATCAGGTCCATGTCCGCGCTGATCACCGTGCCGATCATCATGTAGCCGCCGCCGGAGACCGCGTCCCGGTGCAGGACGATGGGCTCCTGGCCGGACGGGACCTGGATCGAGCCGATGGGGTAGCACGCGTCGACGATGTTCGACGGGTCGTCGCCCGCGCCGAAGGGCGGCTCCCGGTCGACGAACTCCAGCGGCGTCCCGCCCTTGAGGCGGTAGCCGATGCGATCGGCCTCCGAGCCCACGGTCCAGGTCTCGGCGAGGAAGGTCGCCATGGAGTCCGGGGTGACGCGGTAGTCGTACAGCCCCGGGACCATCCGGAGGACGTGTTCCTTCGCGAGCGGCACCCGCAGCTCGGCCGGCAGCTCGCGGCCCGCTCGCGGGGCCGGCCGGGCCGTGCCGATCGGCAGCACGTCGCCCGGCTCGAGCTTGCGACCGGCGAGGCCGCCGAGTGCGCCGAGCGCGTAGGTGGAGCGGCTGCCGAGGCGCTCGGGGACGTCGATCCCGCCCGCGATCGCCAGGTAGGCGCGGGCGCCCGCGGTCGCGAACCCGAAGGACAGGGTTTGCCCGGCCTGTACCGCCACCACGGCGTTGAGCGGCTGGTCGACACCGTCGAGCTTGGGCGTCATGGCCGCGCCCGTCACCGCGATGTGGGAGTTCTCGCCGAACCGGAGTTCGGGCCCCATCAGGGCGCATTCGAGGACGGCGGCCGTCTCCTCGTTGTCGAGCAGGAGGTTCGCGGCGCGGAAGGACTGCTGGTCCATCGCGCCCGACGGCGGGATGCCCAGGTGGTAGTAGCCGCTGCGGCCCTGGTCCTGGACTGAGCTGAGCAGGCCGGGCTTGATGACCTCGATCGTCACGGGAGGGCCTCCAGGAGCGTTGCGGGGTAGCCGGTGGGGTCGGTGGTGAACTCGGCGAGGGAGAACCGGATCGGCGCGGTGGGCGGCGCGTACCGCCCGGCGTCGACCTCGGTGAGGATCGCGTCGTACTCGGCGCGATCGACGGGCCGGAACTTCACGACGTCGCCGGGCTTGAAGAAGATCATGAAGTCGCGCAGGTGCGGAGCACGCTGATCCGGGTCGTAGATGGGAACGGGTGTGACACCGAACATCTGGTAGCCGCCTGCACCACGGACCGAGTAGACGCAGGAGAACGCCCCGCCGTAGCCGAGCGTGCCCTTGGGCGTGTCGGTGCGGGGGCGGAGGTACTTGGGCACCTGGATCTGCCGTTCCCGCTCCACCATCTGGTACATGAAGGGCAGGCCCGCCACGAAGCCCACCATGGACACGAACCACGGTGTGCCGGAGTGGGCCTCGATGAACCGCTCGACGTCGTGGTAGCCGTTGATCCGCGCCGCGTACTCGATGTCGGTCGAGTCCGGATCCTGATGTCGATCGCGGAAGCGCATCAGGGTCTCGTGCGTCCATGGATCGTTGTACAGCACAGGGATCTCGACGATGCGGGTGTCCAGCACCGGATCCCGGGCGCCGAGGCCCGCCTCGATCGACTCCAACTCCGCGCGCAGATCGGCGACCGGCAGCACGTCGGGGTCGAAACGCACCTGGAAGGACGCGTTGGCCGGGCAGATCTCGGTGACACCGGGGAGGGCGCGCTCGGCGAGCTCCTGCGTGATGAGGATGCCGCGGAAGAAGGCGTCCAGGGACATCGATTCGGATAGCTCGACGAAC
This sequence comes from Tsukamurella sp. M9C, assembly GCF_020169415.1. Taxonomy (GTDB): domain Bacteria; phylum Actinomycetota; class Actinomycetes; order Mycobacteriales; family Mycobacteriaceae; genus Tsukamurella. Next base: position 61,562 of record NZ_JAIULG010000016.1, read on the forward strand.
AGATGCTCGTCGCCGCCCAGGGTGTAGCGAGTGCTCACTGGTTCTCCGTCCGCTGTTCGATCCAGGTGGTGTGCAGGGCGTTGCGCCGCACGTCGTCCTCCGCGAGGAGCTCCTCGAAAAAGGGCAGTGTGGTGGCGGGTGCGACGATCTCGGTCTCGCGCAGCGCGCGCTCCAGCCGGGACAGCGCCTGTTCCCGCGTCTCCGCCCACACGATCAGCTTCCCGATCAGCGAGTCGTAGAACGGCGGGATCCGATAGCCGGAGTAGGCCATCGAGTCGACGCGGACGCCCGGACCCTGCGCCCAGGAGACGGTCTCGACGGTGCCCGGGGCCGGACGGAATCCCTGGGCCGGATCCTCGGCGTTGATCCGCACCTCGATGGCGTGGCCCCGTCGGACGATGTCGTCCTGGCGATAGGGCAGCGGATCGCCCTGGCACACCTCGATCATGGCGCGGATCAGGTCGACGCCGCAGATCTCCTCGGTGATCGGGTGCTCCACCTGGATCCGCGTGTTCATCTCGATGAAGTAGAACGCGCGGGTATCGGGATCGTAGAGGTACTCGATCGTCCCGGCTCCGACGTAGCCCACTGCCCGGGTCAGGGCGACGGCGGACTCGCAGAGGGCGCGCCGCGTCGCCTCGTCGAGGATGGCGGCCGGTGCCTCCTCCCAGACCTTCTGGCGGCGGCGCTGCAGCGAGCAGTCACGTTCGAAGAAGTGGACGGCGTCAGTGCCGTCCCCGAGGATCTGGACCTCGATGTGGCGCGCGCGGGAGATGAACTTCTCCAGGTAGATCCCGCCGTCGCCGAACGCGGCCTCGGCCTCCTGCCGGGCGTCGGCGAAGGCCTGCGCCACTTCCTCGTCCGTGCCGGCGATGCGGATGCCGCGGCCCCCGCCGCCGGCCGCGGCCTTGAGCAACACCGGGTAGCCGATCGCTCCTGCGACCGCCACGGCTTCGTCGGCGCTGGTCAGCAGCCCGTCGCTGCCCGGCACCACGGGGACTCCCGCGGCGCGGGCGGTGGCGATGGCCTGCGCCTTGTGACCCATCCGCTCGATCGTCCCGGCGTCGGGTCCGATCCACACCAGTCCCGCATCGGTGACGGCCCGCGCGAACTCGGCGTTCTCGGAGAGGAAGCCGTAGCCGGGGTGCACGGCATCGGCGCCGGTGCTCTTCGCGGCCTCGAGCAGGGCCACGGCGTTCAGGTAGCTCTTCTTCGCGTGCGCGCCACCGATGTTGACGGCCTCGTCGGCGATGCGGACCGCGAGCGAGGACTCGTCGGCGTCGCTGTACGCGGCGATGGCGACGATGCCCATCTCCTGCGCCGCGCGGATCACGCGGACGGCGATCTCGCCGCGGTTGGCGACGAGGAGTCGCTTGATCTCCGGCATCAGTCGGCCACCTCGATCCGGAGCAGCACGTCGCCCACGTCGACGGGATCCTCAGCGCCGACCAGGATCTCGACCACGGTCCCGGCCACCTCGGCGGTGATCGGATTGAACATCTTCATCACTTCGATGAGCCCGATCTGGTCGCCGACGGCCACCGCCTCGCCGACCGAGACGAAGGGCGGGCTACTGGGGGATTCCCGCGGGTAGAAGGTCCCGGGAAGCGGTGCGGGGACGTCGTGGATGGTCATGGTGGGGGCTCTCTTTCGTGTCCGGGATCGTCAGTCGGTGGGCTGGTCCGCGAAGGACCGGACGGTGATGTGGGCGCCGTCGAGGGCGGCGCGGGCGCTGGTCATCAGATCGATCGCGCCGCGGGTGTCGCTGTGGATGCAGATGGACTCGAACGGGACGGTGACGACGGTCCCGTCGACCGCGACGACGGTGCCCTCGCGGCAGGCACGCAGCACCTTGGCGGCGACGTCGTCGGGCGACAGGGCGCCCACGTTCCGGGTGAAGACGATCTGGCCGTCGGGACCGTAGTGCCGGTCGGCGTAGAACTCGCGGATCACGGGCCGTTCCCGGTCCCGGGCGACCGCCTCGATGACCGAGCCCGACATCACGAGGATGGGGAGCTCGGGGTCGATCCGCTGCAGGGTGTCGATGAGCAGCTCGGCGAAGGCGGCGTCGCGCGCCGCGTGCATGTAGAGGGCGCCGTGCAGTTTGAAGTGCTGCAGTGCGAGCCCGTGGAGCGCGATGAACTCGCGGACCGCCCCCAGCTGGTAGACGCAGTCGTTCACCAGCTCCTGCGGTGAGGCGTCGATGTGGCGCCGGCCGAATCCGACGAGGTCCCGGAATCCGGGGTGGACGCCGATGCCGACGCCGTGCTCATGGGCGAGGCGCACCGTGCGATCGATGGTCGAGGGATCGCCGGCGTGGAAGCCCGCTGCGACGTTGATCGAGCTCACGAGCGGCATCATCGTCGCGTCCACGTCGTCGCCGAACATCCAGGCGCCGAAGCCCTCGCTCATATCGCAGTTGATATCGGTCGTGGTCGTCACGGCTCTCCTTCGTGTGATCTCCGTCATGACGCTACGAGCCGATTCCGGTATTGGGAAGTACAAACATGCGATGCTTGAATATCGGGTAGATCGATAATTGGAGGCGATCGTGGGCTTGTCGGTACGACAGTTGCGGTACTTCGTCGCGGTGGCCGAGGCCGGGCAGGTCAGCGCCGCAGCGCGCGAGCTGTTCGTCTCCCAATCGTCGGTGACTACGGCGATGCAGCAGATCGAACAGCAGCTCGGCACGGCGGTCCTCCATCGGACCTCGCGCGGTGTGGCGCTGACATCTGCGGGGGAGGCCCTCCTGCCGAAGGCGCGCCAGATCCTCGACCTGCTGGAGGAGGCCGAGTCGGTGACCGCGGCGGACTCGCACGTCGAGGGGGTGGTCCGGGTGGGGGTCTCGTACACCGTGATGGGCTATTTTCTGCCGCAGCACGTCCAGCGCCTCGCAGTGCTGCATCCCGGGCTCAAGGTGGACTGGCGCGAGGTCGATCGTGCGGAGATCGAGGAGGGCGTCGTCGCGGGCGATCTCGACTTCGGGCTGCTGCTCACGTCGAACGTCGCCGACGACGAACGGCTCGAGCACGAGACCTTCGTGCATTCGCGGCGCCGGTTGTGGATGGCTCCCACGCACCCGCTCGCGGGGCGCGACCGCGTCCGGCTCGCGGACGTCGAGCAGTACCCGTACGCGCTGCTCACCGTCGACGAGGCCGACGTGACGACCCGTGCCTACTGGGGCGATCGCCCGATGGACGTGCTGATCCGGACCTCGTCCATCGAGGCGATCCGCAGCGTGGTCGCGAACGGCAACGCCGTGACGGTGCTGTCCGACATGGTCTACCGTCCGTGGTCCCTGGAGGGGCGGAGGATCGACACGATGCTGCTGCGGGATCCGGTGCCGGACATGCGGATCGGACTGGCGTGGGCGCGGGGCCGGGAGTTCTCCCCAGGCATGACGGCGCTGCATGCCTACTTCTACCGGCTGTTCTGCACGCCGGCGCTCGGCTAGCTCTTCGAGTAGGCCTGCTTGACAGATTGTTGGGTTTTCCCAACAATGAATTGCATGAGTCCGGTGAAGCGGGAGGGTTCGCTCCCCATCTTCAATCGCATCGGCGTCCTGCGCGCCGAGCGCCGGATGAGCCGGAAGGAGCTGGCGGCGGCGATCGACGTCAACCCGCAGACGGTGGGCGCGCTCGAGCGCGGGGATCATTACCCGAGCCTCGATCTCGCCTTCCGTCTCTGCGCGGTCTTCGACCTGCCGGTGGAGGCGGTGTTCTCCCGCAGTGAATTCGGGCCCCTGTCGGCGGAGCTGTACGGACGCAACGAGAGAGGCGGAGCACGATGACGACCACGAGCATGATCACCCGCTACCAGGAGCGCCGCGCCCGGAAGTTCCGGGAGGACGAGGAGCGCTTCTCGACCCTGCTGCCGTCGTGGCGCACGAGGCCCCGGCGACGAATGCTGGTCGCCGCGTTGCTCGTCGACTATCTCTTCATGTTCGTCGTCGCGGTCCTCTGCCACTTCGACGTGCCTAACGCACCGCTGCTCTGGCTGCCCGCGTGCCTGCTGCTCTTCCCGATCTGGATCACGGTTCAGATCGTCTCGGGCAGGCAGGGTGACGCGCCCGCCGCGGCGCTCGACGAGTGGGAGGTCGAGCAGCGCAACGAGGCACGGTCCATCGGCTTCTCGGTCACCTCGGGCCTGGTGCTCCTGGCTGTCGCGTACACGGTGATCACCTCCGTGGTCGCGCAGCCGGACGGGAACACGGCGTGGCACTACGCGTCGGGCCTGTTCACACTGGTCGCGCTGCTCATCGGCATGACGACGCCCGCGATGATCCTCGCCTGGACTCGGCCCGATGCGGACGCGGAGGACGTCGCCGCGTAGTTCAGCGGGGCTTCGTCGTGGTCGGGACCGCAGTGCCGGTGCCGTAGGGATCGCCGGCCCCGTGGTTGGGGTTGGTGCAGATCGTGCCCTCGTCGGGTCCGCCGGTGCACGTCACGTCGTACTCGCTGCCCGGGCCAGTCGGCTTGGTGGGGCGCGGCGCCGTCGTCGGAACGGGGCGGGTGGGCGGCGCGGTGACGGTGTTCGTCGGCCGCACCGTCTGCGCGGGCGGGTTCTGCTCGTGCGTGGACGATTCCGTGACGGTCATGGTCGACGGCGTCGTGGGCGCGGACCCGGCCCCGTCGTCGGCGCAACCCGCGGCGGCGGCGAGGAGGGCGACGGTTCCCGCCGCGCTCGCCATCGATCGACTGAACAACATGGTGTGTCTTCTCCCTTCTGGGGGTTCCCTGCTCGGGTGGACGCCCCCAGGGTAGACCGTTCAGTAACGCCACCGGATGGCGGTAGAAATACTCGCTGGACCAACCGGGCGCCGTCGCCGAGGATCGTGGGAGATGCTGCGATCGAGTGAAAAAGGCGGGTGACCATGCGATTCCACGACTACCTGGCAGCGCTGGCTGCGCGGTTCGGCGAGTTCCGGCGGAACCACGTCGAGATGTACGAGCGGCACCAGATCCTGCTCGAGCCGTGGACGCACGACATCCTGCACTGGGGCGCCGACGGGACGTTGCACGGCAGCATCGTGGCCGGCCGCGCCCGTCCGCCCGTGACCCGAGGCGGCTGGTGCCCCTGTCGCCCGCTGGACGTGGTCGGGGAGGCCGGCGACGTCCGCGTGGTCGGCGATCCGTGTCCGAAGGGTTGTGATTAGTAGTTAGTAACTACTAATCTGGCCGGGTGAGCACCCGGATGAGCGGACCAGAACGCAGGGCGCAGATACTCGGCATCGCCGCGCGCGAGTTCGGCGCGCACGGCCTCCACGGTGCGTCGATCGACGAGATCGCCCGGGAGGCGGGGATCACGCAGGCCTACGTCTTCCGAATGTTCGGCACGAAGAAGGCTCTGTTCCTCGAACTCGTCACCGGCGCTTTCGCCGGCCTCGTCGACGCGATGGCGAAAGCGGGGGAGGGCACCGTCGGGATCGAGGCGCTCGCGCGGATGGGCGCCGAGTACTACGAGAACCTCGCCGACGACACGGCGCTCCGCCTCCAGTTGCAGGGTTTCGCCGCGTGCGGGGACTCCGAGGTCCGGGACGTCGTGCGCGGCTGCTTCGCACGCCTGTGGGGCGCCACCGCGGACGGCACCGGGCTCGATCCCGTCACCGTCAAGACCTTCTTGGCGTTCGGCATGCTGCTCAACGCCGGGGCCGCGCTGGACGTGGCCGAGATCGACGAACCATGGGCCGACGGGGTCCGCACCCTGATCCGGCCCGGGTTGTTCGAGCACGTCACCACCGCGACGAACCGGCCGGCGTCGTCGTGAACCGGCTGTCCTGCGCGCTGGTCACCGTCGCCCTCTGCGCGGCAGTGATCGGGAGCGTGGGCGCGCCGCTCATCACCGCGGTCGCGCGCTCGGAGGACGTGCCGCTGGGCGCCGCGCAATGGACGCTGACGATCACGCTGTTCACGGGCGCCATCGCCGGGCCGGTGCTCGGCCGGCTCGGCGCCGGTCCACTGCGCAGGCGCACGATCCTCGGCGCGTTGGGCGTGGTCGCGGTCGGTGGGGTGCTGACGGTGCTCCCCCTGCCGTTCGCCGCGCTCCTCGTCGGGCGCGCGCTGCAGGGCGTGGGTATCGCACTGGTGCCGCTGCTGGTCAGCGTGGCGCGCAGCACGCTCCAGCAGGATCGGGCGGCGAGCACCATCGCCTCCCTGTCGGTCGCCTCCACCGTCGGCATCGGCGTGGGGTACCCGTTGATCGGTCTCGTGGACCAGGTGCTCGGCCTCCGCGCCGCCTACGGGACCGGCCTCGCGATCACGCTGGTCGCGCTCGCGGTCGCATGGGGTGCGATCCCCGTCGACGAGCCCGGTCCGCGCCCGCGGATCGATGTGCCCGGGGCGCTGCTTCTCGGCGTGGGCACACTCGGCCTCCTGTTCCTGGTCGCGGAACCCGCGCTGTGGGGGCTGCCGGCCGCGGTGGTCGGCGTGCTCGCCGGTACAGTCACGGTGCTCGCGGCGTGGGTGATCGTCGAACTGCGGGTCGACGAGCCCCTCGTTGATCTGCGGCTCGTGGCGCGCCCGACGGTGGCGGTCGCGAACCTCGCGATGCTGGTCGCCGGTATCGGAATGTATCTCCTGTTCAGCGATCTCACGCGGTACGTCCAGGTGCCCGACGGCGCGCCGTACGGCTTCGCGCTCCCCGGCGTCGCCGCCGGCGCCGCACTCATCCCGTTCTCCGTGCTCGGTTTCGTTGCGGGGAAAGTGGTTCCGCGAAGTGTGGTCCGGCTCGGTCCGCGTGGGACTTTCGCGGCGTCGTCGGGTCTGGTCGTGGCGGCCGCGGTGGTGTTCGCGGTCGGTCGGGACGATCTGGTCGCGGTGTTGGTCGCGCTGGCCGTGCTGGGGCTCGGCGTCGGCGGTGCCTCCGCCGTGATGCCGAGGCTCGTGCTCGACGGGACGCCGCAGTCCGAGACCGCGAGCGTGATGGCGGTCAACCAGATCGCTAGGGCTGTAGGCTTTTCCATCGGCAGTGCCCTCGCCGGGTTCCTCCTCGCGCGCGCCACGCCCGACGGTGCGCTCCTGCCCGCGCAGGGCGGGTACGTCGCCGTCGCGCTGTGGTCGACGGTGCCGGCGGTGGCGAGTGCAGTGATCCTGATGAGTGCACGCAGAGGAGCTGTTTCGGTGCGCGCGGCGTGACTCTTCTCGATCATCGTTCGATGTGCCGTTGCGATATCGAAAACTTGTCGGTGGGTCGGCGTAGCGTGAGTTCATGGACCAAGACGTTGGTGTAGATGGTGATCGGCCGCCTGATGGTGGTGTTGCGGAGCGTTTGCGTTCGATGGAGCGGCAGCGTTGCCGGACGGTGTTCGAGCAGTACCGGTTGGCGGCGGAGTTGCTGCGGGAGCGGGTGTGCGAGCGGGTGGCGGCGGGGTTGCCGCAGGACCGGTGGCAGCAGGGCGTGGCGGCGGAGGTCGGGTTGGCCATGCATTTGTCGCCGAACACAGCCGCGAGGTTTGTGAATCGGGCGGTCGAGCTGGAGAAGACGATGCCGAACACCCGCGCCCGGTTGCGGGACGGTGACCTCACGCCGGAGGCGATCCCGGTGATCATCGGCGGCCTTGCGCACCTGGACGCCTCCGATCGCCATAGTGCGGATACGCAGTTGTGCGCCGATCCGGCGACGCTCGCGGGCATGGGCCTCAAGCAACTCGCCGCGAGGGTCGAGCAGGTCGCCTACCGGCTGGACGCACAGGCGACGGTCGATCGGAACGCGTCCGCCGAGAAGGACCGCACCGTCACGATCCGCCCACTCCCCGAAGGGATGGCCAGGGTGTCGGTGCTGCTACCGGTCGCTCAAGGGGTCGGCATCTACGCGGCGCTGCGCAAGCATGCCGCAACGTTGATCGGGATCGGCGCGGACCTGCGGACCCGCGGGCAGATCATGGCCGACACCGCCTTCGCCCGTCTCACCGGGCGCGAGGCCACCGAAGGGCAGCCCGTTATGGTGAACCTGACGATGCCCGCCACCGTCCTCCTCGGTGACCGCCCCGGGACAGCGCACCTCGACGGCGGTGGGACGGTGCCGGCGGAGATCGCCCGCAACCTCATCGGCCGGGCCACCGCCGCCGGCGTCGCCTGGGTCAAACGCCTCTACCTTGCGCCCGAGTCGGGCGCGGTCGTCGGCATGGACTCACGGCAGCGCTGCTTCCCCGACGGGCTCGCGGAGATGATCCGGGCACGGGACCGGTACTGCCGCACCCCGTACTGCGACGCTCCGATCGCGCACACCGACCACATCGTCCCGCACGCGGCCGGCGGCCCCACCAGCTTCGAGAACGGGCAGGGGCTGTGCGCGGCCTGCAACTACGCCAAGGAAGCCACCGGCTGGAGCAGCACTGTCATCGAGGATCCGAGCGGGCGGCACACCGTCGACACCCGAACACAAAGCGGACACACTCACCGGTCCACCGCCCCGGACCAGGCGGCGTAGCCGGCCGGGCTACAGCGCGTCGTCCCGCGGGGCGTGGAGGAGGAGGAACTTCGCGACGGCCTCCGTGGCGCGGCGATCGATCGCGGCCTTGGTTGGCGGCTTCTCGCCGAGGAGAACCCGGATCTGGGTGTCGCGGACGGTCAGTCCGTAGAGCTCTCCGAACGCCACGGTCGGGTCGGGTGCGTCGATGATCCCGGCGGTATGTGCGGCCTTGAGGAACTGCTCGACGGCGGGGCCCGCGCGATGTCGTCCGCCGTACAACAGTGTTCGGGAGAGTCGTTCGTTGCCCATGGCGGCGCGATTCAGTGCGACGGAGCTTGGGCTGGTCAGCAAGGTGAGGAGCGCTCGGGCGTAGGACGTGAGCGCCTCACGCGTGCCGTTCGGTGACGCGGCGCTCGACAGGACGCCGACGAGCGTCCCGACACTCGCATCGGCGTTGCGCTCGATGATCGCGGCGAAGAGGCCGTCCCGGTCGTCGAACCACCGGTAGAGGGTCTCCTTCGACCCGCGTACCCGTTCGGCCACTGCCTGCATGGTGACGGCTGCGTAGCCGCGCTCGATCAGCAGAGCGAGAGCCGCGTCGAGGACGGCCTCTCGGCGGGCGGGAGCGGTGCCGCTGGGCGGTCGGCCGCGCCGGGGTGTCGGGGTTGTCACCCATTGACAATAGAACGCATCAGTTCGAATATTGGCTCATGAATAACGTACTTGTTGGTTCGATTATTTCGTCGCGACCACGGAGGGTCGAGCTGGGTGCTGCGTGGGCCACGATTCTGCTGGCGGGGGCGATCTTCGGCTTCTTCTTCGCTTGGGTCTGCTCCACGATGTGGGGCCTCGACGACGCGGACCCGCGGGTCGCGATCGCAGCGATGCAGGCCATGAACGCGTCCGTCCGGAACGCGGTGTTCTTCCCCGCGTTCTTCCTCACACCTGTGGTTGCGCTCGTCACGGCGGGCTTCGCCCTGGCGGTCGGTTCGCGCAGGGCGGCGACGATGTTCGCGCTGGCCGCACTGGTCTACGGCCTGGGCGGCCTGGCCGTGACGCTCGCAGTGAGTGTGCCGATGAACGAGGCGCTGGCGGCGGTCGACGTGCCGACGGATCGCGCTGCGGCGGGGGAGGTCTGGCGCGAGTATTCGCCGCGCTGGCAGGCCTACAACCAGGCCCGCACCGTCGCGAGCGGGCTCGCACTCCTGTTGTGCGCCGCGGGGCTCACCGCGCTCGCCGGCGGTCGCGGCCGTCCGGGGTGAGTCAGCCGGCCTCGCCGATGGCGGGGCCGAGGATGTCGTCGGCGTCGACGATGCGGTAGGCGTAGCCCTGCTCGGCCAGGAAGCGCTGGCGGTGCGCGGCGTAGTCGGCGTCGAGGGTGTCCCGGGAGACGACGGAGTAGAAGTGCGCCGTGCCGCCGTCGTGCTTGGGGCGCAGGAGCCGGCCTAGGCGCTGCGCCTCCTCCTGTCGCGAGCCGAACGTGCCCGAGACCTGCACGGCGACGGAGGCCTCCGGCAGGTCGATGGAGAAGTTCGCGACCTTGCTCACCACCAGCGTGGAGATCTCGCCCGAGCGGAACCGGTCGAACAGGGCTTCGCGCTCCTTGTTCTTCACCGAACCGGTGATGACGGGGGCGTCCAGCTCGCGGCCCAGCTGCTCCAGCTGATCCAGGTAGGCGCCGATCACGAGCGTCGGGGCGCCCTTGTGCCGCTCCAGGATCGACTTCACCACCGCGACCTTCGTCGGGGCGGTGGATGCCATTTGATACCGCTCGTCGGGCTCGGCGGTCGCGTACTGCATGCGCTGGTTCTCGGTGAGGGTCACGCGCACCTCCACGCAGTCGGCGGGCGCGATCCAGCCCTGCGCCTCGATGTCCTTCCACGGCGCGTCGTAGCGCTTCGGCCCGATCAGAGAGAAGACGTCGCCCTCGCGGCCGTCCTCGCGCACCAGGGTCGCGGTGAGACCGAGGCGCCGGCGGGACTGCAGGTCGGCGGTCATCCGGAAGACCGGTGCGGGCAGCAGGTGCACCTCGTCGTAGATCATCAGGCCCCAGTCGCGCGAGTCGAACAGGTCGAGATTCTTGTACTCGCCCTTCGACTTCCGCGTGAGCACCTGGTACGTGGCGATGGTGACCGGTCGGATCTCCTTCTTCTCGCCCGAGTACTCGCCGATCTCCTCCTCGGTGAGCGAGGTGCGCGCCAGGAGTTCCCGCTTCCACTGCCGCCCCGCGACGGTGTTGGTCACGAGGATCAGCGTCGTGGCCTGCGCCCGCGCCATCGCGGCGGCGCCGACCATCGTCTTGCCCGCGCCGCAGGGCAGCACGACGACGCCGGAACCGCCCAACCAGAACGAGTCCGCCGCGACCTTCTGGTAGTCGCGCAGCTCCCACGGGTCGGACTCGGTGTCCAGCGCGATGGGGTGCGACTCGCCGTCCACGTACCCGGCGAGATCTTCGGCGGGCCAGCCCACCTTGAGCAGAAGCTGCTTGAGGTGGCCGCGCTCGGACGGGTGCACCACGACGGTGTCGTCGTCGATGCGGGCGCCGACCATGGGGGCGATCTTCTTGTGCCGCAGCACCTCCTCCAGCACCGCCCGGTCCAGCGAGACCAGGGTGAGGCCGTGCACCGGGCTCTTCACCAGCTGCAGCCGGCCGTACCGGCTCATGGTGTCGACGACGTCGACCAGCAGCGGCTGCGGCACCGGGTAGCGGGAGAAGCTGACGAGGGCGTCCACCACCTGCTCCGCGTCGTGCCCGGCGGCGCGCGCGTTCCACAGCGCCAGCGGCGTCACGCGGTAGGTGTGCACGTGCTCCGGGGCGCGCTCGAGCTCGGCGAAGGGCGCGATCGCGGCGCGCGCGGCGCCCGCCAGCTCGTGGTCGACCTCCAGCAGGAGGGTCTTGTCGGACTGGACGATGAGGGGTCCGTCGGTCATCTATCCATTGTGCCGCGCCGGGCGGAACTCCTGCTCATCGCCGTTGTCGCGAACCACGACGCCGGCCTCGCCGAGGCGCAGCCGCAGGTCGCGGGCGGTGGGCGCCCGCTTCTCGGCCCGGGCCACCGCGCGCTCGCGGAGCAGTGCCACCACCTCGGGCGAGGCCTCGTCGCGGCCATCCACGAAGCGCGTGTACTCGGCCTCGTACGGATCCGTGTCGCCGCGCCACGGATACCCCGCGTCGGTGAGCGCCCGGGCGATCCCTGTCTTGGGCACCCCGTCGGTGCCGGCGGCGGCGAGGAGGCGGCCCCGTCGGTCCAGGAAGGTCAGCTCCCCGCCCCGCCCGAGGAAGGCCTCGCCGATCTCGTCGCGTGCCATCCACCGGCGGTGCCCGCCCGCGGCGAGCTCCACGCGATCGTCGGCGACGGTCAGCGCCGCGACCTCGTGCTGCCACGCCGCGACCAGGATGATGCCGCCGACCAGGCCCACGACGGTGAGGATCCCGGCGGCCACGCCCACCGGCAGCTGGGCGGCGACGCGCAAGGGACCGGGCGAGCTGTCGAGCGTGCGCTCGAGCCAGCCGACGAGGCCGCGGACGATCAGGCCGAGGACGGCGCCGAGGGCTGTGGTGGCGGAGACCGTCGCGAGCTGCAGCGCGCGCGAGACCCCGAGCGTCGTCGTGGGGGCGGCAGTGGTGGTCATGCGTTCTCCGTTCGCAGGTAGGCGAGGGCGGCGCGGCGCACGTCGGGCCGGACGTCGCCGTCCGCAAGGTGCGCGCCGTCGGTCATCGAGACGAGGAAGGCGGCGGCGTGGGCGGGGTCCAGGCCGGGGTCGAAGGCACCGTCCGCCTGGCCCCGTGCGACGAGCTCGGCGAGCGCACCCCGGACCAGGCCGTCCGCGGTGAGGACGATCTCGGCCAGCGCAGGGTCGGCGGGGACGCGGCGGATGACCTCGGCGACGAGGCCGGGCGCGACGGGGTCGACCGCGGACTCGGCCAGCGCGTCGACCACGATCGCGACGCCCGCGCGCGGATCGGGCTCGGCGAGGGCGCGATCACGGATCGCGGTGTTGCGCTCGATGTCGGCGTCGAAGAGCGCGCGGAACAGGCCGGCCTTGTCGGTGAAGTAGTAGAAGACGGTGCCGGAGCTGACTCCGGCGCGGGTCGCGATGTCCGCGGCGCGGGCGCGCTCGAAGCCGGCGGCGGAGAACTCCGCGGCCGCCGCGTCCAGGATGGCGGCGCGGCGGCGGGCGGTGAGCGCGGGGTCGACGGTGCGGGCCATGCCCCGAGGTTATCTATAACTGAGCAATCAGTCAATTAATCGGCGAGCCGCCGGGCGAGCACCTGCACCACGATCGCGGCCGCGACCACGTGCGTGAGGATCAGGACCGCGGCGGACGCGGCGTCGAAGCCGAAGGTCACGTCCGGCACCACGGACAGCACGAGCAGCACCACGCTGGTGCGGACGAACGTCGACCGCGGGTGCCGCGCACGGCGCGCGAGCACCGCGGCGATGCCCGTGGCGATCAGCGAGAAGATCATCGTGAGCTGCGCGAAGCCCAGCAGGGGGATGGAGGAACCGTCGGGCCCGGCGAAGGAGACGCCCGCGGCGGACGCGACCGCGGCGATCGCGGTGGTGGCGACCGACGCGACGACGGCGGCGCCGATGCCGCGCTTCCAGACGGGCAGGCGGTCGGTGCGGGCGGGGGCGGTGGTGGTGGCGGTGGTGCTCATGGCGTGCTCCTCAGCGGTGGTGACGGTGCCCGGGCTGGGCGCGTCCTACCCCTTCCACGAACGGGGCCGACGGATTTCGACATCGGCGCTGCGAAGACTTTCCGGGGGTGGTGTCGTATCGGTACGCCTGCGTTCGTAGTGAGGGTGAAGGGCGGCCACCGGGGCCGCCCGACGACCGAGAGGAACCACCATGACGCACTACCTGCTCTCCGTGCACGGCCCCGTCGAGCGGAGCGAGTTCGGCGACTACGGCACCAAGGAGGCGATGGAGGAGGCCTTCGCGCGGACCGACGCCTTCAACGAGCAGCTCAAGGCCGACGGCTACTGGGTGTTCGCGGGCGGGCTCGCCGAGGCGACCACCGCCACCGTCGTCGACGGCCGCGGCGACAAGCCGATCATCACCGACGGCCCGTACCTCGAGTCGAAGGAGCTCATCGGCGGCTTCTGGGTCGTCGACGCCCCCGACCTCGACGTCGCGCTGCGGCTCGCCGCCGAGGGCTCCAAGGCCTGCGGCGGCACCGTCGAGGTCCGCGCCTTCGACGGGCTGGCGTGACCGACGCCGGCACCGCGCTCGACCGGGTCTTCCGCGAGGAGTACGGCCGGGTCATCGCCTCGCTCGTCCGCCGCTTCGGCGACATCACGATCGCCGAGGAGGCGGCGGGCGAGGCGATCCTCGCCGCCGCCGAGAGGTGGCCCGAGTCCGGCATCCCGCCGAACCCCGGCGCCTGGCTCACCACCACCGCGGGCAACCGCGCGATCGACCGGATCCGGCGCGAGAGCCGGCGCGACGCCAAACACAGGGCGGCCGAGATGATCCACGACGACTCCGACCCCGAACCCACCGGCGCGGTCGAGGACGACCGGCTGCGGCTGATCTTCACCTGCTGCCATCCGGCGCTCGCCCCCGAGGCGCGGGTCGCCCTCACCCTGCGCCTGCTCGGCGGCCTGACGGTGCCGGAGATCGCGCGCGCCTTCCTCGTGCCCGAGACCACGATGGGCCAGCGCATCACCCGCGCCAAGAAGAAGATCGCCGCCGCCCGCATCCCGTACCGCGTGCCGGCCGCCGCCGACCTGCCCGACCGCGTCGACGGGGTGTTGACGGTGCTGTTCCTCGTCTTCAACGAGGGCTACCTCGCCACCGGCGAGGGCGAGCCGATCCGCGCGGAGCTGACCGGGGAGGCGATCCGGCTCGCCCGGCTCCTGCGGGCGTTGCTGCCCGAGGACCCCGAGGTCACCGGCCTGCTCGCGCTTATGCTGCTCACCGAGGCCCGCCGCGCGGCGCGGGTCCGCGGCGGGCAACTCGTGCCGCTCGACGAGCAGGACCGCGCCGGCTGGGACCGCGCCGCCATCGCCGAGGGGCACGGTCTGGTCCGCGAGTGCCTCGCGATCAACCGGCCCGGCCGGTACCAGATCCTCGCCGCGATCGGCGCCGTGCACACCGACGCCCCGAGCGCCGACACCGTCGACTACGCGCAGGTCGTGGCGCTGTACGACCAGCTGCTGATGGTCGACGCATCCCCGATCGTGCGACTCAACCGGGCGATCGCCGTTGCCGAGCTCGACGGGCCCGAGGTCGCGCTGGCGCTGGTCGATCCGCTGCGGCTGGACGGATACCACGCCTGGCACGCGACCCGCGCGCACCTGCTGCGGAAGCTCGGGCGCACCGCCGAGGCCAAGGGCGCCTACGACGCGGCGATCGCGGCCACCGGCAACTCCGCCGAGCGCGCGTACCTCACCCGCAAGCGCGGCGAGCTGGTCTGAGCTACTCCACCGGCTCCGCGGTGGTCACGCGGTGCAGGGCGAACCGGCGGGTCGCGTCACCGTCGAGCGCGGCGAGCTGCCCGTGCCGCACGGACTCGGGCACCACGACGTGCCGCGTGAACACCCCGTTCGCGTCGACGTACCCCAGCCGCACCGGTGTGCCCTCGCCCGCCGCGGACTGCAGCAGCGCCATCAGCTCCGGGCCGGACGTGCGGGGACCGTCGTTCGACGGGGCGTCCTGCCGCCGGATCTGCACCGCCGCGTCGGCGAGCTGATCGAGCGTGGGCTGTGCGGCCGGGGGACGGGGGCGCGGCGAAGGCAGGCGGATCGCGGCGGGCCGCAGGTCGACGACGACGCCCCGCGAGTCCTCGGCGGCGGCGTTGAAACCGGCGGCCGCGAGCCCTGCGACCAGATCCGACAGCGGGACCTGGGCGATGAGCACCGTCGGCGCGACGGCCCGCAGCGCGAGTGCCTCCGCGGCAGGGGAGGAGAGGACCGCGGCGACGAGCGCCGGATCGTCGGAGCGCAGGAAGGAACCGGCGACGCCCGCCCGGAGCGCGCCGTGCCGCCGCGCGACGTCG
Organism: Tsukamurella sp. M9C; assembly: GCF_020169415.1. Taxonomy (GTDB): domain Bacteria; phylum Actinomycetota; class Actinomycetes; order Mycobacteriales; family Mycobacteriaceae; genus Tsukamurella. Next base: position 76,976 of record NZ_JAIULG010000016.1, read on the forward strand.
TCGACCAGGTACGTCAGGCCCTGCGGCACGGGCGTCACCGAGTGCGCGACGAAGAAGGCGTGCACCTCCGCCGACGTGCGGCCGGCGTCGAGCGCGCGGCGCACCGAGGCGTCCGTGACGCGGTACACGGCGGCGCCGCCCGCCGACTCGAGGTCCGCGACCAGGGCGACCGCCGCCGCGAAGTCGTGCGTCGTGGGCCCGGGGATGGTCAGCGTCAGGTCGGCCTGGAGCAGGAACTCCTCGACGGGCTTCGGCAGCGCCGCGGCCATGGCCTGCGCGGGGTCGGTGGTGCGGGCCGCGCGGCCGGCGTACGTGAGGGCGCCGCCGGCGACCAGGCCCACCACCTGCGCCTGCGCGACGATGTCGGCGACCGCGTCCAGCGTGAGCCGGCGGTACCAGGACGGGTGCGCGAACCTCGCCGCCGCGTGCAGGTCCGGGAGGGTGGGCGCGGTTCCCGCCGGGGCCTGGGCCAGGGCGTTGAGCACGGCCGCGCGGTCCTGCGGGGCGACGGTGCTGCGCGCCGCCCGGTGCAGCGGCCCGACGATGCCCTCCTCGCCGCGGGTGCCGATCAGCGCGGGCTGCCGGCGCAGTTCCAACCAGGTCCGGGCGAGCAGGGCCCAGCGGTCGGCGGGCGCGGCGCGCAGCCACTCGTCGACGGCGACCGTCGGGGCGAAGACGGAATCCTCCTCGCCGTCGAGCTCGCCCTCCGCGATCAGCGCGGCCGCCGCGAGCAGTTCGAGGAGCAGCGCGGCGCGGTCCTCCGCGAGGCCCGCCGCCTTCGCGACGCGGCGCAGCTCGCGGATGCCGATGCCGCCGGCCTTCACCCGCTGCGCCGGGACCGCGCCCAGCACGTCGAGCACGTCGTCGGCGTGCCGCAACAGCTCCAGCGCCGCGACCGCGCCGGCTCCGTCGGCGCCGGGGACGGGCGGACCGTCGAGCACGGGCGGCTTGAGGGAAGCACCCAGGGGGAGCTCGCCCCGCAAGCGAGTGCGGACCTCCCACGGCAGCTCGACGGTCTGGTGGTCGACGCGGGCGAGCAGGCCGGAGGCGAGCATGCGCTGCACCGGGTGGTCGGGGGAGGTGCCGGGGCCCGCCGCGGCGGTGCGGCCCAGCGGAGAGCCCTCGGCCAGGCGGTCCAGCAGGGCGCGCTCGTCGGGGCCCGCGGCGGCCAGGGCGGCGTCGATGGCGTCGAGGTCCGGCGGCGTCGTGAGCTGGGTCGAGCGCCACGGCAGCGCCTCGCGGGCGGCGGCCGTGGTGTGCAGGACGTCGTCGCCCCAGGCCAGCGCCAGGCCGCGGAGCTTGTCCGCCGACGCCAGCACCTGCTTCTTCAGCGCGCGGCCACGGAGGCGGCGGGCGAGGGCGTCGGCGTCGAGCGGCTCGGCGAGGAGCAGCTCGAGGACGGCCAGGTCCGGCAGGGTGAGGCGCTCGGCGACGCGGCCCAGCGACGACGGGCTGTTCAGGCGGCTCGCCAGCACGGCGAAACCGGCGGGGACGGGCGTCGCGACGTCGCGCCGGGCGTCGAGCAGCGCCGCGATCTCGGCGTCGGTGCGCTCGCGCAGCCACGCCGCGGGCCCCGTCGACGACGTATTACTGCTCACCGATACAGCCTAGACACCGGGGCATGTCAGAATAGCGGCGTGTCTGAGACCTCGAATGCGAAGAAGCCCGGCTACGTCGACAACGGCTGGCCGCAGGCCGCCGACGGCCACGCCGAGCACGCCGTGAACGAGCTGGCCGCCCCGGTGGTCGGCGCGATGTCGCCGTTCGGCGAGCTGGAGTTCCCCCAGCAGCACATCCCGTACGTGCACCCGTCGACCCGGATCAACCGCTGACCGACAAGCTGACACACGTCGACGATGCGGGTGCCGCCCGCATGGTCGACGTGTCCGGCAAGGCCGTCACCGCCCGCACGGCGGTCGCGGCCGGGACCTTCCGTACCACCGAGGCCGTCGTCGTGGCGATCGCCGACGGTGCGGTCCCCAAGGGCGACGTGCTCGCCACCGCCCGCATCGCGGGCATCATGGCGGTCAAGCGCACGGCCGACCTGATCCCGCTGTGCCATCCGCTGCCGATCTCCGGCGTGACCGTCGACCTGGAGCCGTCGGGCGCGGAGATCGCCGTCACCGCCACCGTGCGCTGCACCGGCCGGACGGGCGTCGAGATGGAGGCGCTCACGGCCGTCGCGGTGGCCGGGCTGACCCTGCACGACATGGTCAAGGCCCTCGACCCCGCCGCCGTCATGACGGACGTCCGCGTGCTCACCAAGGACGGCGGCAAGACCGGCCACTGGGAGAGATCAGATGACTGAACCGCTCCGCCCGTCCCGCGACCGCTGCGCCACCGTCGTGGTCGCCTCCACCCGCGCCGCCCTCGGCGAACGCGCGGACACCACCGGGCCCGCCATCGCGGCGTGGCTCGGCGAGCGCGGCTTCGAGGTCTACGGGCCCGTCGTGGTGCCCGACGGCGAGGAGGTGGGCGCCGCGATCCGCTCCGCCGTCCGCCGCGGCGACGCCGTCGTTCTCACCACCGGCGGCACCGGGCTCACGCCCTCCGACCGCACCCCCGAGGAGACGCGCGGGGCGCTCACGTTCGAGATCCCGGGCCTCGCCAACGCGATCCGCACGTCGGGCCTGCCGGACGTACCGACGACGGTGCTCAGCCGCGGGCTCGCGGGCGTCGCCGGCTCGTCGCTGGTGGTGAACCTGCCGGGCTCGTCGGGCGGGGTCCGCGACGGCCTCGCCGTGCTCGACGGCGTCCTGGCGCACGCGCTGGACCAGATCCGCGGCGGCGACCATGGCTGACAAGCCCGCGGCAGAGGTCGTCTTCGCGCGGGTGACCGAGGAGCCGATCGACCTGGCCGCCCACGAGGCGGCCGTGACGCGGCACGAGGCCGGCGCGGTCGTGGGCTTCATCGGCGCTGTGCGCGATCACGACGGCGGCCGTGGCGTGACGGGCCTGGAGTACTCGGCGCACCCCACCGCGGAGCGCGTCATCGCGGAGGTCGTGGCGCGCGAGGCGGACGCCGCCGAGGGTGTGCGGGCGGTCGCGGTGTCGCACCGCGTGGGTCCGCTCGCGATCGGCGATGCGGCGCTCGTCGTCGCGGTGTCGGCCGATCACCGCGCGGCGGCGTTCGCGACCTGCGCGCGGGTCGTCGACGCGGTCAAGGAGGCGCTGCCCGTGTGGAAACACCAGCTGTTCCGGGACGGAACAGACGAGTGGGTCGGCAGCGCGTAGCCGCCGACCCACTCGGTGCCGGTTCTCGTTATGTGGTCACCGGATCCGGGCCCGCGGTGACCTTTGTGGGGCCGCACGAGCTCGGGTGATCAGGGGCGCCGAGGCGCCCGGGGCGACCGGCGGGCTACCGCCGGTGCGTCGCGGGGACGACGGGGCGGACCGGCGTGACGCCGGAGCCCGGGACGATGATGCCGGGGATGCCGACCGCGGCCGTCAGGCCCTGCGCGCCGATGCCGTTCGTGCCGACGCCCGCCGCGCTGCCGATGCCGCGCGCTCCCGCGCCCGTGCCGACGCCGTTCGTGCCGACGCCCGCCGCGCTGCCCACGCCGCGCGCGCCCGCGCCGTTCGTGGTGACGCCGCCGGTGCTGCCGATGCCGTTCGCCGTGGCGATAGGGAAGCCCGTGCCGCCGACGACCGGGATCGCTGTGCCGCCGATGCCAGCGGGGATGGCAGTGCCGCCGACGACCGGGATCGCTGCGCCGCCGATGCCAGCGGGGACGGCCGCGCCACCGATGCCGGCGGGGACGGCCGCGCCACCGATGCCGGTGGGGACGGGGACGCCGCCCACGCGACCCGTGGGGACGTTCGCAGCGCCGGTGCCCGCGGGAACGGCCGCGGCGCCGG